>JBFMEB010000017.1:0-40347 GCA_040753675.1 Candidatus Omnitrophota bacterium | reverse complement strand
TCAGTCCTGTTACCGGTAGAGTCACGATTGAATAGATTATTTATCCATCCAAAATCAACAAATTCAGGCATAACTCTGATTGAACTTTTAGCAGTTATCGCTATTATTGGTATAGCCCTCTTGCCTCTCTATGCCTTATTTTCTCAAGCCATAAAAAGTCACGGAGCTGCTCAAATAATTACTACTAGCACCTACCTTGGCCAGTATATTATGGAAACTATGCTGGCTGAAGATTTTTTTACACTCCTTGCTAACCTTAACCAGGCAGAGTATTACTATGCCAATAGAAGTTCTTTTGCGAATCCCTATTCGGATTATAAATATACTGTGAGAATAGATGCTATAGACCCAGACTTTTCAGGCGATTTATCCTCTTCTTCGGCCAGAGTCAGTGAGGCTGGTGGAGCGGTTAGCAGTAATTACATCCGAATATTTGTGAGAATAGAAAATGATATTCAACCAGATAAGGCAATTGAACTTTGGCAAATAGTTACTCCAGCCGGACAGGGATATTAAAGATGAGATTGAAAAAATTTTTTGGTTTTACACTTATAGAGCTGGTGATATCTATCGCAGTTTTATCTATCATTGCAGCGGTGCTTGCGCCTATCATTATTCAAAGTATAGACTTATTTCTAATGACAAGGGTTCAAGAAGAGTTAGCTCATGAGGCAGGTTTTGCTTTAAGTTGGATGTCAGAAGAGATAAAAACCAAGTGCATAAGCATAACGGCAATTAGTGCTAATTCAATAACATTTAATACTAATGATTCTAATATTTCTATAAATTATCTTTGGGATACTAATGCTAAACAGTTAATTCGTACGGCTGAGGGTAGCGCTGGTCAAGATATCCTTGCCCAGAGAGTAAGATTTTTTGAATTTAGGGGTTTTGCGCCTGGAGATTTTAATATTAGCGCTGGAACAACTATTCTCGCTGATATTAAAGTGGTTCAGATGAGAGTTATGGTTGAGGATAGTACGGGCACTAAGGCCTATGAATTAGCGACCCGCATCATGCCGCGATATTTACCCCGTTAGAGATAGCCCCGCTAAAGCGGGGCGTAAATCACTTTTATGGGGGGGAATATTGCATTTTCTTATGCAACTTAACTCTATTCATAAAGAAAAGTTTCATTTCAAATCTCTAACGGGGTTTACAATGATAAAAACTGATAAAAAGGCATTTGCATTAATGCTGGCTTTGTGGCTTTTAGTTGGTTTTAGCGTAGCCGCAATGAGCGCAATTAATGTTGTTGGCCGCAGGCTTGACCAGTATGTAATCCAGGTTAATTCGCTTAAAGCCGGGTATTTAGCTGAGTCAGCCAAAAACTATTTTTTAGAATATGTGTTATCATTTGATAATGATTTAAACAGCATAGACAATGTTAATAAAACCATAAAAATGGGGGCAGATACATTGGAATTTGCGATTAGTTATGCTGACCAGACAGCCCGCTCTGCTAATATGACGCTCAACGGAAAATTTCTTGTTAATGGCTCACCTCTGGTTATGCGTTCCATAAGTTTTAGTATAAATAAAGATGTAAATGGCATAGAATTGGAGGCAGAGGCAAGTTATCCAATAATCCCCAACTTAAAAAAGTATAACGCGCTAATAAAAGATCCAGACCCAATCGCAGTAGCAGACGTTTGTATCTCTAAGGTTTGCGATGTATATTATAACGCCTCTGACTGCAATCTTTGTGATACTAACTGTTGTGCTACTTGTTATAATTCTTCAACTTGTCCTACCTGTCCAAATTCTGCTTGTTGTGCTACTTGTTATAATGATACTACTTGTCCGTATTGTCCAAATTCTACGTGTTGTTATACCTGCTACAATGAGTCAACATGTGCTGATGGCACACTTGCCTGCTGTGATACGTCTTACAATGAGTCAACTTGCTTCAATGGCACACTTGCCTGCTGTGATACGTCTTACAATGAGTCAACTTGCTTCAATGGCACACTTGCCTGCTGTGATACGTCTTACAATGAGTCAACTTGCTTCAATGGCACACTCGCCTGCTGTGATACCTCTTATAACTCAAGTAACTGTACACTTGGGAGTTCCACTTGCTGTGATACTTCTTATAATAATTTTAATTGTCCTGATATGATTAATCCCACCAGCTGCCCTGCGAATAATGATACCTGCTGTGCGAATTCTGATTGTATTTGTTTAGACGGAGTTTATTATCCTGCTTATCCGTGTTGCGGTGATACAGCTTTAATCTGCCCAGGAAGGATAGCAGGCGGGCCGATCCTTAACTACTGCAATACAACTTATTGGCAGGCAATATGTGGTGGTGGAGCTTATTATGATGCTCCAAACCAAGGAAAATTTATCTTAGCCGGTGGTAAGTTTCATTTAGCATGGGCTCCGCCTTCATGCAATGATTGGTATTGGGAGTATACAGGGCCTATTAACACAGTGTGTGAGGGCGGTTGGTCAAGGCGCTGTTTTCAATACAAGTGTGAGAAATTTAATTGCCAAAGATTCAATTGTCAGACTTTTAATTGTAATACTTTCAATTGTCAGAAATTTAATTGCCAAAGATTCAATTGTCAGACTTTTAAATGTCAGACTTTTAAATGTCAGACCTTTAGATGTAAAACTTATAGATGTTCAGATTGGAATTCTTCGAAATTTTTTGCTACAAGTTATTTTGACAGTTCAAGCGTAAGCATAGTCTCTGCTCCCGGACCAAACCGGACGCTTTGGGGCCAAAGCTCAGAAGCTAAAAATCTATATGTGGCAGGCGATTTAAATCTTACTAACTTGGAAAATGATACTTATGGTGTTTACGGTAATGCTTATGTAGGAGGAGTGCTTACTAATTATAATCCTTCAGCAATACACAACAGCACTGCTGATTGCACAACTAATCCAGAGGAGTGCACTTTTTCTGTTTCTAAGCCAGCATTAATAACCACTTATTTTGATAATTTGCTCTCTAAAGCCACATTAGTCCCTGCAGGCAATTTAACCATAGGCACAAGTTCTCCTTATCGTCAACTTAAAGGCAGGAACATATTCGTTAACGGAAACGTAACCATTTCTACTACAAATATCTCTCCTTTAGAAGGGCCGGGCAATATAATAGCAACCGGCACTATCACAACTAGCTCTAACTCTTATCTGGGAGATAAGATTGGTTTGATTAGTGCTACTCAAGTTAATATAGGATACGCATCTTATGTTGGTGGCACTAAAGAGACAGGGAGCGATTTTATAAAAGGCAAAGGTTTGTTGATTTTTGTAAATAGAAACAGCGGATTATCTGTTAATTTAGATTATTATTCTAAAACCAAGGCAGTTATTTTGGTCCCTGCCGCAACCGCAGGGATAAACAGCGTGAATGTGGGATATTATTATAATATTGATGACCCTACCTGGAATGTCTATGCTCAGTTTCAGGGTTTAATCTATACTCAGGAAATTGAGGAGTTAATTGGCAATGTCTACGGATATATTTATGCTGACAGTCTAAAAAATAACCAGATAAAAATGTTGCGTTTGCTTGAGGATACCATTACTTATTCTGATGGCGCTGTCAGCGTAGAATCAGAAAGGCCCCTAAAAATTCGCGGGCTTTATACTACAGGGATAACTAATGTAGTTTATAGATAGAGATTAGATTCAAGATAGGTTCGTTTTAGATTTTCTCCTTTAGATTCTTGTGAAGGAGATTTTTTTATGTTAAGATAACTTTAATATGATTAACAGGTTAAAGGAATATATCTTTACTCATAAACTTGAAGTTTTATTTTTAGGTTTGGTTTACGCCTTTGGCTTATATTTAAGGCTTGCTCCTCGCTTGCAAATAGACCCGCATTTACTGACTCTTAATGCCGACATCTGGGAAAGAATTTCAATAGCCCAATATTTTAAAGACCATGGTTACTTGCCTAAATTTTGCCTTCGATATATTGCCTATGGCCAAGTGCCGCTTTGGTATCCGCCTATATCTGCGTTTTTATTTGCCTTTTTTAGCTGGTTATTTAATCTGGATATCGCAACAGTAAGTTCGCGCATAGTGCCTTTCATAGAAGCCTTGACTCCTTTGTCAATTTTCTTTCTCGGCAAAGTGTTATTTAACAAAAGAATAGGTTATTTAGCCACAATGTTTTTAAGTTTAACCCCTTCGTTTAATTACTGGAGCGGCATATCTGATCCTCAGTCTTTAACGCTGTTTTTGCTTCCTATTTATATAATATCTCTTGTATGGCGGGCTAAAATAGGTAATGACCTTGAGGATAAGAAGAGGTGGCTATGGGTGTTGTGTTTGTCTTTCCTATTGGCGATAAATTTCCTTACCCATCTTAGTTATTTTTTGGCTGTAATCATCTTATTGTTGGTAAGTTTGGCTTTAATAATAGAATTTGGCTTACGCAGGGACTTTTTAGTTGATGTGCTGGTGGCAATAATATTTTCTCAAATTCTTACTATCTGGTGGTGGGCGCCGAAAAATCTTTACTGGTGGTGGGTGAAGTCCTTGGTGACTTCATCAGGCCTTTATACCACGGCCCAGCATTTGAAAGAATATGGTCTGGTTATTGGCGTTATAGAATTATACAGTGCAATATGCTTGTTAGTTTTTTTCACTTTTTCGCCTTCAAAAATAAGACCTTTCATATGGCTAATTTTTCTCTGGGCATTAATTCCCTTTTTAGAAACTCAGAATGAGGCAATATTAAGATTGATTAAAAGAGGGGATTTAGCCTGGTCAACTATATTTAAGCCCTTGGAAGGTTTTAGGTTTTATTGCTTTTTAGCACAGCCCTTAGCAATCATAAGTGCAATATTAATTGATGAAATATTTATTTTTTTTAAAATATGGATAAAAAGAATAGAATATTTTGTAGTAATCGGTTTAGCCATAATTTTAATAGTTGACATACATAAATCTTTTGGCTGGTATGTAAGAATAAAAAACCCTGGCATTACTGTTGATGAATACAACGCCGCAGTTTGGTTTAGGAATAATTCTAACGAAACCGACCGCATTGTAGCTGATTATTATCGAGTCCAGATGTTTGCCGGAGTCTGTGGCGGCAAGTCTCTTTTAGGCGGGCTTTTTCCTTTGCGTAATGTAGATTTTCCCTACATAAAAAGCCCTGGCGCAGTTGTTCAGGATGATATCTATAATATGTATAAGACTCAAAGCCCGAAAGAGGCATATAACCTACTTAAGAAATATAAGGCTACTCACATATTTTTTTCCCAAAATTTGATTAATTACGGAGCCTTAGGTTCGCAATTCAAAGATGGTTTTGGAATAGATATTGATAAAGAGAAGTTTAAGGATAAGAGGTTTTTTGAAGAAGTTTATAATCATAATAATGATTATATAATAGTGAAGGTAAAATAGAAAATTTTCATAACTATTTATTTTGCAATAAGTTACGATAAAAATAATCATAATCTCTGCCTTGAAATATATAATTTTTAGTGTTATACTTTATATTGACAATTAGGATATGCTCGAAAAAGGCAAACCATGCGTAAGTATGGGGCTCCGCCTTCGCTGAATTGCTTACGCGTTCAGCTTCGGCGGACCAGACGAAGCAAAACACGATAAGTATTTTGCGAAGTCTGGGCAAAGCCATGAGTCCTTCTTGGACAGTCAGGCTACCGAAAGCAAAGGTAAAAACCTATTCCAAGAAGAATAGGTTTTTTATTTATAGGGCTTCACAAAATTAGTTCAGCCCTATTGATTACACAGATTAAATGGTAGATTACACAGATTTTAGAAAATTTGAATTTTATGAGTGGCTATTTAGTAATAATGTGATATAATAGAAAAAGTGAGGGTTGCACAAAAGTGCTTTTTCAATTAGTGATTTTGCTGAAAGCAAAATGGAGGCTTAAAATGAGAAAACAAGAAATTGACATCAAGAGAAGAAAAGGTTTTAACACCTTAGAGCTTTTAGGAATTATAGGCATTGTGGCAATAGCCCTGGCTTTTACAATTCCTAATTTTTTGAACTCTAAAATTAAGTCTAATGAGGCAGCTGCTGTTGCCAGCCTACATAAGCTTGGTTCTGGTTTTGAGGCATACCGGGCAGTGTATCAGAACTATCCAGCGACATTCTCTAATCTGGCAACTTTTTCTCCTCCTTTAGTTGAAGCGGGTTTTATATCTGGCTCGATTTATAAAAAGCAAGGTTATAATTTTACAATTGACACAAGTATAGAGCCTAAATATGGATTTTTAATTGAAGCTAATCCGAGTCAATCAGGTATCACTGGAAAGCGTAGTTTCCGTATAGGTTCAACTGCAGAGTTAGTAGGTGGAGTTGCTTATTATGCAGGCGCTCCTTCTGGTCCGTGGGAGCCAATTGGCTATGGAGAAGGTGAAGGGTCATTTGGTAGGCTTGAAGACGGGGATGATCAAGAACCTACAACCACACCGCCTCCGACAACAACAACTGCTCCGCCGCCAACTTGTGCGCCTTGCACTAGTCCTAAAGTGCAAAAAGGCACTTATCCAAATTGCATTTGCGGATGCCCGACAACATCTTGTCCTTCTGGTTATACTTTGAATACGAGCACTTGTAGTTGCGTTTGTACACGTACCTGCAGTGCGGGATCTACTTTGGATACGCGCACATGTAGCTGCGTGGCCACTACAACCACGCCGCCACCAACAACAACTGCGCCACCAACAACTACTGCTCCACCGAAGACAACCACTGCGCCAAAACTCATAGAGGAGGAGCTTGTTGGGACTTGTTCGCGTGAATCTATATCGTGTGCAGACGAGATAAAGCAAGGTAAGCAAGGCTGTGTAAGTATTGATAAGTATCCAATATGTACTTGTCAATGCCAAGACGCTGGCACAGGAACAGTAACTTCCTATTGTCGCCAGAATCCTTTGTGCGGTTGTTGTGAACGCGATCCTACTAATTTATCTTGCGGGCCTGATCCAAGGGATCCATATTGCGTTGCTTACTAATTGCAATTCCAACTTGTGTATATGTTAAATAAAAAGCCCTGTTATTGCTAACAGGGCTTTTGTTTATATCGTTGGCAGAAACCTTTGAAGGAGGAAAGAATGATTTTTAAATTTTTAAAATTTTCTAATAGATCTTTCACGCTGATTGAATTTCTCATAGCAAGCTTTTTAATAGTTATCTTATTTTTATTAAGCCTGCCTATTATTTTACGCATTTACATAAACATAAATGAGGCAAGTGCAATTACTACTTTAGGCAAGCTTTCTGCTGCTTTTGAAGTCTACAGGACGCTTTATAAAACCTATCCTCGGGGCTTAACCGATTTAGAGGTGGTAAATCCCACACTGGGATTTAACAATTTTTTAAGTTCAGGAGAAAGCAGGGGTTATGCCTTTAGTTCAGTTAGCGAGGACCTAAGCGCCAATACTTTTACAGTAATTGCCCAGCCAAAACTTAGCGGCTATACTGGTAAACGCAGTTTCAGGGTTGACAATACCGGAAATATCTACACTGTTACGGGTGATGAGGCAGTGCCTGGCATTGTTACTGTGGATCCGGACAGCGGTGGCAGCAGTGGCGGTGGCAGGATGTATTAAGAATTTGAATTTTAATCTGTGTAATCACAATTCTTTTTTAAAGTTTTGAAAAACTCATCTTGACAAACAAAATTTTAGTGTGTATACTTTTAGTTACCAGCCGCTTAGAGAAAATAAGCACAATGACCCAAAGTGGCAATTCTAGAGACTTTCTAGTTCAAATCACTAAAAGAAAAAAATCTGTGCCCATCTGCATGTTTTTATCTGTGCTAATCTGTGAATTTTGCGAAGCAAAATTAAGGGGGGATTAAACAAATGAAAAGGAAATTAATTGCAAGTCTTAATATCTTATTGATTATTGGCCTTATTTTTAGTTTTAGCACAAAAGTGCAATCAGCAGTTTCAGAGTCAGTTACTACTGATGCGACTCAGACAGAGCCTGCTTTAGAGCCGACTAATCTTATCAGCGAACAATATACAATTCCTATCCCCGAGCCAATAATAAGAGAATTGGGAAGCAAGATTTATTACGAAATCAAAGATTTTGGTTCTAACGTTGTTTTAGGACTGCCACTTTTGCCTCATAAAAAATTCTATTTTGAAATTCCATTTAATGCTAAAGATGTTAATGTTGCTATCACTGCTACTGGCTCTCGCTCATTAGGGATTGTGCCGAATATCGCAGTGTTTCAAGGCGTGGCTTCGGGAAATAATCCAGGCCCTGATGAGGCAAAGATTTTAGCAGTCAGGAATAAATACTTGTCAGTAAGACAGATATTTCCAGAAGATACTTTTAAGGTATTAGGCGGACGTTCAATAAAAGGGCATCGCCTTATCTGCGTTGCAATTAATCCTTTAAGTGCGAATTTACTAACAAATGAAGTTACTTTCAATTCCTCATTCACAGTAAAAATTCAATATAGTTTAGATGAGACGCAAGCAGCTGCACAGACAAGCATAGAGAAAAGCCCTGTATTTGAAAAAACTGCTAAAGAAATAATTTATAATTATCCAGAAGAACAGACGTTAGAATCAATAACTGCTACTCAAACTGTAACTTTGGCTCCTATTGCTGATGTTCCTATACAATATGCAATTATTACTTTAGCGGAAAACGTTTCTGCAGTGCAACCCTTAGCAGATTGGAAAACAAAAAAAGGAATTCCGGCAAAAGTCTACACCACAACTGAAATTGAAACTGCCCATCCAGAAGGAGCAGATTTGCAAGAAAAGATAAGGTTATTTATAACCAACCCAAGCCCAAACCCTCCTAATAATCCGTTTTATTCTGCTAAATTTGACTGGTTGCTATTTGCTGGTGAGCAAGGTGGCGGAATGCCGGATTTAACTCCCACTGAAGGAATAAAATTGCCCTCCCGTTATGTTGGTCCTGTGACTTGGCATACTGACGATAATGATATTGTTCCTGCAGATTATTATTATGCTGATTGCGCAGGTGGCAGTGTTGCTGATAGTTACAGATATGATTGGGATACTGGTGGCAGCGCAGGTGTATATGGTGAATTAGCTGATGATATTCGTTGGATTCCTGATACTTATGTAGGAAGAATTCCTTCAAATGAAAGCGCAAAACTTTCTGCTGTAGTAAACAAAATTATTGCTTATGAAAAAAATCCTACTGCAGGCACCTGGACAAAAGAAACTGTTTTAAATGGAGCAAAAATAAATGATACGGGCGATCATTCTGCCATAATAATGGATGCAATAAAAGCCAACCTCTTAGATCCAGCCGGCTTAACTACTTATCGGCTTTATTATGATCAACTAAATAAAGGCGGAGATGCTGAATTGACCGAAGCAAATTTTATATCTTATGTTTCACCAGGCAGGAGTTTGGTTGAATGGTTTTCTCATGGCAATAATATTAGAGCATATTACTCAGTTCCACTTCCAGATAAAAGCAATTATTTTTTAAAAGGTGATATCACTTCAATAAATAACGCAAATAAGCGTTCAGTAATTTATGTTGCTGCCTGTGACAATGGCAAATTTGATTTTCATAATTCCGGCCAAACTGTTAATTCCTATTTTACTGTTGGCGATTCTGCTCTCTTTGGCTATGGCACATTACATGACTGGGCTATTGCATTTATGGCAGCAGCGAGAACTGTTTATTATTGGATAGGGATAAGTCCAAATCCTGAAACACAAGGCGTAGCCCAAGGCGAACAGTATAGGTTTAACCAGCAAGTTTTTAGTTATGGAAAATATAATATTGGCCAGGCATTTAATGATATGAAATTAGATATTGTAAATGATTTTGATGGTAATCCTACATTTGATCCAGATAGTGTGTTGGTAGCAAGAAAGAACCTTTTTGCTATGAATTTGTTAGGCGACCCGGAAATGGAAATCTGGACAGACATACCGCAGCAATTTAATGTCACTTATCCGAGCCAGGTTTATAACACCCCGCATGAACATACAATAACAGTTACTGATGGGACAAATCCAGTCCAAGGCGCCAGGGTAACTTTGTATAAATCAGCAGATGCGTTTGGAACCGGCTTAACTGATGTTAACGGCGAGATTATTTTTACTATTTCAACAGCCACAGCCGGCAATATGGACCTTACTGTAACCAAGCATAATTTTGTTCCTGCAGAAAGAACAATCTTAGTTGTGAATGAGAGGTTTTTGACTATTTCAAGTTCTTCTGGAGGCACAACTAATCCTGCTCCTGGAAATTATAGTTATGTAGAAGGCACACCAGTTTCTGTGAGCGCCACTCCTAATAACCAGTATTATTTATTTGACCATTGGGAATTAGATGGAGCGCCTGCTGGTTCAACCAATCCAATTTCAATTACTATGAATGTTGACCACACACTAAATGCAGTATTTACGCAGATTAATTATGATCTAAATATCACTACTACCTGGTGTGGCACCACAGATCCTGAGCCAGGCACTCATAGTTATGGGGGTGGCTCTACAGTAAATGTTAACTCTAATCCCTGTTATGGATACAAACTTGACCACTGGGAATTAGATGGCCAGAATATAGGCATACCCTTTACTTATAACCAGTTTGGTAACTGGTATCTTGCTGTTCTGATGGATGGGCCTCACAGCGTTAACGCGGTATATGTCAAGAAACCGCCAGGTGGAACTGGTTGCAGCAAACTAAAACCCTGCGATAGGGATGATTTACCCGATCCGGTTTATTAGGGCAGATTGATAAATATATTGTTTGAAGGATTTAATCTGTGTAACCATTTTTTTAAAAATTTGCTCTTGACAAAATAATTTTTATCTGTTAAACTAAAAAATTACAAATGAGGGCAAACTTATTGAAAATTAAGCAAGTTAGAACCAAGCTTAAGGTTTTTGATAATTCAGCCTAATTAAAAATCTAGAAGAGGATGATAAAAAAGGGCATCTCTTTTAGATGCCTTTTTTATTTAGATCTTTCTAAAAATAATCCATTCCATAGACGAATGGATTTTTTTTCGACGTCGCTAAATATTTATCATGTTTAGCTATGTCGAATTTTTATCGTTCTTTGAAATTAATAGCCAAAATTTTGGAGAGTTTGATCCTGGCTCAGAGTGAACGCTGGCGGCGTGGATTAGGCATGCAAGTCGAGCGATGGTGAGAGAAATCGAACCATAGCGGCAGACGGGTGAGTAACACGTGAGCAATATACCTTAGAGTCCTGCATACCCCTACGAAAGTGGGGTTAATACGGGATGGTATTTTTTTACCGCATGGTGAAAAAATTAAAGCTTTTGAGCAATCAAGAGCGCTTTAAGATTAGCTCGCGTCCTATCAGCTTGTTGGTGAGGTAACGGCCCACCAAGGCATTTGACGGGTAGCTAGTCTGAGAGGATGTTTAGCCACACTGGGACTGAGACACTGCCCAGACTCCTACGGGAGGCTGCAGTCGAGAATCTTTAGCAATGGGCGAAAGCCTGACTATGCGACGCCGCGTGAGGGACGAAGGTCTTCGGATTGTAAACCTCTTTCGATCGGGAAGAAAAGCTGATTTTAAAAATCAGAATTGACGGTACCGAGAGAAGAAGCCACGGCCAACTCCGTGCCAGCAGCCGCGGTAATACGGAGGTGGCAAGCGTTACTCGGATTCACTGGGTGTAAAGGGCAGGTAGGTGACCTGATAAGTCGGATGTGAAATTTCTAAGCTCAACTTGGAAACGGCATTCGAAACTGTCAGGATTGAGACTTAACGAAGAGAGTAGAATTCTCGGTGTAAGGGTGAAATCTGTAGATATCGAGAGGAATACCAATGGCGAAAGCGTCTCTCTAGTTAAGTTCTGACACTGAACTGCGAAAGCTAGGGGAGCAAACAGGATTAGATACCCTGGTAGTCCTAGCCGTAAACGATGGGCACTAGGTGTTGGTTCGAAAGGGTCAGTGCCGTAAGATAACTCGTTAAGTGCCCCACCTGGGGACTACGACCGCAAGGTTAAAACTCAAAGGAATTGACGGGGGCCCGCACAAGCGGTGGAACATGTGGTTCAATTCGATGCTACGCGAAAAACCTCACCAAGGCTTGACATGTATGAAGTAGGAACCTGAAAGGGTAACGACTCGTCAAATCGAGAACTTACACAGGTGTTGCATGGCTGTCGTCAGCTCGTGCCGTGAGGTGTTAGGTCAAGTCCTGCAACGAGCGCAACCATTATCCTTAGTTATTATTTCATTAGAGGCGAAAGTTTTTAGTGAAGCAAGTCTAGGGAGACTGCCTCGGATAACGAGGAGGAAGGTGGTGATGACGTCAAGTCCGTACGGCCTTTATGCCTTGGGCTACACACGTGTTACAATGGGATAAACAGAGCGTTGCTAAACCGTAAGGTGGCGCTAATCGCTAAACTATCCCCCAGTTCAGATTGCGGTCTGCAACTCGACCGCATGAAGCCGGAATCGCTAGTAATGGCGGATCAGCACGCCGCCGTGAATACGTTCCCGGGCCTTGTACACAAAATCAACCACGCCTGGCAGTTTATAAGACTAAGAGGTTAAAATCCTCTCCTTGCTAAAAAAAGCAAGGTAGCCAAAAAGAAATGACAATCATTAACCGTAAGGTTAATGGTGGAGGGTCTGAGGCAAAATACAGCCAGATTAGGAAAGCGTATATCGACCCATGCGGTGTGTTATGGGGAAGATAAAACAAATAGTACGCTTCTGGATGTAAGGAAAAGTCTTGTAAATGATCCAGGGAGATCCCGGTAAGGTAAGGAGTAATTACTTATCGGGAAGTCCGCAGATCCATAGTATCCCGATGTACCGTCGGGAGAAGGGAGAAACCTGATGTTATCTGCAGATTATATCGTTGGTTTGACGGACGGTGAAGGTTGTTTTTATGTGCATACAAGATCGCACCAAAGTAATTCTTCGCAACCAAGAATAGATAATCATTTCTATATTAAACTACACGAAAAGGAGAAAGGTTTGCTGGAGAAGGTA
Source organism: Candidatus Omnitrophota bacterium (assembly GCA_040753675.1). Classification (GTDB taxonomy): domain Bacteria; phylum Omnitrophota; class Gorgyraeia; order JAHJTE01; family JAHJTE01; genus JBFMEB01. The sequence goes on along the minus strand of JBFMEB010000017.1, from coordinate 27,398 downwards.
AGACAAACTTTTGGATGCGGTGCAGTGTATGTGCAGAAGGAAACACGAAGTAATCACTCGCAATGTTACCGTTTTGAAATAAACGCTAAGCGAGATATTTACAACGTCGTGATTCCATTTTTTGAAAAACATCCTTTGCAAAGCCGCAAGCAAAAAAGTTTTGAAATCTTCAAAGAGATTGCGATGATGGTAAGAAGAAAAGAGCATAAGACTCCCGAAGGTTTCAAAAAGATTCGATATTTAAAATCTCAGATGAATGTTGGGGCTCGCCGGATGCGGGAAATCCGCTCGTCCGGTGGGAACGCAGAGTAGCTCTAAACTACTGCAATCCGCCCGTCAAGCGATGGGAGTTCTGAACACCAGAAATCTCCGAGTAATCGGGGCTGAAGGTGGGCAGGATGACTGGCGCTAAGTCGTACCTTTGTGCGACCTAAGAGAGTAATCTCTTAGTAAAATCTGGCTGTATCGGTGAAACCCGGCTGCTTTTGAGCAGTGGGTAATACCGAGGGAAGTCTAAGTAAATTCAAAGTGCAAAAATCAAATATCAAAATGACAATGCAAAAATTAAAATTTTTAAAACATTTTGCATTTTAATATGTAATTTTGATTTTTAATATTTGATTTTTGAATTTATTATGACCCCGTAGAGACTACACGCCGGCTCCTTGACATCTTCGATGTCAAGGATGAAGATATAGTCCATGCTTCATGGTAACATGAGGGAAAACATGAACAAGGTAGCCGTACTGGAAAGTGCGGCTGGATCACCTCCTTTCTAATATTTTACTATACAATCTTGACGAACTGTCAGGATGACTAGATTGATATTAGAAAATTAAAAAAGTTTCAAAGCCAGAATTTCTCCTGGTTTTGGCTATTTTAATTCGCAGACGGCCTTCGGCCTACAATTTATGTCGCTTACGCTCCATAAATTGTCTGCTCATTAAAGATGAGCACAGATTAATGCAGCGAATAGTTCTTTGAGTTTAATGGGTATGGGTCTGGCTGTAATCAATTTACATGCAATGAATTGCGGGCCCATAGCTCAGTTGGTAGAGCACCGTGCTGATAACGCGGGGGTGAGAGGTTCGAAACCTCTTGGGCCCATTCTACTACGCCAAAATACTTCCTCGCTTTGCTCGTTCGTGTTTGGCTTCGTAGAATGTTCTTCGAAGCTCAAACGTGCAATGAGTGATAGCGAAATGAAACATTTGAGCGTAGGAGAACACCACTAAATCGCAAAAATTTGGGGGTGTAGCTCAGTTGGGAGAGCGCGTGCTTTGCAAGCATGAGGTCGGGCGTTCAAATCGCCTCACCTCCACAAAAATTTGAGGCGATTTGGTAGTAGCGGTTTCCGCCACAAAGATTGGCGGATCCGCCAAAGGTTTTTGGCGGACAACTCCGATCACCTCCACCAACAAAAAAAGAAAAATTTTTTTTACAATAGATTTTATCCGCGTATCTCGCGGTAAAAATTTTTATCTGCGATCATCTGTGATTTTACATCTGTGATCATCTGCGGATACGTTCTTTGACAACTAAATTTCAAGGTAACAAATGCGGACAATCGAGCCGAGAGTTTTTTGATGTGGTCAAGCTACTAACGGTTCATGATGGATAACTGGGTCAAACAGTGCGATGAAGGACGTGGTAAGCAGCGATATGCTTCGGGTAGCCGCAAACAGGCGTTAATCCGAAGATCTCCGAATGGGAAAACCCTGCGCTCTTAATAGGGCGTAATCGGCTAATCAATCAATAGTTAGCTGAGGCAATACTGGGCGAAGTAAACCATTTCAGTAGCCCAAGGAAAAGAAAAAGAAATTCGATTTCCCCAGTAGCGGCGAGCGAAAAGGAAACAGCCTAAATCTTCGTAACGTGATAGTCTGTGTGCGTTGTTACGAGGAGGTAGTGGGGTCCGATTAGACAAAACACAGTTTGTCGTCTTAAGTAATTGTAATAGTCGAACGGCATGGAAAGGCCGGTCAAAGAAGGTGAAAGCCCTGTAGGCGAAATTACAGTTATTTTGGATGGATTGGATACCCAAGTATCACGGGACACGTGAAATCCTGTGAGAATCTGCCCCGACCATGGGGTAAGGCTAAATACTAGTTTGGACCGATAGTGAACAAGTACCGTGAGGGAAAGTTGAAAAGAACCCTTTTTAAGGGAGTGAAATAGAACTTGAAATCATGAACTAACAAGCGGTCGGAGTCCCGAGCAATCGGGATGACGGCGTACCTTTTGCATAATGGACCGGCGAGTTATTGTGCAGTGCAAGCTTAACCCCGTTGACGGGGGAAGGCGTAGCGAAAGCGAGTCTGAATAGGGCGAACGAGTATTGCACAATAGACCCGAAGCTAAGTGATCTACCCATGGTCAGATTGAAGTCCGTCGAAAGGCGGATGGAGGATTGAACCCGTGGACGTTGAAAAGTCCTGGGATGAGCTGTGGGTGGGGGTGAAAGGCTAATCAAACTTAGTTATTGCTGGTTCTCCTCGAAATAGTTATAGGACTAGCCTTATAAAATGGATAATGGGGGTAGAGTACTGAATGGACTAGGGACGAGAACATCGTTGCCAAATCCAACCAAACTTCGAATACCATTACACCTTATTATAGGAGTCAGTCTGCAGGGGATAAGCTCTGTGGTCGAGAGGGTAACAGCCCAGATCGCCGGCTAAGGTCCCTAAGAATAAGCTAAGTGGTAAAGGATGTGGAATCGCTTTAGACAACCAGGATGTTGGCTTAGAGGCAGCCATCATTTAAAGAGTGCGTAACAGCTCACTGGTCGATGCGGTTTTGCGCCTAAGATAATCGGGGCTTAAGCTTATCACCGAAGCCGCGAAATTCTTAAACCCTCGGGTTTGGGAATTGGTAGAGGAGCATTCCGTTAAGGGTTGAAGGCAAATTGTAAAGTTTGCTGGACTATACGGAAGAGACAATGTCGGTATGAGTAGCGAAAATGTTCGCGAGAAACGAACACGCCGAAAATCTAAGGTTTCCTGGGGAAGGTTAATCCACCCAGGGTTAGTCGAGACTAAGCCGAGGCCAAATGGCGTAGGCGATGAACAATCCGTTAATATTCGGATACCAGGTGAGTGGTGCTTTACTTAAGGTGTGACGCAGAAAGCTAGGCTGTGCCCAGTGTTGGATGTCTGGGTTTAAGCCCGTAGCCTCGAGAAATCGAGGTAAAAGGTGATGGGGACCCTCTTCTACGGATTAGGGGAAGCAGCTGATGCTATGCTGCCGAGAAAAACCACTTTAAGAAATCATTTATCTGCTCGTACCGTAACCCGACACAGGTAGATACCCATAAATATGGGAAGGCGATCGAGATAACTCTCGTTAAGGAACTCGGCAATCTAGCCCCGTAACTTAGGGAGAAGGGGTGCCCCGATGAATAATCGGGGTCGCAGTAAAGTGGCCCGTGTGACTGTTTAGTAAAAACACATGTCTCTGCAAAGTCGAAAGACAAAGTATAGGGACTGACACCTGCCCGGTGCTGGAAGGTTAAGGGAAAGAATTATCTTTGGCGTAAGTCAGAGAAAAGTTTAGAACCGAAGCCCCAGTAAACGGCGGCCGTAAATATGTTGCGGCTTCAGGAAGTAATTCCTGAAACAAATCTGGCTGTATGCGTGGACATCCGTGCATCTCAAAGTACCAATTTGGTAAAAATCTTTGAGTGCGGACAATACGCAGGGAAGTCCAAGTAAGTTCAAAATGCAAAAATCAAAATGCAAAATGACAAATTAAAATTTAAAATTTTGAATTTTGCTATGTAATTTTGATTTTTAATATTTGATTTTTGAATTTATTATGACCCCTCAGAGATCACACGCCAGCTCCTAAAATATTAGGAAGAAGATATGATCCACGCCTTATGGCGACATAGGGAGAACGTGAACTATAACGGTCCTAAGGTAGCGAAATTCCTTGTGGGGTAAGTTCCCACGCGCACGAATGGTGTAACAACATGGGCGCTGTCTCGACGAGAGACTCGGCGAAATTGTAGTGGCGGTCAAGATGCCGTCTACCCGCAGCAAGACGAAAAGACCCCGGAACTTTTACTGTACCCTGATATTGAATTTTGGTCCGATATGTGTAGGATAGGTGGGAGACTTTGAGGCCTAGCCGCTAGGTTAGGCAGAGTCGTCGGTGAAATACCACCCTTATTTTACTAAAATTCTAACCCTATGGTCTGAATCGACCAGGGGAACAGTGTCAGGCGGGCAGTTTAACTGGGGCGGTTTCCTCCTAAAAGATAACGGCGGAGCCCAAAGGTTCCCTCAAGGCGGTCGGCAATCGCCTGGTGAGTGTAAAGGCATAAGGGAGCTTGACTGCAATTCCGACAGGAAACGCAGGTACGAAAGTAGGGCTTAGTGATCCGGTGGTTTAATATGGAATTGCCATCGCTCAACGAATAAAAAGTACTCCGGGGATAACAGGCTTATCGCGCTCGAGAGTTCATATCGACAGCGCGGTTTGGCACCTCGATGTCGGCTAATTTAAGGATTGGCCCTTTAGCAGGCAACTGCTAAAGAAAATTCGGCTAATAACGGTGGACTCCGTAGTATAATAATACGGACAATACCGTGGGAAGTCTAACTAAGTTCAAAATGCAAAAATCAAAATGCAAAATGACACGACCCACTTTCGTGGATCCCGAATTTAAAATTTTTGAATTTTGCTATGTAATTTTGATTTTTAATATTTGATTTTTGAATTTATTATGACCCCGTAACGACTGATCTCGAAAGAGTGAGATAGGGATATTTGTTAAGACCCTATCAGACGCCGAGCTCCCGACATATGTCGGGATGATGGTATAGTCTATACCGCTGGTAACAGCGGAACAATATGCATCCTATCCTGGGGCTGGATAAGGTCCCAAGGGTCCGGCTGTTCGCCGGTTAAAAGGGTACGCGAGCTGGGTTTAGAACGTCGTGAGACAGTTAAATGACCGTTAGCTGTCTTTAAATCTGGCTATATGCTGGAAAATCTGAGAATCTCATATTACTACTTGATGATTTAGTCTCTACATTGTATAATTAGAGATATTCAAGGAGTGAGAAGATATGAGTGCAGACAATCAGCAGGAAAGGCCAGGCGGGATAGCATCTTACTATATTAGTGGTTTTGTTGACGGAGAAGGTTGCTTTTCAATAACAATACAGAAAAGCAATAATGTGAAATTAAGAATTCAAGTAATTCCAGAATTTCACGTCTCTCAGCACCAAAATAGAAGCGAAGTTCTTTGGGCAATTAAAAGGAAATTTGGCTGTGGCTATATAAAGCCAAACGACTCTAATAATCCAAGGGATTTAACTTCGGTTTTTGTTGTGAGAAATTTAAACGATCTCCGCAAAAAGATCATACCGTTCTTCAAAAAATATCCCCTTGTTTCATCAAAACAGAAAGACTTTGAAAAGTTTGCTAAAGTCGTAAATTTGATGAGCCAAGGAGACCATTTAAAGAAGAATGGTTTAATTAAGATATTGAATCTGGCATTCTCAATGAATGCAAGCGGCAAATATCGAAAATTAAAATTAGAAGATGTTATTTCTTGCGTGGACTCCTCAGAGACTGTATGCCAGAAATTCACTAAAATTAGTGAATAAGATACAGTCCGAACTACATGGCGACATGTAGAGTCTAACAGAAATGTTTAGGCCTTCTACTGAAATAGTAGAAAGTAACAGAATTGTCGGTCTCTATCTGCTGTGGGCGTCAGGATACTTGAAGAGAAGCTTTCCCTAGTACGAGAGGACCGGGAAAGACGAACCTCTAGTGTACCAGTTGTTCTGCCAAGGGCATATGCTGGGTAGCTATGTTCGGACTGGATAAGCACTGAAGGCATCTAAGTGCTAAGCCAATCTCAAGAATAAGTATCCCTTTCCGTCGCAAGACGGGATAAAGGCTGGTCGTAGACTACGACTTTGATAGGCTCTGAGTGTAAGATCCGTAAGGATTTTAGCTGAAGAGTACTAATAAGCCAATCGGCTTGGCCACTTTGTAAAGTTTACTGTTAACAGTGTACTGTTTACAGTAAGTAACTTGGCTGGTTGTCAGCAGGTTATCTTGAAATTTAGTTGTTTTTAAAAATGATTACACAGATTTTAAAAACAGATTACACAGATTAGTAATTTTTAATCGCTGTAATCAATAATCTAATCTCCGTAATCAATAAATTTATTTAAATTTATTGGGCGTGCTCATTCTGAGGGGGAAACACCCGTTCCCATTCCGAATACGGTAGTTAAGCTCCTCAAGGTCGATGGTAGTGTAGCCGTAAGGCTATGTGAGAGTAGATAAGTGCGCCCTTTTTTATTTCCTAAAGGGGAAATCCGCCTTCGCTGAATACTTTTTGTGTTCAGCTACAGCGAGACCTCGCCGAAGCTCAACGCGAAAGCAATTGAGCGTAGGCGGGCACCCGTTCCCATTCCGAATACGGTAGTTAAGCTCTTCAGGGCTGATGGTAGTGTAGCCGTAAGGCTATGTGAGAGTAGGTCGATGCTCCCTTAGAAATTAAAAAGGCCCACTGGTTAAACCGGTGGGCTTTTTAATTTAGTTCACAGTTAACAGTTTACAGATTACAGATTAAAGTAGCGAGTAGAGAGTAGCGAGTAGAGAGAGGTGATAAATTCCAAATTTCGAAATCCAAATGCCAAATAAAATCCAAATGTCAAATGTCAAATTCAGCCTCTAGGAAACCGTTTTTCCTCACAAAAAGCCTAAAATTTTTAATAGGGGATGTTTCTGAAATCGCGCTAAACAAATAGAGGGATATATATTATATATATATTGACAAAAGCTTGAAATTAAGTATAATATGTTATAATTTAATTGGGTTTGAGGATTCCCAAGGGGTAACCCAGAATTAATCCTCAGGAAGACGGCTTCTCAGACCTAGATGTGTCTTCCTTGCAGCGCAGTGGCGAGGTCGGATCTGAGACGACTTGCTCAACGCCACTCTTAGTCCACAGCAAAGCTGTGGATTTTATTTTTTTAAGATATCCTTCGTGAACGGGATAACAAGTAACAGGTACATAGAGTCCTTTATCTGTTTTTTTAACTATAAAGGTTTGAGCAGGAATATGTTTTGATTTGCCTAAGCTGATATATTTCAAATAATGTTCATATCTCTCATCTTGGAATTCCGCCAAATTTCATCAGGGTGTTTATATAATAATTTGATACTCGGTAAATGACATAGGCGATAATGTTGATATTTGCTATTTTTGAAAGTTAATTCACCTTTATATATTTTTCCCAGTAAAATTGTAGCATTAGTTTCACCTCTATGGCTTAGACCAATAAGATGTGGGAAGGCTGATTCTGTGAAGTATATTTGCTTGTTTCTAATATCAGTATCAATGCCAAGATATTCTTGTTTATAGAACTCAAGCGCATCTTGAAAAGATTTAAATTTCTTTTTAATTCTCCAGGCCATGCGTCTATTATAGCATTTAGTATTATAGATTTCTACTTCGTTTAATCCATCATACAGTTTTGACTAGTATCCAGCATCGAGCATCTAGCATCTTCGTTTCCTGTCTTCTTCCTTGCAACTTCCCCAAATTGGAGTTAAAATAGGCGGTGAACAAGGAATAATTGAAGCTTGCGAAAAAGGGGACGCTTCTAATTTTTGAGTCCGCAATGCAGTATGTACTAAAAGGAGTAAAAGATGAAGAAAATAATTTTAATTCTTAGCGCTGTATTTTTATTAATAAGCGCAATTCCTGCCTTAGCTTCTGTTTATATTGATTGGATTAATGACCCTACAGAAGTAGGTTTATGGCCAGAATTAGAGTTAAAAAGTCCTCCTGAGACAATAGGTCCAGCAAAATCTTGGTTTGGGATATATTATTATCCTCCGGGAGTAGAATATCCTGATGGATATGGTCCAGCATGGTTTTCTATGCACTGGTGGGGTGACGAAGGCGCCTACAGCGAGCATGATGCAATTTTTGTATTGAGGTCGGACTCAGGAGAAACTGGATTAATTCCACTTGAAGTTAAATTAGATGTTTTTGGTAATATTGTAGTCACAGAAGAAAATGCTGCAGATACAGAATTTGAAGGGAGTGTCTCCTCGGACTATATAATTCAATCTATAGAATATGGTGGTTACTACAAAGAATTTTATGGCGGGGCAAGTTTTCAGAATGAACTTGCTTACTCACAGAGTAGTACAGCAATAGAGTTTTTTGAAATTGGAGCACCATATGGTATATATGGCCTTTTAGGCAGCCATGTTTTGTGGATGGGCGCAACGCCAATAGACCCTAATATAAAAGGTGAGTCATTAGTAGAAAATTATGCCTATGCAGATATATCATTAAAAGTCATCCCCGAGCCAGCAACCTTATCGCTCTTATGGTTAGGGCTTTTGGGATTAATTTTTAGAAGGAGAAAATAGATGCCAAAACGCTGCAAAAAATGTAAGGTTCCCTTAGAAGGGTTCTTATACAGACTTATAGCTGCAAAAATTTTCAAAATCAAACCCTCCCAGAAAAATCCTGACCTCTGCAACAAGTGTGATAAGTGATACCTACGACCTATGAGCTATGAGCTAATTCTTGCCTCATTTGACAATCTCGCGACAATCTGCTAACATAAACCAATTGTAAACACAATACAAAACAAAGTCTATCAGGGCATACAAGGCATTTAAGGCTATAAAAGACATAAAGGTAACAGGGCTTTTAAAAGGCAAACAAGATAGCCATATTGCCTTGATAACCATTTTCCCTTATTGCCTTACTAGCCCTGTTTGCCATAGATGCCTTTATAGTCTTGAAGTTGTTATGTGCTGATTGCTAAGGATTTCCTATGGACGAAGTGTACTTAACCCGCGCTGGGTACGAAAAATTAATGAAAGAACTGGAGTTTCTTAAGGGCGAGAAACGCAAGAAACTTTCTAAGGCAATAGGTGAAGCGCGCGCTCATGGCGATATAAGCGAGAATGCTGAATACGATGCTGCCAAAGAAGCGCAAGCATTAAACGAAGAGCGTATACACGAGCTTGAATTTAAATTAGGCCATGTGCGTATTATTGATGATGAGGATATTCCTAAGGACAAGATTTTTATCGGAGCAAAAGTCACGCTTAAGGATTTGGATAGCGCAGAAATTTTGGAATATACTTTGGTTTCAGAAGCAGAGGCAGATTATAACGAGGGAAAGATTTCGATAACTTCACCCATAGGCAAAGCCCTGTTAAGCCGCAAGGAAAAGGACGTAGTCGAGATTAATGTCCCGGCTGGGGTGTTAAGATACGAAATCATAAAAATAACAAGAATTTAATTTATCCGCGGTAATCCGCATCTTCCAATCAGCGGTCATCCGCGTCAAAGAAAGGAGCTCTACATGATCGAGCGCAGTGAATTTAAAGGTAAGCCACTATTAGTAATAAAGAGAAATGCAGATGATCCGTATCCTTTTTCTTTTGGCTTAAGCAAAGCAAAGCTTATCTTGGAAAATATCGAAGAGATAAAGAAATTTGTGGAAGAAAATCAATAATTATTAACGTTTTCTCGCAATACACAATACACAATACGCAATACGAATAATATGAGTATCCTAGTTCTTGGCACAGTAGCATTAGATAGCGTAAAAACTCCTTATGGTGCAAGAAAGGAGATGTTGGGTGGCTCTGCTGTACATTTTTCAATGAGCGCCAGAATTTTCACAAAGGTTATTCTGGTCTCAATTATAGGCAAGGATTTTCCGCAAAAACATCTTAAATTTTTGCATAAGAAAGGAATTATTTTGGCAAGTTTGATAAAAACGCAGGGCAAGACTTTTCGCTGGCAGGGTGAATATCGCGCTGATATGAATGCAGCAATTACCTTAGCAACAGAGTTAGGCGTATTGAATAGTTTTAGATTAGAAGTGAGGGAGCATCACCGTAAAATCAGGAATATATTCCTTGCCAACGTTGACCCAGATATCCAAGCATCTCTCTTAGATACAATGCATTTGCCTGGTTTAGTTGGCTTAGATAGTATGAATTATTGGATAAATAATAAAAAGAAGCGACTTCTTAAAGTTATGCAAAGGGCTGACCTTTTTGTTGCTAATGACCAGGAAGCGCGCAGTTTAACTTCAGAGCATAATTTATACCAGGCAGCCAAATGCCTGCTTCGGCTGGGGCCCAAAATTGTAGTAATTAAAAAAGGCGAGCACGGCGTAATATTTTATTCTAAGGGCTTAATGTTTTCTCTTCCGGCGTATCCAGTGCATAAGGTTGTAGACCCAACCGGTGCTGGCGATACTTTTGCCGGAGCCCTGATGGGCTACTTATCCACACAAAAAAAGATAAACAGCCAGCACTTGCGCAAGGCATTGGCATATGCTACGGTCAGCGCCAGTTTTAACGTAGAAGGTTTTGGGGTAAATAAGACAAAGGATTTGACCAGGCAGGACATAGAATCGCGGCTTAAGAAGTTCAGGTTATTCACAAATTTTTAAACGCTAAAACGCAAAATTAAGATAAATCTTATTCCGCAAAAGCGCAAAGTTCCTCTCACTGGCATTTCTTTGCGTCTTTGCGAATTTTTGCGGTTTTGCGGTGTAAAATCCTTAGGTTTTCGCTTCTTTTATGAATAAAATTATGCTATATTTATTGTTGGAGAGAACGCGGATAAACTTAGATGCTTCCAAGTCTATTAAGGCATGCAAGTCATTCAGGGCTATAAAGGGCATCAAGATAACAGAGCTTTTAAAAGGTAGATAAGATAGCCATATCTTGCCTTGATAGCCATTTTCTCTTATTGCCTTAGTAGCCTTGTTTGCCATAAATGCCTTTATAGTCTTGAAGGCGTAAAGATATCGTCCCTCGTAGACTAGTGTTAATCTGTGCTATAAAAAAGATGGATATACATATTCGCAAAGTTAAAGATGCAGTAATTTTAGAGTTAAAAGGCAATTTTGACGTCAATGCCTCGGATTTTATCGAGATAGTCGGAGAGTTGCTGCGCGAAGATTTTAAAAAGATAGTCTGCAATTTTGAAGGCGTTAATATTATTGACTATATGGGCCTTTCTGCCTTGGCAATTGCCTATAAAAATGTTTGCAATCATAAGGCGCGGATAAAATTTTATAATGTTCCGGCGCACATAAAGAATGTGTTCTCAATGCTTTTGTTAGATGACGTGTTTGAGATTTATTTCAGCGAAGAATCTGCTTTGGCAAGTTTTGAAAAAGAGGAGGTTTTATCCTCAATTTCCGAAAAGCATTTGCGCCGCAGGTTTAAGCGCCTGCCTATTAAATTAGACGTAAAGTTCAGGCAGAAATTCTCAAGGTCAGAAGAGACATTCGAAGGCAAGGCATTTAACTTAAGTGCCATTGGAACGTTTATATTTACTAATAAAATTTTTAATCTCAATGAAGTTTTAAGACTTTGGCTGCCCTTGGGCGCCAAGCATGAAGAGATAGAATTAGATGGCCGCGTGGTCTGGCTTGCTGATAAACATATCCAGCCGCAATTATCTCCTGGGATGGGCGTTGAGTTTTACAATATATCCACGCAATTACAAAAAAAAATTGTTGATTACGTTGACCGCAATTTACCCCGCCAATCCTCCATTGATGTCTAAAGATGAGAGACATAAGCTCTCCTGTTAAGTTTTTAAAAGGTGTAGGTCCGGCAAGAGCCAAATCATTACAAAGATTAGGAATTCAAACAGTCGAAGACCTGCTTTATTTTTTTCCCAGGCGCTATGAAGACCGGAAGCAATTTACACAAATAGCTAAATTAGAAGAGAAATCTACCTGTACAATCAAAGCCGAAATAATTTCTATCCATTTTCATGCTTCTTTTAAGAGGCGCAATTTTAATATTATAAGCGCCTCTGTAGCAGATGACTCCGGCAAAATTGATGCTGTCTGGTTTAACCAGAGATTTTTGTTAAATGTTTTAAAAGAAGGCCAGGAGCTTATTCTTTTCGGGGATGTATCGAGTTACAAAGGGAAATTGCAAATTTCCTCTCCTGAGTTTGAAATAATAGGGGAAGATAAGGAGCAGAGAGATAATCTTAACGTAGGCCGCATAGTTCCGATTTATTCGCTTGCCTATAACCTAAGCCAACGCCAGATTCGTAGAATAGTAAAAAATATCTTGGATGAATTTATTCCAAGAGTTAGAGATTTTTTACCCTATGCGTTACGCAACCGCTTAAATCTTTTTAACCTTGCCAAGGCATTAATTAATATTCACTTTCCTCAAAGCTTTCAAGTATTAGATGAGGCATATCGCAGATTGAGTTTCGACGACTGTTTTCTTTATCAGATTCCGATTTTATTAAAGAAGGTAATTACAAAACAAAGAAAGGCATTTTCATTGCAGTCTAGCCAGGAATGCCTGAATGAGATTTTAAATAGTTTGGAATTTAAATTAACTGCCTCTCAACTAAAGGTATTGGATGAAATAAGAAATGATTTGGCAAAGCCAGTTCCTATGCAGAGGTTATTACAGGGAGATGTTGGTTCGGGTAAGACAGTTGTAGCGTTCTTAGCCAGCCTGATTGCGGCAAAATCTGGTAGCCAGGTTGCATTTATGGTGCCAACGGAAATTATTGCTAAACAACACTATAAAAATATTAAATATCAAATATTAAATATTAAAAATAAAACAAAAGATATAAGGATAGCATTTTTGACAAGCAGTCTAAAGAAAGATGAAAAAAATAGAATTTATCGAGCGGTAAAAGAAGGAAGGATTGACTTACTTATCGGAACACATGCGCTATTGAGCGAAGGCTTGGTCTTTAAAAAATTAGGCCTTATCATAATTGATGAGCAGCATAAATTCGGCGTAGAGCAGAGGGCACAACTGGCAAGAAAGTCCCGTACTAAAGAGGGAGAATTTTCGCCTCATTGTTTGATTATGACTGCCACTCCGATTCCGCGTACCTTGGCAATGACAATTTACGGAGACCTGGATGTATCAGTGATAAATGAGTTGCCACTGGGAAGAAAGCCACTGACTACCTTAGCATTTTCACGGGAAGAGTCGATTAAGGCATATGAATTCCTAAAGAAAATCGTATCAGAAGGAAAACAGGCATATATTATTTATCCGATTATAGAAGAATCAGAGGCAATGGATTTAAAAGCTGCCCAGGCGAGTTTTAAAGAACTAAAAGAGACGCATTTTAAAGATTTTAGGATTGCCTTGATTCATAGCCGAATAGAAGAATCAGAGCAAGATGAGATTATGGATGATTTTTATAAAAGAAAAATTGATATTTTGGTGGCTACGAGTATATTAGAGGTGGGAGTTGATGCTCCGTCTGCTGCCTGTATATTGATTGAAGAGGCAGATAGATTTGGCTTATCCACTTTACATCAATTACGCGGCAGAGTAGGCAGATCTACTGAACCTGGATACTGCCTATTGGTTAGTTCAGAACGGACAGAAGATGGCAGAAAAAGGATTCGGGCAATAATGAACATTTCTGACGGGTTTAAGATTGCTGAAGCAGATCTGCGCATCAGAGGCCCCGGCCAATTTTTTGGCAGGCAACAACATGGATTAAGTGATTTGAGGATAGTTGACCCTTTGCGCCAAATGCATATATTAAAGAGCGCCAGAGAAGAGGCAATGCGGCTTTTAGCTCTAGACCCGGCCTTAACCTTTAGCCAGAATAGCTATTTAAAAGAAATCCTAAAAAAACGGTTTCCTGGTTTTGAGACTTTGATGATGACAGCATAGGTGGCGAATGAGAATAATCGCAGGACAGTTTAAAGGCAGGAACCTCATCTCAAGGCAAGGGGTAAGGCCTACTGAGGATAAGGTCAAGAAGTCTCTCTTTGACATTTTAAGGAACGTAATTGCTGGTAGCAGGTTTTTAGATTTATTTGCTGGCACAGGTGCTGTTGGTATAGAAGCATTATCCAGAGGAGCGAAAGAGGTATTTTTTGTAGAAAGCGACTCTGCAAATGTCAGGATAATCCAGGAAAATATTGATAACCTAAAAATTGACAACAGGTTATGCACCATCTTGGGATTCGATGTCGAGAGGGCAATTCCTAATTTACATTCCAGAAAAGAGAAGTTTGATTTTATATTTTTAGACCCGCCTTATTATCTGGATATGGTAAAAAAAACCTTGCAAACGTTGGGGGCTTATGATATAGTAAACCGCAATGGTTTTATTATCGTTCAAGATCATCTCAGAGATAAACTCCCAGATGAGTTTGAGAGATTTAAATTATGGCGTATTAAGAAATATTCTACTACGCTACTCTCCTTTTATCATTAAAGGCCAACCACCACAGTTGAAATAATTAATCAATAGGATTTTAGAGACTAAAATTCAGGGATTAGGGATAATCTTTTTTTTAAAATAGAGAGGTGGATTAGAAATGTGCCAAAAAGCAATATTTCCAGGGACATTTGACCCGGTTACCTTTGGGCATATTGACTTAATAAAAAGAGCGACAAATATTTTCGAAGAGGTTATAGTTGCGGTCGCTCATAATCTAGATAAAAAGCCGTTGTTCACTGTCACTGAGAGGGTCTCAATGATAAAACAGGCTACACTCGGGATAAATGGAATAGTAATCGAAGATTTTGATGACCTGGTTGTTAACTATGCGCGAAGGAAAAAAGTCAGCGTGATTATCCGCGGCTTACGCGCAATTTCTGATTTTGAATATGAGTTTCAGATGGCCTTGACAAATAGAAAAATCGCACCTGACATAGAGACAATGTTTTTAATGCCATCAGAATCGTTATCTTATGTTTCAAGCAAACTATTGAAAGAAGCTGCTTCTTTTGGCGCTGATTTGCATGAGTTTTTACCGGATTTTGTCGAAGTAGAGCTAAAGAAAAGACTCAGAAAACACAGATGATCGCTGATAAAGGAACAGATGATCACTGATTTTTTTATCTTTATCTGTGTTCATCTGTCGCTTTTAAATCTGTGCTAATCTGTGTAACAAATGAAAATAATTCTCAAAGATATCCCGGAATTAGGTAGTTTGGATTTTGAAGGAAGCGTCCCAATGGAAGATTTGGATTTGGCTGACACTGGCTATTTGTTGTGTGAACCAGTTAAGGTCAAAGCCAAGGCATCAAAGTATCCGGACGTTTTAAACGTGGATGTGATTATGAGCGGGGCAATGAAATTTGACTGCTCGCGATGCCTTAAGCCTGGCAAATGGCAATTTAAAAAAAACACTAAGTTTAACTTTGATATTAAACCAACCGACACCTCAATTGACATTACCCCGGACTTAAAAGAGGAGATTATACTCAATCTTTCCTTAAAGCCACTTTGTAAGAGCGACTGCAAAGGATTGTGCATAACTTGCGGCGAAGATTTAAATGAAGGAAAATGTGCTTGCAGGTTAGACAAGTAATGAGTCATACATAGTCATAAATAGTCAAATATGGCCATACATTGTAAAACAACGTATGACAATAGTATGACAACCATATGACAACTTTTTGACTTTGATTTAGTTGATATTTACGATTGGAGGAAAAACAAATGCCGTTACCAAAAAGAAGATTTTCGCGCTCAAGGACATTAAAAAAAAGAACTCATAAAAAATTGGCAAGTTTAATTTTATCTACCTGTTCGCATTGTAATTCGCCAAAGATGCCGCACCAGATTTGCCCTGTTTGCGGCTATTATAATGGCCAGGCAATAATCGAGATAAAAAAGAAAGAGAAGAAGGAAAAGAAAAAACCATGAAAATTGTAGTTGATGCAATGGGCGGAGATTATGCCCCTAAAGCAGTGGTTGACGGAGTAATAGAGGCAAAAAGGGCATTTGACGTCGAGATAATTCTGGTTGGTAAGTCAGATGCCATTAAGAAGGAATTAAGCCGCTATAAAAAGGAAGGTGGCTTAATTGAGATTGTTGACGCTCCTGAAATCATTGAAATGCATGAGCCAGCAGCTGCCAGCGTGCGTAAAAAAAGAAATTCTTCCATCGTCACAGGAATAGAGCTCTTAAAGGAATCAAAAGCAGATGCTTTTTTCAGTGCTGGCAACACAGGTGCAGTGGTTTGTGCAGCTACTTTGGGCCTTAGGCTACTTTCCGGGATAGAACGGCCTGGCATTTCTTTAGTTGTACCTACCTTAAAAGATTTAGCCCTGATTATAGATGTGGGTGCTAACATTGACCCTAAGCCGGTTCATCTTCTCCAGTACGCGATTATGGCTGACGCTTATTTGAGGGATATTTTTAAAAAAACCAATCCTCGAATTGGGCTTTTGAATATCGGAGAGGAAGAAAGCAAGGGGACTGAATTCTTAAAAGAGTCATTTGCGCTTATGGAGGCAGCTGATTTTAACTTCATCGGCAATGTTGAGGCAAAAGATATTTTCAGCGGAAACTGTGATGCGGCTGTCTGCGATGGCTTTGTGGGAAATATCTCGCTTAAGGTCATGGAAGCAGCAAGTGAGGTTATTGGAGAATTTTTAAAGCGGGAATTAAAGGCAAATCCCCTGGCAAAAATCGGGCTCATATTTGTAAAGAGCAGTTTGATGAGATTTAAAAAGAAATTGGATTATTCTGAATACGGCGGTGCGCCGCTTTTGGGAGTAGACGGAGTGGTAATAATCGGCCATGGCCGCTCCAACGCAAAAGCAATTAAAAATGCTATTCGGGTTGCCAAAGAAGAAGTTGAGCGAAACGTTAATGAAAAGATTGTCCAACGTATTAATAAATTAGGAAGCAAGAATGAATAAAGTAGGAATTATCGCAGTTGGTGAATATCTTCCCAAAAAAGTCTTAACCAATGCTGACTTAGAGAAGATGGTTGATACCTCTGATGAATGGATTACCACTCGGACCGGCATAAAAGAAAGGCGAATCGCCCAGTCTAACGAACCGACTTCCCAGATGGCAATTAAGGCAGCAAAGAAGGCCTTAAAAAATGCAAGATTAAAGCCGGAAAATTTAGATTTGATAATTGTAGCCACAATTACACCAGATATGCAACTTCCTTCGACTGCCTGTGTTGTTCAAGAGGGACTTAAGGCCTTTAATGCAGTTTGTTTTGATGTGAGCGCTGCTTGCGCCGGATTTGTATATGCTATTGTTATTGGCGAGCAATTTATTAAGAGTGGAGTTTTTAAGAATGCGTTAGTTATTGGAGCGGAAAAATTGTCTTCGGTCACTGATTGGACTGACCGTAACACTTGTATATTATTCGGCGATGGAGCAGGGGCATGCGTGTTAGGTAAAGTTAAGAGGGGCGGCATACTTTCTCATCATCTGGCAACAGATGGCAGACTGGTTGATTTATTGCTTATACCTGCAGGAGGCTCAAAGTTTCCAGCAACTGCCAAGACCATAAAAAATAGATTGCATTTTGTAAAGATGCGCGGTAACGAGTTGTTTAAATTCGCGGTTAAATTTATGGCCGACGCTACAAATAAGGCGCTTAAAAAAAGCGGCTTAACTTGCTCTGATGTCACTTATATTATTCCCCATCAAGCAAATATAAGGATTCTTTTATCAGTAGCTAAAAGGCTTGGTCTGCCAAAAGAAAAGATTTTTCTCAATATCCACAAATACGGCAATATGTCCAGTGCTTCTACCGCAGTAGCATTATCCGAAGCAGTCAGGAAGAACAAGGTTAAAAAAGGCGACATCATAGTCTTGAGTTCTTTTGGAGCAGGATTAGCCTGGGGCGCATGCGTTATAGAGTGGTAAGACATTAAAATTACAAATTCCAAATTACAAATCACAAACAATATACAATAGCCAAAATTACAATTACCAAAATATTTTTTTAAAATTTGGTATTGGAATTTTGATATTGTTTGTAAATTGTTTATTGTATATTGGAATTTGAAGTCCTGTTATGCAGAAAAAGATAGCATATATCTTTCCCGGGCAGGGCGCCCAATACGTTGGTATGGGCAAAGATTTGTTTGAAAAATCTTCTGCGGCAAAAGAAATCTTTAAAAGAGCAGATAAAACTTTAAATATCCCATTAAGTGAAATTTGTTTTAACGCTAGCCTTGAAGAGTTGACCCATACTGATATTTGCCAGCCGGCTATACTCACCGTAAGCATTGCTGCCCTGGCAGCTTTGAAAGAAAATTCTGATCTATCTGCGTCTTTTGCTGCTGGCCTTAGTTTAGGTGAGTATAGTGCTCTGGTTGCATCTGAAGCACTCTCTTTTGAAGACGGGCTTACTTTAGTGCGTAAACGCGGTGAATTTATGGAGAGCGCTGCTAAAAAAACAAAAGGCAAAATGGCTTCTGTTATCGGGCTGGATGTTAGTATCATTAGGAAGGCTTGCGAAAAAAACAACGTCTTTGTAGCTAATTTGAATTGTCCTGGCCAGGTGGTTATTTCGGGCTTAGAGGATAATTTGAAAAAGGCATCTGAGGAATTAATAAAACAAGGAGCGCTGAAGGTTATTGCCCTTGAGGTAAGCGGAGCTTTTCATTCTATATTGATGAAAGAGGCATCTGATAGGTTAGAAGAAGTGCTAAATGGCTACAGAATAAAAACTCCAAAGATAGAAGTAATCTCCAATGTGACGGCAAAACCGGTTAATACACCCGAAGAGATAAAAGAAAACTTAATTCGCCAGATTGCTTCCAGTGTCTTGTGGCAGGATTCGATAGAATATATGATAAAATCAGGAGTTTCTATGTTTATTGAAATAGGTCCAGGTAAAGTACTTAAGGGCTTATTAAGGCGCATTGATCCCACTGCGCAAGCACTTAACATAGAGAATTACGATGATATAATGAAATTGCCAAACTGACAAATTGCTAAATGGCTATAACAGTTTAGCAGTTTAACAATTTGACAATGGAGAGTAAATGAGACTGAAAGATAAGGTTGCTTTGGTTACCGGTGCAGCCAGGGGAATTGGCAAGGATATTGCAATTACTTTTGCTAAAGAAGGAGCAAATATTGCAATCTGCGACGTGGATGCTGCTTCTATAGACCAAACCGTAAAAGAACTTAAGAGTTTAGGCATTCAGGCAGAAGGTTTCCTAAATGATGTTACTAATTTAAGCCAAACTTCGGAAATGGTAAACAAAATTCTTGACAAATTCAATAAGATTGATATAGTAGTTAACAATGCAGGCATAACGCGAGATAATCTTATTTTAAAGATGAGCGAAGAAGAATGGGATAAGGTTATCAGCGTGAATTTAAAAGGTGCTTTTAACTGCATTAAGGCAATTAGCCGTTCTTTCTTAAAGCAGAGATGCGGTAAAATAATTAACATTGCTTCTATCATAGGCGTGATGGGCAATGCTGGCCAGGCAAATTATGCTGCTTCCAAGGCAGGTATAATAGGCCTGACTAAGGCAGTGGCAAGAGAATTTGCCAGCCGAAATATTAACGTCAATGCAATTGCCCCGGGCTTTATAGAAACAGCAATGACAGCAAAATTACCAAAAGAAGTGCAAGAGAAGATGCTTAGCGCCATACCACTGGCAAGATTTGGCAAGGCACAGGATGTAGCGAACCTATGCCTTTTTTTAGCAAGCGAAGATTCCAGTTACATTACTGGACAAACATTTATCATAGATGGTGGCATGTTAATGCAATAAAGCAAGGAGGAAGACAGATGGCAGTAGCTGAGAAAGTAAAGGCAATTATCGCAGAGCAATTAGGAGTTAAAGAAGAAGAGGTAACTCCGCAAGCTTCCTTTATCGATGATTTAGGGGCAGATTCTCTGGATACGGTCGAATTAGTTATGGCCTTAGAAGAAGAATTTGGAGTTGAGATACCCGATGAAGACGCCGAGAAGATGTCTACGGTAGGTGAGGCGATAAAATATATTGAAGAAAAGGTTGCGTCCAAGAAATAGTGTTTGTTTTCAATTTAAATAAATGTTTTAACACGCCCCGATGGATAATCGGGGCATAATATTTTATAAATAATAAAAAGTTATGGAAAGAAGAGTTGTAGTTACAGGCTTAGGTGTTATTTCTCCGGTTGGTAACGATGTTGCCACATTTTGGCAGAGTCTACTTAATGGAAAAAGTGGCATAGGCCCAATAACAGCTTTTGATACAACAGGTTTTTCTTCGCGTATTGCCGGCGAAGTAAAGGGTTTTGATGCCTCAGCTTTTTTAGATAAAAAAGAAATGAGGCATACTGACCGTTTTGTCCAGTTTGCGGTTGTGGCAGCTGGCCAGGCAATAAAGGATGCGAGACTAAATTTAGAGCAGGAAGATTTAAACCGTATTGGCGTACTCGTCGGCTCAGGTATTGGCGGCTTAAAGATCATAGAAGACCAGGTGCGCCATTATTTAGAGCATGGAGCAAAGAAAATAACGCCATTTTTGATTCCTATGCTTATTGTTAATGAGGCAGCAGGATGGGTTTCTATTGTATTTAAATTAAAGGGCCCTAATTCCTGCGTGGCAACTGCTTGTGCCACAGGAAATCATGCCATCGGAGATGCACTCAGGATTATTCAGCGTAACGAAGCTGATGTTATGGTCTGCGGCGGAACAGAGAGTGCAATTACTCCTCTTGGCGTGGGTGGTTTTTGTGCCCTGAAGGCCTTGAGTTCCCGCAATGCCCAGCCTGAAGCAGCAAGCCGTCCTTTTGAAAGAGACAGAGATGGTTTTGTCATGTCAGAGGGGGCAGGAATAGTTGTTTTAGAAAATTTAGAGCATGCACTTAAGCGCAATGCTTCAATTTACTGTGAATTAGTTGGTTATGGCATGAGTTCAGATGGTTATCATATTACTGCGCCAGACCCTTCCGGCGATGGAGCCGCTAGGGCAATGAGCATGGCTTTGTCTGATGCTAAGGTAAAACCAACGGAAATTCAGTATATAAAGGCACACGGAACATCTACTATGTTGAATGATTTAATAGAAACAAAGGCGATAAAACAGGTTTTTGGCGAATCTGCTAAGAAAATAGCAGTGAGTTCTCCAAAGTCAATGATTGGACATTTGTTAGGCGGCGCTGGCGGCGCAGAATTTGTTGCTTTAAGCCTAGCCGTAAAAAATGCCATAGTTACGCCCACTATTAATTATCATAATCCTGATCCTCAGTGTGACCTGGATTATGTTCCTAATCAAGCCCGCCGTTTAGGTATAAATGTTGCAATTTCCAATGCCTTAGGCTTTGGCGGCCACAATTCTACCCTGGTAGTGAAGAAGTTTAGGGATAGCTAATCATAAAATTAAAAATCAAAAATCAAAAATTAAAAATACATATCAAAATGCAAATAGCTTTTAAATTTTGATATTTTATATTTGATATTTAATATTTTATTTTTATACCATGTCTTACACAATAGCCGAAAAGATTCTTTTAAGGCACACAGATAAGAAAACAATTGCTCCCGGAGATTTTATTTGGGCCAATGTTGATTTTTGCCTGGGCAACGATATTACTGCGCCTTTAGCCATAGATGAATTTAAGCGCCTAAATTTAAATAAAGTTTTTAATCCTGATAAAATAGCACTTATTCCCGACCATTTCACTCCGGCAAAAGATTTCCGGGCTGCTAACGCTGTTAATGTCCTGAAGAATTTTGCCAAAGAGTATAAAATAAAACACTACTATGAAATTGGCAGGATGGGTATAGAGCATGCATTATTGCCTGAGTTAGGGCTGGTTGGTTCAGGCGATTTAATTATCGGAGCAGATTCGCACACTTGCACATACGGTGCATTAGGAGCATTTGCAACAGGAGTTGGTTCGACTGATTTGGGAGCAACTTTAGCAACAGGCAAGGTTTGGTTGAGAGTTCCAGAATCAATAAAATTTATATATAAAGGAAAGTTAAACAAATGGGTCAGCGGCAAAGACTTAATTCTTTACACAATATCTGATATAGGAGTAGATGGCGCAAGTTACATGGCAATGGAATTTTGCGGGGAAGTGATATCTAATTTAACAATGGAAGAGCGTTTTCCTATTTCAAACATGGCAATTGAAGCAGGAGGTAAGGCAGGCATAATCGCTCCGGATGAAATTACTGTAAGATATTTAAAATCAACAAAGTGGCCACGCCTTAAACAATTAAAGGGTCTATTTTCTGATTCCGACGCTCGTTATTCAAAAATTAAAGAATATGATTGTTCTAAATGGGAGCCGGCAGTGGCGTGTCCGCATTTACCCAGCAACCTAAAACCAGTAAGCAAACTCAAAAACATCAAAATAGACCAAGTGGTTATTGGTTCTTGCACAAATGGCTATTTAAGTGATTTAAGGATTGCTGCTAAGATTATTAAAGGTAAGAAAGTTAATCCTGATGTGCGCTTGATTGTTATACCTGCAACGCAAAAAATTTATTTAAACGCTTTAAAAGAGGGCTTAGCAGAAATTTTTGTAAAGGCCGGAGCAGTATTCTCAACTCCTACTTGCGGGCCATGTTTGGGAGGCCATATGGGGATTTTGGATAAAGGCGAGGTTGCATTAGCAACAACTAACAGGAATTTCTTAGGCAGGATGGGGCATCCGGAAAGTTTTGTATATTTGTCTAACCCGGCAATTGCTGCTGCCTCGTCCATCAAAGGACGCATTGCACATCCTGATGAGGTCCTTTGATGCACAGATTAACACAGATTGAGAAGCGACAGATTAGCACAGATAAAAATTAAAAATCAGTGATCATCTGTTTAGTTATCTTGCGATCATCTGCGTAAATATATGATCATAAAAGGAAAAGTTCATAAATTTGGCGATAACATAAACACCGATGAGATTATTGCCTCGCGTTATCTAAATCTAACCAGTCCAAAAGAATTAGGTGCTCATGTTATGGAAACACTGGATAAAGATTTTTCGAAAAAAGTGTTATCCGGTGATATAATAGTAGCGGGTAGCAATTTTGGCTGCGGCTCAAGCCGTGAGCATGCTCCATTGGCAATAAAAGGCGCTGGGATTGCTTGCGTAGTGGCAGAGAGCTTTGCCAGGATTTTCTATCGCAATGCATTAAATATTGGCCTGCCTATTTTAGAAATTAAAGATACAAAAAAAATAGAGACAGGCGACCTTTTGGAAATAGACCTGGTAATTGGTAAAATTAAAGATTTATCAAATAATTTAACTTTTAAGGCATCGGCCTTGCCTGAATTTATGCGTTCGATTATCAGTGCCGGCGGGCTCATAAGCTGGCTCAAAAAAACTAATAAATAAAAATTAGTTTTTTCCACAGATTGGCACAGATTGAGAAGCGACAGATGGACACAGATAAAGATTAAAAATCAGTGATCATCTGTTTAGTTATCTTGCGATCATCTGTGTTATTTTTGGAGGGCTTAAAAAATGAAAGTAGAACGCGATTTAGTAAAAGTTGTAATTATTACTGAAAATTTCAAGCTTATAGGCGATATCCATGTGGTTCCCGGAGGCAGGGTCACTGATTTTCTTGCTTCGCGGGTATCAGGAAATTTTATTCCAGTGACTGACGTAAAAGTTTATTCAACTAAAGATGAAAAACCAATTTTAGAAACGAAGTTTTTAACTGTCAATGCAAGTTTTATTATTTTGCTTTACCCTTTGGTTGAAAATCCTAGTTCTCAGGAGCTCTGATTCCCATGATAAGAATAGCAGTTATTCCAGGTGATGGTACAGGGCCTGAAGTAGTAAGAGAAGGCCTTAAGGTATTAGAGACTAGCAGCAAAAAATTTAATTTTAAATACGAAACCAAAATTTTTGACTTTGGCGCAGATAGATATCTAAAGACCGGCAAGACCTTAGAGGATAAAGATATTCAGGACCTAAAAAAATTTTCTGCGATTTTTTTAGGTGCTATCGGACATCCTGATGTGAAACCCGGAATATTAGAAACTGGAATATTATTAAAATTAAGATTTTCATTAGACCAGTATATAAATTTAAGGCCGGTAAAACTTTATAATGCTCACTTTTGTCCTCTCAAAGACAAAGGACCTGAGGATATTGATTTTGTAGTCGTGCGGGAAAATTCCGAAGGGCTTTATAAAGGAATGGGTGAATTTAAGGATAAAGGGACTAAAAATGAAGTAGCGGTTCAGATTTCTTATAATACTAAAAAAGGCGTAGAGCGCTGCATACGTTATGCATTCGAATATTGCCGCAACCGCAATAAAAAGAAGAGATTAACGCTTTGCGGAAAGACAAATGTCTTGACCTATGCCTGGGATTTGTGGGAAAGGACCTTTAATGAGGTTGCCAAGGATTATCCGGACATAACAACTGATTATGCCCATGTAGATGCGACAACAATGTGGTTTGTAAAAAATCCAGAATGGTTTGACGTCATTGTTACCGACAATATGTTTGGCGACATTATTACTGATTTAGGAGCAATGATTCAGGGCGGGATGGGCATTGCCGCGGGCGGTAATATCAATCCAGAAGGCGTGTCTATGTTTGAGCCAATCGGCGGCTCTGCTCCGAAATATACAGGCAAAAATGTAATTAATCCTTTGGCTGCAATATGCGCCTTGGGTATGCTTCTGGAAAATACAGGAGAAACAAAGGCTGGCAAAGCAGTTGAAGATGCTGTAATAAAAGTCGTGCAGACAAAACTAAAATCTCTGGCAGCGGGGAAGATGGGATATTCTACCAGCGAGGTAGGTGACTTGGTGGTTGATAACCTGTAGAGATCCCTCGCTAAAAACGCTCGGGATAAATTCAGCCAAACAATTTACGTCACTTGCAGTTCCGTAAATTGTGGCTTCATTTATGGGATACAGTACTTCGGAGGTAGGAGATTTAGTAGTACAGCATCTTTAATAAATCAAATATCAAAAATTAAATATCAAAATTACATATCAAAATTCAAAAATTTTAAATTTTACTTTGTCATTTTGATTTTTGCACTTTGATTTTTGAATTTAAGGCATAAAAAATGATACTTAGGAAGAAACAGAAATACAATATCGCTGTAGTCGGTGTGGGCGCAGTGGGAATTGAGATGTTGCGTTGCTTAAAAGGGCGCAATTTCCCCGTAGGGAACTTGCGCGTCCTTGCGCGCTCTGCCAGAGAAATAGACATAGATGGCCAAAAATATCAGGTAAACTCAATATCTCCAGAAAGTTTTTCAGGAATTGATATTGCCCTTTTTGCAGGCACCGAAGGAGAGAAAGGCGCTTCAATAACTTTTGCTTCTGAAGCAGTAAAAAGAGGAGCAGTAGTTATTGATAATGGCGCAGATTTTAGAATGAATCCAAAGGTACCCTTGGTTGTGCCGGAGGTAAATGCTAAAGATATAAAAAAGCACAAGGGTATTATTGCAAATCCAAATTGTTCTACTATTCAGATGGTAGTAGCACTTTGGCCTATTTATAAAAAGATAGGAATAAAAAGGATTATTGCTACTACTCTACAGGCTTCTTCTGGTGCAGGCAGAGGTGCAGTAGAACAGCTAAAGCAGGAAAATATACTAATCGCAAACCAAGGTTATAACAATGTTCATGCGAAAGCAGATAACAAAGCAATGCCTTCACAGTTAGCTTACAATGTATTTCCGCACATCGGCAGTTTCGTAGAATGTGATTATACCAACGAGGAATGGAAGTTGGTTAAGGAGACTCATAAGATTATGCACGATAACAAAATAAAAATTTCTGCCACTTGTGTCAGAGTGCCGGTGAGGACTGGCCACTCTGAATCCATATACATTGAAACCAAAAGGCCTATCCAAATAGATAGCCTGAAAAACCTCCTTTCAAAAGCGCCGGGAATAGTTGTCAGTGATGAGCCAAAGAATAACTTATATCCTATGCCTAAAGATGTTGAGGGTAGAGATGAAGTTTTTATTGGCCGTATTCGTAAGGACCCGTATGTTTTAAATGGCATTTGGCTTTGGGTTGTGGCTGATAACTTACGTAAGGGCGCTGCCTTAAACGCTGTTCAGATAGCTGAACTTCTTATAAAGAAGTAGAGATAAATGAAAAACTGTTAAATGGTTAAATTGTCAAATTGCTAAATTGCTTTATAATTAAACAGTTTAGCAGTGTAGCAATTTAACATTAGGAGTTTCTAATTAATAGCTAAATGATGCGTAACATTAAGTTAATTATCCAATACGACGGGACTAAATACTGTGGATGGCAGATACAAAAAAATATTAAATATCAAAAATTAAATATCAAAAATAAATCAATACAAGGAACCATCGAGAAAGCGCTAGAGAAGATTTTACAGGAGAAGGTGAGGGTTATTGGGTCTGGCAGGACTGATGCAGGAGTTCATGCTTTAGCACAGGTTGCAAATTTTAAGACAAAATCTGATTTAACAAACGTACAAATTTTTCGCGCATTAAATTCTGCATTGCCTTCTGATATAAGAATAATTTGTTTAGATGAGGTAGGTTTAAACTTTAACTCCCAGTTTAAGGCAAAATCTAAAACTTATAAATATGTTATTCTTATTGATAAGACTTCTAATCCATTTTTAAATCGCTATTGTTATCATATACCTTTTTCTTTAAATCTACCTTTGATGAGAAAAGGAGCAAAATGCTTAGAAGGAAGGCATGACTTTAAGTCTTTTTGCGCAAGCGGCTCAAAGGTGAATCATCCGGTAAGGCTGATAAAGAAAATAAGCGTTGAAACCGGTAATGGATTTCCGGCTTTGACCCATTCGACAGGCTCAGGGTCAATCCTAAAATTGACTAATCAAGGTAAATTAGTTATAATAACCATAGAGGCTGATGGGTTTCTTTATAATATGGTAAGAAATATAGTAGGCACTTTAATTGATATTGCAAGGGGCCATTTGGAAAAAGGGGATATGAAACGTATATTGATTGGCTTAGACAGAAGGTTAGCCGGACCGACAGCCGCGGCAAAAGGATTATTCCTTTGCGAGGTTAAATATGATGAATAAAAAAGGTTTTAATCTGCAGGAATTAGTATTTGGGATTGTGGTATTAATTATCATAGGTTTAGTTGCGACAATAAAACTTGTGAATATACCCAGTAAAGCTCTGGATAATCAAGAGGCAGCGCTTAGGCGCGCCTTGAAAAACGCTCTTATTGTTTACAATACTACATATGAAAGATGGTATGGTAGTAATTGCGATGACCAGTATGGAGATCCTGATAATTGTGAATTCCCATTTAAGTTGCTTACTAACCCACCTGCTTATGCAGCTGGTTTTGGCGGAAGCGGAACAGGTAAAACTTGGTATCTATCTAATAACGGCACTGATATTTGGTATATATGGTGTCCGCATTGCGAAGGCATGGTGTGCTTTAATAACAAGGGTTCCTGGTATGCTTATTATTATGCAGGCTCAAATGCCGGCAAGATAATTAAAATTGACGACAACGGACATTGATTTATTAGCGCTTGAGGAATTTCACTTGCCTAATGACTCATTACTAAATGTTACCGGAAGGAAATAGCAGACTCATAATTTTTTAGGGTAACAAAGATCAAGAATTGTTTTAAGTTTTTTATCCATCGCTTTCCGTAAAGCAAAGGAATTAAGCG
>JBFMEB010000016.1:0-44518 GCA_040753675.1 Candidatus Omnitrophota bacterium | reverse complement strand
TGTTGATGTCGATTGGCAAACCAAATCTAACCTCGATAGGAAAACGTTTAGGAAATTTTTTAGGTAACGGCCAGGCTTCGTATGCCCCCTCGATAGCAAAAGGAATAATATCAGCATTAGCCAACCTTGCTATTAAAGTTATGCCCTCTTTCCCAATATCTAAATTACCGTCCGGAGAAATTTTGCCTTCAGGAAATATGCCGATAGGATAACCAGAATTAAGAATATGGATTGCAGTCTTGATTGACTCTTTGTTAAAACCGCCCCTTTTTATCGGGATGTAGCCAAGCCGGCTTGCGCACCAACCCCAGAATTTTGCCTTAAATATGGTATCAGCCACCAAAAAATAAATCCTACCCGGATAAGCACAAGCTAACGCAACTCCATCAACAAGACTGGTGTGGTTGCCCGCTAAAATAAATCTTTTTGTCTTAGGAATATTCTCTAAACCAGAGACTTTAAAATTAAATAAAATTTTCATGATCAACCGAAGTGAAATACGCAACAACTGATAACCCCAGCGTTTCTCATCAAGATAAATACCAAACCCTGCAATAATACAAACTAAAGCGATAACTCCAAATATATTTATCGCAGCTACACGCTCAATTAAGAAACCGACGAAAAGAAGAGAAACTAAAAATACACTGGTCGTCAACATCCCCCTTGCAGCAAAAATTTTTCCTTTAAGTTCATCCGGAACTACACGCTGGAAAATAGTGTCCAAAGTAATAGTCAGGATCGCCGCACCAATCCCAGCAAAAAATAATATTACTAATGTTACAAATAAATTTGGCTTAAGCAAAAATAACAATAAGAAAGTTCCAATGATAAGGTTAGATAAGTAAAGGGCTCGTTTATAATTAATCCTGTCTTTCCTTTTAAGCAGGATTAAAGAGCCGATAAGCATGCCGAATCCTACACTAGATAATAATGCGCCCATTCCTAATGAACCTTGTTTCAAAACAGAAGAGCCATAATTTAAAATTAAAATATAAGCAAAACTGCTCACCAAAGAAAAAATCGCACTCAATAAAATAAGACTAATAATTAACTGATGACGAAATATATATCTTATACCGGTACGAATATCTTCTAAAAATGCCACGTAAACATTATCAGCAGGCGCAATAGTAGCTTGTGGTTGCTTATAAATAATTTTAATAATAAACAATGCTGAAATAAGATAGGTTAGTGAATTAATATAAAATGCTGGAGTTGCTCCGGTAATCTTTATCAATGCGCCAGCGATCAAAGTCCCTATTAGTGTAGCTACCATACCAGTTGTTACAATCACTGAATTTGCCTCCAGCAACGCTTCTTTGTCCGTAATGTTAGCGATAATGCTCATTTTTGCCGGAGTAAATAAGGCAGTTAAACATCCTAAAAAGAAAAACCAGACAACAATAAAAATAACCGAATGGGTATAAGCCCAAATTACAGGAATGAATATTACAAAAATTGCGCGCAATACATCGGCAAAAATCATTAAATTTTTGCGAGAATATCTATCAACTAAAGCGCCAAACAAAGGTCCGAATAACAAAAATGGCAACAGGCTAAAAAATGTAATCAGGGCCATCTTATCTCCTTTGTCGCCCGAAGCCACCATTACAAAGGTCAAAATTCCCATCTGGGTGAGCCTATCGCCCAAAGCAGAAATTAACTGACCTATCCAGAGGCGGCGAAAATTTTTATTTTCTGCCAAGAGATTAATTTTCATACTTTTACCTATGTTTATATATACCCCACTCTTATACGCCTTTATCTAATTCTGCAAACCATCTGATGAGTATATTTGAAAGCTTCTGTAATTCCTCTTTGGTTAAATATCCGGTAAGTCTTTTTATGCGTTCGTAATATCCTGGCCATACTTTATCCAGCATCTGGGATCCTTTTTTGGTTATTTTTACCAAATGTACTCGTCTATCGCCTTCTTGTGCGCAGCGTTCAATATAGCCATCCTTGCTAAGCCGGTCCAAAAGCCTAGTAATGTTTGAAGGGCTAACAATCAAATGTTCACCAACATCAACCTGGCTTAAACCACTACCGTTGCCCATATGTTTAATTACCATCATTGCATTAAACTTAGCAGGGCTTAACTTAAATGGCCTCAAATAATCAGCAATTGCTTTCTCTACCAAAGCATAAACACATGCTGTACCATACAAGGCACCTTGTTCAAATTTATCCTTTTCTAAGTTAATGCCAAATCGCCTAAGCGGCTCCATGACTTACCCCCATAGAAAAATAGTTTACCATACAACTATTGACTTGTCAAGTATATGCTAAATAAAAAACTCGCCTTTGCGAGTTATGCCCATATCTAAAATTAAAAAATTAATAAGCCCCATCTATTCCTAAACTTATTTTTACCTAACATTTGACGCTCCTTTGATTTGGGGTTCGCAGAGAGGTTCGTATTCAGAGAGGTTCCAACCTCACCACCTATCCCTGGGCACCTTTTACTATTTAGCGACCGCTATTTTTACGCTTCGAATAACAATCCTTGCAGTATATCGGACGATCATCTCTAGGCTTAAACGGAACTTCGCACTCCTGTTTGCATTCCGCACAGATTGCTTTGTGCATTTCTCTCGGCCGGTCGAATCCACCATCTCTGTATCCCATGTATTACCTCCTCTTATTCCTGCTGAAGATCTAAACTTGAAGAAACCTGTTCAATCTTAGACGCACCCTCTATCGCTTTCTTCTCCAGTTTTCTCTGTCTCTTTTCCTCTGCTTTATTTTTCCTGGCTAATTCTTTCTGATACTTCTTATACGAATAATTATCTCTCCTCACGATACTCTCCTTACTTAGAGACTTTCTGCTTATACGCCTTATCTACCAAATTAAGGTGAATATGGCAATAGGCTTCATGATTATAGATACTTAAGATATGTTTGCAATGCGGAAACTTACATATCCTACCCTTATGCGAAGTGCTAATTTTTTTCATATGCTAAAGTTACTCTCTTGTGCCAGCCAACGCATACTACGGTTATGCCGCACCCAGTCTTTAACAATCTTATGGCCCATAAGGCGAAAGAATGCATTCCTGAAATGCAATCTGACAAACAAAACCAGAGAATTATAAACGGAATAAAACCTAGCATAAGCCTTGAGTACGTTTATCTGAAGTTCCCGAGCAGATAATAATTTGGGAGTAAAAACAATGTGCTGCCCATCGTAGAGCGACCAATCTCTGCTAAAAATACGTTTCTGTTTCTCAAGCTCCTCGCACACCTTTGTCCCAGGTAAAGGAGTTAGGATCATCATTTGGATGGTATCGATCTTGTGCTTTATCGCAAAGCGTAGTGTATCCCATACTGTCTTCTTATCATCATCATCGCCGCCTAAAACAAACATCCCATGAATTTTAATCTTTTTTTCGTGGAAAGACCCTATGGCATGGATAATCTCTTCAATCGTCTGTTTCTTATCATATGCTTTGAGGGTTTTATGATTAACAGAGTCAAAACCTATACATGCTGTATTGCATCCAGCACGAGCCATGAGTGTAAGCAAACTCTCATCTTTTGCGGCATCACAGCGCACCTGGCAAGTCCAATTGCGCTTCTTCATCCGGAGGAGAAACTCCAGGAGTTGGCGTGTGCGCTTTGGGTTTGCGGTAAAGTTATCATCGCAGAAAAAAATATTTTTAGACCGCACTGCCAATAGCTCTTTTTTAATATTTTCGGCGCTGCGGAAACGATACGTCCTGCCAAACATCTTAGTCACGGAACAGAAGCTGCAGTCAAAAGGACAACCGCGTGATGTCAAAACAGGAGTAACAAAGGCGGGCAGACGGTAACCTTTAATCAAAGAAAAATCCGGATAGGGCAATAGGTCTAAATCTTCAATCGGTTTACCGTATACAACTTCATCCTGAATCTTACCGTTGACGATATCTCCAATTACTCCCTCAGCCTCACCTACTACCACCTGCCGAGCAAATCTCCTAGCTTCCTGCGGTATCAAACTCGCGTGCACCCCACCTATAATGACTTTCTCTTTAGGGAATTTTCTGGCTATCTCATAACCGCGGTTAGCGGTTGCAGTCAAAATAGAGATTCCGATGATATCGGCTTTGATACTGGCATAGTCAGGGGTATAAACGTCTTCCTTGTAGATCTCTACGTCATGGCCCTGATTCTTTAGGATAGTCCCCAAATACACCGGACCCAATAACGGCATGGGAATCTTACTGTATACATTTGCGACCGTTGAACCTGGCTCTATGAAGACTATCTTCATAATATTAGTACTTATTCTTTTGCGATATGCACATTGATTGCGCGGGGTCCTTTAGGAGAGGTCTCAACATCGAATTCCACCTTTTGCCCTTCTTTTAAAGAATCAAACTGAACTTCAACTAATCCACTCTGATGAAAAAATACCTCTCTGCCGTCAGTATCGCTAATAAAACCAAATCCTCTCTCACGAACCACTTTTTTGATCTTGCCGGTATGCATTATATCTCCTTTCGCAGTAGGCGAAACACTCGCGCAATTCCTATTAGCGCGTGGTGTTAACGTTCTGTGAATAAAAAAGCCGTAAAGGTTAGTAGATCTGTCCCTTTTCGGCTTTAGATTTGCTAATCCTTAGGTGTTATGTTTAACCTATTATATCACTTTAATACGGAATGCCAAGATAAAAAACATACCCTCACTCGCTTCGAATCCCGCTTGTGCATCCAAAAAATTTGGTCTTCCAAAATAAAAGGTTCTTAGGCCTCTCGCTTCGTTCGAGGTGATTTTTTCCTGCCTAGGCAGGAAAAAATCAGGGTGGGTGACGGGATTCGAACCCGCGACATTCAGAGCCACAGTCTGACGCTCTATCCAAACTGAGCTACACCCACCAAAATTTTCTTAGAAAATTTTGGTGAGGCTCGCCCGCCATTCTTTTTTGGCGAGGCGGCCCACCATTATCTATTATCTATCTAAATATATTGATAATCTCTTCTATATTTTTATCTTTAAGTTCTCCAGATTTTTCTTCTTTCCATTCTTTAAGTTTATCGCCGATTTTTTCAACTGTGGAAACTATATCCTGCGGCGGCTTTGAAAGAATACCTTTTGCAGCACTTCCAACAAGGCCTTGTGTAAGGTCAGCTTTCTCAAATTTCGGATTATCCAGTTTTGTATTAAAAGTAAAATCAAGCGAAATTTTTCCTTCCGGGCTGGAGAATATGCTCGCCAAATCACCTATGATTGAAATCTCCTTCTGTTTTTCTTCTGACGGCTGTTCCTCTGGTTTCGGTTCAGGCGCCAAACCAGATAATTCCATATGGCATTCAATTTTTAGGTCGTTATCCTTTGCATTCATTGTTGCTTTAAAATCCATTGTTGCCGGGTTGGCTCCACTTCCGAGTAAATTCTTATAAAAAGGCAAAATATAATTAGTATTCACATCATTAATCTCTAAAATGCCGTCCATATCCTTTTTAGTCCAATCAACCCAGCCGTTGGTCTGGAAATTTTCTCCCTGCTCTAATTTTTGGCCGATATCTGCGCTGCCATTGAAATTAAACGCAATCCTCGAACCCAGACCTCTTTTACTTACCCTAAGGTCAATATCATAAATGTTCAGTTGATAATCGTCTAAAGACCTGTCCAGGTAAATAAAGCGGCCATTTCGAATCAGTAAGCCCAAAATAATTGGCAGGGCTGTTTTTTGCTTGCTTTGTTTAAGAGGCACAGCCACAGCGCCGTCTTTTAATTTTACCAGCCTTAATTGTGGCTGATAGAGAGAAATATTATTAAGAATAATTTTGCCGCTAAAAAGCCCAAGAGGATTGACGCTAACGCTTAAATCTGTCTTTAAAAAATTCTCTACTTCAAAGCCCTTTAGACTAACTGACAGAGGAAAACGCAAAGAAACAGTTTGTATTTTAGCAGGCGAGGTAAAAACTACTGATAGTTGTTTTTCTACTATATCCTTGCCTTTGATTTTAAACACCAGAAAAGCAACCAGAAAGAGCAAACCCAAAACTACGATAATTACTAAAAGTATCTTAATAATTTTTTTAAGCATTTTTTCCTTTCTTTAAACGATTAACGAGGATTTCGCGCCCGGGCCGAATCGTCCGGGTCGCTCACTTTTGTTCGCTCCCCATAGGGGCTCTGCCCCTCTGGCGGTCGCTTACGCTCCCTGTCACCCCGAAAACGTGGGGAAAATTCTTTCCCCACACCCCATTGGCCGTTCGCTTCTTAGCAAGTTACACGCGCCCGGGCCGAATCGAACGGCCAACCTACTGCTTAGCATACCGCACCGAATTTCTTCGGCCAATAAATGTTGCGGTCTGGACTTTCTCTTAGGCTTCTCAGCCCCGCTGTATAAAGTCTCTACACTTCCCCAAATCTTTGGGGTAGCTCGGTATTGCCCCAACGAAACGTCAGGATATTTACCGACTTAGCAGCGTCCACTCTACAAGTTCTTTTTCCCTGCAGAGGCTCCATAGATCCCTCGCTTACGCTCGGGATCATTTTGCCGATCTCTGTATCTGCGGCAAAATGAAGGCAGTTGCTCTATCCAATTGAGCTACGGGCGCAGTCGCTCACTAATCTCTTTTCCCATACGCGCTCGTCAGAGAATATTTCTTTCTTAATCTAATATTAAATTTCGTAATCCCTGACGTTCGCTCCCCATAGGGGCTCTGCCCCTCTGGCGTTACTCACTTTCGTTCGTCACTGTCACCCCGAAAGCGTGGGGAAAAATTTTTCCCCACACCCCTTTGGTTCTCGGCTGTATAAAAACTTAAATCCTGCTTCGCAGGATAACAGCCTGCGAACCTGTGTCGTTCGCTATCAGTTGTCGGTTTTCAGATGTCGGGGAGGTGGAACTTGCCCGCCACAAAACTTTGGCGGGTCCGCCAAGATTTTTGGCGGAAACCCTAACCACCTCGCTTTTTTTTAATCGGGGCGACAGGACTTGAACCTGTGTCCTCTTGGTCCCAAACCAAGCGCTCTAGCCAAACTGAGCCACGCCCCGTGATTTGCGAATTTTTAATGAACAAATCATCCCGAGGTTTACTTTAGGTAAACCGAGGGACAACCCCAAATAGCCACATTCTCTTAAACAGATTATTATAACATTTTAAAATATGCTTTTCAATCTTTTCGCCAAGATAAAACGCTTGCCTTAGGCAAATATATCAGATATAATTTTTTACAATGAAAAGGCTCCTGATAATATTAGGTATCTCTCTATTTCTCATTAGCTTACTTGTTGCAGGTTTCTTCTATCTTAAAACTACCTACGTTCCAAAGATTCTTCGAATACTGATAGAAAGATCCATCCAGGATTCGACTAATCTTAAGATAAAACTGGGCGAAATTAGATACGAATTATTTAAAGGAGTAATTATAGAAGATATCAAACTATTTTCAGAGTCTCAAGCGCCTGAAAATGCTCCTATCTCCATAAATAAAATTAGTTTTAATATACTGCTTTTGCCCTCGTTTAAAGGAAAGAGTATAATCATCCCTACCCTCTATGTTGACCAACCTCGTCTTTCTATTGAACGCCAAAAAGACCTTACCTGGAACTTCGAGCACTTTCTAAAAGAAAAACTTAAGCCGGCAAAACCAACGCCGCCGCTGGTTATTGTGAAAATTAAAGTTAGCCAGGGTGAAATTTCAATAAACGACCCCAGTGTCCAGCCTAATTTTCTAAAACAATTTAATAATTTAAATCTGGATATGGCTCCCGGAGGCTTTAAAGACATAATTTTTAGATTAAGCGCTGAACTTAATAAAAGCAGAATATTTATTGACGGCAAATTCAATCAAAGCAAGCAAATTTTAGCTCTTAATTGCGAAACTAAAAATTTACAACTTGCTGATACTCTTGAATACCTAAATGCTCTTGAAGTATCTGTCAATTCCTTCCTTCTGGAAAATGCAAAAGCAGCTATAAATTACTCTTTTGATTCCGCGGATTTGAAAATTGAGACCAAAGCAGATATTGCGGATTTTGATATTAAATCCAACGAGGTGTCTATCCGCGGTGCAGGCAAACTTTCTTTTAACGGCCTTTTAAACCAACGCTCAAAAAAACGTAATCCTCAATTTTCTGCCAATCTGGAATTAGAAAACACAAGGATTGACGGCTTAAAGGATATCGGCTCTCTGGAAAAAATTAAAGCAAAAATTACTATTAAGGATTACGAGACGCTCTTAGAGACTTTTGAAGGCCTCTGGCAGGGAGATTTGATAAAGGCGAGCGGAGAATCTCATGTTGGACTTGCGCAGATAGGCCTCGAAGCGCCACCTTCGACTTTAGATATTTATAGTGATAAACTAAACATAGAGAAATTAATATCATTTCTGCCTAAAGAGAGCGCGAAAACAATAGAAAAAATTTCAGGAACCTGTTCTCTCAAAGCCCATCTCCAATTAAATCCAGCCGGCAAGTCCCCTATCCAAAATTTTAGCGCCACCTTAGATATAAAAGATACTGATTTAAAATTGATGAATTTCGCAAAGGAAATATCAAAAATAAACGGAAATTTATCAATAACTAATGACAATCTTGGCTGGAATAATATTGATTTTATTATTGATACCTACGAACTCAGGACATCCGGCTCATTGGAAAATTTACAAGCACCAAAGTTAAAATTTGACGTATCAAGTAAGGTTTTCAACGCTAAAGTCCAAGGTTCTTTGCAAAAAGATAAACTAAACTTGGAAAGCTTAAATATTGATTCTTTTGGTTCTAGCCTTAAAGCAACCGGCCAAGTAAATTTTATTAAAGAAAAATCACCGCTTGTTGACTTAAATTTAGAAATAAACTTACTAGCAGAAAATCTGGTTAACTGGCTTAGCGAAAGCCAAGACCTGTTAAAACAGCTTTCGCCGCAAGGGGCTGTTAAAATAAAGGCGACTGTTTCGGGACCTGCTTTTTCGCTTGCCGATTGTGAGTTAAACATTAATGGCGACACCAAACTTATAAAAATTTACGGGCTAAATTTCAACAATTTGACTATTAAATATGACCAGCGAAATAATACAGTCAATAATTTGGCAATGTTTTTTGATGCCTATGGCGGAACTTTCTCGCTTTCAGGAGGAGGCAGAATATATTCAAATGACTTAGAAATGGATCTAACTACAAACATAGACAACATTGATATTGCAAAATTAAAAATGGATACTCCGTTTAAAGATAAGGAAATCTCAGGATTATTCTTTGCAAAGACAAATATTAATTTTAAAAAAGATATTTTAGAAACCCTTAAAGGGGACGGTGAAATTAAAATTAAAGACGGCATTATCTGGGATTTCAGACCGTTTAAAGGCCTGGCTGAATTTTTGGTTCTTCCTGAATTTTCCCATATTGTATTTAATCAAGGTGAGGCTTCATTTACAATTAATAATAAACGCCTGTACTCGGAAGACCTTTCATTTATAAGCCCACAGATGACCTTTAACGCAACCGGCTCTCTGGGATTTGATGGCACATTAGATTTTGACGCAACCTGCACCTTTGATGAAAAATATCTCCTGCATTCCTCGGATTTAAGAAAACTAATCACTGAAATCTTTACTCAATTGCGGGAGAATATCAGCATAAAAATAACCGGGACAATAAAAAATCCAGAGTATAAAGTTATTCCGCTAAAAATAAAGGATATAATAAGCCCATTAAAAGACTTATTTAAATTTTAGGCAGGATAGATATTTCTTAAGCTTCTTTATTGCCTTTGACCTGTGACTCATTTTATGTTTAATTTTTAATCCTAACTGGCCAAAGGTTTTTTTATAACGTGGGATTATAAAAAGCGGATCATAGCCGAAACCCGAAGTTCCCTGGCGCTTAAATCCAATCAAACCAGAACATCTCCCTTCTACTGTCTTTAAAATTTTACCTTTATAAGCTATGGCAACTGCGCAAACATAATGGGCTTTTCTTTTAGCGAGAGGCAAGCTTTTCAATAATCTCAATAATTTATTGTTGTTATCTTCATCGGACTTTTGCTTTCCGGCAAAGCGCGATGAGAAAACCCCCGGCGCACCTTTTAACGCATCTACACAAAGTCCAGAATCTTCTCCTAAAGTTAACTTTCTGGTCAGGCGAGAAATCTCGCGCGCTTTCTTCTCGGCATTGGCTTTAAAGGTTGCCCCGGTTTCTTTTATTTTAGGTAAACCAGGAAAATCTGCTAGGCTAAAAGTGCGAAGCACATTTTTTTTAAGCAAATCTTTTATCTCTTTGAATTTTTTCCTATTACGGGTAGCAATTAATAATTCCATCTTAGAGGACGTCGGCGAGGGTTTTCTTCTGGATTTCTATTATTTCATTAATTCCTTTTTTTGCTAAATTTAACATCTCATCCAATTCTTTTTTAGGAAACGAAGAATTTTCTCCGGTTGCCTGAACTTCCACAAATTCTCCCTTTCCCGTCATAACCACATTCATATCCACTTTTGCCTTAGAATCTTCGTCATAACTTAAATCAAGTAATAAATTATCTCCTACCTTGCCTACACTGGTTGCAGCTAAAAAATCTCTTATGGGCAACTTAGAGAAATCACCTTCACTTTTTAAATAATTTAAGGCATCCACCAGTGCTACAAAAGCGCCTGTAATAGACGCAGTGCGCGTTCCACCATCAGCTTGAATTACATCACAGTCAATCCGAAGGGTCCTCTCTCCTAAACGCTCCATTGCCAACACCGAACGTAAAGATCTGCCGATAAGCCGCTGAATCTCGTAAGTCCTGCCAGATGTCTTTTCTCTACCTACCCGCACATTACAGGAACGCGGTAACATCCCGTACTCTGCTGTAAGCCAACCTGTACCAGTGCCTTTTAAAAATATTGGCACAGAATTTTCAACCGTAACCGTACAGATAACACGGGTATTGCCCAATTCAATAAGACAAGAGCCCTCAGCGTGCTTCATATAATCGCGTTTAATTGCAATTGGCCTTAACTTATCTAACCCTCGATTATTTTCTCTTATCATAGATATCACGCCCCTTAGGGTCTATGCCAACAACAACAGGAAAGTCATGAACAGTTAATTCATATATTGCCTCTGATTTTAAATCGCCAAAAGCTATTAGTCTTGCTTTCTTCACTTTCTGGGCCAACAATGCGCCGCAACCAGCCGGAGCAAGCAAATAAACACCGCCTATCTTTTTAATGTATTTCCTAATCTCTTCGGAACGCTTTCCTTTTCCAATTGTGACCTTTAAGCCGGCCTTAAACAATGGAATGCTAAATTTATCCATCCGAGAACTTGTGGTAGGTCCACAGGAACCAATCGCCAATTTGCCTCTCTTAGGGTTTGGGCCGCAGTAATAGATAACGGAGTTTTTCAAATCAATAGGTAGTTTCTTCCCCCTCTTAAGTAATTCGACTAACTGTTTATGCGCTTGGTCTCGGGCAGTATAAATTACCCCGCTTAAAAGCAGCTCATCTCCTACTCTTATTTTTTTTATTTTCTTTTTAGTAAATGGAAGATAAATATGTTGCATAACTTTTACAGACTTCCATCAGGCATAGTTTTTTGTATCGCAGGCATCATCTCTTGCATTAAGAGCTTTTTTAATTCCTCTTGATTCTCTACCTCTTTTGCCTCGCTAAGAATAGATGGTAATTCAATGCTGCCAGAAGGATAATCAAGCTCGCTTTCTGATACAAACACCATACCCATGGTTTGGCCCTGGCCACTCATTGTGAGATTTAATTCTATCTTTGAGCCTAAAGTCAAAAATTTTGTCTTTGATACAAAATTAGTCATAAGGCAAGAGTTAAAATCTATGTTTTCTGGACCCGACTGGCTACCTTCTGCTTCTGCGTTGTACTTGCCATAAGACTTAATAACATCCTTGAATTTCTCTGCTATTTTTTTAGCGTCATATTCAACGATAAAGCAAGGTTTTTCTTTAAAAGTACCTTCTTTAATATGCGTAACATCATTGAAATCCTGCACAAACATCATAGAAAGGCCGCTAAACATTTCTTTCAAATCTTCGGGTAGTGCATTAACGAAACTGTCATAATTTTCTTGGCTAAATGGCTCTTTAGAAAGAGATAACATTGGCCACATTGAGCTCATTAATGGCATTTTCATTTTAAACCACTTATTGTTAACCCCTATATAAGATACATCACCAGCTAAATAACTCTCTGTTTTGATATCCTTCATTTGCTTAAAAATATTATTCATCATCTGGGACATAGCATCAGAAAATTTGGCGGAGGTCTCTCTCATTTCTTTCAATTTGTCTTCTGAAACACCTTTTGCCCTAGCTGAAGCAATCTCAGTTTCCAATTTATCTTTTAACAATTCTTTTATTTTAATTTTGATGTCTTTTAATTTACTGGTATTGTGTATAATCTTTTGTTCAAAATCAATGTCGCCAACTGCCTCATTTTCCATATACATAAATTGGCTATCTATTATAGTGCTGCCTTTGGTCTGAATTCTTTTTATGCTTTTATTTGTCTCTCTAATATTCTCTAATAATTTTTTCTTGTCAATTGTGCCTACTGGCTGTGCCACCTCTACCTTTGCACCGCCTATACTCTGAATCTCATCTAAAAAATAAGTTAGGGGAACGCCGTAAAAATCAACTTTAATATTCTTGTCTGTTTTTTCTATAATCTTCGCTTCAATAATCTTGCCGGATTTCAAAATAATTGTTTCGGCAAAAATAGGGCTGGTTATAAATAAAACAAAAAATAAAATTAAAAATGTCTTCTTCATAAAAAATAATCTCCTTGCTACAATTTTGTTTTTGTGCTACGAAGGGCATGGCAACTGATATTAATTGCCACAGGTAAACCTGCGATATGCGTCGGACAAGTAAGTATCTTAACGGCTAAAGCTGTAGTCTTACCGCCTAAACCAAATGGACCTATACCTGTATTATTTACCTTTTTTAAAATTTTATTTTCAAGATTAGATAAAAATTTATCCTTGTTCTTTCTATTAATCGGCTCTAAAAGTGCATATTTAGCTAATTTAGCTGCTTCATCAAGAGTGCCGCCTATGCCAATGCCTAAGACAAAAGGCGGACATGCATCAGGCCCAGCTGCTTTAACTACTTCCAAAATCCAGCTACTAATATCTTCGATACTCGCAGTAGGATTAAACATCTTGACTGCGCTTTTATTTTCACAGCCAAAGCCTTTAGCCAGAACACTCAGAATCAATTTATTGCCTTTTATAATTCTAATATTTACTACTGCCGGATTATATCCGGTCCTGACTTTACGGCGCAATGGGTCTAAGACTACTGATTGACGTAAATGGGCCTT
Organism: Candidatus Omnitrophota bacterium; assembly: GCA_040753675.1. GTDB lineage: Bacteria > Omnitrophota > Gorgyraeia > JAHJTE01 > JAHJTE01 > JBFMEB01. The sequence goes on along the minus strand of JBFMEB010000016.1, from coordinate 31,243 downwards.
TTTATAACCGTCTCTTATGCCAGCTTGGATTGCGCTAATCATGTCTCCTTTAACAAAAATTTCATTTCCCAAATCAACGAATACAATAGGTAAGCCAGTATCCTGGCAAATAGCTATTTTTTTACTTTTGGCAATTCTGGCATTGCGAATAATAAACCTTAAAGCATTACGTGCTATTTTTTTATTTTCAAGTTTCAATGATCCTTTTATCAGGCGTAACACATCCGGCCGCAACTCTAAATTAGCCTTAATTGCTAAATCTGCTACTCTTTTCCTGACTTTTTCTGCCGTAATTATCCTCATAAACCCTCTACACCGCTAAGTCGCAAAAGACCGCTAAAACGCAAAAATTAATTAAAAGAACTTTTGCGCCTTTGCGGAATTTTGCGTTTTTGTGGTATGTATTCGCGTTTCACAGTTGTAGTAATGCCGCCCCGGGGATTAAAAACCATTGTAATGCTCATAAATCTCGGCCGGCAGGCTTTTATCAAGTCATCTAATATCTTATTTATCGCATGCTCGTGGAATATCCCCACATTACGATAAAATGTCAGGTATAATTTGAATGACTTCAATTCCAGGCAGTATTTATTCGGTTTATATTCAAGCGTAATATTGGCAAAATCAGGCAAACCGGTTTTCGGGCAAATACAGGTAAATTCAGAAGTCTCTATTTTAACAAGATAATCCCTATCAGGATATTTATTCTCCCAAACTTCTATTTTTGGAGTCTTGAGTTTGCGAATATGCTCCTGCCTGCCTTGATAAGAATTGTTTTCTTTGTTATCTTCTTTCATTGTTTTATCTCAGTCCGACCAGCCGGTGCATCTGAGGAATTATCCGCACATCAGATAAATGTTTAAGACAAAATCTTTGAAAATCTCTAATTTTAATTATTAATTGCTTGCTCAGCTCAAAAAAATTTGGCTGTAATACAAATGGGATATCTTTATTACAAGCTGCTAACAAACTGCCTGCTTTCTTTATATCTTTTAATTTTGTAGAATTACATATTACCGCTTTAACAAAAACTTTTCTTTTGGAGGCAATCTTTAGAAATCTTTTATGCTCATCCCAAAAATCTTCGGTTCCAGTAGACGAAGGAAGCTTAAAATCCATAGCAATGAAATCTATATAATCAATTACCTGTCTTAATTCTTCCGATAATATTCCGTTTGTCTCTAAATATATCTTCATACCTTTTTGTCTTAACGAAGGTAAAATTTCCTTTAAAAAATCTTTTTGTAATAAGGGTTCTCCGCCGGTGAAAGATACAGAATGATAAGGACCCTTCCTTTTGTTTAATCTCTCGATTATTTTAAGTAGTTTTTTACAAGATAGAGGATTGTTTGTTTTTTTAAATCCCTTTTCTTTTATTGTTTCTACATTGCAATAACGTTTATTGACAACGGCAAAACGCGTATCGCAATTGTGAACCAGAATAAAATTGGAGAAAAAATTAGAGTAAGGCCTACACCTTAAATTATAGACTTTCGAGCCTAGAGATTGTGTCTTAGATATAGACTTTATTCTCTTGTAAATTAAGTTAGACCTCATTTCCGTCATTAACAAAATTGCTTATTCTCGATAAAGTCTCGATTAAGTTTTCTTTTTTTAATTCATCTTTATATCTTCGACAGCTGCCCCAAATTACTAAACAATCATAACCTCGATTTTTATAGTAAGCAACTATTGACTTGCCGTAGCCGCTCAGGGTGCGATTATATGCGTCTGAAGTAACCTCAATGACTTTATTTTGATTAGCAACTTTAAAATCAGGATTCTTCTGGCCTATGAAAAAAGCAGCATTGCCAACATATTTTATAGGCAAATTATAGTTATTAATTAATTTCATAAAATTTTTCTCAATTCCTGTTGGTTTATGCTGATGGCTTTTCCAATTTTTAATAACTACTTCTTCCTTCTTCATTGGATTATTATTTTTCAGCCTCTCAATATTTGCCTTTCTAAAATTTGGTCGTTTCCATAACGACTTCATTCTTTCCCTACTTGCCTCGTAAATACCTTTAGCTCTTTGGGATTCTATAGCTTTTTTAACTACATCGTGGTTATGCATTGGGTTGTTTTCCTTCATTCGCCTTCGATAGCCTATAAGAGCTTTCCTCCAAAGTAATGGATAAATTTTACCCCAATGTTTAAGCTTGCCTTCTTTAAACAACTCTTTTCTCGATTCAGATATCTTCTGGCCAATTAATTTATAATTAACCTTCTCTCTTCTCTTCAAAATATTTTCTATTTTTTTCATAGGATTTGAGCTTCCTATCTTAGATGAAGAGATAAAATTTCGATTATTAATTAATAATTTATCAACTATATCATTACCTTCTTCCCGAGAAATCCTTTTTATAATATAGTTAGATAAATTTACCGACTTAGATATTTGAGAAATACTTAACCCCCTGTATATCAAACCAATAATTAGTTTTCTAGTAACCCCATCTATTACTAAATAGATAGGATTATTCATACCGGCTAATTTACCTTTTCTGGATTTAGCTGCTTTTTTAATATGCTCTAATGACTGTTTATAACCTTTTTTAGGCATTTATCTTTCAATCGTTAATACTTCATCTGTGGATTTCAAATCTTTTACTTTTATCCATCCCCGTTTAGTAAAAATAGCGTGCCCACCAGTAATCTTAAGTTTATTACCGCCTTCTAGCTCAAGCTTATATATCTCTTCCGATTCTCCTTGAAAAATTTTATCTATTACTGTATTCTTAAGTATTTTATTTGTCTCATCAAATGCGATTAACTTATCATTTTTTCCTAAATCTTTTATTTTTTTCTTTGATCCATTAGACAAAGTTACATTGTCGCTTCCACAAATACAAAAATTGCAACTTTGTTTACAGCCAGAAAATCTAACGAATATCTGCCTTAGCCCTTGATATATCCCTTCTCCCTGCACGCTTGTAAAAATCTCCGAAATCCGAGCCAGATTCTTATCTTTCATTTCCCGCTGTTTGTTAATGAATCTTTTAAACCAGCTTCATTAAAACCTTTTTTTCGTAAGAAACAACTTTCGCAAACTCCGCAAGGCCTTTTTCCCCCTTTATAACATGACCAGGTTAATTCATAGGGGACATTGAGCTTTCTGCCTAAGCGGATAATTTCTTTTTTACTCTTTTTAATTAACGGAGTTAAAATTTTTATCGGCCTTCCTTCTACGCCTGCTTTTGTGCCTGTTTTAATCAACTGATTAAGTATGCGGTAAAATTTTGGGCGGCAATCCGGATAACCAGAAAAATCAATTGCGTTTGCGCCGATAAATATATTATCTGCCTTTATGCTTTCCGCAAAAGAAGTAGCTATGCTTAAGAATATCAAATTTCTTGCCGGCACATATGTTGAAGGAATACCACCAAAAGCCGACCTAGGAATTTTGATTTTCCTATCTAAAAGACTTGAGCTACCTTTCGGCAAACCTAATTTAATTATATTAAAATCGCAACCAGCACATCTTGCTAATTTAAGGGCTGAATTTATTTCTCTTTTATGTCTTTGGCCGTAATCAAAAATAAGACAGGTGATTCTATAACCTTCGGCTTTTGCCAGATACAAGGTTGTAGCAGAATCAAGCCCTCCTGACAAAAGCACTATTGCCTTCTTATCCTTCGCAACTTGCTTCATTAGTCTCGTTTTCCCAGACGCTAACCTCTAATAGTTTATGGCCGGTCTTAAGGCTTTTTCTTATTTCCTTAAAAATAAATTGAGCAACATTCTCCGACGTGGGATTGGCGGTCTGAAAAAAGGGGAGTTTATTAAGATAGGAGTGATCAAGCGGCTTTAACACAAGATGTAACGCATCTTTAAGGTAATGAAAATCAGCCACCATGCCGGTTTTGTCTAATCTTTTAGACCCTACAGTAACTTTGACTTTAAAATTATGCCCGTGCAATTTCTCGCATTTACCCTGATATTCGCGTAAATTGTGCGCAGCAGAAAAATAATCTGTAACAGAAATTTTAAATTTCATCGGCTCACCCTCTGTATATTGTTAATATGGTTTTTTAAAAATTTCCTTCCCAGTCTCTGAAATCGAGATGGTTCGTCACTTACAAAAAATACCGCAGAGCGCACTTTAGTACTGTCAGGAGCTGAAAGATTTCGTTCTTCTAAAATTTTACTAACTGATAAAGCTGCCTCCTGGCCCGAATCGATTAAAACAACGCCTTTACCTAAAACTTGAGCAATTATTTTTTTTAATAGCGGGTAGTGCGTGCAACCCAAAATCAAAGTGTCAATCTTTTTTTTTCTAAGCTCGGATAAATATGTTTCTGCCACATTGCGTATGGCAGCATTGTCAAGCCAGCCCTCTTCAACAAAAGGCACAAATAAAGGACAAGCCTGAGTAAAAACTTCTATTTTTCTATTATGCTGCTTAATTTGATTCTCGTAAATTTTACTATCAATTGTTGCCCGCGTGCCGATAACTCCGATACGGCCAGACCGGCTAATGCGTAGTGCCGCCTTTACTGCAGGCTCAATCACTCCCACCATCGGAATATTAAAATGTTTCTTTATCGCCGGTAATGCCAGGCTGGAAGAGGTATTGCAGGCAATAACAATTAATTTGACTTTTTTTTCCAGGAGAAAAAGAACGTTTTCTGTGGTAAAGCGGACAATAGTCTTCTTTGATTTCGTTCCGTAAGGGACTCTGGCAGTGTCGCCAAAATATACTATTTTTTCATTAGGAAGTAGACGCAATAATTGCCTTACAGTGGTTAATCCGCCGACTCCTGAATCGAAAACTCCAATAGGCTTTCTATTCATCTAATAATACTCTCTTTTTTGCGATTTTAAAAACTCTACAATAGCTGCTGATAACCCTTTGGCAACCTGTTCTTTAAATGCACTACTATTTAATTTGCTCTCATCATTTTTATTCGAAAGATATGCTACCTCAACCAGAACTGCCGGGGTAAGACTTAAGCGTAACACGGAAAAATTAGCCTGTTTAACTGTGCCTGACTTTAATCCAGTAAAAAAACTTAAATTCTTGCATATTAACTTAGCCAGCCTTGCCGCATCCTGCCGATTACTAGTATAAAGCATATCCCAAAGAATAGCCTTTAGTGTATCTGACTCAACTTCTATGCTATTGCCGTCAAAAGTTACGTCGGAAACTTGAGCCGCATCCTTGGCAAGCAAAGAATCGTTCACATTGTTTGTTAAATAATAAACCTCAACACCGGAAAGCCGCTTACTGCGATTAGCATTGACGTGAATGCTGAGGAATAGATCTGCCTTACTATCATTAAGCAAGGTAGAGCGTTTTTCAAGCGGCACGAATGTATCACTATTTCGCGTCATTACTACTTGTATGCCACGTCTGCGCAGTTCAGCTTTAAGCCTTTGCGCAATATCGAGCACTACATCCTTTTCATACAAGCCACTTCTGGCAATGGCGCCCGGGTCTTTTCCGCCGTGGCCAGGATCAATCATTACCTTCTTAGAAGCCAGAAATTTATCAACATCGGCGTATTCTTCTATTCTTTCATAAAAAAACCTATCTACAATTTCTGCTTTAAAACTTGCCGGAACTAACAGCCGGGAGTCTCGAATTATAACCGGCTTATCTAAAGTAATAGGCCTATCGTCAAGTAAAGCAAGGTTGCTTTGGGGCATAATCTTTAGTACATGGTTTTCCTTCTTAAGTGTGGCAACTTCTCCTATCTCGTCATAAAACCAATCAATTCTGCTTAGTCCACAAAGTTCGTCTAAGGCATAATACCTTGCACCGGCGATGTAATGAGCTTTAACCCCCTCGCTAATCGGAACAGTCGCGCAGCCGGAGATAAAAAAAAGTAGCAAGTAGCAAGTAGCCCCGAATGCAGCTAATCTTCGTAGGGATACTTCGGGATCCCGACTAGATACAAAAGTAGCTAGTACATTCGGGACGAGTAGCAAGAAATATTTATTTTTCATACCTAGTAAGGAAAACTCCCCATTGGGTTCGATACAACATGGAGGCGCGGGGAATCGAACCCCGGTCCCTGAACAAATTCAAAAGGGCCGCTACATGCTTAGCTTATCTTTTGCGCTTCACTTTATCTAACCCGATAAGCAGGGCCAAATAAAGTTATCCTCTTTGTTCTCATTCTGGTATAAGAGGCATAGCCAGAACCAGTCGCCTACAACTCATACATCCGAAGCGCAGACTCTTTGGATGAAGGCCCCGCTTATTTAATTAAACGGGGACTGTTTCAAAAACTGGAGCAACAATTGCTTCAGCTTCTGCTACCGTTTTATCGGCATTTAATATTTGCAAGGTGTTTAGCGAGCTCTCTTGCAAGCTCGACATGCTGCCATCTTTCGTCTCTATCCAGGTCGAGACCTTTTCGCCCCCTTCAATGAACACATAACTTATGGAACGACAGTGAACATAAGTTATCTGTGTGAATTGAATCCTTCGAAGCTAAACGCGCAGTCCGCGACAGCGGACGTAGCAATTTAGCGAAGAAGGATCGAACAATCACAAAAAAATTATCTCCTGCTTTTTAATACTCTTCTTAACGCTAAATCCTGCTCTCTCTTCTTTATTTCTTCTCGTCTATCGTATTGCTTCTTACCCTTAGCCAGTGCTAATTCAATCTTTATCAGACCTTCTTTTAAATAAATTTTAAGCGGAATAATCGTATATCCGCGTTGAGCAGTCTGGCTTTTAAACTTCTCTATTTCCCGCTTATGCAGAAGCAATCTCCTTACTCTTAAAGGATCAAGCTCTGCATAACCTTTATGGGAATATGGGCTGATATTGCAATTATAAAGGAAAATCTCGTCATTTTCTACCCTGGCAAAACTATCCGCTAAACTGCCCCTTCCTCCGCGCAGAGATTTTACTTCACTCCCCCTTAATTCTATCCCTGCTTCTTTAGTTTCTAAGATATGGTAACTTGCGAGCGCCTTTCTATTAGAAACTAAAATCTTTATTGCCATTATATACCTTAAGCCAAGTCGGCAATTATCTTAAAGATGATTAAAAAGAACGGCAGGGTAATTATTAGAAATATATGCGTCCAGAAAATTGCCTGATTAGCCAGCTCTCCTTTAAGGTCAAAGGTGCGGCAGATAACTGACAAAGAAACTGCAGTAGGCATAGCTGCCTGAAGAAGAAAGATGAATTTTGCTAATGGGTCAATTTTTAAAACTAATAGTAAAAAAAACGCCAGGGCCGGCACCAAAATTAATTTCATAAGAATAACAGTCTGTAGTTGCTTGTTGCCAAATATATTCTGTATTTTTATAAGCGATAAGTTAGCGCCAGTAACAATCATAGCTAAAGGTAAGGTACACGCCCCCAACATATTAATAGACTTAAAGATAGGAGTCGGTATGAATACTCCTGCTTTTAAAAATGCAACTACTAAACCCAATAAAATTGCGATAACCGGAGCACTAAAAAACTGGCTAAGATTGCTAAAATTTTTCTTGTTTGAAACAAGCAGGCTTACGCCAAAAGACCAAATTATCACATTAAAACCTAAAAGAAATAAAAACAAATAAATAAATAACTGGCTGGCTTTGGTGCCGCTAAAGAGGGCGGCAATCAAAACCAACGGCAAATAACCAGCATTAGAAAAGGTGATTGCAGCTAAAAATTCTCTTTTATCTTTAAAGTCACTCTTTTTCGGCAAAGCGATATAAGCCGATACAAATGAAACACCTATAATAAGTGCGCTAAAAAACGGATAAATCCAAAAACTTTTAAATTGGCTTATTTTAAAATTATTAATCAGTTCGTTGAATATAAAACATGGGAAAAATAAATTCATAAGTATTTTACTTAAAACCTGCAGGGTTTGTTCAGGCAGGATATTTTTTTTAACCAAAACAAACCCGCAAGCACCTAAAATTACCAGCTGCAATACAGCCGAGCCTACCATCTTAAAAGAGGAGAAAAATTCCATTTATCGAATAGATTGACAATTATTATTTCTTTGGGTTATACTAAAGAAGGTGCGCCGAGGTGATGAAATTGGCAAACATGCAGCGTTCAGAGCGCTGTGGCTTCACGGCCTTGGGGGTTCAAATCCCCCCCTCGGCACTAATTTAATATTAATTAACGTGAGATTCCAAACGCCTCAACATCCTATCTATAAAATCAAACCTGTCAAACCTATCTATCCTTAATTCCTGATAAGAAGAAGGGATTTTCTCATTATCTAACTCCTTAGCCTTGCTAACTTTAACCTTCTCTTTAGTTTCTCTTTTATGAGAATGCTTCTTTTCCAATTTTTCCAACTTTAAATCAATGCACTCTTGTTTCTGCTTATCTTGGTGGGCTTTAGCCCGGATTACTTCTTTTTCTTCTGTCTGCGCCTTCAGCTCTTTTGCTTTTTTAAGATCTGCTTCTTTTTCCTTGGCAATTTCTTCTTCCATTTGTTTCTTAAACTCTTCGTCAGGGTACAGCAGTTTTTCCTCGCTCACGCTGGGTTTGTCTTTTATTTCTTGAAGCTCTTTTTTCTTTGCCAATTTAGCTTCTGCCTCCTGCCTACGCTTAAGATTTGCTTCTTTTTTTTCTAATTGCCTCATTTTAGCTTTTTCTTGTCTTCCTAACCTTTGCTGCTCTCTTTTCTGCGCTAATGTACCCTTTTCATTAATGGAGACTTCTTTAATGGGCTCTAGTTCCGCATAGGTTTTCGTCTCCGGCGCTTCTTGGGCTTGGCTTACCCTTCCCTGCCTATCTTTACTCTCAGTAAGCTGGCGAGAAATCTCTCCCTCCATTGCCATAGGACCTTTTTTCATCTCTTCTAACTCAGCTAAGGAAACCTGGGGGGTAACTTGTTGCTTTTGTATGCTTTTAGCTTTCTTTTCTTTTTCTTGCTCTTTTAAAATTTTTTCTACTGCTTCCTCCATCTTTTTAGCCCGCTCTTGCTCGCTAAAGGCGGCCTTTGTCTTATCAACGTCTAACCTAGCTTTGACCTCTTGTTCTAAAAAACTTCTTTCTTGCGTGCCTATATCAATATCCATGTCTTTTAGTAAATCCAGCAAAGCATAAGCAGCGCACCACTCTCCTAATGCCTCAAGTCGTTTACCAAGCGCATAATATCTGTCGCCTCTTTCCAGATACCTTTTTGCATCTTTTAGCCTCTCTTGATATCGCTCTCTCAATATTTCTTTTTGGGCTGTCTCTATCTTTCTGGTAACAGAAAGAGCAGCTTCTTCTTTCGCAAAAACGTTATTAGATAAAAGACTTAAATGAGTAACTAAAGAAATTACGAAGACGCTAATAACCACTTCTACTTTTTTCTTGTCCTCTCTCATATTGGTCTCCTTTAATTAATATCCATAAAAATTATTGCGGCCTGTTTATATAATCTTTAAAATTTAATTCTTGGCCCGTCTCCTCTTTTACCATACCTATGCGCTCGGAGATATAAGGGTGCGTCCGAGCATAAAACCCTGCTGGCCTTAAGGGCTCTGAGAATTTCTTTTCATTTAACCTGTCTAAAAAAGATATGAAGGCAGTTGGGTCAAAACCTGCTTCTCTCATATAACGAGCGCCGAGTTTGTCTGCCAATAATTCATCTTCACGCGAATAAGCGCTCAACATAGATATTGCGGCAATGTCGCTGCCTCTAACCGCATCAGTATTTCCAGTTGCCACAGCAAGAATCTGTAAAAAAGTAAAACCCATAGCAGCTTGAAGCCGTTTGATACTATGCTTGGCTACCACATGGGCAATTTCGTGCGCCAATACTGAGGCTAATTCATCGTCATCGCGGGCAAAATCAATCAGACCGAGATTGACATAGATAAAACCTCCTGGCAGAGAAACTGCATTAATCGCATCATCATTGAGCACGGCAAATCTATAAGTTAAATCCTTGCGGTCGCATACAGCTACCAGGCTTTCCCCAATTTTGTTAATCCGGCTTAAAAGAATCGGGTCCTCCACTAATTTGAATTTTCTCTCGATTTGTCCTGATGCATTCCTGCCGATATTAATTTCTTTTTCCGTGTCGTAAAAAATTATATCTTCCTGCTGCGTTGCAATGTTATATTCGGTGGCACAGCCGGATAAGGCCAATAGGCTTATAAAAAATAAACTTAAAATAGAAATATTTAATTTTTTCAATATATCAAACAATTTAGACAATGGCAACCCAACCACATTATAAAAACATCCCTCTATACGTTCTATTAACAGTCCGCCGCGGCCCTGAATATCAAAACTTCCTGCCTTATTAAAGCTATCGGCTTTTTTTAAATAATTTTTAATCTCCTCATCTGTCAATCTTTTTAATTTTACCTTTGTTTTTTCGTAATCAAGCAGGTATCTGGCATCCTTAGTCCTTTTATCCATAACTGCCAAGCCAGTATAGACATAATGTTCGCTGCCGGATAATTTTTTTAACATTGCTACGCCTTGAGAAAAGTTACCGGCTTTGCCGAATACCTTAGAGTTAAAAACTGAAATCGTATCAGCACTAATAATAATGCAATTATCTATGCGCTTGGAAACCTCCTTCAACTTATTTAAGGCGTTATGCTTTACCAATGCTGCAGGACCATTAATTATTTTTCTCGACTCAATAACTCTGCTGGCTAAAACTTTTACTTTTAGGCCAATGTCGTCTAAAATTTTTTTTCTTGCCTGGGATGCTGAAGCCAGAACAAATAGCGGTGGTTTCATTTCAATTGAGAAAATCGCCTGCTTTAAAAATAGAAGATAAATTTATATTGTTTTTTTTAAGTAAATCTTCTGCACCTTCCTCCCTGTCTACTATTACTATCGCATCATTAACAATAAGGCCGCTTTGCCTTAGTACAGTTGCTGCTTCTACTAAAGAAGAACCAGTAGTAGCAACATCATCAATTATAACAACTTCGCTTCCAGATGCAAGCAAAGGCCCTTCTATCTGTTTACATTTCCCGTGTGATTTTGCAATTTTTCTGACAATAAAAGTTTTAATAGAGAATTTTTTAATAAAACTAACCACTCCGATAGCACCAACTAGGGGATCGGCGCCGATAGTCGGGCCTCCCACTGCCTTTACCTTAACTTTAGCTGCCAACATGGAAAGGATTATATTAGCAGCAAGAAATGCGCCTTGAGGATTTAACGTAACTGTCCTTGCATCAATATAATATGAACTTTGTTTTCCGCTGGATAAAGTAATCGTCTCTTTACGAAAGGCGTCTTTTAAAAGAAGCTCAAAAAGCTCTTTTCGGTATTGCTCTAATTCTTCTTTTTTGAACAAGTTATAATAACCCATTATGATTGATTTTACTAACTTTTGGTCCTCTTGTCAACATCTCGATAATAGAGCTACCCTGACAATTGACAAATAAGACTCTCAATGCTAATATAACAAGATGCCGCAAACTCTAATTAATTCATTTTTGAATATAATCTATCCTAATAAGTGCCTTGTTTGTCAGACGCTGCTTAGCCAAAGTGCTACTTTTAACTTGCTATGTAAATCTTGTTATGAAAAAATTACCCCTAATCCAGCTCCTTTTTGCCAGAAATGTGGCCTGGGAGGACAAAAACGCTCAAGCACAGATTGCCCGGTTTGTAAAAATAGAGATTTCAGCTTTGACAGAGCTTTTAGTGCCTGTATTTATGACGAGCCGTTAAAAACATTAATCCATCTTTTTAAATACAACTCTAAGTTTAAATTAAAAAAATTATTCGTTTCTTTGCTTTTGCAATTCATAGCTGATTATCATTTGAATACAGAAGTCTTTGATTATCTCCTGCCAGTTCCAATGCATCCGAGCAGACTAAGAGAAAGAGAGATAAATCACAGCCAGATTCTCGCAGATGAGTTGAGTCTGTATCTAAAAATTCCAGTTATCGCCGATAATCTAATTCGCCGTCGGCAAGATAGACTACAGACAGAGCTCAAGTTTAACGAAAGAATATGTAACGTTAAAGGTGCATTTGAATTAAAAGACAAAGAAGTTTTTAGAAATAAAAACATTTTAATCATAGATGATGTCTTTACTACCGGTTCCACTGTATCGGAAATTTCATCTCTGTTAAAAGAAAACTCTAGCCCTAAAGTCAATGTGCTTACTCTAGCAAGAACATATCAAGAGCAAAATTAACTATGAAGATACTAAGAAATTATCTATTAAAAGAATTTTTTTCACCTTTCATCCTCTCTTTCTTAATACTTACCTTTGTGATGTTATTAGGCAACATGGTGAAACTGGTTGACATGATTATCAACAAAGGAGTGAGCATTCTGCTGGTTTTTGAATTATTTGCCCTCTATATCCCGGATTTGGCCAGTTATACCTTGCCGGTTGCATTTCTTATAGCAATATTATTTGCCTTTAGCCGGCTTTCATCTGACAACGAGGTTTTAGCCATCAGGACAAGCGGAATAAATTTGATAAATATAATTTCTCCGTTTTTGGCTTTTGGCATAGTATTAAGCCTTTTTCTATTTATAATAAATGACCGTATTACTTCCCGTACACACCTGGCAGCGAAAAGGGCTCTAACTGAAGTTGGTATAAAAAATCCAGCTGCTGCCTTAGAGGCAGGAACTTTTATTAATTCCTTTGAGCGATATATCCTGTTTATTTATGATATAAACGGAAATAAATTAACGAACGTGCGCATCTATGAACCGCAGGAAGGAAAACCAACGCGGACAATAGTAGCAAAGCGAGGCGAATTTATATCTCTGCCGTTAGAAAAAAAGATAAAACTAAAATTAATTAACGGAACCAGTGATGAGATAAACCCTAAAGACCCGGCAAATTATTATAAACTGCAATTTAAAACATTCTTTATGACACTTAATCTTGCTGGTCAAAACCGAGAAATTGACATAAAACCAAAAAACTTAACTGTGGAAGAGCTTTTTAGAAAAGTAAAAGAATTATCAAGCCAAGGAATTGAGACCCAGCCGCTTTTGACCGAGATGCAAAAAAGAATGGCTTTCGCTGCCTCTCCTTTCATCTTTGCCTTGGTAGGCTGCCCTATTGCCTTGGCATTAGGCAAAGGCCACAGGAAAAGGAGCAGTTTTGTTGCCGCATTTATAATCGTTCTAATCTATTTCGTTCTTATTTTAGGAATGGAGGCTTTAACTCTACAATTCTCTTTACCGGCAATACTTATGTGGCTACCAGACGTACTTTGCTTGTTCTGGGGTTTGATACTTACTTTTAGAATATGCGTATATTAGACAAATACTTAGCTATAATGTTCATTGCAAATCTAATTGCGGCGATTTGCATATTTTTCTCGCTATATATAATCATCGATCTATTTAGCCACCTTGACGAAATATTAAAAAACGGTTTAAATCTTGTTGCCCTACGAACCTACTATTTTGCCTTTATGCCCAAGATATTTGTTGAAATTGCGCCTATCGCAAGCCTGCTTTCCATAGTATATACTTTATCCCGCCTGAATAAAACCAATGAAATTATTGCCATGCGTTCCTCAGGATTAAGTATTTGGCAAATAAATAAGGTAGTTTTAATCTGTGGCCTCGCTATCAGTTGTCTTATATTTTTTATTAATGAGAAGGTTGTTCCGAACTCGCAATATAAATTGTTAGAGATAAAGGCAAAGGAGATGGATAAAAAGAGTGCCCGTCTAAGGGAGCAACCGATTAAGAATACGGCTATCTATGGCCTGGACAACAGATTATTCTTTCTAAGTTTATTTGACCCTAAAAATAATTCTTTAAGCGGCATTGTTGTCTTAGAGCAGGATGAAAACCAAAATGTATTATCCAAGATTGTTGCGAGCCGTGGAGAGTTTAAAGAAGGCCGATGGATTTTTTACGACTGCATAACTTACAAATATAGCAAAAATAACGAGCTGGAAGGAGAACCTTCTTACGTAACTGCCAAAGTGATGGATTTTAAGGATACTCCTCTGGATATTAGAAAACAGCAACTGCAAATTTCATATATGAATATAAAACAGCTTAAGGATTACCGTGTGAGGCTATCTAGTAGCAACGCCCTGAAAATATTGAGAGGTTTCGATATCGAAATACAAAAGCGCCTTGCATTTCCTTTAAGCACCGTTATCCTTATGTTCCTAAGCATCCCTATTTCGCTTTCTCTCAGAAAAAAGGGTCAAATAATATTCAGTTTGGGCGTATCAATGGGATTGGCTTTTCTCTATTACGTCCTAAATTCAATAAGTATTGCTTTTGGCAAGGAAGGCTATCTTCCAATTATAATCTCTGCTTGGCTGGCTAATGGATTGTTTTTTGTTGTTGGCTGGCTTTTGTCTAGGAACCTACCGTAGTAACGCAAAGCAGTATTAATTAATATATAACCTGTCTACGCATTTTGAGACGCCGCAGACAATTTCATAAGGGATTGTTTTGCATATTCTCGCTAACTCTTCAACATAAATTCTCTCTTTTTTCTCAGCACCAAACAAGACTACTTCATCTCCAACCTTTGCATTTTTTATTGCAGTAGTATCAATCATTATATTGTCCATACACACTGTACCAACTACCTTTGCGCGTTTTCCCCTTAATAACACTTGAGCCCTATTTGAGAGAAGCCGATTGTATCCATCTGCATAGCCCACAGCCAAAGTAGCAATAAGGCGATTGGACTTAGTAATATAAGTCCTGCCATAACTGATGGAACGGCCAGGAGAGACTTTTTTTAGAAAAACAATACGGGTCTTAAAACTCATTGCCGGCTTAAGTTTTAATTTGCGGGTTATGCCTTCATCCCAGGTTAAGCCATAAAGCGCTAAGCCGGGCCGAACCATGTTAAAATCAAGACCCGGGAAATTAATTACCCCTGCGCTATTAGCCGCATGAACTAACTTAAAAGAAATATTTTCCATTTTTAGTCTATTTAAAAAGCTCTTAAAGAGAGTAATCTGTTTTTTTGTAAAATTAACATCCGTATCTGCGCAGGGAAAATGGGTAAAAATCCCCTCTACCTCCAAATAAGGTAAATTAAATATTTTTTTCATTGTTTCAATCTCTTGATGCCACAGGCCGTACCTGCCCATTCCAGTATCAATCTCAATATGCACCTTTAAGCGTTTATGCAGAGATTTTGCTTTAGCACTTAAGCTCCTCGCCTGATTAAAATCACTGATTGTTGCAGTGATATCATACAAAAATAAATAATCAAGTTGATTCTTAAGCGCTGCATTAAGCAGTAAAATCGGCTCTTTTATTTTCGCTTCTCTCAATGTAATTGCCTCTTTCAGAGAAGCAACTGCCAGGTAATCAACCTTGACTTGCGATAATCTTCGGGCTATTTGCACCATGCCGTGGCCATAGGCATCTGCCTTGACTACTGCCAAAATTTTCTTCCTCGGTCCAACAATTTTTTTAATGAGCTTATAATTTGCCTCGATTGCCGATAAATCAATTTCCACCCAACTATAAGGTGCTACTGCCTCATCTTTTATCTTTTTCATTTCTCACCTGGCAATCCTTTGGATAGAGATATATTGGAATGATTTTCTTATTTTTCTTGCTAACTCTTTTTTTCTCTATTAATTCTGCTACTATATTGGCTAAAACACTTGCCTGGGGATACCAAAGATTCTCTGGCGCAAAAAAAGCGAATTTGGGCTTCTCTTGACTGATTATATCTTTGAAAAATAAAATTCCGTCTCCCACAAAAAGAGTCTTTGATCTGATTTTACTTAACAACTGCCTGTAATTTAGAATACTCACCTTGAGTTTATTGGTTAACACATAAAGATTTGACCTTTTTGCATCAACGATTACGCATATATCGGGCTCTTTTCTACTAACTCCTGCCGCGATTATATCCAGACTGCCCACGCCTATAATTTTTATTCCCAAGGCAAGGCTTAAGGCCTTTGCGCTGGCAATTCCGATCCGCAGTCCTGTAAAAGATCCAGGACCTAAACCAACCGCAATATAGTCTAACTCGGAAAGCGTTATTTTAGCTTGTTTAAGCGCTTGTTTAATAAGCTCAACAATATGCTCGCATTTAAATTGATCAGAGCTTTCAAATTCAAAACACGCGTCTTTGGTTTTTCTGACTGCTACGGATAATATTTTTGAAGAAGACTCAATTGCTAAAATGTTCATCGTTTAAGATTTTAACTAGTCCCAGGTAACGCTCGCCTTTAGAAAAAAGATTTATTTGCCGTTTATCTTCACCGATAATTTTCAATTCTATGCCTACAAATTCATTTGGTAAATTTGTTTTTAGCCGGTCTGCCCACTCGATAATGCTTATATCGGTAGAATAGACATATTCTAAAAAACCTATAGCCAAGATATCTTTCTCTTTCTCCAGGCGAAATAAATCAAAATGATTTAAGTTAATTTGTTTTAGTGGGTATTGTTTTAAAAGCACAAAAGAAGGGCTATTCACGCTATCGACTGAAACATCAAAATACGACAGCATGCCTTTTGCCAGTTGAGTTTTTCCGCTACCGAGCTCGCCAAAAAGGCATACAATGTCGCCTGCCTTTAGTTTTTCGGCGATTGTATTGCCTATCTTTAGAGTTTGGTTAGGAGAATTAGAAATTATTTTTATCTTTTTATGCAATTTTCTAAAAATGACGAAAACCCTTTGGCTTAATAATCCTTTCCTTGCAGTTTTTATCCACTAATCTAAAAGAAAATCTTTTATCCACAATCTCACCAATTGCGCTAAATTGTTTTAACCTTCTCTTGATGAGTCTTTTGGCGAATTTAGCTGAGAGGGTAAAAAGCAATTCAAAGTCTTCTCCAGAATATAGACAATCCTCTAAATCTTTGGCCTGGCGGCTTCTGGGAATTAACTTCTCATAAATTACTGCTCCTACGCCGCTCTCCTTTAAAATATGGCCTAAATCCGCTGCTAATCCGTCGGAAATATCAATCATGGAATTAACTTTAAAATTTTTAACCAGGAATCTTGCCTCTTTTAAACGCGGGCTAAAGGTTAAATGTTTTCCTAAAATAGAACCCCCTAATGAACCACTAACAAAAATAACATCACCCACCTTTGCTCCGCTGCGCAATGCCAGATATTTTTTTTCAACCTCTCCCAACAAACTCACGTCTAGAGTTAATTTAGGTGCCTTGCTTATATCTCCGCCTACAATATTTATTTTGTATTTTTTGGCTAAATCCAATAGACCTTTAATAACTCTATCTGCTTTTTCTACGGTAAAAAATTTCGGTAATCCGACCGAGACAACAGCGTATTTCGGTATGCCGGCACAAGCAGCTATATCGCTGATTGAAACAGCCAAGGCCTTTCTGCCTACAAGATAAGGATTTGTTTTGGAAGTAAAATCAACGTCTTGGACTATCATATCGCAAGTAAAAAGTAGAAATTTATCTCTTTTAAATTTTATGACTGCGCAGTCATCGCCGCTGCCCTTAACCACTAAAGAATCAAGAGGTATTGTTTTCCTTATTCTCTCAATTAAACCAAATTCACCTATTTTATTTATCAGCATTTTTCTTTCTTTAGAGTATTTTTGATATTTTTAGTAAAAGGTGGCCTGATTATTCCTTTCTCGGTGATGATCGCGCTAATTAAACTGTTGTCTGTTACATCAAATGCAGGATTATATACCCTTATGCCCAGAGGCGCGATTTGTTTTCCTTGAATTTGGGTAACTTCCCTGCTATGGCGTTGCTCAATAGGAATTCTGCGGCCATTTTTTATTTTCAAATCAAAGGTTGAAATTGGACCAACAACATAAAAAGGAATCTTATGATACTTGGCTAAGATGGCTAAGTTGTATGTGCCAATTTTGTTTGCCGTATCACCGTTAGAGGCAATTCTGTCTGCCCCAACTAACACTTTATTAATCATTTTTTTTCGCATAAGATCTGCTGCCATATTATCGCTAATCAGAGTAACATCTATGCCAGCTCTTTTCAACTCCCAGGTAGTTAATCTTGCTCCTTGTAAAAGCGGCCTGGTCTCGCAAGAGTATACCTTTATTTTTTTATTTACCTCCTTAGCTCGATAAATTACTCCCAAGGCAGTACCATAATCTACAGTAGCTAAAGCGCCGGCATTACATATAGTCAATATTCTATCTCGCTTTTTAATCAAATTAACTCCATAATCAGCCATCTTGCGACAAATAGTCCTATCTTCTTCTAAAATCTTAAATGCCTCTTTAAGTAAAAGTTTTTTGATGCTCCCTATCGGTTTATGTAAATTTTTCCTTGCCAGCTCTCTCAACCTGTCTAACGCCCAAAAGAGATTAACTGCAGTAGGACGACTTAGTTTTATATATTTAATAACTCTATCCAACTCTACTATAAATTGCTTTTTAGTTTTCCCTTTAAAATCTTTAATTCCTAAAAAAACTGCAAAAGCAGCAGCAACGCCTAACGCTGGAGCACCACGAACCTTTAGTGTTTTTATTGCCTGCCAGAGAGTCTTCAGGTTTTTACAATAAACATATTCTAATTTTAAAGGCAGTTTAGTCTGGTCAATAATCTTCAAAGCATTGTTTTTCCATTCTAAAGTCTTAATTGCCATATTTATAACCCTATAATTTTTGCTGCTATGCTTTTTCTTACTTTAATCGCCGCCTTGGGGCAAGTCTCCTGGCAACAGAAACAATATATACATTTGGAATAATCAAAAACTATTGACTTCTTTTTCAAACTGATTGCCTTATTAGGACAAGAGGCTATGCATATAGCACATCTAGTGCAATTATCCCTTTCAACACAAGGATAATATTTAATTAATTTCTTTGCTAACTCAATAACCGGCTTAGGCAAATGCCTCTTTATCGAAGTAGCTGGTAACTGGAAGGCTTCCTGCTTGATATCCTCTAATCTGGCGCCTAAAATATTAATTGAATTAATATCGGAAATGCCTAAACCTTGCGCGGCTGCAGCTTTATTAGTCGGTATCTCAAGTGGGCTTAAGCCCATGATTATGGCAAGACAACTGTCCAAAGCCAGGCAGTCAGCGCCAGCGAGCAACAGCCCTAAATTACGTAATTTTCCGCTTGTTGCAGGCCCATCTCCTTCCATAGAACTTACCGCATCGATAATTGTCAAAGCCGGCCTGGTTTGTTTATAAATATCCACAAGAATTCTGGCAAAATCCTCAATCTGGAAATAATCTTTATGTAATTGCGTCTTGTGCGCCGAATAGACTAAGCCAAAAAGATTTTTAATAGCTCCAGTCAGAGTTGTCAATTCGTGGGTTTTAAACTTAGGCACATTAACTAGATAATCACAGGTATCTAACCAGCAAGTTAAAGAGAATTTTCCTCTCCAACGGCTTTTATCAAATTTTATAAGTTTAACGTCTTCCTGATGACAGACTTCCCTTATTCCGGTGCGCTCATAGACTTCGTCAATATTCTCTGCCTGGCCGCCCCAGACACTCGGCCCGTCGCCAACATAAATTTCGCAATTAATCTCTTTTAATAACTTTATTACTGAGCGGACAATTTGCGGATGAGTGGTTATGCCAAACTGCGGCTCTTTTGCCATCAATAAATTCGGCTTAACCAAAACTGAACTTGCTGGCCTTACAAAATTTGCAATGCCGCCAAGCAATGCTAATGATTTTTTCAATGCCTCAAAAACTACTTCTGGCTGATAATCAGTACATTTTACTATTGAAATTTTAGACTGCATCTAAACTAAAGAATTTTTTTGCGTTTTGAGAAGTTTTTATAGCAATCTCTTCCTGGTGCAAATGTAAAATTAGAGACAATTCTTCTAACAGGTATTTTAAATATGCCGGCTCATTGCGCTTTCCCCGCATTGCCTGCGGAGCTAAAAATGGAGCATCGGTTTCTAAGAAAAACTTGTCTTGCGGCAGTTCACTTACCAGATGTCTTAAATCATCTACCTTTTTATAGGTTAGATTAGCAGTAAAGGAAACATAAAAACCTAAATCAAGGCATTCTTTTAGAAATTCTTCATCGCCTGAGAAACAATGTATAACTACCTTTGGATATTTCATTCGCCTTAAAATTGAAAGTGAGTCAGCTTGAGAGTCTCTAGAATGAACTACTAAAGGCAAATTAAATTTTGCGGCAAGCGAAATAAATCTTTCAAACACCTGCTGCTGTTTTACCTTAGGAGAAAGGTTACGATAATAGTCTAATCCTACTTCTCCTATTGCTACTACTTTAGGCGCCAGTAAAAGTTTTTCTAAAACTTGCCAATCCTCTTCTTCTACCTTTGCTGCTTCATGAGGATGCATACCCACTGTCGCAAAAACGCAGTCATATTGTTTACTTAATAGAATACTTTTTTTGGATGCTTCTAAGCTTGAGGCAACATTTATAATAGCACTTACACCGCTTGATAACGCCCGCTCTACCACAGCGTCGCGGTCAGGATCAAAATTAGGAAAATCTAAATGGCAATGCGTATCAATTAATTGCATTATTAAGCTTCAATTCGGGGAAAAAGAGGCGTGCCTTTCTTGATGCGGCCATCTCCTAATTGCTCAATTATAGACTTAGCAGTTTGTGGCATATAAGGGCTGATATGGAAACTTACTTTTTTTAATACTGAAACTAAAAGATTGAAATAAGCGCTTAATTCATCAAACCTTTTTTCTCTAACCAGCTGCCAGGGCTTAAGTTCTTGTATTGATTTATTTGCGCAGTTTATTAAAGCCCAGATTGCATCAAGGGCGCCTGTAAAAGAAATATCAAGCATGAATGAACCAACTTTATCATCAATCGTTTCAAGCTGCTCTGTCAGATCTTGTATAATTTTAAACTGAGGCAACTGGCTTACAGTAGCCACACTATTGCCCTGGAAATATTTTTCAATCATGGTTAAGGTCCTAAGAACAAGGTTTCCTAAATCATTTGCCAAATCTGCGTTATAGCGCTTAATTAGTGCCCGCAAAGAAAACTTTCCATCCATTCCAAAGGGGAATTCTCTTAAAAGAAAATAACGGTATGCATCAACACCAAACTGTTCAACAATTAGATAAGGGTCAACCACATTGCCTATTGATTTTGACATCTTCACGCCTTCTTGCGCCAAATCCTTTGATTCTACAAGCCACCAGCCATGAGCAAATATCTTTTTTGGCAGCTCTAAACCCACTGCTTTTAGCATTATCGGCCAATATATAGTATGTTGTCTTAATATGTCTTTAGCCATCAAATGAACGTCCGCTGGCCAGAATCTTTTTAACTTTGATTCATCGCTACTCTTAAACCCCAGGGCACTGACATAATTAATAAGTGCATCAAACCAGACATATGTAACCATTTCTTCATCAAAAGGAAAGGGTATGCCCCAGGAAAGTCTTGACTTAGGGCGAGAAATGCATAAATCCTGTAATTCTTCTGTTTCTAAAAATTTCAAGGCTTCATTATAGCGCGATGGCGGGCTAATAAAATCCGGATGGTCTTTTAGGTATTTATAAAGCCAGTCCCGGTATTTGGACATTTTGAAAAAGTAATTCCTCTCTTCTATTTTTTCTATTGGCCGCTTACAGTCAGGACAATATTTAGCAGTTAATTGCGATTCTAACCAAAATGTCTCGCACGGAACACAATACCAGCCAGAATAACTTGCTTTGTACAGATCTCCTGCATCATTCAGCGCGCTTAATATTTTTTTGACACAGTCCTGATGTCGATCTTCAGTGGTGCGGATAAAATCATCATAGGATATAAGCAGTGTCTTCCAGAGATCCTTAAAGACCTTAACAGTGTTATCAGCGTAATCTAATGTGGATAGGTTTGCACTGCTTGCTGCTTCTGCTACTTTCTGGCCGTGCTCGTCAGTGCCAGTCAAAAACAGGCAATCATCGCCTTTCTGCCGATGGTAACGGCTCAAACAGTCTGCTGCAATGTTAGTATAAGAATGGCCCAGGTGAGGTTTAGCATTAATATAATAAATTGGAGTAGTAATATAAAATTTACCCATGTCGCTGTTTATAGTCTATTTCTATAAATCTTCCTTTTTCAATCTCAACTGTTACTTTTCTGGTTATGGCGTTGACGCTGACTACTTTTCCTTTGCCTTCTGCAGTATTGATGCGCTCGCCTTCACGCGGCAGGTCCTTGGTTAACTCTTTATATGTGGCAAGCTCAAACTTAAGACAGCAGATTAATTTTCCACAAGGCCCTGAAATCTTAGGAGGATTAAGAGGCAAGAATTGTTCTTTTGCCATTTTTATACTTATCGTATCAAATTCTTTTAAAAATTTAACGCAACATAATTCCCTTCCGCAACAGCCATAGCCGCCAAAAATCTTAGCTTCATCGCGGACTCCGATCTGCCGAAGTTCGATTCTGGTTTTAAAGATTTTTGCCAGGTCTTTAACCAATTCCCTGAAGTCCACCCTACCTTCAGAGGTAAAGTAAAAAATGAGCTTACTCTTATCAAAAGAATACTCTGCCCGGACTAATTGCATATCCAGTTTATGCTCTTCTATCTTTTTTAAACATGTATCAAATGCGCCTTTTATAGACTGGCGGTTTTTCTCTATCTGTTCTAAATCAGCTTGATTGGCCTGTCTTATTATCTTTTGCATAGCAATTTCTAATTTTTCACTCAAATGCTTAGTGTCTTTTATTACGACGTAACCATAGTCTAAGCCCCGCTCTGCTTCAATAATAACCACGTCATTTTCTTTTAGGCCGGTTAAAGTACATTTGAAACAGTTAACCGGGCCAGACTCACGCAGGCGTACATATATTTTATCGTGCATAATTGGGCCTCACTCTTTCTCTCAAGTTTCCTATCAGCCAAGTAAGAAGTATCTTAGAATTAGCATTTGCCTTGTTTAACTCCTGGGCTTTAAATAAGTCAGCTAAAGAAGCCTGGATATCTTTAAACTGCATATTGCCAGCCAATAGGTTTAGTTTTCCCGGTTCATCAATATTTATTAATAAATCCGAACCAAGGCGCAAACGTATAAACAAGGCATCCCTAAAAAAAGATATCATAAATTCTATTATAGTTCCTAAATATTGCCTGTCTAATTCATTAGCTAAATCATTAATGCTCAAATTATCTTTATCCAATATAGCACTTAATAGCCTGCTTTTATCTACCTGGAAATTTTTATATTTTGAAAGCGAGATTGCTTCGCTGACGCTGCCCTGGGAAAAACGAGATAAAAAATGCGTTACGTTTCCTACCACTTGCGCTTTTTGGCTTAATAACTCCTCGATATCCTGGGTGGCTAAAGGAGAAAAGTAAATCCGCTGGCAACGCGATACAATTGTCTCCTGACAAGAATCTATCTTATTGGTAATCAAAATTAAAATTGTGTTTAAGGGCGGCTCTTCCATAACCTTAAGCAGTGAGTTAGCTGCCTCAAGGGTTAGCATGTGCGCATTATCAATAATAAAAATTTTACGTTTACTGCTATAAGGCGACATATATATCTTTTCCTGAAACTCCCGCATCTGGTCAATCTTTATCCAATCTAAAGAATTTAGGGATATTATATGCAGGTCAGGATGGCTATTCGCCCTAACCTGAAGACAACTTGTGCATTTTTCGCAAGGATTTTCTTGAAGGGACGATTTACAAAGCAAAAATTTGGCAAATTCTAAAGCCACTAATTTTTTTCCGATGCCTTCTGGACCTAAAAAAAGCAAACTATTGGCTAGGCGGTCTTTTTTTTCTGCCGAAATAAGAAAATCAATCTCGTTTTTGTGACCTTTGATATCTACCCAAGCCATAACTTTTCTTTTACAATCTGTAGGATTTTTGCTTTTGTTTCTTTGATTCTTTTTTGAACCTTGACAACTTTAATCCTCGCAGGATGCTCTTTAGCCAAAGAAAGATAACCCTGCCTCACCTTCTGATGATAGGACAAAGGTTTTGATTCCATGCGGTCAAAAATCTTAACTGAGCGCCGGGCTAGGCCCTCTTCTGCAGAGATATCCAACAGTATAGTCAGGTTCGGCGCAAGAGTTCGTGTAGCAAAGGCGCCGATATTCTTAATCATTTCAATATCAACATTGCCTGCAAAACCCTGATAACAGACAGTAGAATCTAAGAATCTGTCCGCGATAACAATCTTGCCTTCTTTTAATGCGGGTGCAATTATCTCCTCGACAATATGGCTGTGCGCTGCCATATAAAGAAGCATTTCCGTAGTATCCGATAAGCGATTGTTTCTATCCAAAAGAATGGCTCTGATTTTTTCTCCGATATTTGTGCTGCCTGGTTCTCGAACATATAGAACCGGAAGCTTCAGTCTCCTAAAATGCTGATAGAGAAACTTGGCATGTGTGGTCTTGCCGCTACCTTCCGGACCTTCAAAGCTAATAAATATGCCTTTTAAATTTTTCTTCGCCATATGGTGCCTTCCTTGGTGTCTTCCAAGATAATGCCTGTATTTGCTAAATCTGCTCTAATTTTATCCGCTAAAGAAAAATTACCACTCTTTCTAGCAGCGTTTCGTAACGCATTAAATAAATCTTTTAAATTAGAGTAATTCTTTATCTCGTCAGATCGATTAGTTAAATTGACAGAGGGTATTTTAAATACTTCAAAATCTCTTTGATATTTTTGTTGTAAATTACCTAGTTCATTTACAATTTCATCGTAACCCACTATGCCCTCAGCTAATTCTTTTAGCTCTCCTAGATTTAATATAACAAGTAAATCTCTAAGTACTTCAGATATTGATAAAGCTATTTCGTTATTACCTTGATCAATAAGTTTATGACCAAAAGAAACCATTTCTAATAATATGCTTAATGCAATTGGTGTATTAAAATCATCGTCCAACGCCTGAATAAATTTATTCTTAAGTTCCTCAACCTCCTTATGAATATTAACGTTCTTTTTGGCGCCTTTAACTCTTCTAAAAAAGATATCAAAAGTCTCTGCATTAGCAGTAGCAATATCAATAGCTTTTTCATTATAATCTAAAGGGCTACGGTAATGCGCTGATATAAAAATTAACTTCAATTTATAGCTGGGTTCGTTTTTTAGAAAATCTCTAATTGTTATAAAATTACCCAATGACTTTGCCATTTTATGGCCGTTTATAGTCAAAAGTCCATGATGCATCCAGTATTTTGCAAATGGTTTTCCGGTTAGAGCCTCTGCTTGTGCAATCTCATTTTCATGATGCGGAAAAATTAAATCTCTGCCTCCGGCGTGAATGTCGAGTGTATCTGTTTTTAAGAATTTCTGGCTCATTACTGAGCATTCTATATGCCAGCCCGGCCTTCCTTTTCCCCAGGGGCTATCCCAAAACGGCTCATCCGGCTTTGATATTTTCCAAAGCGCAAAATCTAACGGGTCTTCCTTGGTTTCATCAGGCTCTTTTCTTGTGCCTGTCAGCATTTGCTCAATACTCTGACCTGATAGTTTACCGTAATCTTTAAATTTACGCACGCTAAAATATACTCCCGTATCCGTGACATAGGCATAGCCTTTTTTTATTAAAGTTGTTATTGCCTTAATCATATCAGGGATATTTTCTGTTGCCCGCGGCTCTGAGTCTGCCTTTTCTATTCCTAAAGCTTTTAAATCCTCATAATATCTGTCTATGCATTTTTTTACTAAATCCTGCCAGCCAATTTTTGATTCCTTAGCACGGTTTATGATTTTATCGTCAATATCAGTAATATTACGAACAAAATTAACATCAAATCCCCGATATTTTAGATAACGGTGGAAACAATCAAAAATATACAGGCTGCGGGCATGGCCGATATGGCTTTCGTCATAAACCGTAACTCCGCAGGTATAGATATTGACTTTCCCCGCCTTTATGGGAAGAAATTCTTCTTTTTTTCCGCTGAGGGAATTATAGATGAATATGGACATATCTATAAAAAAGTTCAAAAATCAAAGTGCAAAAATCAAAATGACAATGTAAAATTTAAAAATTTTTGAATTTTGATATGTAATTTTGCTATTTGATTTTTGATGTTTGATGTTATTTTTATTTGTTATTGGATTTCTCTAGCCTATCAATCCTCTTTTCCAGTTCTTCTATATTCTGCATTATCGGGTCAAGTATATGGATATGGTCAAGGCTCACATCAATTTTTTTTCCGTCCTGCTTGGTAATCCTGCCTGGGACTCCTACTACTGTTGAGTTTACTGGAACATCCTTTATAACCACAGCATTAGCTCCGATATAGGAATTATCGCCTATGGTAATATTACCCAGAACTTTTGCTCCGCCGCCGATAACCACGTTATTGCCTACAGTTGGGTGGCGTTTGCCTTTTTCTAAACCTGTTCCTCCAAGCGTTACGCCTTGATATAAAAGCACATTATCGCCGATAATCGAAGTCTCGCCAACTACCACACCCATACCATGGTCAATAAAAAGCCCTTTGCCGATTTTTGCACCAGGATGTATTTCAATTCCAGTAAAAAACCTCCCCATCTGGCTTATTAAACGGGCAATAAAGAAAAAACGAATCTGGTAAAAAAAATGTCCTATACGATAGTAAACCAAGGCGTGCAAACCCTGATATAAAAGGAGTATTTCCAGGAAACTCTTTGCTGCCGGGTCCTTCTTCTGCGCCTGCCTAATCTCATCAAAAAAGAAAATTGAGATAAGGGCTAGTTTTAAAATAATTAGGCCGATTAAAATAAGAATTACCTTTAAAAAACAAGTCATGTTTTCTCCTCCTTCAATGAGCAGACAATTTACGGATACGATAGCAACGTAAATTGTAGCCCGTAGGGCGTCTGCGAATTGAATCCGCCAATCTTTGTGGCGGATAAGTCTTCATTTAACCAACAAAACCACGGCATAAGCAGCAATTGCCTTGCCGCTACCAATCTGGCTTATGCCTTCATTCGTGCTGGCCTTTATATTAATGTTATCTTTTTTTATATTTAAAATTCCAACTATCTTATTTTTCATCAAGTCTTTAAAGCGAGATATCTTAGGTACCTCAGCTATAATTACTGTATCAAGATTAACCAATGAAAAGCCGCATTTTTTCATAAGCTTAACCACAATTTCCAGCAATTTGCTACTGGCTATATTTTTATACCTTTTATCAGTATTCGGAAAAAGTTCTCCGATATCAGGTTTCCCTATTGCGCCTAAAATAGCGTCACAGATAGCATGAATCAGGACATCGGCATCAGAGTGTCCGAACAGCCCTTTTGAATATGGGATTTGAACGCCGCCCAAGATTAGTTTGCGATTGGCAACTAACCGATGAATGTCGTAACCAAAGCCAACTTTGTATTCAGCCATAATTATTTTGAAAATT
Organism: Candidatus Omnitrophota bacterium; assembly: GCA_040753675.1. Classification (GTDB taxonomy): domain Bacteria; phylum Omnitrophota; class Gorgyraeia; order JAHJTE01; family JAHJTE01; genus JBFMEB01. The sequence continues at coordinate 4,101 of JBFMEB010000016.1, read as the reverse complement.
TAAATTTCTTTGCCAACTCTTTAGCGAAAATCAAATCTTCAAAAGTTGTAATCTTGATATTTGAATATGAGCCCAAAACTATTTTTGGCTTAATGCCTAGTTTTTCTAAGAGCTGAGCATCGTCGGTTACCGACAAGTCTCCCAGACGAAAGTAGGCTTCTTTTAATAAATCAGAGCGAAACGCCTGTGGCGTCTGGACTTCCCATAAATTTTGCCTGGGAAGAGTTTTTCCAACGTATAATATATTATTCTTATACTTAGCGCTTTTAATAGTGGCCTTAACCGGCACCGCGGGGATTGCTGCTTTAAATTTAAAGGCATCTTTAATCAGCCGGGTAACCAGGCGACCTTCTATAAATGGCCTGGCCGCATCATGTACTAAAATAATTTTATTTTTATCTGCCTCTACAAATTTCAGGCCGTTTGCCACTGAATCCTTTCGAGTTGGCCCACCTAAAATAATATATTTAACTTTAAAAAACTTAAATTTTTTTACAAAAGTGCTTACGGCTTGAATTGTTTTTCTGTTAGAGACGAGAATAATTTCATTGATGAATGGATGATGGGAAAGAGCTGCCAGGCTAAAGAGAAGAATTGGTTTATCTTCTATGTTAACAAATATCTTAGGCCTATCGGACTTAAGTCGCCTGCCTTCGCCTGCGGCTAAAATAATAGCGACAACCTTTTTTTGCATAACCTATTTATTTTCAAGGCCTTGAATTTTCGCAAACACCATTCTGCCTGCCTGTGTCTGTAGCACTGAAGTAACCACAACCTTGACCGAATGATTAATCAGATTTCGAGAATCCTCAACAACCACCATGGTTCCATCATCTAAATAAGCAACTGCCTGATTATGTTCTTTTCCTTCCTTGATTAATTTTAATTCTAAACTCTCTCCTGGAAATACAACTGGACGCAGAGCATTGGCAAGTTCGTTGATATTCAAAACCTTTACTCCCTGCAATTCGGCAACGCGGTTTAAATTAAAATCTAAGGTAAAAATCTTTGCCTCTAAAACCTGAGCCAGTCTAACCAGTTTCGCGTCAACATCAGGCGTATCGGGAAAATCTTCTTCGTGAATAGTAATATCAATTTCATTATCTTTTTGTATCTTATGTAATATCTCTAATCCGCGCCTGCCTCTTTGGCGTTTTATTGCATCAGAAGAATCAGCTATCTGCTGTAATTCCTTTAATATAAAACGCGGCACAAGTAATCTAGCAGCAAGAAAAGGAGTTTTACAAATATCTACAATCCTGCCGTCAATTATTGCGCTTGAATCTAAAAGAATCACATCTTCAGCTTGTTTTTGCCGGCTAAATCTCACATAGGGGATTACGATATTGAATTCATCTTTGCCGCGCATTGCCATAATCATTCCTAAATAACAAAAAACCAAAGTTAGAATTACTCTGATGGAAGATTTAGCACCTTCATTTAGAGGAACTAAACTGATAGCATCAGTAAGAACCTTTGCCATAATCAAACCTAAGATAAGACCAAATACCGCACTAGATAGTCCGCGGGCAGAAACACGCCTCATACCACGTTCTGCTAATATAATAAGCCAACTTGCAAAAAAACCAACACCAGCACCAATCAAGCCTTGATTAACAAAATCACCCATTACATAGCCAACCGAGGTACTAGCAATAATGAAAAAAAGTCGAACATAAAGTAGCGTCATGAAATACCCTCCTTTAATGACGACACAAGTTATGGAGCCCGAAGGGCGAGATAACTTGTATGTCGGAATTAAATCCAGCCCTAATTTTACTAAGAACTTTGATATTAAAACAAAGGTTTGTGCACAAGATTAAACTTTTTATTTTAAGTTCAAATATGTCAGTAAAATTAGGGCTGGGTCAAATTCAGCCAGCAAACTTACGAATACTATTGTCTCGTAAGTTTGGGCTTCATTTGACCTCCTTTAATTTCTCCCTTCATCTAAAAAACTATCTTTATAGCTTCTTGTAGCGATTCTACAGGACAAAAGGAAATATCTTTCTCCTTTGCCTCTTTATTATCAACCTCTTTTAAATTAGACTTAGGCAGTATGATTGTTTTAAACCCAAGCTTAATAGCTTCTTTTATCCTTAGGGAGCAATTAGAAACACTGCGCACTTCCGCAGAAAGGCCAACTTCTCCCACTATAACTAAATCAGAGGCAATCTCTTTATCTTTTAAACTTGAAACAACTGCCAACATCAAGCCTAAGTCAGCTGCCGGGTCATCTACTATTATACCGCCTGCAACATTTACAAATATATCTTTATCGCCAAGAGGCAGGCCTATCCTTTTTTCTAAGACAGCAGTCAATAAATGAAACCTGTTATAATCTATGCCTTGGCAACGCCGACGCAAGATATTAAATCCTGCTTTAGTAACCAAGGCCTGAATTTCGATTAACAGAGGCCTGGTTCCCTCTAATATCGCAACCACCACAGAACCGGATGCATTCTTTGGCTTCTCGGATAAAAAAATTTGAGAAGGATTGCTCACCGGCTCTAAGCCTTTGGCGCTCATAGAAAAAATTCCAATTTCATTGGTGGAGCCGAAACGATTCTTTGTTGTACGTAAAATCCTGTAAAGAGAAAGTTTATCGCCTTCAAAATACAAAACCGTATCCACAATGTGCTCTAATAATTTTGGGCCTGCTAAAGAGCCTTCCTTAGTAACATGCCCGATTAAAATTAAAGAAAAATTCTTTAGTTTTGCTAACTGTGTAAGGTTTGCTGCGCACTCGCGAACCTGGGTTACGGTTCCGCTAGAAGAGCTGATAAGCGGATTATACACAACCTGAATCGAGTCTAAGATAACTACCTGGGGCTTTATTGCCTCTATTACTTTTATAATCTCTTCTAAATTAGTCTGATTTATGATAAATAAATTTTCCCCAAAATTATCATCAATCCTTGTTGCGCGTAGTTTTGTCTGTTTTAAAGATTCCTCTGCGCTTACATAGATAATTTTTATACTCTTCTTGCTTAAATTATTGGCTAACTGTAAGGCAAGAGTAGATTTTCCTATGCCGGGGTCTCCTCCTAAAAGAACTACTGAACCGCTAACCAAACCGCCACCGAGAACTCTATCCAGTTCTGATATACCTATCTGAATTCGCGGGCTGTCTTCTAAACTAATATCTTTTAATAAGACCGGCAAATCTTTTGAAAATATTCGCTCTTTAGTATCAGCGCTAAAAGAAGCTGTCTCTTCTAAAAACGAATTCCAACTTGAACAATCAGGGCAACGGCCTAACCATTTAGGTGATTGATATCCGCAATTCTGACAACTGAATATTGTCTTAGTCTTGGTCATTACTCTTTTGGTTTGCGCATCAACTTCCACGGATGCTGTTTTAAGTCCATTATAAACTCTTTTGTATCAGTATAAAGCGTTTCATCAGTGAGAAATTTGCCGGCAGTGCCTGAGCCGTTATTAACTTTATTCATAATTTCATTCAAGGATGTTGTGGCTTCTTCTAAATTCTTTAAAACTCCAGAAAATCTGCTTTTATTCTCTTCGCTTAAAATTATATTGTTTATGCCATCAATACTGTTTTTAAGTTTCACAGCAATTTCTCTGCCAAGTTCAGTGATTTCCTGCATGGGGATAGGATCCTCCCCAACTATTGTCTCCCCTGGCTTTAATACACTTCTATAATCTAATCCTGGGATTATCTCGATATATTTTTCGCCTAACAGGCCTAAGGTATTAATCCACACTTTAGAATTTGTAGGGATAATTGCGTCATGTTTAACCCGCGCCGAAACTACAACTTCGTTTTTTCCAGTATTCTTGTTAAACCTAATCTTTATTGCCTTTACGTCTCCCACATCAACACCGGCAAGCCGAACAGGAGAACTAATCTTAATGCCATTGGCAAAACCAAAAAGTATTCTTATATCGTAGGTTTTAGCAAAAAGCTTTACATCTGCGATAGAAAAGACAAAATAGATAAAAATAATTATACCGATAAGCGTAAACAGGCCAACCTTTATTTCATTCTTTAAATGTATAGCCATTATCAGCCCTCCCTGTTTCTAAAATCTTACCTCTTTCAAAAAATATTTTGATTAAGATATTTTTAAAAGTTAT
>JBFMEB010000015.1:0-46849 GCA_040753675.1 Candidatus Omnitrophota bacterium | reverse complement strand
GTACGGATGAATGTGCCAGATTCTTTTTGAATCTATCTGAGACGGAATATTTATACTCACTCCATCATTGCCATAACTTGTAGCTACAAACCTTAAGCTGTCTCTATCGCTAAACCAATATCCGCCTATTTCATAAGAAGTGCTGTCATTAACAGGGCTAATATAATTTATCGCATCAATTAACGAGCCGAATCCTTTGCCAGATTCAAAAGTATATGCCTTCTCATAATATTTATACTCTTGATAATTGCTAATTGTCTTTATCGAAGCAAATTTTAAACCTCCGGCAAAACCAACTAAAGTTAAAGCAATAGCCCAAGTCTTGAACCTGATATTTCTGACGCCGCCTCTTTTTATAGCACCTGCAATTAACAATAGGCCTGCAATAATGCCAGCTCCAACAAGGCCGTAGGTAGTTAGATTATTAATTGTTGCTAAATCAGAAGGTAAGTTTTCTGCGGCATTGGCTAAACTAGGAATTAATATTACTGCCAACAAAGCAGCCACTATAGTACTGCGCCCAATCTGCCCCAGGCGCTTGATAACCCTTAACACTTTAGCTGTGTTTGAATTCAAATATCCTGCGCCTAATTTACGTTCCCCATAAAGAGGATCTGCGTGCATAGGAACGGCTGTCAGTCTCATGAATGCTTGAATATCGCAGGCTATATCCACAAGTTTTTGTCCTGGCAATTTTGACAAGGCACTATCTAAATAGGCCTGCGCCATTTTGGCCAACCAGCCTGTTACGTGAGCAGCAGAAGCAGATGTGCCTTTAAGCATTCTTGTCTCGTTCATGCTAATGCCATTAGCAACTATATTAACTTCGTGGCCAAAGTCAGAATAATGCGTTTTGCGTGGCTTACCTTCGCTAATTCCTTGACCTGCCGCAACAGTAATCACTCCATTTAAAACAGCAGGATACAACTGCACCCTCTTGCCTCTATTTCCTGCACCGACAACTACCAGGCCACCCCTATCAATTATTGCCCTAATCAAACCGTCCTCTCCTTTTACATATTGGGCATGAGCTGAACTAATATTTACTATTACTAAATGATTAGGATGTTGCCTCTGATATTCCCTTACCGTGTTTAATTCTATTTTATATCCGGCTATGCTAAGGTCCTTGTCAATATATTTTATCCTAACTCCTTCAGCCCAGTATCTTACAGTATCAACAACTGCCTTGCCGTGCCCATCAGTTTCGTTATCTATTACAAATACAACTACTTCTTTCTTTCTTAAATCTGCCAGAGTAGCTGTAATTACTGCTTCAACAGGTTCCTGTCTATTAACCAGATAAAATCTTCTACCCATAGCACTCTTCACAACAATGGTCTTAATTACTGCAAGCGGCAAGCTTCTTAATGTCGGTTCTCGTTTAAAGCCCTCTTCGAAATCTATAATAATTCCGGCACCTTCCCAGATAATAAGTTTCTTATCGGGATTATTAGCTAATAGTTTATCTATGAAACGACCCATATAGAAAGAAAGAGCTGGTCTATGTTCGCTTAAATATTCTGCGTCAGCTAATAATACAGCTGAATGTGTATAATTTTTGTTAATTATTATCGGTAATATGTTAGCTGGATTTTGTTTGGCTTCGGTAAAATCGCTCAAGAAAGCATCATTATGTATAACCAAAATTGCTTCTCTCGGGATTCCTAAATCAAGCTTACCTCTGTTAATTCTGTCAGCCAATTTTGACTTGCCTGAACCAGGATCTCCGTCAATAAACAAAAGTGTCTTATTAGCATCACCGGTTGCGGCTTTTATAGACTGGATATATTCTGTTTCTGTATTGATGGTCTCGTAAACAGGCTGGGTCTTTGGAGTTCTGCGCTTGTTAACGCCGGCAATGCCTGCGCCAACAAACCCAGCCATAAATACAAGAGGAGCTAAAGGCGCAGAGGTGTGCTTGCCCTTTGCGCCTTTAGTTGTTGTGGATGCTGAAACTTTTGATGTTACTTGTGTTGACTGCTGCTTCAAGTTGACTGACAAGTGCTGGCTCGAGCGGCCTGAATTTGTGGTCTTCGTAGACATAGGCTCTGCCGTCCGGATAGAGTCTGAAGACCTTAACGTGGCCGTTGCCTTTGACTCTTGCGCAGATGAACTTGAAGGTGCTAAAGTTAACACAGTGGTCGAGAACGAGTTCTCTAAATTCCGTGGCTGACATTGTAATTCACCTCCTATTAGCGCAGTTGCTTTTGCTGCGCCAGTTTCTATCAAATCCTGTATAAATATTTTATTAAACGGATTTGGATAATTTTGTTCAATTCTACCCAGATACAAATCAATATAAACCAGATAGAGCCGATTATCAGAGCCGAGCACGTAAAGATGTCTATTTTCCTTATCAAAGGTTATGCTGTTAGCAAATACCTTGCGGGCTTTATCAATATGTATCGGCTTTAATTCAATATAGTTATTATCAGACAATTCTACGATAGCAACACGGTCAGAAAGATTGATATAAAGTCTGTTTCTATCTTCATCTAAGACAAACCCTTTCTGGTTAGCAAATCCAATATCTAAACGAGTGCCAGTTTGTAAGTCAATTCTATAAATCTCTCCTGCATCAACAAATAAAAATCTCTCTTGATAATCAACGAATATCCTCTTAACATTAAGAGTTTGGCTTATGGCCGGGTTAACAACTATCTCTGTTACAGTATTACTAGATATATTATGTCTGAATAAACGGGTTGCATCTTGTGGCTGCCTTTGGCTTGCGCTTATGTAGATATTGTCACCGTAAAGCGTAGTGTGAACAGAGCTAAGACTCCTATTCTCTGGCTCAAAGAGATCATTTAAATTCCCCTGCCTAGTTAGCAGGTATCTGCCACCGCCCTGATTATAAAATAAGCCATATTTCGCAGCGGGCTTATCCGGGTAAGTGTCTACTTCCACGATAAAAGTATCCCGATTGACCATATTAATAGCGTATATATTAGGCTCGGCAAGGCCCCATGGCGTTACACTATTATTAACATCCGTTGTCGGCGAAGGATAGAAAGTTGGCGGAATTGAATTTAAGTTAAGTCCATAATTGATAAATTGCCTGACACCTGAAGTATCTACAAGTCGAATAAGACTGTCTGAAACTAAGATTTGAGAAAATGGTGCTGTGCCTAAGCGAGATGGCTCAATAGTGAACATGCTGTCAACCTCTTCTGGGAATCCTGTTATATTGTAGAAGGTAACTCCTGTGCTATTTTCAGTGATTGAATATTTACCAAAAGAGGTATTTAAAGTCTGAATTCCCCTTACACCTTCAGCATGAACAGTTACGTCAGAGCCAACTATAGATTGAAAAGGTTTTGGTCTATCTGAACAGCCAGAAGCGAGTATTGTGAATAAGGCGAGAACTGATACAGCAGAAGCTCTTACAACAAGCTTGGCAAAATTAGAGCGAATTCTGCCAAGCACGGTTATTGCCGGGCCGTGGATAGAGCTGCTGCCAGTCATAACTGCAGCTCTCCTTGCCTGCCTGATTTGCCTAACCTTCCAAATTGCTAACTTAACACCATATTCTATCCATTCAAATAACCGACTTAATCCGCCACAGTCAAGATTATAGCCTAAAGGCTTAGCAGGCTCCATCCCGCCGCCTTGGGTTTGGGTTTGGGCTTTATTAGAAGTTAACTCCTTTATTACCTGTTCCATTGCTCTAATTCTGCTCCTATTTGTTGGGTAGTCTGAAGGAATACCAAGTCTTCTATTTATAACTACGAGGTCAAACCCATCTCTTCTTTCACTAAGCTCAAGAAATCTAATTATTCCTTGGGGATCATAACCTGCTCTCAATGAATAAAGCACACCTAATGCATCAGCTCTGAATTCCTTGTGATGCCCTGATAGTTCTTCTATGGTTATTTTGCCAAAACAGATTAATAGATCTTCCCAGATAGTTCGGCGAGGGAGATACATTTCATAAGGTTGATTCCTATCTCCTCTTGCAATCACAAATTCTCCAAGTTCATGTCCAATTACCCCTGCAAGTTCATCGTCATTCAAGATGGCCTCCATCCCTTGGCTTATTACGATAGAGTTATCTCCTACAAGACAAGCCTCTAAATGACCATCTCTAAGTATGAAAATAGTATGTCCGTTAGTTATGCCACTTGCTTCTAAAAGCTTAGCAAAAATTCTATTGATACGTTTATATTCAGGGGCATCAAAAGGTAATTGATGATCGCTGATGATCTTTAAATCTCTTCTTCTCATTGTCTCATCAACTTCTGTAGGTAAAGCATTGGGCTGAGGAATTAGCGGTGAGATTCCGGTGATTAGGTGAGATGCTCTATCTCCAAGCTCGGCCAAACCAGAGCGGATTTGACCAAGCATATTTCTTGCTAAAGTCAAATAACCTCTCTTAGCCAATAATCTCTTGATTGATTTTGTTATTATAGGTAAGCGGCCTATTATTGCCAAAGCAGTTAATCCTATTACTATAACAACTGCTAAACCAATTAATACAGGCGTAAACACAGAGCCCACATCAGCCACCCCAGTAATTGCTGTAGCTTCTGTCACAGCGCTGGCTGAACTAACGCCGAAGAGTATAAAGCCAATACCAATAAAGGTATAGAAAATTAATTTCTTGACAAGACCTAAGGAATAGATTATACTTGTTAACGCTATTCGGAGGACAATATGACAGTAATCGCTATACCTAAGATCTTGCAAGACAAACTCACGCCCGAAGGAGCTGATGCCCTTGTTCAGATTCTGGATAAGGTTGAAGAACGTACTCAAAAGGTTACCCTTGAGATTGCGGAAGAAAGATTTGAACGACGTCTGGCAGAACTGGATGCTAAAATAGAGAGGGCCAAATCTGATATCATAAAATGGATGTTTATCTTCTGGGTCGGTCAAATCAGCGTGCTCACCGGCATCTTGTTTGCCTTCTTTAAATAATCCTCGTATGAAGTGAATAAGGCCTTCCTCTCTTGCTTTTTGTCTTAACATCCTTACAATTGTTGCAATCAGATTCCATTTTGTTGCGTAATCTAAGCCAGCCCCTCTGTCAAGCAAAATCTGCCTCTGGTGATTAGATTTTGCTTGATCCCGAACTCTGTTGAGGGATCTAATCAATAAAATCTTGGCTATTGTGGTAATGAGGTTCCAAGTTGTTGCATAATCTAATCCTGCCCCTCTTTCATATCTTAATAATTTCAATGCGCGTCTTAGAGATATTCTGCCTGAAAGCAGCATCTGAGCAATGTTCGGCAATCCCATCCCTCCGCCTTGGGGCGGATAATTAGAAGCGTCCCCTTCCGCTTTTGCTAATCTTAAGATCGTCACTGCCTTATAAATTCCTAAACCTAATAAGAATAATCCCAAGGTTAAAATTGTCATAAATATTATCATAAACGTGTTAGTCGAAATCGAGCCGTCGTCCAGAGTTACACGTTTTTCTTCTCTATATGCATGAAGCCGTTGCAGTAGCAGCATATTTTCCATTATCTGTTTTTCTGTTACATGGACATAACTGACCTCTGCGGCTATATCAGAAAGTCTGGGTCTGGACATTGCAGATGTGAATCTTGAGTAATCATCGGCCCTATAAAGTGTTGATCTATGATTTTCTTCCACTAGTGCCCCGGTTCTGACTAATTCGGATTTATTATGGTTCATATGTAACACTACCGCTATAAGATATGCTATAGCCAATCCGATCCATGATCCCGTTTCTACCCAAGCATTGCTAATCGGGGCATTAGAAATAAGCATTAATGCAATCGAAACAATCACAAAAGGAACACTAAATTTCAATCCATACCTAAAGTGACCAACCTTGGTTTCAGTAGTTGGCAATATATAAACAGGACGACCATTATCTATTGTAACCAATACCTTAGTATGTGCTTTCATAAAAACATAAGCACACACTACCGTTAAGAAAACAGGCGCAACAAGCATCAAAATAGATATTCTCCAGCTTACTTCTACATTCGAGATCCTTATAAGATTATATTTCAAAATAAATAAACCATGCGGTAGAAGTCTAAATAATGCTTCTTCTATTATTGGACCTAACCTCGTTACGGAGCTAATGATATCTTCATTCCCAATATATTTCAGCAATTTGAAAGACCAGAAGCTAGCAGCGATTAGAGACAATAGCTTTAACGTTATTGGGAAAGTCATAACGCAGTAGATTCCTATGGGTAAAGCAATCATAGCGCATCCAAAGACAAGAACATCTATTGTCGATACTCCACTTTCTCTAATCTTGTAAATAGCTAACCTGATTGGATAAACTATGAGGCCGGCTATGGCTAAATAAGAAACCACCTGCAGAATATCATGATGCTCGCCTAAGTCATTTAGTGAAGGCGGTGTGGGCTTGTTATTAGTGCTTGTGCCACCGCCTTGGGGTGATGGATAATTAGAAACGTCCCCATTTACATTTACAGCCTTTAATAATCTTATAACTGCACTTTTAATCGTAGGAAAATAAGTTAAGCGATAAAGCGGATTGTCCTCGTCGCCATAATAACTATTACAATACGCAGCAATGATGACGGGATTTCTAGTTACTATCGAACCGCTGAAGCCTAGTTTCCTGACTAAGCAAAATAAACCGAAACCTTCGGGATAAGGGTCTACTAAATATCCATCTTGTGTAACAATCCAAAAATGACTTTTATCTCTATTATTCTCTAAGTGAGCTGTTATCTTTCTTTTCGTCATTTCTACTACCAATCTCTCGGCATATTCTTGACACATCATACCTGTTTCATCTCTAAAGAAGTACCTAACAGATGCAGCCATCATTCCATAGTGATATATGCACATTATTTCAGCCACTAACTCTTTGATTGTTTTTAATATAGGTAAGCGGCCAGTGATTATCACAGCAAGTAATCCTAAAGCGCCAACTACTGCTAAGCCAATTAACACTGGCGTAAACGCAGAACCAACAACAGCCACTGCTGGGACCGCGGCTCCTGTCACAGCGCCAGTTGAAGTTGCGCCGAAGAGCACTAATGCTATTGACAAGAATGGAATAGTTGTCCTTGCAAACTTTAATCCTGAGCGAAGCAGCCTTCTGATAATATTGTTATCTAATAGATAATTTGCGCCAAAGAAGAAAACTATTATACCTGTTAATACGCTTAAGAATATATACCAGTAATCAACAAAGGCTTTAAGCGTCTGCGCTGAGCCAGCTATATGAAATCTTGCTAACTCATTTACAACATTCATTATTGGCGCAGCAAATATAGTAAATAATCCCGTTAATATTATCAAAGGTAACGCGATAGAACCTACTGCAATAATTTTCTGTAAGAGATTTAATTTTAAGAAGGCGTCTTTTGCCTGCTTGCCGTCTAATTCAACCTCCTTACCATTAACTTTAATCGGCTCCTTGGCAAATAGGTTCTTTGCTATCCCAACTAAAGTGCTAAATGTAAAGAATAAAGCTAACGTAGTGCTTATTGCCAAGACATAGAAACCGTAATTAGCCCAGGGCATATCATACATTGTGCCAACAGTCCTTCTAACTACATCATCAAAGCTATTTACATTAGCAAATAAGAGTAGAAGCGCTGGTAGGCCAATAAACAATAATTCAGCTATTACGCCAGCAAGACTAATCAGAAACTCATGGATTTTCCCGTTTACCTTATTATATTTTGTCAAGCCAGCGTATCTATCAATAACTACAAAAGTGCTGTTATTTGCGGCAAATATAGCATGGCCTGCCTCATGGATAATGTTATTAATAATCGGGCCAAATTGATTAGCCACAATCCAGACAATTACAATGACTAAAATGCCTGGCACCAATAATCGTCCATCTGGATTATTAAGCACAGTCTTGACGGCCGAGGGCAAAGAACCGATTAAATTCATCAGGAGTAAATAACCAATTACCATCGCGGTAACTACCCAATCTATATATAACTTCTTTAAAATATTGATAACTACTGTAAACCTTGGTTCAGCAAAAGATTTATGCATCACCTCTTCCGAACTAATTGGGTTAATAACTGGCTTAATAGTTGCTTCTGGAACTTTAAAATTGAATCCTGGGTTAATAACAATCTTTGTTATTTCTCCACCTTTTACGAAATCTGAAAGCTTTTTGAAAGGCGTGCTTCCAGGGCCTGCTGTTTCTGGTTCTGCGTAACTACCTTTTCCTGTTGAACCGCCCTTCCCATATTTAACTTGCAAAAATATCCACAAGATTAATGCTAGGACAGCACTTGGTATAAAAATACGCAGATCAAAATTATTAGACGAAACAGAGAAATAGGCCGCATAAAGTATAATAGAAACAGGGAAATAAACATTAGCGGGCAGATGACCATTGGCTTCTGGTCTATGTTTACCTTTGAAGTATACGACAAGATTTTTCACAAAAATCAATGAAACCAACATAACTAATATGTTTACTAATATATGCATTAAGTCATTTCCGGCAAACTTCAGGGCTCTGCCAAAGAAGTTGGGGTTTTCGCCTTTTAAGTTATCTAATAATCGGGCAAGGAATTTAGGTAGGAGTTGGAAATTGGCGTTTTGAGGAATTACGGGTAAGATTGACTTTAAAGTAGAGAGTAGCGAGTAGAGAGTAGAGAGTAAACTCGGACCGCGGATAGAGCCGCTGCCAGCCATGACTTCATTTCTTCTTGCCTGCCTGAGTTGTCTAATCTTGTAAATAGCGAGTTTAGCTGGATAAACTATTAGTCTTGCTATGGCAAAATAAACCACATGCGAAATATCATGATGTTCGCCAAGATCTGCGAGTGAAGGCATAACAGGTTGCGCTGTCCCTGAGAGCGGCTGCTCAGTGGCCTGATTAGTTGTTGGCTCTCTCGCTGGCGTGCTCCCACTCCCATCCCCATTTCTATTACCATTGGCAAAATTCAATAAACTCTTATATACTCGCTCATGTTTCATTACTCTTAACTCTCTAGAGAAATAACCCCTAACAAATTCTCTACCCCTGCGGCCCATCTCTCTTCTTAATTGCGCATCTAAAAGTAAGGCCTTTAATCTATCGGCAAACAGGCTACCATCTCCGTTTCTAGATAGATATCCTGTCTCCCCATTAACCAATGCCTCAACAATTCCTCCGGCATCAGTACCTACAACCGGTCTTTCCATTGCCTGAGCCTCAAGTATAGTCCGGCCTAAACCTTCATGCCTGCTAGTTAAGACAACGATATCCGAACCAGCATAGGCATCTCTAAGTCCTTCTTGGTGTTCCGGACCAAGGATGATAACAAAATCTTCTAAATTATTTTCTTTGATGTAATCCTCTAATTCTTCTAAATATATTCTACTACTTCTATTGCCGACAATAACTACAACAAAATTACCAACACCCTGATCCCTTAACTCCTTAACCGCCCTTAGAAGCAACATGTGATTCTTTTCCGGGCTAACACGATTAGGTGAAAGTACGACCACGCGGCCTCCTAAATTGTTTCTCCTGCGCCAGCCGTTTCTATCCCCATTCCCCGGTCTATAAAAATCTGTGTCAACGGAATTTCCTAAATTAACACCATCACCTCTACCTACCTGTAAAAGCGATGAATAACCAATACCACCAACCAAATCGCTTAGGCCAGCAACCGAAGAAAGCGTCGCTGCCATCCTTTCTAAATCAGCTGGCAATTCGCCGCCATGATATTCCATAAGCAATGGGATATTATTGTTGTATATTAATTCTGCTGCTTCAACCGAGCCGGGATTAACCACTGGCTGATGGATAACGGCAAAGTTTATTCTATGGGCGGAAATAACTTGCCGGATTGTATCTACGAAATCTTCAGCCGTCTGCTGTGCAGAATCCTGTCTTTTAACGGGATAGAGTATAATCTTACCCCTGCCATAGATTATTTCCCGCACTTCTTCATCATTATTTGTGCGGTAGACAATAATAATAGTCATGGCATTTCTTTCCAACAGGTCTTTATCCAACGTCTGCAAGTGCTGTTCAGTACCGCCGGCACTATGTGTATAGCCCACAGGAGAAATGCGTAAGACAACCGCCCCGTCTAAAGAATGCCCCTCCACTCCTAAAGCATCACTAACCCTAAAAGCTAATCTAGAATCAGCACTGCTCAAGTTAGCCATTAGCCAATGATGGAACCTTAATCTTTCTGGATTAAATAAAAACTGTCCTGCTTCAGCCATAATATCTAAGTAAAACCTCTCGTGGTTTTTAACTAGCTTTTGGATAGAGTATTTGGCCATCACGAATCTTCTGCCTAATCTACCCATCTTAACCCTTCTCTGGGGATTATCCATTAAGGTAATAAGTGCTTCAGCCAATTTAGCAACATTGCCTTTGCTTACCAAGAAGCCGGTCCTACGAACTAACATTGTTTCCGGGATACCGCCTGTGAAATAGGCAACAACTGGCCTTTCCATAGCTTGGGCCTCTACCAAGACTAAACCAAAACCTTCATCATAACTAGGCAATACAACTACATCAGAAGCAGCATACCAATCCCTTAGGCCAATATGGTCTGTCGCTGGTAGAATTAGGATGTTCTGCTGTAAGTCATATCTTTTAATTAAATCCTCAATCTCTCTGAGGTAGCTTTGATTATTGACATTACCAATAATCACTATTCTAAACTTAAGCCCTCTTTCTCTGGCAATAATTGCAGCTGCTTCTACTGCATCTTTTGTGCCCTTTAAAGGAGCAATTCTACTGGGCACCAGAACTACAAACTCATCTTTACCGATAGCGTACTCTTGCCTCATTGTTTGGCCATCGGTATCTTCTGGGTCGAATAACTCTAGATCAACCACAGGCCCAAGATTCTCAGTACCGCCAAGCCCTACGAATATCGCGCCAGAAGCGCTCACCACAGCCCTTCCAATAGCCAGACGCATAGCCTCTTTGACATTAGCGAAACCAGATATTTCGGAAGAAGTTTGCACATTTTGCCCTGTTCTCTTTACGCCACCATGATACTGTGCAATGCTGGGAATCTCATGATCTCTGGCAAATCTCATTGCCTCTACGCCAACATATGAGAACGGCGTATGCGTAATAACTAAAACAATATTATGTTCTTCTTCTATTTCCTGTAGGGCTTTATAAATTGCCTCCCGTGTTAACCGTATATTGGCACCTTGGCCTTCTTTGTTAGGAACACTTTTTACAGGATGGTAAACCACTTTACCCTGGCCAACCTCTTCAACTCCCTGCTGGGTTTCATCGCTTAAATACACCAAATGGATTGTTAATCCCGGATTTCGAACCAAGAGGGCTCTATTTAAACCTGAGACATAAGCACCGATTCCGTTGCGCGGGTCATAAGTATAAATAACTACAGTTATGTGCCTTCCCGCTAATGTTTCTTTCTTGCCACTTATTGTTTCTAAGAGACCTACTGATTCATCGCTAAAAGCCAAAGATTGAAATTTATTATTATGATAGGAAACTATTATTAGGACTTTATTGCCATTTATATTGGCTAAAATTGAGATATATGCATCTTCACCAACTCTAAGTATCTCTTCGTAGACTTGTATCTTCTCGCTACCTAGTTTATTAGCTAATTCATTTATTATTTGGAGTTTAGTTTCAAGGCTCCTATCTTTTCTATCTACCTTTGCTAAGAATCTCGATAAGCTGTGTGATAATGCTTCTTCTGATTTTGCTTTTGCTATATTGCCTGCAAGTCTTGCCAAGACTCTGGAATCAGAATTAATTATTGCAATCGGAGTTATTATTAATGCAAGAGCAAGTACAACAGCAACCACACCCTGCCATAGATCAAAGTTCTTAGTAATATCATTAACTTTCTCTGCGAATTGACCAGCATTGGCAGCTGCAGTGGAGATAATAGTAATGATAAGTGCAAGCACGCCAGTTACTGCACCTCTCTTAGCAGCGCTGGATGAGGTAGAAGCTTGGGGTTTATCTTGACCTTCAGCTAAGATATCAGGGGTGTGATGATTGCCGTTTCTAGGTTCAGTAAAATTATCTGCCTCAGGGTGAGTAGGTTTCTGACCTACAGTTGCTACTGGCTGTGGAGAAGCATATTCGTCATATTCATTATCTATTGCTGAGCGAGGGTCTTGGTTTGCTTGAGGATCTACTTGTGCAGTTTTATCCTGAGTAGCAACAGGATCATCATCATGGTTATTTCCTTTAGCGGGATCTGCTTTAGTATTTATTTTTCCTGATTTAAAGTGACGATAGGCTAAGGAGGCTGCAAGTAAACCAGCAGCAACTAAGGCAAGTATCCACCAGTTATTATTTAGCCAATTGCCTGCTTGTTCTGCTGCGGCTCTGGTTGTATCTGCTAAGGCTTGAGAAGTTGTATCAAGGGCTCTGCTAGTAGTGTCTGTCAGCTGGGCTGCTGTTTGAGGAGCTTGAGTTGCAGCTGGTTGAGTTGTTGGAGCTGATCTGAAAAGCATTTCAGCGCCAGCCCTGATGTGGTCCATGTCAGTATAAGTAGAGGCATCACTGCCGATGAATTTCTTCCAGAGGTTAAAGGCTAAACCATCATTACCCCAGAGATGAGCAAATTTAGTACCAGTTGCCCTGGCGTAATCTAATACAATCTGGCCCCAGGTGTCACCTTTTTCAATAAGGACGCCGCTGATATTGTCAGCAGCATCTTTTACGAATTGACCAGCATTGGCAGCTGCAGTAAAGACTAATAAGAAGAGGACGGTAAGAGCTATACGAATAGAAAATCGCTTTACAGGAGAAGGAGTTGTAATAAGGCGTGAATTGGAATTGCGGACTCTTGTCGATGGCCTGCCGAAAACAGAGGAACTTTCGGAAGGCGCGGTTATTGCCGGACCGCGGATAGAGCCGCTGCCGGTCATAACTTCATTTCTTCTTGCCTGTCTAATTTGTCTAATCTTGTAAATTGCGAGTTTAGCTGGGTAAACTATTAGACCAGCTATGGCTAAATAAGCAGCCACTTGCAGAATATCGTGATGCTCACCTAAATCATTCAGTGAAGGCGGCGTTGGCCTATCGGAATCAGTTCTATCAATAACCTTAAGGATTTTTCTGTCAAGTTCAGTTACTGCACCAATACTTTTTGCTCTTATGTGCTTTAATACTGCGCCTATAAATTCATTTCCATCAGTCATGCCAAGAACGTCGAGTAGTCCGGCTCTTATGCCTTCAATATCTTGATAATAACGAACTAATTCAGTAAATATCTCGTAAGGACTTTTATACTTTGTCAAACCTATATCCACTACTATTGGCACGCCCTGAATTTGTTTTAGCACATAATGAAGCATTATATTGGCGCGACCCATATCAACCGGCAACATATAACGACCATTGTGGCTTTCGGCTAACTTGATTGCTATCCCCATCCAAGAAGCAGTAATCTGTCTAACAAGTTGCGTATCTAGTTGAGCCTTAATTTGCTTAGCTGCAGTGGTCAGGCCATCTATAAATTCTTCTGAATAAATTTTGTATCTATCAGAACCGAGATACATCCCAAATCTCGGAATATTAGCCATACCGCTTAAGATAGTCAAATTATATATCTCATTAGGCCTGAAGCCGTCTATAGCTGCGCGATTTATTGCCATCTTAAGTGCAAAGGTTAAGTTTCTGCCATCTGATAAATTTACTTCGACGCGATAGACCTGTTTCTGGCTGCCCTTGGCATCTTTTGTGACATTGATACTCTTTACATCCGGATTATGCACAATTACAGAGTGGATATTTCTAAGTGTAGTTTCTAAGAAGTCCTCATAATTTAATACCTCACTTAAGATACTCTCAGTTGCGCCATCAATTCGTTTATCAAAACTTATATCATAAGCGCCTTGTTCATCTCTCATCTGCCACTTAACATGTTGCTGCACAACATAATGTTTGGCTGTATGAGGATACATAAGTATTGTTACGCCAGTATGATCAACTCTCATGTCTGCGCTGCCTAAATCCCTAGCTAATAACTTAGTCAAATCTAAATGCTCATCTTCTTCGCCGGGTCTATAGTTGACAAACACTGAGCTTACCTTGCCTGTAAATTCTCCAATTATTTCTTCTTGAGATGGCAAGGTTGTAAATACTCTATCATACTGAATTACCAATTGAGCATTACTAATTGGCTGGCCTGATTCATTCTCAATAACTTTGAATATCTCTCCAATTATTTTATATGAATAGGCATCAACATTACGCATGCCAGGATTAACAGGGATATGGAATAAGCCAAGGAATGTTCGGTTATCAACTCTATACCTTAAAGCCACAGCTGTACAGCTTCTGATATCTTTAGTCATAAGACTCGGCACTCTATCGCCAGCGAAGTCTGTAATGTCCACAATCAGGCCTTGCCCAATATTAATCTTGGCTTGTGGTCCTTTTTGTGTATCTGACCAGAATATCTCATCTATCTTTTGTTTACTTACCTTTGATGGCCGCCGTGAAATAGAGAATGCTGTACCTCTGATATTTTCAGCCAGACTGCCTGCGCCAACCGCGCCTAACATAAACGGAACAAAGAAAAACAAGCCAAATAATTTTTTATAAAGTGCATCTAAATCTTTTATGTCAACACCTATTCTATAATTCCTTAAATCCTTAGGAAGTTGTGGCAATCCAATGCCTAATTCTTGGCTGACTTGCTTTGCAATATCTGCTAATGGGCCCTTAGAAATAGCATTGCCAACATAAACAACTCTTTCGCCCATCATCGGATGCTCTTTCATATTTACACCAGGCCAAGGCCAAGTAGGATATGTGCCATAGCCGTTGTAGCCTTGAAGCCTTGTAGCTAAGTCTCCTTCATTCGGATATACATTAAACCCATCCTGAAGCAGAATTAATCCGGTTACAATTACTTTATCTAAGGCTGGGTCTTGACTATTCTTGCCAAACTTTGCGAGTAATGCATCGCGCAATGCTCGTCTTTCCTGGCTGATAGAATGCTCTAATTCAGGTGAATGAATTGCCATAATATTATAGGTTTTCTCTGGATGTGGTCCAAGCCAGGTTTCAGTATAAACAATAGGATAAGTTACAGTCATAGGATCAATTCCCATAATTATTGACCAGTAGGCAAGTCGTCTTAAAACTTGGCGGTCAACTATGCGCTGAACTGTAACACTGTCAGTAATAATGCCTTCAACTCCGTAAGTTATATCTTTGTAGGTGTATCTTTTCTTAATCGGACGGCCATTCCAATCATATTTATGAAGGTCTTTGCCATCGGCGCCAACCTTAATTGCCGGGAATTCAACTACTATAGGGTCAGTGACACTGGGCGCTCTGGTTACATAATCTTCTAAGTAGGCATCAATAACATTAATATTAAGTTCGTCTTTTAGGATATAATAGATGTAGCGTCTTAAATTTGTATTCTGAGCAGGATTATATAATTCTCGCTCTAAGAGTGTTCGCGCATAAGATTGCTCAGCAGAGGTTTCTGATCGGGCTACTGCGCGCAATGCATTAACTGTATTGATTCTATCTTGGAATAAACCATTGGAAAGTGAACTTGATTCAGGCGTCAAAACGCCGGCAGGAAGCGTAAGTGAATTTACAAACTCAGATTTCTCAGCCTCAAGTTTTTGTCTTCTTATTTGTGCAGTTTGGTGCAGTGTTGCGAGGTCTTTAGCATCACTATCTCTTGCCGCTTCTATGCTGAATACAATACTGTCTACAACAATGTCCACGCCTCTTTGGTTAATTGGTAATTCATAATAAACTTCACCCACGTGGATAACAATCTGATTAGTCTCTGAAAGGTCAACAGAAGTTGTGGCTCTAAAATCTGCTAATTCAATTGAGGCAGTTTGCTCAGTTGGTTCAATTGTATATACACGACTTAAGGCCTGGTCTCTATATTGCGCATCAACAAGTTGAACAAGGACATTGCCTTCGCCCTGAGCATATACTTTCAATGAATTAAATGCTGAAGTATTAATCGCTCCTTTTTTGCCGGCATCAAACAGGTATGCCTTCCACAAAGGAGAAATACCGTTATACTCGTCTATGAATTTAGCAGGTTGGCGGAGAACTATCGTTTCTTGTCTTGCTGTATCCTGCGCATTGGCTTGGGGTAACTCTGCTGCCTGAACTTCAGGCAAGAGCCAATTCCAAACTCTGCTCATGAATGAATAAGTTTCGGTTGGAGTCCTGGTAGGAATATTTTCCTCTATTACAGTTTGAACGACGTAAGTTGAGGTACTTACGGCGTCCCTTTTCTTATTACCAGTGCTATCTCCAATTGAAAGTTTGTCATTTAACAATCTCAATGTGTCTGCAAATTCCACCATTGCTTTCTCTGGCGCAGCTGGCAGAGATTCAGTTCCGTAAGTTTTAACTAATGCTAATTGCATTGAACCATTGCCTGAGCCATTACCAGCAGAGCCGACATTGTCGCCTGAATTATTCATCGTTCCAGCATTAGCAGGTACAGTTGCCGGCGGTAATCCCGATTGCGGCGCTTTGTCAGATTTATTTTGTTCTAACGGTAAGGTATTTATATTGCCTGAAGAAATACCAGTAGGATTAATTCTATTAAAGCCATATTTTGCCAATGCCTTCTCTAACATTCCAAATTGGTTATTATTAATTACAAAAAGCATATTTCTGTCTAAGTAATGGACAAGAACACTATCAAAATTAGCAGTTGACGCATCAACAACAGGTATTTGTAATTGATAAGCCTTTTTAATAAGATAATCAAACTCTATCAGTCTTGCTGTATCTTTTATCTCTGCGCCAACCGCGTCAAATACAAACAGCCAAGGTTTAGCAGTATCAATAGCAACTGGCATAATTGTTGGTGATACAAATGCGCCAGCTTGAGCTGAACCGCGTTCACCAGAAACCACTGCAATTGTCTGTGTTTCTTTAGTGAATATCTTTAACTCTGCCTTATTACCAAATTTATTAGAAATTGGCAGATTATAGTAAGCAGCAACATAATTAGTATCCGGTACAAATGTTTCCTGCGCCTTGGCTGGTGTTGCTGCAAACACAGCCGCAGCTAATATAGGTAAGGCAAATGTTCTTGCCTTTCTGCCAACAAACCTTCCACCTCTTGCAACATTTCTTGCTAACTGTCGGGCTATGTCAGGATTGTAGCCTATAAAGGAGGCGATCTCTGAAGTCTTGGTAGCAGCGCCATTGGGTGAACTCCCCCTCCTGTAAGCATAGGTTGTATATGTGCCGGCAAAATGTTCTGGAATTCTCATAAAATTGTTACTAGCTGTCATTTTGTTGCTAACCATCATTTGGTTCCCGGAGCGGATTATAGTTATACCCGGGCGATTGGCAAGGAAGTTATGTTGGCCTACGGTTCCCCTACTCAGAAATACATTAGAATATACATCCATATTCACATTGCTTATTGAATAAAATCTGACTGCCTCTTTGCCGTCTATATTTAGCAGGACAACGATAATAACGCCGTAATCTGCATAGTCGCGGATATTCTTAATAAGTTCATCGACACTGTTACCAAAAACTCCGAGTTCATCAGAACTCTCAGCTTTGCCGTTGATAACGGGAATAACAAATATCCCGGGTTTAGTTCTCAATTGGGCCACTGCTCTCCAGAATGCAAATTTCGTCTTTTCTGCCCCGACTGTACTTTTGGCAGTCTCTATTAACTCAGCAACATCAGAAGCAGGCTGATAAGATTCAATTGTCTCTAAATCTCTTTCGATACTTTCTACGATTTCCCTCTCCCTGCGCTCTTTCCTGGCTGTTGGACTTACTCTATCTCTAACACTTGTGGCTAAATTCCTTGCGCCTCTGCCAAAGCCTTTAAAGTTTAACATTCCGCCCACAGCTGCCGCACCCAATCCAGCGCCAGCAACACCAGCTACAACTTCGGGAGTTAAAGTATTGACTAATGAATTAATACCATTAACAAAATTGCCAGAGGCGCCAATATGATAAAGAACCAATAAACCAGCTAATAGCTCAACCACTTTGGCTTTCTGGCTTATCCTAGAGTTACTAAGGCTTTCAAAAATAGTCTTTCCACCTAAGAATATGTGAGTACCATCCAGAGGACCTAAGGGTAATAAATTGAATCCAGCAAGTAGCAAGTTAAATCTGGCCGTAGATTGCAGTATCGGCGCGATATTCGAAGCAAGTTGGTTGTCAATAGCAGCTATAATATTAGCGGTTACTATGCTCAAACCAGCAATAGCTAAATTAACTGCTGGCCCTGCAAAGCCAACTTTACGTAAAAATGACTCTTGTTTCTTAGTATCAGAGCTTAGTGACCTTGGAGTCTGTATCGGAACTGGTTTAGCCCATCCAATTACTACTGTCCCCCCTGTTAAAGTCAAAGTAAGCATTGGTAGTATTTGTGTGCCTAACAAGTCGATATGCCTGAAAGGATTGAGTGTTAACCTGCCGGCTTTTTTGGCGGTATTATCACCTAATCTGTGCGCTGCCCATGCATGAGCAAATTCATGAGCACAAAGTGAAGTTAAGACAACACCGTAGCTCATAAGAATATTAATTGACAAATCAGCTGCGCCAGCCTTTCTCAAGAGATAACTTGCGCCAAAAGTGGTAATTAAACCTGCTAATGTTCCGAGAGCTGGCTTGCTTAAACCAGCAAAATTAAAGATTTTAAGCCTTTCAACCAAAGGTCTGCTCATATTGCCATAATATGAAAAGTCAGTAGTAGACTTGCCTTTGGATCGAGGCAATTTGTTTTCCTTCGGTGTTTGAGCTCGAAGTGGAATTGGCCGAGGAGTTGTTATATTTGCATATATAGGCCTGCCAGTATTAGCTACATTTTCAAAATCGTTTATATAGTTTGTTAATGAAGATTTTAACATTTCCAATTCATTAATACGCTCTACAGGCTGGCCTTTAATCTCTAATTGTGTATTTATCTGAACTAATAATTCTGAGTATGCCTGTCTAATCCTCTCCAACGCCTGATTATCTTTAAGAATATCATCTTCTAATCCTAATAATCCCTGACCTACATCATCTTTATATAATAAATCAAAGGGAAGATGAGGATGGTTTCCTGCCAAATCGAGCAACTTCTGGCTAATCGGGCTAACCGCAACAATATCAGAAGGTGTTGCTTGTTCAGACATAGGAATGCTACCAGGCATATTAGTATTCCTAACAGGCGGTTGGACCTTAGCAAATATATTTGGATGTAATTCTCGCAAATAAGATACAAAAGTATATTTGGATAACTCTCCTGCTCTGCCTAACTCCTTTGCATGTGCTTCTATGGCTGCCTGCACTTCTTGTATCTGGGTTCTTGTGACCTCAGGTAATGCTAATACCTCCATTGCTCCTGCAGAAATATGCTCTGCATACGCTCTCAACTCATCAGGAGGCATACCTGCTACTGCCCAATTAGCCATATGCACATTGAATGCTTCGCTTTGCATTCGCTTCTGAGGTATCCCCTGAGCAGCGGCCTGAGAGGCAAATTTCTCCTTTGCTCCTAATGTCTTCTGGGTATCATTTAAAATCGACTCTAATTCGGCTATTTTTTTCTGATAAAGACTTCTCTCTGCCTGATACCAATCTCTATCTTGAGCTGATAAATCTGGTTTTGCTAAGTGGCTGTTCGCATTATCTATCTTGGTTTGTAAAGCCGCTCTGCCTTTATTAATATTACCTTCTGCCTTAGCTATCCTTTCAACTAATCTTGAGATTATTTGCGCTCGATAAGTAAGGTAGTAATTACTGCCGCTGATTTCAAACGATTGTGCAAATGTTTCAGATGGCCTGCCAGTATCTCTTAGATCATTAAGTTCAGTTTGTGGTAATTTTGTAATAGCAAAATCAACTGCCGAGTTTACTACTAATTCTTCAGCATCGTTATTTTGTGTCTCTGCAAGTTTATTTAATGAAGGCGTTCTTGCGCCCAGCTTAGCAGCAATAGTAAGAGGAATCATATTCTCCTGGACGCGCTCTATAGCCGCATTATCCAGAGACAAATTATTAGTAGCCAGCATTAAAACCTTTAAAGCATCTACATTATTATTCTGGGCTATTTCCTGGATAACTGCAGGGGTGAGCCCTCTTTCTATGCTCCAGTTGGGTATACGCTCCCTAATCGCCTTTATCCTTAGCGGTAACGTTTCCAATTTAGCCTTGGCTTCTTCAACGCTTATATCATTAGCTTTTGCAAATTCTTTTATATTAACTCTACCTGAACGAAAATCAATATAACCAGATGACAACAACACGTCCTTTATTAAATCTAATATTTCTCTGACATCTAAGGCTGCCAAATAAAGATCAAATCCACCTCTGATGACTGGTTCTTTCTTCGCAAATGGATTATATATCTTATATGCCTCTGTTGGGCTGATATCATCTCCTACGACAAAATCTGCCAGAGATACTTTTGGCTTCGTCGGATCTTGAGTTGCAATAGCATGCAACAATGTAACTGGAACATATGCCATCTGCCTTTCAGTAACGCCCAGAATTTGCCTTAAGCTAACATATCCTGTCTGCATTGCTGGCATATCTGAAGCCTTAATCTCTGGCATCAAAATATTGGCTAAACTTTCAATGTCTCCTAAGTCTATAATTCCTAATGTTGAAGCAAGTTCCTGAACTTGGCCAAATATTTGTTTCTGAATTTTAAAGTAGGCTTTGACTTGACGGTTATAGCTCCTTATTGCAGGAATGCTGCTACTTTGTAATCTTAAACTTAACATCTGAGGTAAGAGTCTTATTGCTCTGATTAATGAAGCTTTTGCTAGTTTAGACTCTAATTTTTCTGCCCTACTAAAGAATTCTCTAATTCTAGCTCTTGAGCCTTCTTGTTGAGATTGTTCCTGAAGCTGGGCTTGGGCTTGTGTATATTTGCTATAAGTAGTATAAAAATTGGTTAATATTCCTTTTGCCTTGCCGTAGGCAGGATGTTTTGTATCTAATTTTTCTGCTGTTAAATTAATTAAATCAACTGCTGGCTGTCTCATTTCAGAAACAGTAAAGTGCTGCTCTAACATATTGACATAAGGGCCAACTATCCTGCCAAAACGCACTAAGGCAGTAATGCCATAATCTTTATAAGACTCTAAATCAATTATGCCCGCCTCTGCCAAATTATGCACAAGATTAAATACTGCCACCGGGTCAGATAGATCAGCTGTATTAGTAATGCCAGTATCTTGTAAACCTAAGGCATTAAGGGCAGCGACTATTTCCTTGCGATGATGCGGCTTCTTAGACAGCCGTATTTCAATAACAGCGCGGATTAAATTCCTACCTTGATAAGTGAGCTCTCCGGTCTGAGGATTAAATAGGGCTTTATCACTTTCAATTCTCTGAAGTATGCTTCTTTGAGCTTCAGGAGCAACTTGGTAATCTATTAGTAATTGTTGAACGTCATTAGTTGTCATTCTATAAGGAAGACTAACAGCAGTAACTTGAAATTCTGAAATTGAATCTACGGGTTTCTGGTCTAACAATCTATTTGCAGCTCTTACTAAGGCAGACTGTTCATTGGCGGTTTGTGCTTCAGGAATAATGCGCTGCAATAATTCATCAGTATAACCATGGCCATTCTTAGACGACTTGGCTGTATTATTAAAATGTTCTAAGGCATCCTTATCATTAGCCAGCGCATCTTGTATAGCTTGATTTTGATTTAGTTCCTGCACATTAACAATCATATACACTGGCCTATGCGCTCTATCATAAGGAATCTCTGGAAATCTCTTGCCACCCGCACGGCCAATGGCTTGCAAAACTTGTGATTCGGTCATCCTGTCTACGTCAACCAAAATTGTTATAACTCTATTATGATTAGGCGAAGCAGGAAAATCAGTTCCGCGGCCAATAATATTAGCATCGCCAATAATCCAGCTAATATTGCCTTGGGCTATTGATTTTATTTCTCCAGCTATACCTTTATATAATACTCTTCCTTGATTATCAGTTACTTCAGCTACTGGCGTCATACCTCCGAAGAAACGTAATGAAGACTCATCAACGCCACCTATTCTCTTCAAATAATTCCTAATTATCCTGGCTTTGTAATCATCTGCTGTTAAAACCAATTTAAGCGCCTGCGGTTCAGCGCCTTTTTCTCTGATTAATTGCATAGAGGCCCTTACGTCTTGTGCAATATCAAAGCTGGTTTCAGGTAATCTTGAGCCTTCTCCGCCAATTTCAAAACCTAAGGCGAGCATATAGCCTTTTACTGCCTGAGAAACAGTTGCTGTCAAACCGGCAATATTGCCAAATATTTTTAACGCACTTTCTGCGTTAGAAGTATGCTCTCCTCCTAATGGAGCATATAAATCTTTTTCCCAGATAATTTGCAAATACTGCATTGCACCTGCAGGCAAATGTAAATTCTTATCTCCAAAACTGTCGCCACGTTTAGGAGCAACACCCTCTCTGTAAACATTATAATCTCGGCCACGCACATACCTACTGGCAATAATATTACTAAGCAGGTGTTCTTCAATCTGACTCTGGCTATATTCTAACTCTGGGAAGTTGCGTTTTACTTGCGCTGCGATTAAAGAAACTAATTCTCTGGTGCGGCGGGAATTAATTTTAAGGCTGCTTCTCGCACCCAATTCTGTTGCTCTGCCAGCAAGAAATCTCCAATAAGCTGCTTCGTAAGCATTGTTTAAATCTGTCAAGACTCCTTCTGGAGTCAGCCCTAAAGTAGGATATTTACTTATCAGGCCTTTTGCTTTTTCTTTTAATTCTATAACTCCACTGCCACTGGCAACTCCTGATTTTACCAGACGGTCTAAGTCTTGCTGATAAGCAGCTACTTTTCTATCAGTAATTTGAGCTCGCCCTAATAATCTGGTTACCTCGCCAACGCGCGTAGCTGGTATGCTCCAAATGTAGTCTATTTCATCCACTATTGAACTTGCACCTTCTAATCTGTCCATAGGCAGTATCTCTACGCCTTTTGAGCCACGTTGTACAGCCAAATCAGAAGAAAAGCTTGGCATATCCACGAATACAATGTCATTATTAGTAAATATTTCATTTAAAGAATTCCTGTCTGTTTCCTGGCCCACAATGCCGATTCTATAATTTCTTCCGAACAAGAATGATGCCTCTCTAAATAACGCATATGTCTGAGGATAATTATGGCCAAAGAATACTGTTACTTTGCCCTTAGCGGTATTTTTCGCAACATAGAAAGGCAGAAGAATGAATCCGACTAAACTCTTGCCGCCGCCGCTTATCATTCTCATAATCATACGATAACCCGGCTCTCCAGGTTTTTTATCTAAGGCGCCAATTAATCTGCTAACTAACTTAACCTGCGTGTCATCTGCTGTAATAGTTCTGTCTTTAAATTCACTATCCGCTTGCTGCACATATCCAATAACATCTTCTAATGTGCCAGGAGTTGTTGGCGTAGGTGCCCAGCCTGGAGCTTGATAATGCGTAACTTCTGGCGCCACTGTTTGCCTTTCGCTTGTTGTCCTTATATCCCTATCCAAAATTTTGTCTCGGAATTCCTGAACAACTGGCATCTGGTTGATGAATGAAGTAGCATCAGCGTATTCGCTATTAATCGGATGACTCTCCCCTGCAAATCCAAATGGAATTTGTTCAGTATATTCAAATGCAGGCATTAAAAATCCTTTTGCTGCACGAAGATCTATTTGGTCTGCTCTTATCCCATAGCTGGTTAATCTTGATGTAGTCCTCTGAGGCGAACCAAACCATACTCTTTGCTCTTTATCTACATTTATTAGATACTGAACTTCTCTATTTTCAGAAACAACTCTATATGTTGTTACCTCTCCATATAATGAGCTATGGCCTTTATAAATTTCAATAATCCCATTATCAAAATCTGGCTTATATCCTGGTCTAAACTGCCAAGAAGAAGGATCTGGCACAAGTTTTGTTTGCTTAGTAAATGACCCAATCCTTTCTCCTCTAAGTTCGTTATTAACCATTGGCAATGAATGCATGAAAGTATCAGTAGGCCTGCTGTGGCCGTTATCATTAAGTATTCCTTTCTTAGCAAGGTTAGTAGAGTCAACTGGTAATTTAGAGCCATTAACTGCGACTAATTGCTCCAACCCCGCCTGGAGCTCATGAGGAGCAACAGTTGTCATTTCTCCTAAGCCCTTGCCATACCAATCTCCGTTTCTATGGGAAGCTACTCGCCATTCTGCCTGAGAATTGCTCTTGTAAATATAGCGCACATTGATTTCAGTACTGTCGTCGTTCGGATTTAATCTATGTACCCAAGCTACAAAGAATGGCCTTCCATCGTTAGAAACATGGGGTTGGGAAAGATAAAAAGTAGTGCCATTTAATCTCATTGCCTGCGTCGGGGCGAAACCTCTATCTATTAATTCCTTGGCTTTAATATCCCCAGATATATGTATAGGTGCACCTATTTCTAATAATTTCCTAAATTCTTCTCTGACAGGTTCTGGTCTGGTTAGCTTTAACTCCATATCATTGCTCTGCCCCTGTTCTTCTAACACCTGCTCTGCGCTCTTAGCGCCATACCAAGGCCTATTGACAGGATCAAAATCAGGATCGCTTACAGGAACTACCTTGCTTGGGTCAAGGCCAAAAGAACGCCGCTCAGAAGGAGCAATGCCAGAGGTTAATATCAGAGGCTGGTCATATCTAAAGTTATCAGGAATGGTTGGATTTGTGGACGGACGGGTAGAACTGGTAGATAGACGAATTCCGTTGCCTAAATCAGTCGAAGTATGACCAAAATAAGTAACGGTTCGAGTGCTTACTGCAGGTAAATCAGAAACTAAACTATTGGCATTTGCCAGATTGCCAGTATTATTATCTGGTATCCGCGTAATCCGCGTTATATTATAATCCGCGTAATCCGCGTTAGCTACAGTTCGAGAACCTTCCGAAACACTAAATTGCGCTTCAGTCGTAATTGAAATTCTTTCAAAATCTACAAAATAGTTTGTATTTGTTACACTTGGTTCACTAAATATTCCCTCTATGTTGCTTCGATCGCCGAAGGTTGAGGTACCTTCGTCGATCCCTAGTACACCGCTAGCGCCCACTCCAGCTGCCAGAAGAACATAACGCACTTGCTGGGTGTGTGAAAGAGCAATTGTGGCAACCTCTCCCGTAGCTGTTGGGAATGAGTATTCATCTGGCCCAGGTATTGTCTCATTGACATAGAAGCCTCTAAAGTCACCTGAGCCGCCGCTATCATCAAATTTAGTTATTCTATTAGTACTCTTAGTATTGCTTGCTTTGTTGTTATTATCTGGCTCAATAGGAATAGATATTGGAGGCAGTAGTTGTATTGGAGCAGGAATAGTTGTCTCATGTTGAGGAGTAGGAGAAGGCAGTTCTTCTGGTGATTTAGTTCTGCTTGTTGAACTAACAGCTAAATTGCTCTCTACTATTACTGGCGCTAAAGCAGCAAATGTAGTCTTGGCTAAAGTAAACGTAGGAGCTGGAGTAGACATAGCACTGCGGTTAAATGAAGGTGTATTGGCAATTAAATCAGCAACCCTACTATTATAGGTATGAGACCCTTCAAACCTTGGTAATTGCCTTGGTACATAAGAAATTCTTTGTTGGCTTGCACTAACTCCAGTACCTGAACCAGAGCCAAATCCAGACCCACCTAAACCTACGCCTGAACCGCCTCCAGCGCCAACTCCACTGCCTGAACCGCCTCCACCTAACCCTGCAACAGCCATAGTAGTATATTTAGGTAACGGAGTGGCGGTATTAATTTGCGGTGCATTGTTATGAGCAAGCCCAAAAGCTGCATCAGCTTGAGGCGATACCGCAACCCTATCAAAAGCAGCAGCTGGCGTAATTTGTCGACCATTCACACCTACAAGGTACCTGCCTATCCTATTTATTCTGGCTAGATCTCCTAATTCATGCTGAACAACTTGATTAGTGCTGACATTAGGATCTGCTTGCCACTGGCCAGCATCAACATAAATTATATTTCCAGCAGCATATCCCTTACCTGAATTAGGAATATTGGGGTCTCTTAATCTTGCTTCTAAGCCATCAACAGCTACAATTCTAATCTCCTGCTGGCCTCTGCCAATTGTTCCGACTGGTACTGTAGGCAAAGAAGTTATAACCTCTCCCACAGTAACTACGTTACTCACCTGGCCAGAAGAAGCAGCCATTCTTCTCTGGGCTAAATCTTCAACACTTTTTAAACCCGGTCTACCATTAAAATCACTCAAAACTTCCTGCGCAGACTCGGCAAGACCGTGACTAATAACAGTCCCTTGGCCTGAACCCAAGCCAACATTGCTAAGAAGTCTATCCGCAAACGTAGCTTCTATTACAAATTCTTCTCCAGCAAAACTATGAATGCCTGCTAACCTCCTGCTAAGGAAGCGAGCAAATCCTCCAACAGCCCCGCCTTCACCTGCAACTATCCATTTACGCAATCCTGGAGAATCTAAAGAGCCGACAATAGCAGAGCCTACTTCTTCTCTTATATAATGAATTGAGCGGCTAAACACAGGTATGCGATGGAAAACAGGTTCAGCAATTGGCTGACCCATAGCTAAAAATGAGCCAAAAGCAAACCCGCCTTTTGCAGCTTCTGTTGTCGTCCAACCCATATGCTTAAGCAAGCTAGCAAAACTTCCTTTAGTTGGCATGCCATATTCATTAAGAATACCATGGCTTGTAAAAGTATTCGTGAACCAGTTAGTAGGCCGGCCACCTCCTATATTAGTCAATGCGTTATCTGTGTTAATTAAGGCCGGCTTTAAAATTGGTTCAGCTGCATAATGGTATGCTAAAGAAAAACTCTCCTGCCCTATATTCCATAATGCCAGAAGCCCTGCAATATCTCCCCCGCGTCTTGCAAGGTGCATAAAGGCAGTTGAAGGCGTTAAATCTTTAAAACCAGATAATCTCGTCTTAAAACTATTGCGAAAAGCGCTAACCACATCTCTACTTAATAATTTTGCTCCACCTAACTCTTCACTTTTAAATTTATCCCAATATACAGACCTATATCCTTTAGGTAAGCCAAAATGCATAAATGATAATAATCCAATAACCGTAGGCGCCTTATCAGCGATCTTCTGTAAGGCCCCATCCTCATTATTCTTATACCAAGAGGTGTTACGTATAATTGCCCCTAATACATTTGCTCCGACAATAGAACCAGTCAAAGCAATATAAGGTCTAAAATTAGGACGTATTGCTTTTATGCCTCCTTCTTTTTCAATGCGTCTTATTGGCCCATATAATTTCCATAAACTACTTCCTTTACTCTGCTCTCCTACTCCCCTCGCACCTGCAAAAGCAACAAGACCACCAATTGCTTGTAAATTATTAAAGAATTGTCCCATATCATTATCTTTATACCAATTAGGAGCAATTAATTTAGTCCCCCAGCGAGAAACAAGCAACCCTCCCTGAATAAGAGTCTGTCGCAGTGCCACGACTCTAAAATAATTTAGTGAACTATCTATGTCTAAGATGGGTTTGGCAAATAGAGATTTAGCACCTCTTGCGCCTCTTAATATGGAAGGTGTACCTAAAATGCTTAATGCAGCAAATTGAACGTTGTTTCTAAAGGAAAGTAATTGTCCACCTCCAAGTGTGAAAGATATTGCATTACCCACAATAATAGCTGACCCAACCGGCGAAACCACTTTATCCCAAACAAGACGTGTAGCTGCCTTGCGCCAGAAACTAGATGCAGCTTTAGACGCATCAATTCCTACAACTTCTGTCAAGGCTTGGCTAACAGGAACACCAGCAACCCGAGAAACTACTGCTACTCTCGCTGCCTGACTGCCGACAAGCAATATGCCTGCTTGCTTAACCGCCTGAATAGCTTTACCTACAGCAAGAGCAGTTGTAATGCCGTAGAATTTTGTTTCTATGTTATTAGTGTAGTGCTCGGTTAAAACATTTTGCCAGGCAGGTTCTTTTAAGCTCATAAACATTAACATTCTCGGCACATGAGTATCTTCAATGCCAGCAATATGATATTTAGCATCTTTGCCTTTAAACACTACTGCAAGGTCATTGTCTTCTGAATTTAAGAAACCTAAATCCCACCCGCTTCCGCCGGGCTGGGAAATAGTTGGGACTGTAATGCTAGTTGAATCTGCATCGAGAAATTTAGAAGCCAACGCAATGCGTATATTGCCTTTATCATCCCTGAAATGCATTGCTCTGCTCCCACCTTCAGTGAGAGGCATTAAGTCATTTTCAGCAACATAGCCAAATCTGTTAGTTCTCTCGAAACTCCAGCTAAGACCATGGCGAACAGGCCTAACTTCTTCCACTCTTACCATCTCGCCGTTGCCGGCCGCTCTATTAAATAAACCAAGTCCGCTTCTTAAGAAATTAAATGCCTGTGAAAGTAAATTTCCATCTGAACGTGCAACTTTCATATAGTCTAATAAATCGCCAACTGTTGTGGCTGTTCTTGATTCGCCTACAAACCTCACACTATCCACAGGGAAAGTGCCTATAGAAATTCCATCTGGGCTTGCCAATGCAAAATTTTTGCCATTATCAGTAAAAAGATCTCCAATGTAAGTTTCTGAAGATACAATTCTTGTTTTACTTGTTTTAAGATCAAAAATTGCATATTCTTTATTTTTTGAGACTTCAAATATTAATAAATCGCCAACTCTTGCCAAAGACGGCTTACCATTCCAAATTATAGACGCATCTGTAGTATTGCTGTGCTCCCTAATAGGCACAACATACGTTAAGCCTTGGTCAGTAGTAAAATTAGCAAAACTCATGTCATTGTAAAAATGCAATTTTCCTTTATTGTCATAATAACCATCGAGGGGCCTTAAAGTTAAAGTAGAGGCATTAGGATTGTTTATAAAACTCTTGTTTACTTCGGCTGCAGTTATAGTAGCATCGCC
The DNA here is from genome assembly GCA_040753675.1 of Candidatus Omnitrophota bacterium. Taxonomy (GTDB): domain Bacteria; phylum Omnitrophota; class Gorgyraeia; order JAHJTE01; family JAHJTE01; genus JBFMEB01. Next base: position 18,046 of record JBFMEB010000015.1, on the reverse strand, counting down.
AGTGGCATACGATACGTTCACTGAGCCGTCTGGGCTTGAGGCAATAGTTAAACTTGCTGGATTATTATTAAGTATTGTTAAGAGTGCGCTTCTGCTTTGATTGGGTGCAAGTGTATTAGCTATAGAAAGATAATGAGTGGCTTGGGGCAAGTTGTTCTTCTTCAAATATTCCAGACCTAAATTATTATAAACAGCATCCACTGAAGCGATGTTAACAAGGGCAGGGCTTAATGTTGATAAATCTTCCGCATCTAAAAATCTCGCTGCCTCATTTATATTGCCCTGTTTAAGGTAATACTGGCCCATCTCAACATTGCTTAAACTAATTGCCTCTTTAGGATCTATTCCTTTGAATTGCGACGGAGACATTCCTTTGATGTCAGCAAGGCTTACTGTATCTGGTTTGCCAGCATTATCCCAGATTATTATGGGGCTATAATTATATTCTCGCGCCCTTGCTTCAGGGTCTCTTAAGCTAAACTCGCTAATTGCCACTTTTGATGTATCGCCTGGATTAGCAGTTAAAAGGCCTAAATGTTTATCGCCAACTGGGACTAAATTATAGTCGATACCAAGGCGACCATACAAAATTGCAGCTAAGGTATTTAGCGTTGTACATTTGCCTCCGGCAGGAAACACATTACCAGCTGCATCAACTACAGGCACAGTTAAACCCTGAAAACTAATATTACCTTCTTGAAGCGGTATTGTATTTACCACTAATCTTATCAATCTATCGCCTTCTAAGAGTGAGCCGCGGCTATTAAGACTATCAATCACTGGGAAAATTCCTACTTTGCTTGTATCATTATTATTACTTGTAAGTAAATTATTAATTACCTGTTGAGTTTGTGGTAGAGAATCTTTTACAAATCCAGAACGTATAGCTACTGCTTGAAATGACTTATCCAATGTTTCTCTGCCAGCCAGCGTTAATAAGCTATCCGGATGCTCGCTCTGTGAAGAAGGTGAAATAGGCCCAGCTTCAAGATAAGCATAATCGCGACCAAGTGAATTAATATTTTTAACAGACCTATTATCAAAATTGACAATAAATGTACTACCATTAGCATTAAAGGCATAAGACTTGTTTACAAAACCTGATGGTCTAATCTCTTCTCCAAAATAATAATATTTAATCTCTTTTTGTATATCAATGGCACGCGGGTCAACTACTATACTGAAGCCATCAAATTCATCTACCTTTGTTTCCTGTCTCAACACATCGCCATTTTCTATATTAATCCACTTTGTATTTCCGCCGGTATGCTCAACCTTTAAATATCGCCCTACTCCTACATACCCACCTTCTACTATAATTGGAGTAAACGTAGAATCGTGATAATTAACTGTGCTAATTGCATAATCATCACCATTGCGACTGTATTCAAAGACTGCTCCGCCCATATGTTTTAGAGTGGGATAAGGAATACCTCCCTTATCTGTCTGGTAACGATCTCTGTTGGCAGTCTCTAAGATTAGTCCGTCTGGCATTTTATTACCTGAACCAACCAGATATAGACTACCTGTCTTAGCATCCATTTCTGGCGTTACCCCTGGAACAAAACCCCTCACATATGCAACCGTACTCTCATTTCTATTTTCGCTAGAAAGAGGTATCGGGGTATTAAGATGATATTTAACCTCTAATCCGCTTATTGGCTCAAGAGATAATCTCTTTGGATCATCCAAAGAAGGCTTAAGTAAGATTATACCTCCTGCCCTATCAAGACTCTCTTCAATCCTAATTTTAACTGGGCTGGCTAATTTCCCATCAACAAAAACAGCACTATCCAATAGCTCGCCTTGCAATGGCTCTTGCATTGGCTTACCAAGCTCTCGCCAGTAATCTATCATCTTAACCATTGTTAATATATCTATGCCTGGCGTTGAATCATTAGGGCCTTTAATATCCAAAATATCATTTGGATCAAACCCTAAAGCAGGACTGGGCTTATCGCCGAAAATCGCACTTAATGGCGTGCCTGCTCGATACTTTATATAACCTGGCTCACCCATGCGGCCATATGCTTCTATGCTATCATTTCTACTCTTAAATCCTGTGCCTTTCTCAAAGAAGGTCTCCTTGCCATTGAAGTAATATGCTCCATTATTAATCTTCAAGCCATTCGTAAAATCTAACCACCCTTTTCCGGTTACTCTTGCATATGTAGGTAAGATATTGCCTGCGGGTAACGCCCTGTTAGAAAAGTGAGAGTAAAGCACAGCTTTATTCTCAATATTTGCCTTATAAGTATCAAATGTAATATCTAACTCTTTAAATGTTCCGTTTTCGATACGCTCTGCATCTGTCCTTACTATGTGCGCAGCATTACTTTTTAATGCCAAATTGTAAGTGCCAGTAATAATATTGTCTGTGTTGCTATCGGACTTTTCTGTGCCACTACCGAATCTTGCTCTAGCATCAAGGAATTGTGCATCATTACTTCTATCAGCCAGTGGTTTATTTCTAAAAGAAATCCCTGCCAAACCCTCTTCTGTATATCTTGTCTTAGCCCAATCTACACTAAAACTATGCCAATTATTATCACTGTCGGTTATAGCCAATGGAGCTATGCGAAGATTGGCTTCTACACTTTTCATATCAGCGGGCGCTAATATCTGCACCTGTTGTTCTTCATTATCTATTTTTACTATCTCTGTTTTAATTGTATAATTTCGATTTTGGTTATGTATAGCCCAGAAACTACCTGCTTGGTTGGAATACACATCATTTCCAGCACTATCTTTACCAGCGACTACAGAAACCGGTACTGGATGATTAAAGGCTGTTGTAATTGTGGGCGTTGCGCCATCCGCCATACTATAATGAGGCATGCCAGTGTAATCATAGTCTATTTTAAACCCTTTCGGAGCAAATGCTGGAATACCTAAAACCATAGCAAAGGTATTATCTGCCCCAACAGTGTAGTGACTGTATCGCAGAACTTCTGGATATTTATTTAAACTCCCTTGAGGCGAGATTAAATCAGTCTCAGCTATAACAAGAGGCCTGCCGTCTTGCCTCTTATAACTACTAAATGCAAAGTGATTATCTGCAACCCCACTCTTTATTAAACTACCTTCTATTAAATCTGCTGGCTCGCCACCTGTGCTAAAGCTCTCAGAGAAATAAGGAACTTCTCCTGCGGTAATTGTTACATTATAAGGGCCTGCAACATTAGCGCCTATTCCTATATTTTTATTATCCCAACCGCTAATCGGCTTATTGTTCTCAAGTAAACTGACGCTCATCGCAGAATCAACTTTGCCAGCATTATTGAATACCCCTGAAGGCGACCAAGTTTCATTCTCACCAGCGATAAAATCACCCTTTACTGTTACTATAGCATTAGCATCAACTCCAACTCTATCAGGAATAGCGCCTGGATTTAGTATATTATAATAATAAGAGGCAAATCCCTGGTAATCACCACGGGTTAAATATTCACTCATAATACTAAGTTCAGTAGGCAAATCTTTTTCGCTTCCCAAATCAGTAGCAATGCTTCTAAGAAATCCTTCAGCGCCTTCTGCCTGAACCTGAATAGCAGCATAATTAGCAAAAGATTTCACCATATCATCCCTTGACCTAGTATCAGTAAAGTTACGCGCTATTGTTAAACCAGCTAATCGATACATAGTTGTGTTAGGAGCTCCAACAAAATGACCGTTGTCATTAACAGAAACTTGACCTCTTTGCCCAGGTGCGTTCATCCAAGTCCACGCCTTTGTCCCCCAATATGTCTCTCCGCCCCTAGCTAAGTTAAATCTCGCACGAGGATTAAAATACAGTCCATGCATGCCTGTGCCTGAATTCGCATCCCTGACAAACTCAATATTGCCATTAGAATATCTTGTCCAATTATTGTCAGATTCCAAATTAGATATAGCGCCTGTGGAAGAGGTTCTAAGTAAATCATATGGATCGATGCTCAGTTGATTTGGGTCTTGAGTTTCACTTACTTGGCTATTATCTTTAAATGTCGGGCCTATCCAAGATTTATTTCCAGTATTTTTAATCGAAAGTCTTATCTGGTCAGTGCCTGATGCAGCATCTCTGAAGACACTAAATGAATTATTAAGCTCGCGTGAACCTATGTTCCTATTCTCTCGAGCAGCAGAATAATCTTTGTAAGATTCTATAATCTTTTTATCTTTGTCTTTAATTTCAATTGTCTTGGCTGTTGTAGGATCGTAATTTCTAACATAGGAATCTCTTGTTACTTTTATCTTAGCAAGTTCTAATTTTTTATCTTTGTAAGACTCAACTGCAAATGGTAATGAGCCGCGCTCATTAAAGCCAGTGTGGAAAACCAATCCTTTATAGTTAATATTAAACTCACTATTCCTGTCACGGCCATAGAATCCTTCTCCTTTAGTAATAAGATTCCCGCCTATATTTAAACCTAATGAGTCTAATCTAACCAGGTGATTGTCTGTTGTAGCTGCCAAAACTCTAACTGGAGCTCTCACTATTTGCGTAGCATCATCAACCCGAGTAATGTCCATTATTATTGGGCTGTAATCTTTTGCTAAGCCGCCAACTATACCGCGCACATCAGTCCTAAGCTTTGCTGTATCGCCTGTTCTTATATAAGCAAAACCATATGGATCAATGCTAAAGCCTTGACCCGAATTATAGTTATCTAAAGATAATGCAAATGCGCTTTTTGCCGGGTCTGGTTTTTTACCCGAATAAACTTGTGCTATGTTGTAATCATAATAATTCTCCTCAGGAAGAATAAGAGAAGTATCTGGTTTAATTTGATGAGGTAGCCCTTCTTGGCTTCCTGCTTTGATTGGGTCATGTAAAGCCATATCAGCTATCTGCCGATTACGAACTAGTTGTTCATTTATCTTAAGATTAACCAAACCTTGAGGGGTGATTGCCGAATTTGTGATGGCAAATGTTCTATTGCCTACGATTACATTTGTTGCATTTGAATAACCTGTTCTAAAATCATCTCTAACATCCAAAGAAATAATCCCTTTTTCATCAGCCATCGCCTGGACATTTACTGTGATTCTATCAATTACAGCTGAGTGATTACCAAAAGAAGAAATAACTTCTCCTCTCTTATTAGCTACAAAACTTTCGTGGACCCCAAATCCTATACCATCTAACTTAGCTAATACAATTGAATTCAGGAGCTCTGAAGGATTGGACTTGACATCCTTAGCAAATCCTTTAACGTCGCCTATGCCAGCTGCAGTGACGAGATGATAAATATTAAAGCTCCTTAATTTCCCCATAAATGGAGAGCCAACAAGATTAACCTCTTTGCCCATTAAAGTAACTCTGGCATAAGCCTGACTCAGATAAGTATTGCCCTGTAAAGTATTGCCTGCGTCTGTATATTTTGCTTCTGACCCTCGATACCACTCGGCTGCTACAGCACTATCTCTTGTAGGTTTATTATAAAAAGACCAATTTAGCACTGAGCCATCACTACCTTTATTGTGTGAATAAGAGAATTGCCAATCACCAGACTTAGTTCCTAAGTCAATGCTGGAATTACCATTAAATACATATGGGTTAATAGGGCCTGTTAATATATAATTCTCGCCATTCTCTACCAGAGCTGTAGTCGCAGCGTCAGTTAACTTCGGAGCTGACTGCCAATTCCTTATAGTAGCAGGATTTGGCAATTGTTTTCCTGTTCTATCTGTCATGTTAATTGCTTCCGGAGCAATGCCAAGGCGTGTCAAATCTCTTTGAGAATCAACGAACCACATTCCGTTAGCATTTCCTGTCTCATTATCCATAATCACGATACTTGAATCTCTATCGAATTTCTCCAAAGGCCTTCCAATACTTTCCTTTGATCCATAAGGCGTTCTAAAATCATGCATAACGCCCAAAACCTTATAAGGCGATGGCGGGCCATAGACACCTGGGTTTTCATTAAGCCATTCGGACTCACTAATTTCCTTTCGTAATAGCCCTAATTCCTTAAAGTCAATCTTACCTAACCCTAAGAAATAATTAAGATAATTGAACGGTTTTGATGCTACCCCAAGGTTTGGCATTAATTCAAGGAAACCAATAGTATTTCCCACAGCCTGATAATGCAATGTTGAGGCTGCAACATTATCTAAAGACTTAAACGTATCAGGTAGGATACTTCGAGTTGCCTCTCGCCATTCATTCGGATTATATGCACCTAATCTATCGATTAAATCCTGGCCTTGTCCTTTTCTATTGCCGTGTCCATATCCAACGCCATAAACTTTATAAGACTCGACAAGCTGGTCATACTGTTTTCTCTGTTGCTTCTTGTATTCATCTACTCTCTGGCTATAAGTGTCGATACCTGTAAACTGCCATAATTGCGCATTATCCATTGTGTGAATATTAATGTTATTGCCATGCGCAATTAGAAGGTCTCTAGATCTGTCTTTGAAAGCACCCCAAGCAGGAGTGATGAAACCAGGGCCTGTTATGCCAGCCAAGGTTGAATAAATTAAATTACTGCCTAACCAGTTAATTGCTGCAGCAACACTTGCATCATTGGTTATGCTCTTGCCGAGTTCAGTAAGACCGTAAGAAACGCCGGCTTTTGCTAAAGGACTTACTACATAATCTCTTGTGCCAGTAAGAAATTTATTCCAATTAGGATGATTGCCTGTGTAACCTGAGGCAGTATTTGAAGATGCTAATGGATTTATACCACCAGGAAATAATATGCTATTTACGAGGTTGCCTGCGCCTACACCTAAGATAAAGCTATAAGGAGAATCTGTCTTTAAAGCTGACTGGAGTGCATATTCAGTAAGACCGCTTGTAAAATGCATAAGATTATTACGGTTAGTCAGATCGACCCAGAATTCTTTAAAGAAATTATTACTCATCGGCGAAGGAGGACCGTAAACACCTTCTGGTAAATTTCTAAAATTCCTTAAACCTGTGGCTGCGCTAAATCCTGACCACGCTGCAGAGCCCAGATAAGAACCAGTTAAAAGAGCAATGTTATTATTCACTCCTCTATCTTGCAGGCCAATAGTTATCCCGGCTTGTAGCATACCCTTTCCTAAGCCATCTAAAATTCCTGCCCCAGTTGAAAGGTTGTTTTGCGAAGCATTGAATCCGCCCATCGCAGCAGACCCAACGCTCATTCCAATAAATTGACTCCATTGGGGAGAAAGTTTAAGTTCAGCTGAGGCAAAATTTGTTGCAGCAATGGTCAGTTGTTGTGCGGCAAATGTGTTGCCAAACCCCTTAAGTGTGCCTTTGCCGCCAATAAGAGCACTACCAAAAGTCAAACCAATACCCAACAGAAGAGCGCCAAAGCTTGGTCCTTGCATGAATGGAGTGCGGTCAAAATACAAGCCACCAAAAATCTTAGCAGCCAAAGAATTATCAATACGGACAATATATTGGCTATCCTGAGGCAAGAAAAGGCCATAGCCATCGAATCGTTTTAAGAATTCATCTGGTTTAAGCGTAAATGGTCCTTGTTTATCTAAAAGAATTACTTCCTCATTATTCGCCTGAACAACTAATACAAAATGATTAGCATCGATATGAGCAATAAATGGAATATTTTCTTTAATTGACTCTATTGTGTTTTCTCTTAGACGGGCGTATTGAATTTCCGGATAAAGAGTTTTAGCAGTTAAGCCCAAGCTTAACAAGGAGTTCAGAACTTGGGGCTCTAAAATTAGACTCTTTTTGTCAATATTGCCTAATAATATATCAATAAATAAAGTTTCAGCCGCCAGGGTTTCTTTGGAAGTGCCCCTATCCTTAAGCCGCATTAATAAATCTAATGCATATGGACCGCAAGGAATAAAATCATTTGGCTGCTTAAGAATGGCTTGGTAGATTTGGTCTATATCATTATAGGTAAGGTAATTTATTTCAGGCTGGACATTTATGTCTTTAGAAATAGCAATTGTATCTAAATTGTGGTTTGCAAGTGGAATTAATTTTTGGCGTACGAGCTTTGCCACAACCTGCTTAGAAACAGATGGTTTAAACCAGAGAACGCGTGGGTCATATTCAATAGCCCAGGATACTTGCTCAGGCACAAAAACAGCGACCACTAACAAAGCCACTGCCCTAATCCAGGTCTTGAAACTAGACTTCCAGCAAGCTGGATTTTCAGCAGCCTCTGATAAGCCTTCAAACTCTAAGCTGTCTGGCTGTTCATCCTGAGCCGAGTCGAAGGATTCCAAATTGTCTGGTTTATGTTTATCCATGGTTAACTCATCTTCATAAACCTGATTCCAGCGATTTTCATTAAAGATTCCAACGATTCTTTAATCTGTGCCTGCCCTACGAAGCTAAACACAAAGGAGCGAAGCGACAAAGTATTTAGCGTAGTAGGGTAATCATTTTAAATATATTTAAAAAGCATTTGTAAAGAGCTTAAAAATTGGCTAAAATTTTTTTCTTTAATCACTGTGGTCATCTTTTTTCCGATTACTGTAATCATCTCTTATTAAATAATCTTACCCCCCTCTGGGGCAACTATAACATCTGCCTGAATACCAGGCTCCTCTGCCATCCATCATACCCGGACATACATTCCAACCGCCGCGAGTGCAATTCCAGCCAACACAAATGCCCAACTCTCTTACCCTGTCATTAAAATTAATTGCAATGGTCAGGTTTTTATTGTAGCATTTAGAATCAACGTTACAAATACCAAATGATGCACATAAGTAGTCTGCGTTACCACATAACCTACAGCCTTCATCCCACCACCTCTCTATGATACACTCAAGCTCCTCAGCTTTGTCTTCTGGTATCTTTGCTTCTGCCATACCACAATCCCAATCCTCGCTCACGCCATCATCTCTAATAACGCGACAATTCTGGCTGCGACCAGTTACATCAATAAACTCGCAAGCCCAGCTAACAGGTATACCAAACTCCTCTTCAAGTGTAATCCTCTCCACTGCCTTATTAAATACGATCTCTGCGCTTTCGTGGGTTCTGCTCAAGAATGTCGACACACCCAAAGCTGTAACAACTACAACTAAGGCTAAAATAATAAAATATTCCATAACGCCCTGACCATTTATTGCAATGAATTTAAGAAACAATCGCGTAATCATCTTCTAATTAGAAGCGTGCTCCTATCCTTAAAAACTGTAAGGCAATCGGTCCGCCGACAACAAGCAAAATTGAAGGCAGAATAAAAAATATCAAAGGTATCAATAGTTTAAGCGGCGCAGTGCGGGCTAATCGCTCGCCTCTTCTAAAGCGCACATTTCGCGCGTCATCTGAGAGAATCGCCAATGCCTCGGAAACAGGCGTTCCCATCCTATCTGCCTGGACTAAGGTGCGCACAAAAGTATTTACGTCTGCGAGATCCAGCCGCTTACCCATCTCCCTTAGCGCATCGCGACGGGATCTACCCATCTTTATCTCATACATAACTGTTGAGAGTTCCTCTACGAGAGGGTTGGGTTCAGATTTATCAATAAGCCAACGCACCGCCAACATAAAGTCAAGACCAGCGCTTACGCACAAAGATAATATATCCACTGTCTCTGGCAATGCCTTAATTATGTGACGCTTCCTTTTAGCGATTCTATTGCGTAGCCAAATATCAGGTAAGAAAAATCCCACGATGGCTAAAATTATCATCCAAACAATATCAACTTTCAATCTGATAATATAAAATAACAAAGGCAATATAAACATAGATATCTCTTTTACTGCTAAAAATTCTAATAGAGAAAGCGGCACCTTAGCGCAAGAAAGTTTCTCTTCAAGACCTGCGCGGTCAAAACGCGGGATAATCCTCTCATTCAATGGCCCGAAGATATTGAGTAACCTGGCAAGCTTAGAGCGTTTAGCCTTATATTTTTTTCCCTGAACTTGTGTGTCATAATAAGAATTTTCAAAATCAAGCACTAATCTAACCTTCGGTTCAAATTGAAAGGAAAACAAACCTAGGCCTAACATAAACCCGCTACCAAAAGCAGCAAAATAAATAGTATAGTAGAGAACCAGCTCCATATTAAACCTCTGGTTTAATTGATTTCAGTGATTTAAGAATAGATTCCAACGATTTAAACATCCTGCATCAGCCTCCTAACTTGACAACTCTTATTGCCAAAATTTATTAGCAATCCGACTTGTTTTTCTGCAACTTTTAAATAAGATAATACTTGAGCTTCAAATATCTTAGGTATATTGCCTTCAACTGCCTTAACCTCAACTATAACTCTATCTTCTATTATTAAATCCGCCTTAAATGTGCCGACTTCTTTACCTTGGTAAAACACGGTAAATTCTTTTTCGCTATTATATTTCAACATTTCCTGATTCAAAGCTTCTTTTAAGGCATTATGGTAAATTCTCTCAATAAACCCCGGCCCTAACTCAGAGTGAACTTTATATGCGCAGGCTATTATTCGCTCAGTCAGAGGATCTCTTTCTTTAATCTCTGTAATCTTATCTTTTTTAATCTCTGTAATCATCTTCTACTAAACCTCCGCGCGGGAAAATATACGAATAAGCACAATACCTATAATCTGTAATAAAGCCGCGACGCCAAGCATAATCCGGCCTGCCTCGGTCTTAAGCATCTGCTCTAACATCTCTGGATTAACTCTATAAACAAATATGCTGAATACAAAAGGCAGCGCACTCAGGATGACGCCCTGGGCCCTTCCTTGTAACGTCATTGTGCGCACTGTCTCATTGATATTAGACTTTGCCCGTATAGTTGTTACCAGCCTACCAAAAACTTCCGGCAGATTACCGCCAGTTTCCCTGGCAACCAGAATTGCTGTATTCATCAAATTCAAATCTTCATTAACCATGCGCTTGCTTAAACGAGACAAAGACTCTTCTAAGGATATACCCATTTTGGTCTCTTTGATAATCATCCCAAATTCCTGAGCTATGGGTGCAGGCATCTCATCTGCTACAGTCTCTATCGCCTGTAGTAAACTCAGACCTCCTTTTAAGCAACTCGACATTATCATAATTCCATCGGGTAATTGTGAAACAAATTTCCTATATCTGGTCTGCTGTATATATTTTATGCGCATTGCTGGCAAGGCAATTCCTGCCAGACAAGACAAAAATGCTCCTAAAAAATTACGAAACACAACCAAACCAACGATTCCAGTTATAAGCGGCGCCAATGTATAAAGAAGTGCGAGTTTTTTCCTATCCACAACTATAAACATCTGCTCTAACTTCTCAGTGGACTTCTGAATCCGCTTTTCATGCCAGGTCTTTGTCGTAGTCCTAATAAATGGTATTACATACTGCGCGATAATCCATGCACTTGAGCTAACCAGTATAAATATTAACAATAGCATAGGCATCTTAAGCAACCCTCTTTTTAAGTCTCACAGCCATAAGCTGCTGGACGTGCCTCGCAGTCAGCTTGACATTTCTTCATTTCTTCTTCTCGGGGCTTACAAATTGCAAAACAACGAGGTACAGGACCGCCAAAACAGCTATCTTCCCAGTCGCAAGGAACTCTACCAAAGCATTTAGCATAGCAATCACAAGGTGGCGGTGTCTCTGGCGGTAGCTCTTCTCTCAAATCCTGGGCGTCTATGACAGTCTTATGCCCGCCATAAGGCTCATACTGTCTACCTGCACCAATGGCATCTGCTGCAATTCGATACCTTCCAGATATTCTTTGTCTAACAATAACAGACATTGCTATAAGCCCAATTAATATCACAGCTAAAACCAAAATAGATTCTAATGCCAATAATGCCCTTTTTGTCTTTATCATATTTAGCGACCTTTCAAATATAAATCTGTCATATTATAGCCAAAATTTACAACACTTCTGCTGCTTGTCCCATAATAATCCAATAATTGGTCAACAACAGTATTAGAAACAATGGGGCTTAGATAGTCAGAATGGGCTGAATTAATGCCTCTCCAATCATTCGCCCCGCTTAAACTTGATTCAAGTATTGCTTCCAAATCTTTTCTTGGGGGAACACCTGGTCTTGGCAAACTGGTTACAAAATTCCACAATCTATTGCCAAGGCCACCAGCAAAAGTAACTTCCTTGCTCTGGTCATAACGTGTAACTTCTACTCTTACACTACCTCTTGCATTTACAATCTTTGAACATTTCTCAATACCAAACCAGTGAGTCTCTCCCTCAACATCTGGGACAATAAACCTGCCTACTTTGACTCTGGCAAAATGCCAGCCCTGGCTATCTTTCCAGCCATATTTAGCCACATATGGCGTATTGGTATATCTTAGCTCTTCCTGATAATCAACATATGCCTGCATCGGGCCATTAATTCCCCAAATTCCAGTATCAGCATAACTTGCATTATAGAAATCAGTAACATTAGCCCTAAACACATTTATATTACTCATTGCCCTGTCAATAATCTGAGATAAAAACTTTTGTCGGTCTATCTCAGCCCTGTAAGGAGCAATACAGTTTTCAAAGCAAGTGTCATAACATGTTTGATATTCACGTGGATAACACTCGTTATATTTATTATTATAACAAGTCAAATAATCTGCATCACTTGCAATACAGTTATTGAATCTCGGTGTATAACACCTATTGTACTCTACGCCAAAACAACCCCATCCCCAGCCAGGCCCGCCATTGCCGTAGCAGATAGAGTCTAACCTCGACACACACGCAGAAACTCCTTCTGGACAAACACCAGCTGCTGCGTTTTGACAGTCAAGCCAACAAGGTTTAACTATGCCTGCGCGCGCCTCATCAACAGTCTCAAAAATACAGATAACATCAGGGATTGCCGAACCAGGAGGATCTCCACAACAGTTTGGACCAGGCCAACCACTCTGTGCTATACCCACAGCACACTCTATCGCTAAGGCTCCTGTCATATGGATTGAACATCTATCTTTGCATGTATCTTCTGCCCGAGGCCTGCAGAAAGCATCTGCCTTATTCCTGCAAATTCGCCAGCAGTTATTATACGCTTCTGTCTTACACTTAGTATCAGCAGTAGTCTGGCAGGGCTCATCGCAATTGCCGTGGCACAAATTTTGATAGGGCGTCAAGTCAGTAACCAAACTCGCCTTTAGGCTTGCCAGGGTATCATACCAATAATCAAGTGTAACTTTACCATCTCTAAATTCTCTAAAAAGCAATCTAGAAATAATTGGCTCTATATACATATCATCTTCGCTTTCAACATCTCCTGCCAAGGCAATATTTCTAACATACTCAAATTTTGGCCATATCTTATCTGCGCATTCTTCTATATCCTCTCCTTCTTTGATTAACTTGGCTAAGCCTAAAAATATATCTTTCAGTTCCTCTAAAGACCACTGGGTTATATCTACGCTATCAACTGTAGCATCTCTAAGCACCCTATCAATTAAAATTTCGCAAGAAACACCGCAAAGCCGGCATAATCTGCCGCAGTCGCGCACATCATCAAAAGGATCTCCTCGTTTATAAAAAGTGCCAATTTTTGCTCTTGCTCCAGCTTGCCATCCAGGATTAGTCAATGGAAAATTAGAGTCTGAGAGTATGACTAAAGTCTGTTTAAAACCAGGATAGCGCTCCGCAGATAAATCAATATCAGGCTCTACCTTAGGCAGCCACCTGATAAATCCTACAAGACTAGTATCTGTCTCCATCAGGCCTCCCATTGGGTCAAAAACAAAAGATGGTATTAAACCGCTAGTCCATGTCCAGGTGCGAGGAATAAGACCAGCGCCGCCTGTAAGGATTTTACAGCCTATCCAATTAACTAAAGCGGTCTTGGCATTAAGATAAACTGGCAAATTATCTGGTAATTCATTATCAAGATGATAATCATACCAAAGAGAAACATCAGTCACTTTATCCGTATTTAACCCGTCTTCGTCAGAATCATAAGAATCAGTAGACATATTTGGGTCAGTGGCAATTGCAAACATGCCATATTGGATTGCCTGCTCAGAAATCTGGCTAGTCTCGCTAAAGTTAACTAATTTGCTTGCCCACTTTTTAAACTGCGAAGATTCTGGCCCTGTATTATCATACATAGAACTTATTAAACTAATAAAGCCGGATGGCTCTCCAAGTATAATCAACACAATTGATGTTATATATTCAACTATATTCCAAATATCTACATCACAATCTTTTTCATGGCCGTTTAATTTATCTACTATAGCCCTACTAACAGAACTTAAAGTAGAACCTATGGCTAATGCTGCGCCATCAGCAGCATTAGAGGCAAGCGTCTTATTTTTGGCTACCTGACCAATATTTATAGTCACAGCTATAAATATAAAAATTGCAGCCAGCAAGATAATGAATAATGTAGCTATCTGACCGCTCGGACTCTTTAGGCGTATTGCCTGATATTTTAAAAACCAACTCTTTCTCATTCTTCCTCTCCCTCAGGAAATATCTTTAATGGCGTAGGAGTATGCTCATATTTAGGCGATGGTTCATGGCCTCCTGCTTCTGAACGAGAACCTTCGTAATACTCTTGGCGTTCAACTAACATATGGTTAAACCAAACGAATATCTGCATTGCGCCAAGGAACAATATAAATATGGCAATTATTGCTGCTGCCAACTCAATGGATGCCTGGCCCTTAATCTCTCTAATCTTTCTTTTTGAAATCTGTGTAATCATTTTTAATCCTCGCCTGCCCTACGAAGCTAAACACGAAGGAGCAAAGCGACAAAGTATTTAGCGTAGTAGGGTAATCATCTTCTTAATAATTTGGTGTAGTCCAAGTGGTTATTTTCTTAGTAGGAAATTCACTAACTATCTCCTCAGCCCCTGAATTAGTTACAAGATCACGTGTTATCGTATCCTGTGTATCCAAGGCAGTTGTAGTTGCGATACTGTCACGAGCCGCGAGAGTATTTTCCTCTCTGGCAAAATATGTTCCATCCCTATTAGTCGAGAGTTCTCTTACATAATCCGGCCTTAAACCCTGAGCTTGTTTACCTGCCGCCATATCTCTCTCGTTAATAGTTAAGTCTACCTCTCCTGCTTGAAAATCCATATATGCTATTCCGCTGACATATACCCGCCTCTTAGTATCAGCATCCCACCTATTCTCTACTGCCTCATATTGCTTAACAATCAATTCATCTTTATTATCATAATCAACATCTGCGTATTTTCCTTCTAAATCTAACACGCGTTGATAGGTGTATCCATCTGATGCATCGCCCTCATCGTCGCTCTGTCGCGGCTTCCAGTCACTACCACCAATTCCATGCGACTCAGTCCAGCCATACATAACAATTGGCTCGCCATAAGACCAAGAATCGCCACTATAATTTTTCATTCTAATCGAACTTTTAGAGCAACCCGAACCTCCATCATGTTTATACATACACCATGTCCCAGCAGGTATCTCTTTAAAACCAGCAGTAGTAAACTCTTTTTCCTCATTATTCACTACATAAATAATCCTGGGCAAATCCCGAGGGTTTCTATCCGTATATGTAGCAAGCAAGGCATTACTCCAAGTAACTGATGCTTGAGAACTCAAAGAGTTTCTTTCATTAATACCATGGGCGTCTCTTGCATCGGGAAACTGCCTATCTCGCAGACTCGCAACCGACGCAACGCGCGAAGTCTGAGAAACTTCAGAAGCGCGGGCTAATGCCCTGCGAAAGGTAGTCATCTGCTCTTCCTGCTCAAAATTAGCAATTAATCCATATTGCATAAATAAACTAAGAGCATACAAGAATATTGCTGAAAAAATAGCTAACTCTGCCAAGGCCTGACCGCTCTGGCTGAGTACTCTTGAGTTCTCTTTTCTAATTTGCCTAATCATTTTATTTTACCTTGTATAGCACTTTGGTGTTAAGAGAGTTGCTGTCATCCTTACGAACAATTACGTTAGTCTTAACTATCCTTTCACTATCTCCAGCGTTACCTTCAAAAACAACATCGGTAGTGATATCTCTACTTATCCACGTAATATCACGAGATACTGTAGCGCCGCCATATTGGTAACGCTCGCCAATATCTTCTCCTTCCTGATTTATCCTTCCTGAGATTGCCCGTCGTATGTATACAGACATAGACAACATCGCAATTAGTAAGATGAGAAGAAGTAGCATATATTCTGTTACGGACTGTGCATGCTGGTTTAACATTAATCTAACCTCTCTTGTCTCGCAATATTGCCTGTGCGCTTAACATTTGCCCTTTCTGTGGTCACTGAAGAGCCTGCCTCTGCTAAATAATCTATCTTGCTGGAACTCTCAGTAACATAGGCAGAGGTCTCAGTTGTGCCAAATAGAGGTGTTAATTCCTTAACTGCTTCCTGATTGCCAAAAGCATCAGCGCTATCTTTTAAAATTCCTTGAATACTTCTTTTAATAAATGGCTGCATGCTTAAAAGCGCAGCCGCCACAATGCCAAGCACAATAGCATATTCAGTTAAAGACTGCCCCTTGCTGTTCTTATATAATCTGTCTTTAATCATATTTATCCCCAAAAGCCTTCTCCTTGACAATGGCTATAATCCCCTTCTCTATCCCACACCAGACGACCCATGTCTGTATCATATCCATCTGGCCCAATTATTCTTGACCAGTACCACTGACTAGTAGCAAGCTCTGGCTTACAGATTTTAATAAAACATTCTGAAGCATAACCACGTGAATATGTGCCATTTTTCAATCCTTCAAACGCTTCACTGGTTATTTGAAATTCTCTATTGTCACAGCCGCTAACCCACTCATCATCCAATTCAACATAAAGTTTAAATTTGACAAACACAAATCCTGCGCCCTTAACCCCGCTAGCCTCCGCTGCATCATTCAGTTGGTCTTCTAACATTTTTAATTTTGCATTCACCCCGCGTCTTAAATATAGCCGCATTCCAATAAAGGCGACTGCCAAGGCTAAAAACATAATCAAGAACTCAGTCAAGTGCTGCCCCGCTCTTGTGTTTAATCGCTGAAATCTTTTTCTAATCGCTGTAATCATCTTTTCTTAGAATTGATCTGCTGCATTTCTAATTGCATCACCTAATCTCGTCATCGAATCCCGTATCGCAGGGTTAAGAACTGCCACGGCTACAGAAATGATAGCCGCAATTAAAACTGCCAATACAATTAAATATTCCAATGTGCTTTGTCCCTTGCTCTCTTCTAATAAAAATTTTTTCATTATCAACCTCTTATTTTTACACCTACTCGCTAAACTTAATGCGGCCTTACATTTGCTTGTTCGCTTAAAACTTTAACGTTAGAATAAACGCTATTGGATAAATAGCGTTGCATAGCAATTAGGGCTATGGTAACTATTGTTATCAATAATGCGTACTCTAATACTGATTGACCTTTAGTTTTCATCTTATTCATTTTTATTAGGTTATTGTTACATAGAAACTATAAAATGAATAATCGCCAGGAGAGCCTGGCACTAACCCGCCTCTCCTGCATGCCTTATGACCTGGACACCACAAAAATTCACAAGATGCAATATTGCCTTCTGGCAAAAATTTAAAACTGTATGTGCCAGGGCTAAGCGCTACGCCTGTAATCTCTTGCCATTGGGCACTAGTAAATGTAAGTGTTGCGCCAGGGCTAATCCAACTGCCTTCTGAAATACTGATGTATGTATCAACCCAGCCTGGTGCTGAATAACAAACCTCTGGCCCAGGTTCTTCAGTACATGTGCGTTCCCCGGTTTCTCTATCAACTACACAGACACGTCTGCTACTTGAAAAACAACCAGATCTAATGCATCCATCTTCTTTTGTGTACTTGACACATTCGCATCCCTTTAATCTGCCAGAAGTAAACTCAGCTGTTATCCTCTCAACTGCCTTATTAAAAACTGTCTCACCGCTTTCCCTGTTTTTGCTCAAAAATGTTGACACGCCCAAAGCGGTTACAGCCACAACTAAGGCTAAAATAATAAAATATTCCATAACGCTCTGGCCAGCTACATCCTTCTTTTTAAAAGTCCTTAGGAAGTTAGCAAAAAAAACCCTTCCTTTCATAATGAAAGATTCTGATATGATCTTTTTATATGATTGGAAGGGTCTCATTCTTATTTTCCCTTTTTTTGTCTATCTATTAAAATGGTGAAAATATCAATTTTAAATATAAACATTAATACCCCTGTCTCA
>JBFMEB010000014.1:0-47122 GCA_040753675.1 Candidatus Omnitrophota bacterium | reverse complement strand
TAGTGTTACGGATTTTTAAACTATCTTTTTTTGAATTTAAAAATGATCAATTGTATCTCATTCAGAATGGCGTTGATACACGTAAAGCTAATTTTCTAGTTACAAAAGGCATTGCTTCAGGTGTAGGTATTAATAATCCACCTCTTTTTTCTTATTTCATGGGCATATTGACTTTTTTTGCTCAAGATCCGTTTTGGCTTAGTAGTTTTTTTTCTTTTATCAGCACTCTCGGCTTGTTGTTGGCTTTTTTTTATTTTTACAGAAATCTGCCCCTAGATTATTGCCTAATCTCCTGCTCAATCTTAAGTTTCTCTTCGGCTTTCACAAATTATACTGCCAATATTTGGCCGCAATGCCTATTGCCACCATTAGTGATAATTTATCATTGGTCCCTTTGTAGATTCATTGAAAATAAGAGTAGCAAGCTATTTTTATTATTTACAATATCAGCAGCTTTAATTTCGCAGTTGCATATGTCTGGTTTTTTTCTGATGCCTGCGGTTCTCATAGTTGCATTAATTTATAGGGCATATTTGGGGATTGGTAATTTGCTAAAAAGCGCTTTTGCACTTTTGTTGATTCTCTCGCCATATCTATATCATATTTTCTTTGAGAATGAGTTGGCAAAATTTATCTCTTTTGCTGATACTGGTGGCCGTTCAGTATACTGGAAAGTATTCCGGGAACATATGCGCATGGCATCTTTTGATTATTGGCGCTATTATTTTCGCTATGATTTTAATTCTGTTTTAGATTCCAGTGTAGGAATTTTTAAATTTATCCTGTATCCTTTAAGCTGCCTTATTATGGCATTTTTTGCTTTCGGGCTTATTTATTATTTAGCGTGGTTAGTGAAAGGCCACAAGATATTTGATGAATCTGCCAAATCAAAAGAGAAATACCCCTTGCCTTTTCAAATTGCTGGTTTTCTTCTTCTAGTACCTACTTTTTGTTTTCTACTTTTTCATATCCACACACCAATGCATTACCTTATAATCTTTTTTCCTTGTTACAGTATATTATCTGGTTTTCTATGCTGGCGTTTGTGGAAAATCTTATGGCTAAGGGTAATTATAACTTGCAGCGTATTAGCTACTTTGGTTTTACTGGCGGCGCTATTAATATTTATTAAAAACGCCGGAGGCCATCCCCATGAATATGGTCCGCATTACGGCCAACTTCTGGCGTGGCAAAAAGAGGTGTGGTCGCAAGTCCCCAAAGGATTTTGCCCGGCTCTGACTTTTAAATTTAATTTCGAAAAGGGGTTCGATAAATTTGACCAAGAGACAATTAATTATGTAATTATGAAAGGTCATTCTTGCATGAAAAATTCACCAGAGATTCCACTTCTTCTTGATGTGTTCTGGGACAAAAAGCTTATGCGCTATACTTATTCGGTCAGGAAGATATGAGAAAAAGAATATCAAAAGTTCTAATAGTTTTAATTAATATCTATTCATTTTTTTATTTTAGTCTTTTTGTTACTGACTATTCTTTCCTGCTGCCTAAAGGTATTTCTAATATAACTGGATTTACGATTATTTTTCTATTTTTATTATTTGTTGCTTGGAAATTTAATAAAGATAATCTGTCGCCTGCCTCATCTTTAGGCAGCAACTTATTATTATTCAGAGTTATTAAGGCATTGGCAGGTTTAAATGACAAGGCTTTACTTCTTGTTATTTTTATGGGCTTAGGCATATTATTTTGCGTTTTAGGAATGATTAGACATATCAGTCTGTCTACAACTGCCTGGGATATGGGGATATTTGACCAGGCACTCTGGAATACGTTGCAGGGAGATATACTTTTTTCATCTATTAGGGGCAATATGAGTCTCTTAGGCGATCATTTTGAGCCAATTTTATTTTTGTTAGTGCCAGTCTATGCATTGTTTCCCCATGTTTTTACTTTAATCGTTATTCAGTCATTTATTTTGTCTAGTTCAATATTTGGCCTCTATCTAATTGCGAAAGACAAACTAAGTAGCCGCTTTGCCATTTTTGCTTTGCTTATATCATTTTGTTTATCAAAGGCTTTACGAGGCATTGCCTTGGCTGATTTTCATCCTGATAGCTTTTTGGTTCCTTTGTCAATTTTTGCATTCTATTTTTTGGCTAAATTTAAAAAATTATTGTTGGCTTTTTCAATTTTACTAATTCTCCTTTGTAAAGAAACTGCAGTCTTAATTGTGATTGCCTTAGGCATTTATTCCTGCTTTACTTTAAAAAAAATTAGGCTCGGGCTGATTTTAATAGTAGTGGGCGCCCTTAGCTGGTTAGTTGAGACAAAGGTTATTTTGCCTGCTTTTAATTCTTTTGGCCAATATCTGTTTAATGTTCGGATGCCTTTTGGAGAAACCTACTGGGAAAATATTTCTTTTGTTATGAAACATCCCTTAAAGTTAATTGAACTTTTTTTTATTCCGCAAAAAATTATTTTTTATTTAAAATTATTAGGCCAAGTCGGATATCTGGCGTTTTTCGTTCCTAGTCAATACTTACTAATCTTAATTACTAGTTCAATAATTTTGTTGGCTTCCCGCCAACTTCACGGTTATTATATGCTCACTTCGCATTATGCTGCACATTTTTTGCCGTTTATTTTTATCGCTACAATTTATGGCTTATCTAATCTGGCAATGATTTTAAAGAAAAACAAATTTTTCTCTAATCTGAAGTCTACCGCTATTATTAAATATCTAAGCATATATATCCTTGTTATGTCATTATTTTTCTTCAGTAAAGCCGACGGTTATAAATTTAGAAGATTTATTGACGGCATAAGAATAAATAAGCCATTCCCAAAACTTAAGTATCTTTCCTTAGTTCCTCCGCAGGCAACAGTAAGTGCCACAGCAAATCTTGTACCGCATCTTTCGCATCGCAAATATATTTATGATTGGGATCCGGAAAGCGAACTTTCTTTAAAAACTGATTATGTAATTATCGATTTAAGCGCAACAGATTATTTATCTGAAAGCTCAAAGGCAAAAGTAGACAGCTTTCTTATAAATATGGAAAACTATGGATTTAAAAGGTTAGTCTTTAATAAAGAGTTGTCCTTTTTTATATTTCTTAACCATAAACCTGACCGGGAGTTCATCGAAAAATATAGAGAGAATAGAGGAATATTTGGACACGAATGATAGATTTTCATTGGTAATCCCGACTTATAATGAAGCAGAGAATATAGGAGAGCTTTGCTGTCGCTTAGTTGATATTCTTTCAAAAATTCATTTAAATTTCGAAATCATTATTGTAGATGATAATAGTATTGATGGAACGGATAAGATTGTTCAGGAATTCTCTGTGCAAGAAAGAAGGATTAAGTTAATTAGAAGAATTAAAGAAAAGGGCCTAGGAACAGCTGTGATAGCCGGCTGGTCGAATGCCGATGGCAATATATTAGGAGTTATTGACGGTGATTTACAGCATCCGCCTGAGATTTTGCCAGCTATGATAGGAAAGCTCCAGGAGAATAAAAGGATCGATATTGTAGTGGCTAGCCGTAATGTTAAAGGCGGCGGGGTAAGTCAATGGAGTTTAATTCGCCGTTTTATTTCTTGGCTGGGAGCGTTAAGCAGTTCATTTTTTCTGCCTGGGCTTCTTTCTTTAGTTAAGGATCCTATGTCTGGTTTTTTCTTATTGCGCAAAGAAGTTATTAAGGACAAAACATTAACTCCTTTGGGCTACAAAATACTGCTTGAAGTTTTAGCAAAAGGCGATTATCGGCTTGTAAAAGAAATCCCCTATTATTTTCAAGAACGCAAGAAAGGAGGCAGTAAAGCCGGTCTTAAGCAGTATCTGACATCTTTTGTCCATATAATCAAACTAAGTATTCAAAAAGGTGAAATTTTTAGGGTATTGGGATATATAGGGGTGGGGATTATCGGAAGCATCGTAACCTTTGCAGTTTATCTTTTTTGCATTGGATTAAAAATTGCGAATTTAGCCTCTTATGCTATTGGCTTGGAACTCGCAATAATCAATAATTTTATCTTAAATGAAGTATGGATATTTAAAGATAAGGCCCGGCTTTTAGGCGGAATAAAAACATTTTCTATCCGCTTAATTAAATTTAACTTTATCTGCCTTGATGGAGCAGTCATTAGTTTTTTAACTTTTTTTATTTTATTTAAGTTCGCTAATATAGGATTGATTTATGCTGCCTTGAGCGGAATATCAGTTAGTTTTCTCTGGAATTTTATTGTCAGCACAAACCTTGTCTGGCCTTACGAATATAAAGACTCTACTTATGTAGAGCCAGGCTATTATCATAATGTTATTGCAGAAAATAGAATTCAGGGATATTGGCATAAGAAGAAATTTGAGATTATCTCTGCCAATTTAAGTAGTGCTCCATTTCTTGATATTGGTTCAGGACCAGGGGTTTTTTTCTATCAATCTGCGAATCTCTCTGGACTAAAAATAAACCTGGATTTTTCTTTTGAACAATTAAAATATGGCAAGACATTGAATTCTTTCGATACTTTTATCCAGGCCGAAGCATCTCTCTTACCGTTTGCTGATAATTCTTTTTCAACTATATACTTTATAGAGACCATAGAACATTTGCGACAAGAAGAGGCGAGGCTGGCTTTGAGAGAGATATGGCGTGTTTTAAAGGAAGATGGAAAACTGATTATCTCTACCCCCAATTATCGCAGTATCTGGCCTGTTATCGAATTTTTTATCAGCGTTATCGGCCCCATAGATTACCTAACCCAGCATATAAACCATTTTAATGTTGGCAAGCTTACGAAATTTCTAGTAATGCACAATTTTACAGTACGAGAGAGGAAGACCTTTTTTATAATTTCCCCTTTCTTTGCTATTATTTCTTCAAAATTTTCAGATTTCTTATTCAAGCTTGAACAAAAAGTTCTGCCTCAAATGGGGGGCATTCTGTTAGTTGAGGCTATAAAAAAATCATAAGAGAAAGATTTTGTATCCATGAATTTATTTGCAAATGAGGCATTAATTAAAATTAGCATCTTTTTATTAATGAATAGCGTAGTTTTGGCTAGTTCATTTTTAATAGTCAACAACTTATTGAAAAACTTTAATTTTGTAGATTCAGTAATAAGTTTATTTTTGTTTTTTTATTCGCAGATTATATTTTCTGAGCTCTTATTGGGAATTTTTAGTCAATTGTCTTTACTAAATCTAGTTTTTTTTAATATTACAATTTTTGTATTTTTAGCTTTGTTTTTTAAGATAAAGAACACAAAAATGCTTTGCCTTAAAAATTTATTATTTAAGGATTTGAGTCCAAGCTTCCCTTCAAATCGGATATTTTATTTTCTAATATCAATAATTTTTGGATTTGGCTTTGTTAAATTGGCTATAAACTTAGTTAATCCGCCTTTTGGCTGGGATAATTTAAATTATCATTTTACCTTTCCGGTTGAGTGGATGAAGAATCTGAATCTAAATACGCCAATCGTGATAAGTGATGATCCTGCCTCGACTTATTATCCTATAAACGGCAGTCTTTTTTTTCTTTGGTTGATGTTTCCTTTTAAGAATGTTTTCCTGGCTGATTTAGGTCAGGTGCCGTTTTTTATTGTTGCACTTTTGTCAGTCTATTCGATAGGAAAAAAGCTAAATCTCAAAAATGAATATGCCTTTTTTGCCGCAGCAATATTTACTTTAATTCCAAATTATTTTAAGCAGTTAGAAGTTGCCTACGTGGATGTTATGGTAGCCAGTTTGTTTTTAGCTGCGGTTAACTTTCTTTTTCTCTTAAATAGAGATTTTAAGATTAGGAATCTAATTCTTTTTAGCCTATCCTTGGGATTAATGCTGGGCACAAAAAGTTTGGCTTTACTTTATGCTATTTTATTAATTATTCCTTTCTTTTACCTTTGTTTTAAAAAGGGTCTAAACTTTAAAAAATTCATTATTAGTTTAAGTATTTCTATAGTTATCATAATTGTTTTAGGCAGCTTTAGTTATATACGTAATTTTATCGAAATCGGTAATCCCCTTTATCCTTTAGATGTTCGGCTTTTTGGAAAATTAATATTTAAAGGCGTCATGGATGCTAAAACCTACAGCGCTAATGTCTCTTTGAGAGACTACAGTTTGGCTAAGATATTATTCTCTGAAGGCTTAGGAGTTCAAACTGTTATTTTTGTTTTGCCAGCAATGTTTCTCGGTCTGCCTCTAGCAATCAAAAAGAGAAGGAAAGATCTAAATTTCTGGTTGGCATATTTTTTAATCTTGCCAGTCATTTTAGCTGTTGTCTATAGATTTTTTATACCTCTGGCAAATTTGCGTTATCTTTATTGCCTCTTAGCCATAGGTATCCTCATAGCTTTTTATATAATCGATTGCACGGGGATGCCTAAACGCATATTAAATACCTTAATAATAATTTGCACATTTGCCTCAATTGCCGAATTAGCCAAATACTGGGAATTAATTGCTTCATTAATATTGAGCTTTTTGCTATTTTTTTATTTAAGGTTTTTAATTAAAAAAATCGACTTTAGTTTATTGAAAAATTATAAATTAACACTCATAATTTGTATTGTATTTTTATTATTATTTTCTGTATTTGAAAATGATTATGTTAAAAATGAATATCAGCGCTATATTAAGATGGTTAAGTATTCTGGATTTTGGCCAGATGCTACCTTAGCTTGGCATTGGCTGAATCAGCAAACTAAAGAAAATAACATTGCTTATGTTGGCAGGCCGGTGCCTTTTCCTCTTTACGGAACTAATTTTAAAAATAATGTATATTATGTGTCTGTTAATGAAACAGAGCCGGCTAAATTACATTATTTTAAACATTCAAGATATAGCTGGAATTCTGAACGCGAAACTATGCATAAAAGCTTTGAAGAGGCTAATAACTATCGTGGCAATGCCGATATAAATACTTGGTTAAGTAATCTAGAAAGACGCAAGGCTAATTACCTTTTTGTATACTCTCTACATCAGATAAAAGGCATTGAATTTCCTATAGAAGATGCTTGGGCTAAAACCCATCCTAAAATTTTTAGTTTGGTATTTAAAAATGATACCATACATATATACCATTTAATAAAATGAAAGTTTCCGTTATAATACCGGCTCATAATGAGGCCGCTGGTATTGCCGTTACTATTAGGCGCTTGGAAGAGGCACTTAAATTAGATTACGAAATAGTTGTTATCAATGATCATTCGACAGATATGACAACACAGGTGGTAAGGGGGCTTTTTAGAGATTTCAGTAATATTAGGATGGTAGACAATACAGACCAGCCAGGTTTTGCTAACGCACTTAGGGCTGGATTTAAGGCGGCTACAGGAGAATTCATTGTTCCAGTTATGGCTGACTTATGTGATGAGGCTGCAACGATAACCAAGATGTATGAGAAAATAAATGAAGGTTTTGACATTGTTTGCGGCTCTAGGTATATGCGAGGTGGCGGTAAGATAGGAGGACCTAAATTAAAGAGCTTTTTTTCTCGCTTTGTAGGCATTTCCCTATATTTTCTTATCGGGGTGCCTACGCATGATATTGCCAATTCTTTTAAGATGTACAAAAAGACTGTTTTAAATTCTATTATAGATAATTCTAAAGCTGACGGCTTTGCTTTGTCAGTTGAATTGTCTCTTTTAGCATATTTTGCCGGTTATAAAATCAGCGAGGTACCTACTATCTGGATAGACAGAAAAGGCGGCGAGTCAAAGTTTAGCGTTTTAAAACAGGCAAAGGGATACCTAAGATTATATTTATGGGCCTTAGGGGAAAATTTAATCAGATGTCTATTAAAAAAGAAAAAATAATTTATTTTTGTGATAAGTTTCTGTATTGGCTTATTATTATTATGCCCTTTGCTGGAAGTTTTTCTTCAGCATTCCTTAATATACTTATAGGTTTTTCTATCGCCACTTATCTACTTAAAAAAATTCTCTTAAAACAATATAGTTTACCAACTACCTCTATAAATGTTCCGTTTTGCTTTTTAATAATTATCTCACTTATCTCATTCTGGAACTCTCTTGATTTATCAGCGAGTATTCAAGGTATATTTAAATTATTTAAATATGGATTTTTATTCCTTATAATTACGGAAACTGTCAATGAAGCAAGCCACCTGGGCAAGATTATTTTATCCCTGGCTTTGGGCATTTTTTTTGTATGTCTGGATGCAGTTTTCCAATTGCAATTCGGCAGGGATTTTATAAGAAATCATGTTTATGATTTTGCCATAGGATTGCCGCGATTAAGAGCGTCTTTCCCGCACACTAATCTTTTTGCCCTTTATTTAGGCCTGACCTTACCTATTGTTTTCTGTTTAAGCCGTTTTCTCAAAGGTAAACTTAATTTTTTTCTTACTATTGTTTCAATTCTTGGCCTTTTTTGTTTATTTTTTACTTTTTCCCGTGGGGCGATTGTCGGATTCCTATTAGCCATTATCTTAATAGCCATTTTAAAAAAGGACAAATTATTATTAAAGGCTATACTGGTTAGCATTATTATTGTTCCTTTTTTAGTCCCCGGCAGCATAAAAGATTGGGTAAAGGAGAGAAGCTCAATTTTAGAAGTTTTTCTCAATGCAGAGAGAATTTATATCTACAAAACTACATTTAATATGATTAGCCAGCATCCTCTTATTGGTGTTGGCGTAAACACTTTTTCTCAAAATTATAGGCATTATAAGGTAAGCCAGTCCTATGGCAATACAGGTGAGAGCAATTATTATGGCCATAATAATTTTCTGCATATGGCTGGTGAAATCGGTCTTATCGGTTTTGGGATATTTTTGTGGTTGCTGTTTAACTTATTCAAAAATTGGGTTATAACCTACCGACAATTACCGGATAATAGTATTTTGAAGGTTTACAGTCTCGGATTAATTGCAGGCATTATTTGTTTTTTGGTTAATGGCCTTACCGAAACCGGACTTTATTACTCTAAAATAGCTACTTGGTTCTGGTTAGAGATAGGGTTAATTTTGTCTGTGTATAAATTGGTAACTAATTTTTCAAAGAGAGGTGGCTAGTGATGATTAAAAAAGATAAGATAAAGGTGGTTGTTTTGTGCGGCGGAAGAGGTACGCGCCTAGGAACCGAAACAGAACTTAAACCCAAGCCGATGATAGAAATAGGAAACCGCCCAATGCTTTGGCATATTATGAAAATATATGCTCATTACGGCCTTAAGGATTTTGTACTTTGCTTGGGCTATCAAGGTTGGGTGATAAAAGAATTTTTCCTAAATTACGCGGCAAAAGTCGCGGATATAAGCTTGACGCTGGGAGAGAAAAATTTCGTAACGTATCATACCAATAACGACGAAGCAGACTGGAAAATTACCCTGGTTGAAACAGGCGAAGTCGCGCAAACTGGTGCCCGTATATGGAATGCGCGTGAATACTTAAGAGATTGCGATATGTTTAGCCTCACCTACGGAGACGGAGTCGCCAATATCGATATTAAAGCCTTGCTGGCAGCGCATAAGAAATCTGGACTTATGGGTACGATAACCGGAGTGCATCCGACAGGCCGTTTCGGAGAAATGGAAGTTCAGGGTGATTTAATTTCAGAATTTAATGAAAAGCCGAATGTGAGCATGGGTTTAATCAACGGCGGATTTATGCTTTTTAATTCCAGCGTCATAGATAAATATTTTAGGCCAGGGGACGGCTTGATTCTGGAAGATGATGTATTGGGCAACATGGTTAAGGATAAGCAATTGGGCATCTATCAGCATAACGGGTTTTGGTATTGCATAGATACGCCGCGCGAATATAACATCCTAAATGAGATGTGGAAAAACAATAAGGCACCTTGGAAGATTTGGTGAGACATGGAAGATAAGTTCTGGAAGGGAAGAAAAATTCTTATTACTGGTTACGAAGGGTTTTTAGGTTCGCATCTCACTCGTGCTTTATTAAATAATCAGGCGCAGGTTTGGGGACTGGACATTAAAACATACCGCAGAGACACTATTATTTCGCTTGATGAACTAAAGAGGATGTCGGTTATCAAAGGTAGCGTGGAAAATCTTTCATTGCTCATCAACATTATTAAAAGAAATAATATTGAGTTTATTTTTCACCTTGCCGCTAGAGCGCTGGTCAGTAACTGCCTTAAGAATCCTGTTCGTGCTTTTTCAACAAATATTAAAGGAACTTGGAATATATTAGAAGCAGTCCGCGTTAATACTTGCGTTAAGTCAGTTGTGATTGCATCTAGCGATAAGGCCTACGGAGACCAGATTAATTTACCGTATAAAGAAACATTCCCTTTAGCTGGCAGGCATCCTTACGACGTCTCCAAGAGCTGCGCTGATTTGTTAGCCAACGCCTATTATCATAGCTATGACCTTCCTGTCTCTATCACTCGTTGCGGCAATATCTTTGGACCAGGAGATTTCAATTTTTCTAGAATTATTCCCGATGCGATTAAGTCAGCTATTTTAGGCGAGACTCTATTTATTCGAAGTAATGGCAAATTTGTCAGGGATTATATATATGTCTCTGATATTGTTGAAGGATATCTTAAACTCGCAAAGAAAATATATGAAGGAAAAGCAGTCGGCGAGTCATTTAACTTTAGCAATGAAAAGCCAATGTCAGTTTTGGAAATAGTAGAATTAGTTTATAAATTAGCAGGCAAAAAGCCAAATTATAAAATCCTGAATCAAGCAGAGAATGAAATAAAAAACCAATTCCTCTCTTCAAGAAAAGCAGAAAAGATTCTGGGCTGGAAGCCGCATTTTAAACTGGCTGCTTCCTTAAAGAATACGATTGAATGGTATAGAGGGTTGTTTACCTAGAATGTCAAAAGAAAAAAGAATCTTTATTACTGGTGCATCAGGTTTTATTGGGAAGAATCTTTTGGAGTATCTTAGGGAAGGAGGAAAAAAATACAAATTATTTTTTCCGTATCATAAAGAATTGGATTTAATGGATACGGATAAAGTAAGAGCTTTTTTAAAGAAAAATAATATCAACATTGTTGTCCATTGCGCGAATGTGGGAGGGTCGCGAAAAACGAATTACGATTTAGATAATGTCGATATAGTACAAAAAAATTTAAAAATGTTTTTTAACTTGGCAGAGGGGTTAAGACAATCTGATTTTATGATTCATATTGGAACGGGCGCAGAATATGATAAACGCCATTATCTGCCAAAAATGAGAGAAGATTATTTTGGCAGATACATTCCTGAAGATGCCTATAGTTTTTCGAAATATATTTGTTCAAAATTTATAGAAAAATCTTCTAATCTTATTGGATTACGCCTATTTGGTGTTTTTGGCAAATACGAAGACTACCGATTTCGATTTATTTCTAATTCAATCGTAAAAAACCTTTTTGGTTTACCCATTGTTATAAATCAAAATGTATTTTTTGACTATTTATACGTTGATGACTTGGTTAAAATTATTGAATATTTCATCGGCAATAAAGTTAGATATAAGTTCTATAATGTTGCTACTAGTAGCACAATAGACCTACTAACCATTGCCAATAAAATAAACAAAATAGCTGATAAGCCTTCGGAAATTATTATTAAAAATCCAGGTCTAAATTCGCAATATAGCGCAGATAATATCAGATTGAGGCAGGAATTAAAAGGATTTGATTTTACCCCCTTTGATATTGCTTTGCGAGAATTATATAATTGGTACAAGGATAATATAGAAAAAATAGATAGCCAGGCAGTTAAAGAAGATGAGTATATCAAGTACTGCAAGACTAAGTATTAAATTATGAATAGCGAAAAAAAGCTTCGAAGACAAATATTTAAAAAGGTGATTGCATTTTATAGGGCGAGAAGAGAAGACGCTTTTTTCCCTGGCAAGACGCCTATAAATTATGCGGGAAGAGTTTACAATGAAAAGGAACTAATAAATTTAGTCGACGCTTCGTTAGACTTTTGGCTGACTGCGGGAAGATATGCTAAAGAGTTTGAGAAGAGACTCTCAGAGTTTT
This sequence comes from Candidatus Omnitrophota bacterium, assembly GCA_040753675.1. Lineage (GTDB taxonomy): Bacteria > Omnitrophota > Gorgyraeia > JAHJTE01 > JAHJTE01 > JBFMEB01. The sequence continues at coordinate 35,175 of JBFMEB010000014.1, read as the reverse complement.
TAGGCCTTAAATATTGCCTTTTGGTCAATTCCGGCTCTTCTGCAAATCTTTTAGCCATGGCTGCTTTGACTTCGCCGCTATTAAAAGAAAGGCGTTTAAGGAAAGGCGACGAAGTAATTACTACTGCTTGCGGTTTCCCAACCACTTTAAATCCGATAATCCAGAATAATTTAACTCCGGTATTTGTTGATATAGACATTGCTACTTACAATATAAAAGCACGGTTGATTGAAGGAGCAATTAAAAAAAGAACAAAAGCTATTTTTATTGCGCATACTTTAGGAAATCCGACAGATTTGAGTTTGATTTTAAAAATAGCACGCAGACACAATTTGTGGGTTATCGAAGATAACTGCGATGCCCTAGGCTCGAAATATAGAGGAAGGCACACAGGTTCTTTCGGAGATATTTCAACTTGTAGCTTTTATCCTGCACATCACATAACCTTGGGAGAAGGTGGCGCGGTTTTGACGGATAACCTTATTTTAAAAAGGGCAATAATGTCTTTGCGTGACTGGGGTAGAGATTGTTACTGCGAGACTGGTAAGGATAATACATGTAAAAAGAGATTCTCTCAGAAGTTCGGTAGCCTTCCTTTTGGTTATGACCATAAATATGTATATTCCCACATTGGCTATAACTTAAAAATTACTGATTTGCAGGCCGCTGTGGGCTTAGCCCAGCTTGAAAAATTGCCAAAATTTATTAAAAAGAGGCAGAAAAATTTTAAATCCCTTCTTAAGATATTCAAAAGATATGAGAGATATTTTATTCTTCCCGAGGAGACGTTCGGTTCTGCACCCAGCTGGTTTGGATTTCCGCTTTTAATAAGAGAAAACGCCCCATTTAAAAGGGGCCAGATAGTAAACTACTTAGAAAAAAACAAAATTGCAACGCGTATGCTTTTTGGCGGAAATTTAATAAGGCAACCTGCTTATCAAAACATAAAGTACAGGCTTTTCGGCCGCCTGGAAAATACCGACCTGGTAATGAATAATCTTTTTTGGTTGGGGGTTTATCCGGGCATCACTCCTTTAAAGTTATCTTATATAAAAAAGGTAATAGATAATTTTTTTGCTTAAACTATAAATAGAGATGAAATTAAGCATATTAATAGCCTGTTATAATGAAAAGGCAACAATCTCGAAGGCAATAGAAGAAGCAAAACAACTTGCGATAGATAAAGAGATAATTGTTGTTGATAATTGTTCAAGCGACGGCACTCGCGAGCTCCTGATGAATTTAAAGGATAATTCTTTAAAAATAGTTTTGCAACCTAAAAATTTTGGGGTTGGCCGATCAGTACAAATGGGAATTAATCGGGCGAAGGGAGAATATTTTTACAGCCCTTGTGCTGATTTAGAATATAGAATGTCTGATGTCCACACAATGATAAGAAAATTAGAAAGTGAAAATTTAGATGCTGTTTTTGGTTCGCGCCTTTTGGGTAAAGAGCATATTTCAAGATTGCGATTAATTAAAGATAGGCCGTTTTGGCTAGGAACGATAATAGCCACTTATTTAATAAATAAATTTTATCACAGGAATTTTACAGATGTTATTGCGCCAAAATTAATTAAGACACCTATTCTTAAAGAGTTAGGCATAAAGTCCGACGGCCAGGCTTCTGAATTCGAATTAGTAAGTAAATTGTGCAAAAAGGGATACAAAATATCAGAGGCCCCAATATATTATAACCCTCGCACGCATAAAGAAGGCAAGACAATCAGAGTCTATGATATGATTCCAGCCCTCTGGGTAATGATAAAGGTTAAATTCTTTTGTTGAAAAAAATAAATGGATAGAAAAGACTTAAGATTGATGGCTTGTCAGATTCGCCGAGATATATTAAAAACTGCATGTAAGGCAAAGAGTGCGCATATTGGCTCTTCGCTTTCAATAGTTGATTTATTGGTGGTGCTTTACTTCGATATACTGCATTTAAAAAGAAAAGATCCGTTTTGGTCAGGGAGGGATAGATTTATTTTAAGTAAAGGGCACGGCTGTTTAGCTCTTTATGTTATTTTAACCAAGCTCGGCTTAGTCAGCAAAGGTGATTTAGAATTATTCTGTGCTAATGGAGGCTGTTTAGGTGGACATCCCGAATTCAATAAGGATATTGGATTGGAGGCATCGACTGGCTCTTTAGGCCACGGCCTATCAATAGGATTAGGTATGGCTCTTAGTTTTAAAAAGGATAAAAAAAATAATAGAGTCTTTATATTAATGGGAGATGGAGAATGCAATGAAGGCTCGGTTTGGGAAGCGGCAATGGCTGCCAGTCATTTTAAAACAGATAACATATGCTCAATTATTGATTATAATAAAATGCAGGCAACAGGCAAGACTGAGGAAGTAATGTCTTTAGAACCGCTAAGAGAGAAATGGGAAGCCTTTGGCTGGGTTGTGGAAGAGATTGATGGCAATAATATAAAAGAGATATCAAAGGTATTAGAAAAACTTCCATTTCAAAAATATAGACCTTCGGCAGTTATCGCACACACGATTAAAGGCAAAGGCGTTTCCTTTATGGAAAACAATCTTACCTGGCATTATCAGCCGCCCAGCGAAGAAGACTTAAAAAGAGCTTTTAAGGAATTGAGAGTATAGGAAAATGAGAAGCGCTTTTATTGGGGCTTTAGAAAAACAGGCGAAAAAAAATCCTAAAATTTATTTATTAGTTGCAGATTTGGGATTTTTAATTTTTGATAAGTTTAAAAAAGATTTCCCCAGTCGGTTTATAAATTTAGGTATTGCCGAAGCTAATATGATTGGAGTTGCCGCTGGTTTTGCTCTTTGCGGAAAGACGCCTTTTGTTTATACAATCGCCCCTTTTGTTACTGCGAGGGCTTTTGAGCAGATTCGTATAGATATATGTTATCAAAATTTAAATGTTAAAATAGTAGGCGTGGGCGGAGGTTTTGCCTATTCTTCTTTAGGGCCTACTCATCACGCCATTGAAGATATCGCCACTATGCGTTCTTTGCCAAATATGACTATTGTTTGTCCTGCAGATAGCCGTGAGACTATAAAGGCAGTCGATGCACTGGTTAATTTTAAGGGCCCTGTCTATTTAAGATTGGTTAAGGGAGGAGAGCCCAGTGTCTATTCCAATAATTATGATTTTAGATTAGGCAAAGCAGTGAGGTTATCTGGTGGTGACGATGTTACTATAATTGCAACAGGTTCTGTTGTATATAGTTGCCAGCAGGCACTTAAAATTCTACGGGAGGCTGGCATAAGAGTTCGCCTTCTTAATTTCCATACTATAAAACCAATTGATAAAGATGCTATTTTGGAGGCTGCCAAAGAGACGCGGGCGCTCGTTAGCGTAGAAGAACATAATATTATCGGAGGCCTGGGTAGCGCTGTGGCAGAAGTAATGGCAGAAGAATCGATTGAAGGCGTAGCATTCAAACGTTTTGGTATTAATGATATCTTTTGCAAAAATATTGGTAGCCACGGATATCTGCAGAAATTCTACGGTCTTGCCCCGGATTGCATCGCTGATAAAGTGAAAAAGTTCTTTTTATCAATAAAATAAAAAGGTAGAATTGTATAGAAATATTTTGGTAATTAGGACAGATAGGTTTGGAGAGTTTATCCTGACCCTGCCTGCGATCCATGCCCTTAAAGATAAGTTTTCTTCTGCCTCAATCACTCTTTTAGCTAATCCCTATAGTGCTCAAGTGGTGGATACAAGTCCAGATATAGATAAGGTTATCGAATACGATGAGGAGAAATTTAAAAATTTCTTTCAAATTTTTAGATTTGCCAGGCGGCTTAAACTTGAAAGATTCGATTTATCTATAATTTTTAATCCAAGGAAAGAATTTAATCTCTTGACCTTTTTAGCAGGTATTCCTTTGCGGCTCGGTTATGAAAGAAAGTGGGGATTCCTCTTAAATAAGCACATTAAAGATTTAAAATTTCAAGGCCAAAAACATGAGGTTGAATATAATTTTGATTTAATCAAAGCTATCGGGATAGAAAAATCTGACTCTGTATTCAATATTTCTTCTGATGAAAGCGACCAGGAAACAGTGGATAAGATTTTATCCGAACACAGTTTCATGTCTTTTTGTGCTCTTCATCCCTGGACTAGCAATATTGCAAAACAATGGCCGATAGAACATTTTCTGGAATTGGCAAAAAGATTAATTTATGAATTCGGACAAAATATTGTGTTGATTGGTGGAAGTGGCGAGTCAGGGCAGGCAGAATTATTTATAGAAAAATTAGAGAGCAAAATTTTGAATCTTACCGGAAAACTCTCATTGCGAGAATGTGTTGCTTTATTAAAAAAGGCTTCATTTTTGGTATCAAATGATAGCGGTCCAGTTCATATTGCTGCTGCAGTTAATACGCCAGTGATTGCGCTTTTTCGCGCTGGAATAGCTGGTGTTTGTGCTCGTCGCTGGGGCCCTTATGGCCAAGGACATATAGTTATAGAAAGAGAAAGAATATCTGATATTGCGGTAGGAGAAGTTTTAGAAGCAGTTAAAAAGATTTTAGCTTGAAGTCCAATTATGCATCGAATTCTTATTATTAATCCATTTGGAATAGGAGATTGTTTATTTACCACACCATTGATTTCTTCAATAAAACAACAATGGCCTGATTCATATTTGGGGTATTGGTGCAACGAAAGGGTAAGTGAACTTCTAAAACAAAATCCCAAAATTGATATTGTTTTTCCTTTAAGCCGGGGAGACATCAAAAGGCTTTATGGTAATTTGCCATTTGCGCAACTAAAGAATATATTTAGACTTTTTTCCCAGATCAGGAAAACAAATTTTGATATTGCGCTGGATTTTTCGCTCGATCACCGTTATGGCTTATTGTCTAAATTAGCCGGGGTTAAAAAACGCATAGGTTTTGATTATAAAAACCGCGGAAGATTCTTGACACAAAAGAGAAAAATTTCTGGATATCAGGATAGGCATATTGTAGAATATTATTTCCAATTATTAAGGTTTTTACAGATTGAACCCATGGTAAAGAGGTTGGAGCTTTTTGTCAGCGAATCTTTTAGAAGCTGGACGCAGGAGTTTTTAAGAGAAAATCATATTGATGCAGAAATTAAAATAATAGGTATCTGCCCAGGCGCAGGCGAAAGCTGGGGAAAAGATGCTATTTTTAAACGTTGGGATGTAGAGAGATTTGCTCAAGTTTGCAATAAGTTAATAGAGAATCTCAAAGTAAAAATTTTAATCTTTGGCAATAAGCAGGATGAAGAAGCTTGCCAAAAGGTCTACAGGACCATTTTAAAAAAGGAAGAGGTTTTAAAAATATATCCTGATTTTACTTTGAGCCAATTCGCTGCACTTTTAAGTAAGTGTAGTTTATTAATTACAAATGATGGCGGTCCTTTGCATATGGCAGTGGCACTGGGTGTTAAAACGGTTTCGATTTTCGGACCGGTTAGTGAGATTGTTTATGGACCATATCCAGCATCAAAAGAACACATTGTGGTTAAGACTGATTATGATTGTCAGCCCTGTTATAAGAATTTTCGTTTTCCTAAATGTGAAAATGGTCAAAGGTGTATGATAGATATTAAGCCGGAAGAGGTCTTTCAAGCAGCAAGGAGTCTATTGTGAAGGTGCCCTTTGTAGACTTAGGAGTCCAGCATCGCCAAATAAAAAAAGAAATCAATCAAGCAATTAATAGAGTGATTAAAAGGGGAGACTTTATATTAGGTGAAGAATTAGAAAAATTCGAGAAGGAATTCGCGCAATTTTCTAATAGCAGTTATGCAGTTGGGGTTAGCTCTGGGACAGATGCGCTATTTTTGGCATTGATGAGTCTCGGCATAGGCAAAGGCGATGAAGTTATTGTCCCTGCCTTTACGTATATAGCCACTGCTCTGGCAGTTTCTTATTCGCAAGCAAAACCTGTATTTGTGGATATAGAAGAAGATACCTATAACATTGATGTTAGAAAAATAGAGAAAGCAATTACTAAATTTACTAAAGCAATAATTCCTGTGCATCTTTTTGGCCAACCCGCAAATATGCCTGAAATTTTAAAGATTGCAAAAAAATATAACTTGAAAGTTATTGAGGATGCTGCCCAGGCACACGGTGCAAGCATACAGATGAAAGAAGGTGATTGGCAGACAATTGGAAGTATAGGAGACATTGCTTGTTTTAGTTTCTATCCCTCAAAAAATTTAGGGGCATTGGGAGACGCAGGTATAATAACCACTAATAATAAAGAAACTTATGATAAGTTATTTAAACTTAGGAATTATGGTCGTGTATCCAAATATGAACACTCGATAATTGGCTACAATTGTCGGCTAGATACTTTGCAGGCTGCAATTTTAAGAGTTAAATTAAAGCGGTTAAAGATTTACAATAAAATGCGCCAGAAAGCAGCTAAAGTTTATAATAGGCTACTAACCGGCATTGATGTGGTTACTCCTTATAAATCTCCATTAGTCAGACATGTCTACCATGTTTATGCCATAAGGACAGTTAATCGTGATAGATTGCTTGCCCAATTTAAAAAAGACGGGATAGGCACAATTATACATTATCCAACGCCATTGCATCTGCAGAAGGCATACGGAAATTTAGGGTTTAAGCAAGGAACTTTTCCTGTTGCAGAAAAAATATCAGGCGAGATACTATCTTTGCCAATGTATCCTCATTTGAATAGCCGGCAGATTAACTATGTTGTCAAGTCAATCAAAAAAGCAATAGGTTAGAGGTACCTCGAATGAAAAAAACCCATATTTCCGTCGTGGTTCTTACTAAAAATGAAGAAGGATGTATAAGAGAATGCCTGCTTTCAATTAAGGACTGGGCAGATGAGATTATTGTTGTTGATGATGAGAGTACTGATAATACTGTAGCTATTGCGCAAGGGTATGCAAGCAAAGTACTAGAGCGTAAGATGGATTTAGAGGGGGTACATAGAAATTGGGCATACCTTCAAGCAAAACATGACTGGGTGTTAAGTTTAGATGCTGATGAAAAAGTGACTGAAGAGCTGAAAGATGAGATCTCTTTAGCAATCGAAACCAAAGAATTCGTTGCTTTTGATATTCCTTTGCGAAATTTCATTGGCAATTACTGGGTTAGATTTGGCGGCTGGTATCCTGCTAGTAAAGTGAGGCTGTTTAAAAAGGATAAATTTAAATATGAAGAAGTAGGTGTTCACCCAAGGGTATTTATCGATGGCAAATGCGGACATTTAAAAGGCGATATTATACATAAGGGTTATCCGGATTTTGAGCATTTTATAAATAGCATAAATGCTCAAACCACCTTAGAGGCGCAAAAGTGGATAAGTACGGGTAGAAGAATGAGCCTAGGACATGCTTTATGGCGAACAGTCGATAGATTTTTTAGAAGATTTATTGGCAAAAAAGGTTATCGTGATGGCTTTATTGGCTTTATGATTGCTTTTTTTGATAGCTTATATCAGATTTTAAGTTATGCAAAATATAGACAGATGAAAATAGATAAGGGAGATAAATAATGCGGATTTTGATAACAGGCGGCGCTGGCTTAGTAGGTTCTCATGCAGCAGAATATTTTGCGAATAAAGGCAATAAAGTTATAGTTTTCGATAACCTGATGCGGTCAAAACTGTTCGGTTATGATAGAAAATCAGTAGAGTATAACTGGAAATACTTATCAAAGTTGAAAAATATCACTTGTATTAAAGGTGACATTAGAAACGAAACTGAAGTTAAAAAGGCCTTAGGTAAAGGAGTTGACCTGGTAATTCATGCTGCAGGCCAACCCGGCGTGGCTTATTCGATAAAATACCCACTCGAGGATTTTAGTATAAATGCCTTTGGTACTCTTAATGTTCTGGAATGTATTAGGAAAATCTGTAAAAAGGCCACGTTTATATATTGCTCTACTAACAAAGTATATGGGGAAAATGTATCGAAGATTGCCTTGACTGAGATGGATTCCCGTTATGTCTTTAAAGAATTAGAAGGTATTAATGAACAGATGCCAACAGATTTAACCGGACACACTGCTTATGGAGTGTCAAAATTAACCGGCGATCTATATACGCAGGATTATACCTATATACATGGGATGAGGACAGCGGTTTTTCGCATGAGTTGTATTTATGGAACGCGCCAATTCGGATTTGAAGATCAGGGCTGGATTGCTTGGTTTATTATTGCAAGTCTCTTTAATAAACCGATAACCATATATGGCGATGGCAAGCAAGTGCGTGATGCACTTTATGCCGATGACCTGGTTGCAGGTTTTGAGGTCTTTTTTAATAGTAATCTAAAATCAGCACTTTATAATATTGGCGGAGGGCCAGAGAATACCCTTTCGCTTTTAGAATTCTTAGAGCATTTGACTAAAGACCTTGGCCGTAGGCCTCGATACACTTTTGGGGAATGGCGTGCCAGCGATCAGAAGGTATATATCTCGGATATAAGTAAAATTAAAAAAGAATTAAATTGGCAGCCAAAAATAAATGTGAATGATGGCCTAAACAGGCTAATCGAATGGGTAAAAAATAACAAGCAATATTTTTCTTAAGAAAACTAAAGCTTAGATTATGGCTAATAGAAAGAAGGTTATCTTTCTCGATCGCGATGGAGTAATTAATAAGTTTCCTGGAAAATATAAATATATAACAACTTGGAAATTGTTTAAGTTTATTCCGGGCTCAATAGAAGCAATTAAAAGATTGACTCATGCTGGATTTATTTTATTTGTAATTTCAAATCAGGCCGGCGTGACAAAAAGGCTATATTCAAAAGCCACACTCAACCTAATTAGTAAAAAAATGTTAGAGCGAATAAAGAAGGCGGGTGGAAAAATTAAAAAAGTTTTATATTGTATTCATTTAGATGAGGATGGATGTGATTGTCGCAAACCAAAGATTGGCATGATAAGAAGAGCCCTGGTTACTTTAGGTTCAAGAGTTGATCGTAAAAATTCTTATGTTATAGGCGATAATAGTCAACATGATATCAAAATGGGCAAAAGGGCAAAATTTAAGACTATTTTAGTTCTGAGCGGTAGAGAAAAGCTCGCTGATGCAAAAGTGGCTTCTCAAAGACCGGATTATATATTCAAAAATTTATTAGAAGCAGCTAATTTCATACTAAAAGCTAATGTATGAAGGTTTTGATTGTCTATGCCTCTGCCGGCTCTGGCCATCGGCGCGCGGCAGAAGCTATATACGAAAACCTGGATATCGGCTTAAAAAATGACTCCTGCCTCGTCGATATTTTAGATTTCACTCCCAGTTTCTTTAAATTAATCTACTCTGGCGGCTATACTTTTTTAATAAGGCAACTGCCTTCTTTATGGTCGTTTTTCTGCTGGTTGACAGACCGGCGAATACTTTGGCCAATTTTTTCACTTACGAGAAGGATACTAAATATTTGTTTAGCAGGCAGATTTGTTTTCTTTCTAAAAGAGAATAACCCCAGGGTTATCGTTACCACCCATTTTAAACCCAACGAAATATTATCAAACTTAAAGAGAAAAGGCCAATTAGATTCTTACATTATTTCTGTAATAACTGATTATGAGGTTCACTCTTTTTGGATACAGAAGGGTTTAGATGCGCATATCGTAGCGATTGATTCGGCTAAAAATGATTTAATTAAAAGGGGCATCGAAGAGTCTAAGATACATGTTTTCGGAATTCCCGTGCCCAAGGGTTTTCTTAATTTAAAAAAACGCAAAGACGCTGCCAAGATTGTAGGGGTTAATCCTGATAGATTTTGCGCACTTCTAATTAGCGGGGAAATTGGCCTTAACGTCTTAGCCAGGATCGCCTTAACTTTGAAAGATGAAATCCAAGTCATTGTTATCTGTGGACGAAATGCTAAATTATTTAATAAGTTAAAAAAAGTCAATCACAAAAATTTATTCATTTTTTCCTTAGTAGAAAATATGCATGATTATCTGGCCTGTGCCGATTTAATTATAACCAAGGCCGGCGGCCTAACCATAAGCGAGTCACTTATTGCTAATCTGCCAATGTTTTTTATTCCTGGTATAGGCGGCCAAGAAGCAGGCAATATTAGGGTCTTGACTGAGCTAAAAGCCGCGATTTATGAGCAAAAGATAAAAAATTTAATTCAGAAAGTGTTAGAGACTAAAAACAATCCTAGAGAATTGTCTATAATGAAAGAAAGGGTTAGGCTTATTTCTAAGCCAGCGTCAAATGATATGCTAAATTCTCTTATTAAGAATTATGCGAGATAAAAAAATTGCTCAAATCACCATCGGTCTGCCTATCTTAAGGTTGTTTGATTATTCTATTTCACACCGTCTCGCTGATAAAATAAAAATTGGCTGCCGAGTAAAGGTTATTTTTAACCATAGGCTTATGGTTGGCTATTGTGTAGGCCTGAAAGATAAGTCCGAAATAAAAAATTTAAAGCCCATCTTAAAATTGATTGACGAGAACCCTATTATATCTGGCAACTTTTTATCTTTTCTTAAAAAGACAGCCGATTACTACTATTGTTCGATAGGCGAGATGATTGAAGCAGCGATTCCTAAAATCCTGCGAAAAGGCAAGCCGATTCAGATAAGAGAGGACGATTCTGCTTTCGAGAAAGAAAGGCAAAAAACAACTGATGAATTTAAGGCCTATGTTTATTGCGTTAAAGAAGATGCTAAAAAGACAGAATTTTTTATTAAAAATATAGCCGACGCTTTAGAAAATAAAAAGCAGGTTATTTTACTTTTGCCAGACACCAGTCTAATTAGTATATGGCAATCACGGCTCGAAGAGCGATTTAAAACTGTACGGATTGGTCTGTTGCATAGCCGTCTAAGAGAAAGCCAGGCGCTTTCTAACTGGTTGGAGATTAAATCCTGCCGCGTTGATATTGTAATTGGCTCGAGGCTCTCAATTTTTGCACCTTTGAATAATTTAGGCCTAATTATTGTAGATAATGAGGATAGTTTTGTCTACAAGCAGGAAACCCGGCCTTATTATAATGCAAAAGACGTAGCCATAATGTTAGCGCAAAAAGTTAAGGCAAGGCTTATTTTATCTAGCATTGCGCCAAGCCTTGAGACGTTCAGGGAAACAGAAAAAAATAGATTTAGATTGATAATTGACGAAGGGTATTTAAAAAGCGGTCTTCCCGAAGTTAAATTAATCAACCTAAAGATACAATCAGGTTTTAAAAAGCGAGTAATCTTCTCTCTGGCCGCAATTGGACGTATCCAAAGATATTTAGATGAGAATAAAAAAATTTTAATCTTTCTAAACCGCAAAGGATTCGCTACTTCGCTTAGCTGCAGGCATTGCGGTTTCTTGTTTAAGTGCGAGCGTTGCAGTAGCAGATTAATTTATTATTACCGAGAAAAATTATTGCATTGCCCTTACTGCAATTACAAAATTAGCGAACCAAAAAAATGTCCTCAGTGTGAGTTTGGTCTTATTTATTTTGGTGGTTTTGGTATTGAACGGGTTGAAAGTGAAGCGCATAGGGTTTTTCCAAATGCTAAAATACTGCTAATCGATTCTCTAAAATCTAAAGCAGGGATAACAGATTCTCAGATAATTATTTCAACTCAGTTGGGTTTAAAAGAGGCTATCTTGCAAAACAGCGTTGATCTATGTGTGATAGTTTCTATCGACAATATGCTCAATTTTGTTGATCTACGCTCTAGCGAATATACTTTTCGGACCCTTTTAAACTTGCGTTTCTTAACCAAGTCAGAATTAATCATCCAGACGTTTATTGCAGAAAATAAGATATTTAAATACGTTCAACTTGGGGATTATGTCTCTTTTGCAAGGGATGAATTAGCCCAGAGGAAAAACTTGAGGTTACCTCCTTACCAGCATATGATAGCAATTAGTTTAAGAGGGCCTAACCGGGAAAATTTAGAGAAATTTTCCCAGCAATTATTTTACGATATTTTAAATAAAGTAAAAAAAGCAAGTACCGAGGTTTTTTCTCCATTAGAAGATTCGCCATACAGACTAAGGGGAAAATTTAGATTGCGAATTTTTATAAAGACGTCTAGAGTAGAAGTTGCTAAGCAGCTCATTGCCAAAACCCTTTTGAAGGTAAAAACAAAAGGAGACATTAATATAGCTGTTAATGTAGATATTTAAATGACTAAAGACTTAAAGATAATATTTTTTGGCAGTTCGACATTTGCAGTTAAAGTTTTAGAGGCCTTGCTTGGTGCTGGCTTTAATGTCAATTGTGTTGTCAGCCAGGCTGATAAAAAAGCAGGCAGGCATCTTAAGTTACAGGCCACGCCAGTTAAAGTTTTTGCTGAAAATAAAGGCCTCGAAGTCCTATGCCCCCAAGATTTAAAAGACAGCCTCTTTTTGGAAAAATTAGCTTCAATTAGTCCTGATATTTTTATTGTTGTCTCTTACGGAAAAATTTTGCCACGAAGTTTATTAAGCCTACCGCGGTTTTTTGCAATAAATATCCATGCCTCACTTTTACCTAAATATCGTGGGGCAGCTCCAATTGCGCGCGCAATTATGAATGGTGAATCAATTACTGGCATCACCATTATACGCATGGATGAAAAAATGGATGAGGGTGATATTATCAGCCAAGCGAAAATTGCTATTGATATGGCTGATAATGCCTTAACCCTAGAGTCTAAGCTTAGTAAACTTGCTTGCCAACAAATTTTAGAAGTATTAAATTCACTTAGAAACAATAAAATTAGTTTTTCCAAACAAGATTCATCTGGGGCGAGCATTGCCGAGAAACTAACTAGACAAGATGCTTTGATAGATTGGAAGAAGGATGCCTCATCTATTTATAATCAAATTCGAGGAGTGCTACCTTGGCCAGTTGCTTTTACTTATTTTAAAGGAAAAAGGATAAAGATTTTTTCAGCAAAAATAGCTCCTTATGAAATTAGCCAGAACGCCAAACCTGGCGAGATAATAAGCCTTAAAGAAGGATTAATTTTTGTGGCCACATTAAAAGGCGTACTGAGTTTAGAAATATTACAGCCTGAGAACGCGAAGCGCATTAGTGCATCTGAATTTATTTCGGGCTATCATCTACAAACCGGAGATTTCTTTACTAGTTAATTTGGCGAAATTGCTTGCAAATTTAATGTCATTACTATATAATTAAACTTTAATTTATTTCTAATAAATAAATATTATATGCCTCAGTTAAGAAAAGATCCTATAATCGGAAGATGGGTGATTATTGCCACAGAGCGGGCTAAACGGCCGGATAACTTTAAGCAGAAGGCCGAAATCTTTACCGAGAGACCTTGCCCTTTTTGCGAAGGAAAAGAAAATCTTACGCCACCGGAGATATTTTCTTATCGACCGCCCCACTCAGCGCCAAATAACGCTGGCTGGCAATTAAGGGTAGTTCCCAGTATTGCTCCTGTTTTACGTATTGAAGGAGAGTTAGATAGGCATGGTCAGGGTGTATACGATCTTATGAGTGGAATTGGAGCCCATGAGATTATAATTGAAACGCCTAGGCATATTGCTAATATTGCTGATTTGCCTGCCGAAGATATCAGTCGCACTATTTTCTGCTATATTGAAAGAATTAAAGATTTAGAGAAGGACCAGCGTTTTAAATATGTTTTAATTTTTAAGAATTACGGCTTGGCTGCTGGCGGTGGACATGTACGTCATACCAGATCTCAATTGATTGCAACTCCGGTTACTCCCAAGAGAGTTAAAGAAAAATTAGTCGGTTCACATAAGTATTTTGAATATCATGAACGTTGTGTATTTTGCGATATGATTAAACAGGAACTAAACCAGAAAGAGCGTTTGATTTTGGATATAGATGGTTTTATTGCTATTGCTCCTTTTGCTTCGCGTTTTCCATTTGAAGTTACTATATTACCTAAAAAACACTCCTGTGACATTACACATCTAACAACCCAAGAGAGAATGGAGCTGGCAAAGACATTAAAGATTGTCTTAACCAAACTAAAAGTTTGCTTAGATGATCCGCCTTATAATTATTTGATTCACACTGCGCCTTTTCGCAGGCCAAAGCCTGGATATTGGAAGACGATAGATGCTGATTTTCATTGGCATATTGAGATAAGTCCTCGTCTTACCCGTGTGGCTGGTTTTGAATGGGGCACAGGTTTTTATATTTGCCCAATGCAGCCGGAAGAAGCAGCAAGATTTTTACGCGAAACGAATATATAAAGGAAACAAAATGAGCCAATTAAGACGCGACCCTATAGTCGGCCGGTGGGTGATAGTTAATACCGAAGATCCCAAAGGGCCAAATGAATTCGAGGTAGCAAAGCATGAATTTACTCAGGAAGCAAATTGTCCTTTTTGTGCAGGAAATGAGAAACTCACTCCTCCTGAGGTAGATGCAATAAGAACAAAAGGCACTCAGCCTGATACGCCTGGCTGGTCTGTGAGAGTCGTACCTAATAAATTTCCTGCTTTAACTATAGAAGGAGACCTTAATCGGGAGGGCGTCGGTATCTATGATATGTCAAACGGCATTGGCGCGCACGAGGTTATTATTGAGAACCCCGAACATAGGAAAACCTTTACAGATTTAAGCGCAGAGCAAATTAAAGATGTTATAGATACTTCCTGCCGCCGGGCAATTTCATTAACCGGAGATAAGCGCTTTAAATATATTTTACTTTTTAAAAACTATGGCGTAGATGCCGGTGCCTCTTTAGAGCACGGCCATGCCCAGTTGATTGCCTTGCCAATGATACCTAAAAATGCCCATGAAGAATTGAATGGGGCTCATCGTTATTTCGAGTTTCATGAACGCTGTATTTATTGCGATATCATAAGGCAGGAGAAACAGGAAAAGTCGCGTATTATATGCGAGAACGAATCATTTATTGCATTTTGCCCATTTGTCTCCAGGTTTCCTTTTCAGGTTTGGATTATTGCTAAGACCCATTCGCCTTATTTTTGCCATATGAGCGAAAAAGAAAAAATTTCACTTTCAAAGATTTTAAAAGATGTGCTTTTACGCATAAAGGTTGTGTTGAATGATCCAAGTTATAATTTTATTTTTCATACTTCTCCGCTTGAAATCCGCCAGGCAGAGGGCTTTCATTGGTATGTGGAGCTAATGCCTAAACTTACCCGCGTGGCTGGCTTTGAATGGGGTAGTGGTTTTTATATTGTTCCGACAGACCCTGAGACTGCAGCGGGTTACTTAAAGCAAGCCTCGGTAACTACCTGATAATAAAAAAATTACAAATAAATTATTGCGGTTTCAAATTAGGGAGGAGCAAAAATGTCTGTAGTAAGAGTAGGTATTAATGGTTTTGGCAGAATAGGCAGGTTGGTTTTTAGGGCTGGCTTTCAAAGGAAAGCAATAGAATTTGTAGCTATCAATGATTTACCTGTGGGGGCAAATGTATTAGCCCATCTTCTTAAATATGATTCTAATTTTGCAGAATTAGAAGCAGATGTACAGGCAAAAGATAACTCAATAGTGGTTGATGGCAAAGAATTAAAAATATTGAGTGCAAAATCGCCTGCTGAAATACCTTGGAAAGAAGAAAAAATCGATATTGTAGTTGAATCTTCAGGTATTTTTACAGATAAAGGAAAAGCAATTGGACATATAAGTAACGGAGGTGCAAAAAAGGTAATTATTAGCGCTCCGGCAAAAGACGAGGATATAACTGTTGTATTGGGAGTTAATGAAGATAAATATAACCCTAAGATTCACAATATTATTTCCAATGCCTCTTGCACTACCAACTGCCTTGCACCTATGGCAAAAGTAATTTTAGATAATTTTGGAATCAAATCCGGCTTGATGACGACAATCCATTCCTATACAAACGATCAGAGAATCTTAGACTTACCCCATAAAGATTTAAGAAGGGCGCGTTCAGCAGCAGTTTCTATGATACCAACAAGCACTGGTGCTGCTAAGGCAATAGGTAGCGTAATCCCAGAATTAAAAGGCAAGATGGACGGCCTGGCAATAAGGGTTCCAACGCCTACTGTATCGTTGACAGATTTAACCTGCATTGTCGGAAAAAATACAACTGTTGAAGAGGTAAATTCAGCATTTAAAAAAGCAGCTACAGGCAAACTAAAAGGAATATTACGTTATTTGGATATTCCCCTTGTTTCAAAAGATTTTGTAGGCAGTAATTATTCTTGTATTTTTGACGCAGAATTTACAAAAGTTGTGGATGGCCAATTAGTAAAAGTCTTAGGTTGGTACGATAATGAGTGGGGATATGCCTGCCGAGTTGTGGATTTAATTGAATTTATTGCAAATAAGGGTCTTTAAATGGGAAAATTATCAATACGCGATTTAGATTTAAAGGCAAAGCGGCTGTTAATGCGTGTTGATTTTAATGTACCGCAGGATAACACAGGTAAAATTACCGATGATATCCGAATAAGAGCAAGCCTACCCACTATAAAATATGCCTTAGAAAAAGGCGTGTCAAAGCTTATTTTGATGTCACATCTGGGTAGGCCAAAAGGCGTTGATGAGAAGTTGCGCCTAAATCCTATTGCACAGCGACTGGCTGAACTTCTGGGTGAGAAGGTTCTTAAGCTCGATGACTGCGTCGGTAGCAAAATATCACAGCAAATTAAAGAGGCAGATGAAAAAGTCATTCTTCTTGAGAACTTGCGTTTTCACAAAGAAGAAGAGGCAAATGACGTTAATTTTTCAAGCCAATTAGCAAAGCTGGGAGATTTATTTGTTAATGATGCCTTTGGAACAGCTCATAGGGCGCACGCTTCAACCGAGGGCATAACTCATTATTTAAAATCTGCTGCAGGTTTCTTACTAGATAAGGAGATTAAATATTTAGGAGAAGCATTAGCAAGACCAGTAAAACCTTTTGCTGTAATTTTGGGCGGTGCAAAAGTATCAGATAAAATAGCAGTGATTGAAAATCTCCTGCCAAAGGCACAGATGATTCTTATTGCTGGTGGTATGGCTTATACCTTTTTAAAAGCCAAAGGTGTGAAAATCGGAAAATCAATACTTGACGCAGAAAGGTTAGATTTTGCAAAAGATATTCTTAAAAGAGCAGCTGAGGCAGGCAAAAAAATAATTTTGCCGATCGACCACGTTGCTGCCTTAAGTTTAGATAAACCACAGACCGCCAGGGCAATAGATAATGTTAATATCCCAGATGACTTGATTGCCCTTGACATAGGCCCAGCCAGTATTGGAGTTTTTAAGAAAGAGTTGAAAAATGCCAAAACGATTATTTGGAATGGGCCTTTAGGCGTGAGCGAAGTTGAGGCATTTAGCAAAGGCACAAAAGAGATTATGGAATTTATTACGACATTAAAAGCAACAACAATTTTAGGCGGAGGCGATACTGCTGCAGCAGCAAGTAAATTTGGAGTATCTGAGAAAATCACACATATCTCAACCGGTGGCGGAGCATCCTTAGAGTATATGGAAGGCAAAATCCTTCCAGGTATAGTAGCGTTAAGTGACAAATGAAAACAAGAAGACCTATAATTGCCGGAAATTGGAAGATGTATAAGACTAACCGAGAAGCTATAGAACTGGCTAATGGCCTCAGGCGGGCTTTGTCAGATATCGAAGAAGTAGAAGTGGTGCTTTGTCCGCCTTTCACGGCGTTAAGTGACGTAGCTGAAGTTCTTTTAGATTCAAATATCAAATTAGGCGCGCAAAATATGCATTGGGACGAGGAAGGCGCCTATACTGGAGAAATTTCCGCACCCATGCTAAAAAGCTTAGGCGCAGAGTTTGTAATTTTAGGCCATTCTGAAAGAAGACAATATTTTAGAGAGACTGACGAGACAGTGAACAAAAAAATTAAAACCGCCCTAAAATTTGGCCTCACTCCTATTGTCTGTATCGGCGAAACTTTAGACGAGAGGGAGAGAGGTGAAACCTTTAGCATAGTTGAAAAACAATTTTCCGGTCTATTGAAGGACATCAGTGCCTCTTCTCTAGAGAAATTGGTTTTCGCTTATGAACCGGTTTGGGCAATCGGAACCGGCAAAACCGCAACTAGCGCCCAGGCAGAGGAGGTTCACGCTTTTTTACGAAAACTGCTTGAAAAATGGTATAATAAAGAAATAAGCCAATCAATAAGGATTCTCTACGGCGGGAGCGTAAAACCAGATAATAGCAGAGAACTGATTAGCCAAGAGGATATTGACGGTGCTTTAGTGGGTGGTGCAAGTTTAAATTTAAAAGATTTTAGCGAAATTATAAAAAAATGTTTGGATTCTTAATTTTCTTACATGTAATTATAGCCATACTTCTCATTGCAGCAATTTTGTTGCAATCTGGCAGAAGTAGCGGCCTTACTGAAAGTTTTTCTTCTGCTGCTGAATCAATTTTCGGCACTAAGACAAATACCTTTATGGTCAGGACAACAGCGGTTCTCTCTACGCTTTTTATTATTAATTGTTTAGTTTTAGCTTATATTTCAAAACAGGAATCAAAATCTTTAATGGAAAAGGTAAAGATTAATACGCAGTCTAAAGAATCCGCACCAGAAGAGGCAAAGCCAGCACCTGGCAACGAGCAAAAAGAAGTTAGCCCAGCAGTTAAAGAAGAGATCGCTGTTAGGCAGAATGAAGTCAAGGCAATAGTAACAAACGAGATAACTGAACAGCCCAAATAATACTAATTTATACAGTTCTTTAGGAGACTACCAATTAAATTGGTAGTTTTTTTATTTTACTTTGATATTTGTTTAATAAATATTACGTGTTAAAATAATTATATGTCCAGAAAAAGAATTATTTTATTCTTAATTTTTAGTTTTATTTTTGTTAAGAGTCTTCTTGCCGAAGAGATTCCCAGCTATGGCGACTCTATTGTAGTGGGCAGTATTGGCGATGCCCGAACTCTTATACCCATACTTGCTTCTGATTCTGCCTCTGCGGATATCTGCGGTTTAGTATTTAATGGGCTTATAAAATATGATAAAGATATAAATTTAGTGCCAGACTTAGTAGAAAGTTGGCAGGTGCTTGATAATGGCCTTACTATTGTCTTTAAATTAAAGAAAGGTGTTCTTTGGCATGATGGCGTAGAATTTAAGGCAGAGGACGTAGAGTTTACATTTAGAAAATTAATTGATCCGAATGTCAGAACTCCTTATAGCGGCGATTTTGAAAAAGTAAAAAGCTTTGAGGCGCTTGACGATTATACAGTTAAAATTACTTATAAAGAGCCATTTTCACCCGGCCTTTCCAGCTGGGGGATGTGGATTATGCCAAAGCATCTTTTAGAAAGAGAGGATTTTAATAAGACTTTTTTTTCGCGTAAGCCGACAGGGACAGGTCCTTACAAATTTAATTTCTGGAAGAGTCAGGAAAAAATAGTTTTAGATGCAAATAAAAACTATTTTGAAGGCTCGCCTTATATTGGCCGTTATATCTATGAGATTATACCAGATGAAGCAACCTTGTTTTTGCAATTATTAGTTGAGGCAGTAGATTTCAGCGGTCTTAGCCCTTTTCAATATAAGTATCAAACAAATACAAAATTTTTTAATAATACATTTAATAAATATAAACTGCCCAGTTTTGGCTTTACTTATCTGGGCTTTAATCTAAAAAGTGAACTTTTTAAAGACGAACGGGTGCGTCAAGCATTAGATTATGCAGTTGATAAAAATGAGATTATTAAGGGTGTCCTTTTTGGCTTAGGAAGGGTCTGTAGTGGTCCTTTTATCCCTGACTCTTGGGCTTATAATAATAATATCAAGTTACGTCAATTTAGCCCGGATAAAGCCAGGCAGCTTTTGACAGAGGCAGGATGGTTCGATCATAATGGCGATGGCTGGCTGGATAAGGATAATCAAAATTTTGAGTTTACCATTATAACTAATCAAGGCAATGATCAGAGGAAAACAGTTGTCCAGATTATCCAAAAGCGGCTTGCTGATATTGGGATAAAAGTGAAGATTAAAATTGTAGAATGGTCAACATTTATTTCTGAATTTATAGATAAACGTAAATTCGATGCTGTTCTTTTAGGGTGGAGCCTGTCTCGGGACCCGGACAATTATGACATCTGGCATTCTTCTAAAACAAAAGAGGGAGAATTTAATTTTATTTCTTATAGAAATGCACAGGTTGATGAGCTTTTAATTAAGGCAAGGCGCACATTTAACCAAGAGGAACGTGCAGCGTATTACAAAAAAATCCATGAAATCATCTACGAAGAGGCTCCTTACATGTTTCTTTATGTGCCGGAAAGCCTTCCAGTAGTTCATAAGCGCTTTAGAGGTATTGCGCCTGCGCCTTTGGGTATAGGATATAATTTTATCAAGTGGTACGTGCCAGCCGATGAGCAGAAATATAAAAACATAATAATGGAAAAATGATAGTTTATATCTTTAGAAGATTATGCGGGTTAATCCCGCTTCTTATCGGAATTAGCGCAATTTCTTTTTTTGTGATTCATTTGGCGCCTGGTAAGCCTGTCGGCATCCAAAGTGATTTAAACCCCAAGGTTAGTTTAGAAGTCCGCGCCAGATTAGAAAAGTTATATGGCCTGGATAAGCCGGTTGCTGTTCAGTTTAAGAATTGGTTTTTGCGGCTTTTGCGTTTTGACTTCGGCCGTTCGTTCTTAGACGACCGGCTGGTGACGGAAAAGATAAAAGAAAGATTACCCATAACAGTTTTGATTAATCTTCTTTCACTTTTCTTGATTTTTATTATTGGTATTCCTATAGGAGTTAAGTCAGCTTTAAAGCCTGGTAGCTTTTTTGATAAAGTGAGCACAAGTTTAGTATTTTTAGGTTTTGCCATGCCAAGTTTTTGGCTTGCCCTTTTATTAATGAGTTTTTTTGCTGTTACACTGAGGTGGCTTCCTGTATCTGGAATAAAATCTATTGATTTTGAATTTTTGACTTTACCTTACAAGATTTTAGATGTCGCCAGGCATTTAATTTTACCCGTTTTTGTTTCTGCATTCGGCAGTTTGGCTGGAATCTCCCGTTATATGCGCCAGGGTATGCTTGAGGTTATAAATTCTGACTATGTTAGGGCAGCACGCTCAAGAGGATTAAGCGAGGCCAGGGTAATCTATAATCATGCATTGCGCAATGCCTTAATTCCTATTATTACAATTTTGGGTTTGTCTATTCCTGGCCTTATCGGCGGTAGCGTTATTTTTGAGACGATATTTGCCATACCAGGAATGGGCAGGCTGTTTTTTGAGTCAGTAATGAGCCGGGATTACACTTTAATCATGGGTCTACTGGTTTTAGGGAGTGTTTTTACGCTCTTAGGTAATTTAATTGCTGATATTGCCTATGCCTGGGTTGACCCACGAATACGTTATTCTCGATGATTTTTAAAGAACTAAAAAGAAATAGACTATTTTCCTTTGGCTTAGCCATTGTTTTGGCGATAGGTTTATGCGCTATTTTTGCACCTTTGTTAACTCGTTATCAGCCAGAAGCAATCGACGTTAATGAAATTTTATCCTCGCCATCTTCGAAGCATATCTTAGGTACGGACTCCCTAGGCAGAGACCTTTTTAGCCGCCTGCTTTTTGGTAGCAGGGTTTCGCTCAAAGTCGGTATTATTGCCGTAGGAATCTCGACTTTAATGGGTCTTATTTTAGGCGCAATTGCCGGTTTCTATGGTGGTTGGATTGATTCTTTATTGATGCGCTTTGTAGATCTAATGCTGTGTTTTCCGACTTATTTTCTAATACTTTCTGTGATAGCGATTTTAGAGCCGTCCCTGGCTAATATTATGATTATAATTGGCTTAACTAGCTGGATGGGCGTAGCACGTATAGTTCGTGCGCAAATTCTAAGCCTTAAAGAGAGAGAATTTATTCAAGCAGCCAAAGTAATCGGCGCAAGTGATTTAAGGATAATTACTTTACATTTATTACCTAATGCAATGGGCCCAGTAATTGTGGCGGCAATCTTAGGAATGGCGTATGCAATTTTGGTCGAGTCTTCATTGAGCTTCTTAGGTTTAGGTGTTCAACCTCCTACGCCTTCGTGGGGTAATATCCTTATTGACGCTAAAGCTACGTTGGGAGTTGCTTGGTGGCTTACCTTATTTCCGGGCTTGGCTATTTTTATAACTATTCTTGGAGTTAATATGTTAGGTGAGGGATTAAGGAACTGGGAAAAACAATGAGCGAGATTTTAAAGATAAACGATTTAACTGTAAATTATCAGACCAAAGAAGGTGAATTTACTGCATTGGAGAAAGTAAGCCTTAAGTTAGAAGAAGGCACCTGTCTGGGTATTTTAGGAGAGAGCGGCTGTGGCAAGACTACTCTGGCAATGAGCGTGGTAAAATTATTGCCGTATAATGCAAAAATAATTAGAGGCCAAATTAACTATCAAGGTAATAACTTACTACAGATGAGCGAAATTAAATTACATAATTTGCGCGGCAGGGAGATTGCTTATATCTTTCAGGATCCAGTGTCTGCCTTGAATCCGGTTATGAGTATAGGTGCACAAATAATTGAGACATTGGTCAATTTAAGGCACTTTTCTTATAAGGAGGCTTTTGGAGAGTCAATACGATTGCTTAATCTGGTTAAAGTCCCAGATCCTTTAGAACATTTAAGATTCTATCCTCATCAGCTTTCCGGAGGATTAAACCAAAGAGTGATGATTGCCTTGGCATTGTCAACTAATGCGAAGGTTCTCATTGCCGATGAGCCCACCTCGAATTTGGACGTAACCATAGAGGCTGCAATCATTGAACTACTTAAAGATTTACAGACTAAATTAGGACTTTCTATAATTTTCATTAGCCATGATTTATCCTTGATTAGATTTTTATCCGACAATACTGCAATAATGTATAAGGGGAAAATAATAGAGTTTGATAGGACTCATTTAATCTTTAATAATCCGAAGCAGCTTTATACTAAGGAATTATTACAGGCTACTGATCTCTTAAGCAGAATTTAGGTTATTTATGAGTGAAGTTTTATTTGAACTCTCAGGCATTAAGAAATATTATTACATTGCGAAGAATTTTTTCTCTAAAGAAAAAATTGAAGTTAAGGCAGTTGATGAAGTAAGTTTTTTTCTTAAGCCGGCAACCACGCTTGCCATAGTAGGAGAGAGCGGCTGCGGCAAGACTACTCTGGCAAAGATAATTTTAAAACTGATAGTAGCCTCTTCTGGTATTGTTCGATTTGGCAGTCAAATTTCTGATTTACGAAAAGACATCCAGTTAGTGTTTCAAAATCCTTATCAATCACTCAATCCTTTGATGCGTATAAAAGATATCTTAAACGAGCCGCTCTTAATTCATAATGTTGCCAAAAACCGGGAGAACCGAATCAAAGAACTCTTAGAGTTGGTGGGCATCGATCCTAATAACAGGTTTCGCTTTCCTTCAGAGTTTAGCGGCGGCCAGAGGCAGCGCATTAGCATAGCCAGAGCTTTGGCAACTGAGCCAAAATTAATTATTTTAGACGAACCTGTTTCATCTTTAGATGTTAAAACTCAACTGCAAATTCTGAATCTGCTCAAGGACTTGCAAAAGAGACTTAACTTAAGCTATTTATTAATAACCCATAATCTATCGATTGTGAAGAACTTTTCTGATTATCTCTTAGTAATGTATTTAGGTAAAATACTAGAAAAGGCTCCTCCTGGAGACATTTTTAATAAGCCGATTCATCCTTATTCAGAATCATTAATCTTGTCGGCTATCGAGAAAAGGAGTAAACTAAAAGGTGAAATCCCAAGATTTAAGGAGATCTATGGATGTATTTTTAATACCCGTTGCCCTTATTCTCAAAATAAATGTTTTAAGATTAGGCCCGAATTAGAAGAACTTTGCCCTAGTCATTTTGCTGCCTGTCACTTTCCGCTCAATTTAAAAAGGAGTTGAAATGAGACGTCTTATTACTAAGTTAAATAATTTTCTACCTTCATTACTTACAGTTATCTTGGTGTTTTTTGTAATAGTCCTCGCCACCAATGGAATTTTTGATAGCGATATCTGGCTACATTTAAAGACGGGAAAGTTAATTGTAAAAAATTTCCAGGTGCCTCACGTCGACCCTTATTCATTTACCACGTCAGGAATTCGCTGGATAAATCATTCTTGGCTGTTTCAGGTGATTGTCTATTTGACCTATAGATTTTTTGATTTAGATGGCTTAATTATGTTGCAAACTTTATTAGTGGCTTTGAGTTTTTTAGTTTTGTTTTTTATTGGCTTTAGAGATACTCGATTTGTAATTAGCACCTCTCTCGTGGCGATTCTGGCCATATTTGCTACGCGCTCTCGATTTAATCTACGGCCAGACATACTAAGTCTGTTTTTCTTCTGTATATTTTTACACCAACTAAAGTTTGCCAAGGAAAGTAAACGGATATATTTCTTGGTAATTTTGCAGTTTATTTGGGCAAATTGTCACGGCTATTTCTTTTTAGGCCCCTTCTTGATATTAATTTTTATAATTGCAGAATTATTGAGAAGGAACATAGCAAATCTACCCGGCCGATGGTCAGTTGCAGGTAAGCTTGACGACCAAGTATTTAGAAGACTCCTGTTATTATTGTTGTTGTCTTTATTAGTTTCATTCTTAAATCCTCAAGGGTTTAGAGGCGCGATGTATCCACTGCAAATATTAAGAGATATAATTTCCGGCAAAGCTAATTACGCCTTTAAACACATTGAAGAACTTAGAAGTGCAATATCTTTTAAAAGAAATACATTTGCAGGCGATATTCAACTAAATATTTTAATTTTGCTGGCCGCCTGCTCTTTGGTATTTAATTGGCAATCATTAGAACTGGGCTATATTTTACTATTTATAGTTTTTTTGCCTTTCGGCTTGTCGGCATTGCGTAATATTGGCTTTTTGAATTTCGTTACCTTTACAATAATAATATCAAGATTAGAAGCCATAGAGGAAAAGCTAAACAAGAAAATTAATTTACCTTTTTCGTGGAGCAAAAATTTAGCGGCAAAATATATTATTGTTTTTGCTTTAATTTTCTTTTTAGTTAACTTTGCTAGTAGTTATCTTTTTCGGCGCTATTATGATTTTGATATTTACGAGATGAAAAGTATGCTTTCAGATACGATTGGGTTTCGCTATCCGAAGAAATGCGTTGATTTTCTTATTAAAAATAAACTACCCAAAAATATGTTTAATGACTTTAATTCAGGCGCATATCTAATTTTTAATGCTTATCCCCAATATAAAGTTTTTATTGATGGTCGCACTGAACTATACTCTAAGGATTTTTTTGATGCCTACTTTAAGATAATGAAGGGTGATAGGAAGGTCTTTGATGCTCAGGTTGAAAAATTTAATATTAAGACGGTTTTTTTGAATAATGCTACTGCCGCTATCCCTAAGGAGATATTTAAAATGCTTTACGAGCATCCCTCCTGGCAGCTTGTATTTTTTGATGAGTCAGGTGTAATTTTTTTAAAAGACATCCAGGAAAATTTGTCTCTTATCGAGTCTCTGGCAATAGATTTAAAAACCTGGAGTGCTCCTTCCTTCGATTTACTCAAGATATCGCTAGGTCAAATTGTGCCTGAGCCAAATTTATCCCGAGCGCGCTTACTTGATAGCGTTGGTTTAGATACTCCATTAGCTTCAGAGGCAAGAGAGGTCTTAAGGATTTGCCCCAGTTCCGGCTTAGCCAACTTCTACTTGGCTAAAACATTTTATAAGCAGAGCAAATACAAAGACGCATTGCAGTATTTGCGGTTGGCTTACGCATATGGTCTTAGGAATACAGAGGTCAATTTATTTTTGGCTAAGACCTACTTTAAGTTAGGCAATAAGGAAAAAGCCTTGAAATTTTTAAAAACCGCACTTAAAGAGAACCCAGACATAGATGTCAGTAAAGATTTTGGCAGCATTAGATAAGATATATTGCAATGCCAGGCCTTTTGTTATATAATTTTTGAGGTTAAAAGAAGAAAATGATTAGAAAAGCGAAATTTAGCGATATAAGAGCAATACAGGCTTTAATTAATATATATGCGAAGAAAGATCTTATGCTTGCACGTTCTCTTAATGAACTTTATGAGCATATACGCAATTTCTGGGTTTTTGTAGATAAAAATAAGGTTAGGGCCTGTTGCGCTTTGGATATTTGTTGGGAAAATTTGGCAGAAATTAAATCATTAGCAGTTGATCCTAAATTTAGATTACGAGGAATAGGCTCAAGCCTGGTTCTAAAGGCCATTGAAGAAGCAGCAAACCTGGGAGTGAAGAAGATATTTGTTTTAACTTATGCGCCAAAATTTTTTAAAAGATTCGGATTTAAGAAAATAAGCACTAAACTCTTGCCACATAAGGTCTGGAATGACTGTTTTAATTGTCCCAAGTTTCCTGATTGCAAAGAAGTTGCGCTAATGAAGAAAATATAAATTTTAAATACCGGAGGATAAGGTGGATTATTTACTGACTGAAGAACAGATGATGATTAAGGAACTATGCGCTCAGATTGCAGCTGAAAAGATTAAGCCAATTAGAGCCGAGCTTGATGAAAGTGAAGAATTCCCACACCATATCATGAAATTATTGGCTCAATCTGATCTATTTGGGCTATATATTCCTGAAAGCTACGGAGGGATGGGTAAAGGAGTGTTAGAACTTTGTATCGCAACTGAAGAATTGTCTGCTGCTTGCGGCGGTATCGCCGTCTCTTATGCTGCAAGCGCCTTAGGAACCTTTCCCATATTGCTCTATGGTAACGATGAGCAGAAAAAGAAATATTTACCTGCTTTAGCCAAGGGTGAGCATTTAGCTGCCTTTGGCCTGACCGAGCCCAATGCCGGCTCTGATGCTTCTGCGATCGAAACCGTAGCTAAAAAACAAGGCGATTATTATGTTTTAAACGGCTTAAAGCATTTTATTACTAATGGCGGAGATGCGCAAATTTATGTTATTATTGCGATGACGGATAAGACTAAAGGCGCAAGAGGTGCTTCTGCTTTTATCGTAGAGAAAGGCACACCAGGTTTTACATTCGGGAAAAAAGAAAAAAAGATGGGGATACGCGCTTCTTCGACACGAGAATTAGTTTTTAGCGATTGCAAAATCCCGAAAGAAAATTTATTAAGCAGGGAAGGCATGGGCTTTATTGTTACTATGAAAACCTTTGATATGAGCCGGCCAGGAGTAGCTGCCCAAGCCATAGGTATTGCTCAAGGTGCATTAGATGAGGCAGTTATTTATGCAAAGAGTCGTCAACAATTTGGCAAGTCAATTTCTAGTTTTCAAGGCATTCAATTTATGTTGGCAGATATGGCTACTAAAGTAGAGGCAGCTAGGGCACTTGTATATGCTGTTGCCAGAATGGTTGATGCTGGCTGTAAAGATGTTGGCAAAGAATCAGCAATGGCAAAGTTATTTGCCTCTGATATGGCTATGCAAGTAACCACGGATGCGGTACAGATTTTAGGTGGATATGGCTATATGCGCGATTATCCAGTAGAAAAATATATGCGCGACGCCAAGATTACCCAGATTTACGAAGGCACAAATCAAATTCAACGTGGTATAATTGCTTTGCAGTTAATTAAAGAGATGAAGAAATAGTAATTTTTGATAAATGAAAAAAAATGGGCATTATTTTTAATTTTAAAATTAGTACACGCAGTATTACACTTATTGAATTAATGGTAATTTTGAGTATCTTAGTTGCTCTCGTATTGGCAGCCATTATTAAGTATATGGATTTACGCAATAGAGTTAGAGATCACACAGAGGCGGCAATTATATCTTCAATGCGCACAGCAGTTGAGACCTACTATGCTAAATACCTCTCTTGGCCAGATTTGAATCTATTTAAATTGTTGTCTGGTCCGCCTGATTACATAGAGTTAGGTCCCTTGCCTTGTCCTCGCGATGGAGCGCGGTGGTGTACCTATAAATATGACTACGACGGCAACGGCAGCACTCCTAACGATCCTTGGTTTATTGAATGTCCTCATAGACATTCTTCTGGCGGGGTTGTTAATTCCTGGCGCTATTGTGCAGCGCAGGATACAAACTGTACTGGTAAGGTAGGAGAGATTCACCAGGATAGAAAAAATTTACATTAACTTAACATTTATTCACCACTAATATGGATATTATCGTCTGCATAAAGCAAGTTCCTGAGACAGGGGACGTGAAGATTAACCCCCAGACTAACACCCTAATTCGTGAAGGCGTAAAATCAATTATAAATCCTTTTGATATGTATGCGATTGAAGAGGGGCTACGCCTGAAAGAGAAATTCGGTGGTAAGGTTACCGTAGTGACTATGGGTCCGCCGCAGGCAGAAAATGCTCTTCGGGAAACGCTTTCCTTAGGCACAGATGAAGCAGTATTGGTTACTGATAAGGCTTTTGCCGGTTCTGATACCTGGGCAACCAGTTATATATTATCTTGCGTTATTAAAAAATTATCTCCCTTTGACTTAATTATTTGCGGCAAACAAGCTTCAGACGGAGATACGGCTCAGGTTGGGCCCGGAATTTCAGTGCATCTTGATATTCCACAGGTTACCTTTGTAAGAAAGATCGAGAAGATAGAAGGTGGTTTTTGTCAAGTAGAGAGATTAACTGAGGATGGTTTTGAAATTATAAAGACTCCCTTGCCAGTGCTTTTGACAGTGGTGAAAGAGATAAATGAGCCCAGATTGCCGTCGCTACGTAATATGATGCGCGCAAAAAGCGCTCCGATTAAGAAGTTGACTGTAAATGAGTTAGAGCTGGATAAAAATAAAATTGGCTTAGATGGTTCACCAACTCAGGTAGTTAAGATTTTTACTCCGCCTCCTAGGCAAAAAGGAATTATTTTTGAAGGCGATGCATCTGATATAGCTGATAAATTAGTAGCAGCGCTAAAAGATGCAATTTTGCAAGCAAAATCACATAAATAAAATTCAAAATTCAAAGTGCAAAAATCAAAATTACATATTAAAATGCAAAATGTTTTAAAAATTTTAAATTTTGAATTGTCATTTTAAATTTTGATATTTGATTTTTAAATTTAAGAAGATATGTCTATTAAAGTTTTAGCTGATAAATGTACAGGCTGTAAGCTTTGCTTAAAAGCCTGCCCGGTTTCTGCAATTACTATTGTAGGTAAAAAGGCTGTAATCGACCTTGAGAAATGCACGCTTTGTAGTGCTTGCGTAGATGCCTGTAAATTTTCGGCAATAGTTATTGAAAAACACGCAGCTAAAACTGAAGATTTAACTGATTACAGAGGTGTTTGGGTTTTTGCTGAGCAGAAAAAAGGCCTTATACAGCCGGTTGCCTATGAGTTGTTAGGAGAAGGCCGGCGCCTTGCGAATTCTCTTAAGGTTGAGCTTTCAGCCTTACTTTTGGGCAGCAATTTTAGCAATCAAGCTCAGGAATTAATAGCGCGCGGTGCGGATTCTGTCTATGTAATTGATAGTCCGTTTCTGGCAAATTTTCTTGATGAGCCGTATACAAATGCACTCTTTTACTTAGTTAATAAGTATAAACCGGAAATAGTCCTTGCCGGAGCAACAACCATAGGCAGGTCGCTTATCTCCAGGGTGGCGGTCAGGTTAAACACTGGCCTCACTGCTGACTGTACTGGTTTTGAAATTGACCTAAAGTCAAGATGCCTTTTACAGACTCGTCCAGCTTTCGGCGGAAATATTATGGCTACAATCGTAACTAAAAATAACCGGCCCCAGATGGCTACTGTAAGGCATAAAGTAATGAAAGAGGCCGCAGTGGATACTAACAGAAAGGGCAAAGTTATAAAAGAAATCCTAAACGGCCAATTGCTGAATTCTCGTAGTAGTCTTTTGGATTTTGTCGCTGACATAACTCAAAAACAAAATTTAGCCGAGGCAGATATCATTGTTTCCGGAGGCCGAGGTTTAAAAGCAGCAGAAAATTTTAAATTAATAGAAGAATTAGCTGCCTCTTTAGGCGCAGCAGTTGGCGCATCCCGAGCAGCTGTTGATGCAGGATGGATGGCCTATTCACACCAAGTAGGCCAGACAGGTAGGACAGTATGTCCTAAAATTTACATTGCCTGCGGAATTTCTGGTCAGATTCAGCATTTGGTTGGTATGCAATCATCCCAGATAATAGTGGCAATAAACCAAGATCCTAGCGCACCTATAGTTCAGATAGCAAATTATGCGTTAGTAGGGGATTTATTCGAAATTATCCCTCTGCTGACAAAAAGATTTAAGGGAGCATTATAAGCTTAAGTGAGGTGAGTCATGCAGGAACAAAGACGTTTTCCCCGCTTAGATGTTAGAGTAAAAGTTGAGTACCAAGTTTTAGATTCCACTCAAGACAAGATAAAATCCTTCACAAAAAATGTCAGCCAAGGCGGAATATGTTTATTTTTGAATTCGTTTCTTGATAAAGGTACATTGTTGGATTTGAAGTTGTTTATGCCGGATAAGAAAGAACCGATTCTTGCAACAGGAAAGATAGCCTGGGTAGAAAAATTTGAAGTGGGAGATAGTAAAGAAGAAATAGAAGGGGGTATTGAATTTATTAATATTAGTGATGAAGATCGTCGGAGAATAGCTAAATATATCTTTGGAGTCTCAAAGGTTTAAGCAAGGATAAGGAAAATGTATTTTAAGAAGTTAGAGCTAATCGGTTTTAAGTCTTTTGCTGACAAAACCGTACTAAATTTTGAACCTGGAGTTACTGCAATTGTCGGCCCAAATGGCTGCGGTAAATCAAATATCTTTGATGCTATACGCTGGGTTTTAGGAGAACAGTCAGTTAAAGCAATGCGCGGAGCATCAATGGAAGATGTTATCTTTAATGGCACCTCAAATAAGCCGGCACTTGGTTTTGCAGAAGCGAGTTTAACATTCTCTAACGAGAATAAGATACTGCCAATTGACTATGAAGAGGTGACGATTACCCGCAGGCTTTTCAGGTCAGGGGAGAGTGAATACCTGATTAATAAGAGCCAGGTGAGGCTAAAAGATATTAATGAACTATTAATGGGTACGGGAATTGCCAGCGAATCTTATTCTTTAGTTGAGCAGGGTAAAATTGATTTGGTTTTAAGCTCGCGTCCGGAAGAAAGGCGTTCGATTTTCGACGAGGCTGCTGGCATTACCAAGTATAAATCAAAAAAGAAAGAGGCCTTAAGTAAATTAGAAGACACAGAAGAAAATCTTATTCGTTTAGCTGATATTATAACTGAGGTCGAACGTCAGCTTAGCTCGGTGGAACGCCAGGCAGCAAAGGCAAGGCGTTATCAAGAACATTTTGCACATCTAAAAGACTTGGAAGTTAAAAAGGCGCTATTCGAGTTAAGCAGGTTAAATTCCCAGATCCAGCAGTTGAGTCTTAATAAGACTTCTTTTGGAAAAGCGCAAGAAGCAATGAGCAATGCCATTACTGATATTATGCAGCAGATTGAGAACCTGCAAACAGACTTAAACAGAGTTATTTCAACAATTGAGACAAGCGATAAAGATGCTCTAAGGGCCGACAACTCAGTAGAAAGGGCAAATGATCAGATAAAAGTCAATAAAGAGCGTATTGGAGAGTATCAAGCAAGGGTCGACTTTTTAACTAAGGAAAAGGCATTAATTTTAGATAGAATAAATACTGAGAAAGCAAGGCTTGCAACAGTTAAAGAGGAGTTTGATTCTTTTGATGGCATCTGCCAACAAAAACAAAATCAATTGAAGACTCAAACTGTCTCTTTAGAAACAATCGTCAAAGAAATAGAATCAGCACGCCAGTCTATTTCAAGTGCTAAAAAGACAATACTGGAAGTTACTAACCACTTAGCAAAGTCGAGAAATGACTTTTCAAAGACAAATAGTGATTTAACTTCGGTTTTAGCAAGAAAGCACCGTCTGCAGATAGAAAAGGCTAAAGTTAGCGAAGAAAAACAAGGAGTGAGCGATAATTTTAAAAAATTAGAATCTGATTTAAAAAATAAAACCTTCCAGATTAAAGAATTATCTAAAGGTTTAAACGAAGCCAAAGAAACCTTAAAAACTAATCAGTTAACCTTGGGGGATTTAGAAATTAAGTTAAGCCAACTTGAGAAGGAGATTTCCGGCTTAAAATCCCAGAAGGAATTCCTCGCTAATCTTAAGACAAAGTATGCTGACTCTCAGGCTGCATTTGATGGCATTGTCTTTATTGATGCCAAAGATTTAAAATCAGGCATGGGCTTTTTAGGTAAGATTGATTTGATTGAAGACTCGTCAGATGACCTCTCTAGAGTTTTAGGTACTTCTATAAAAAATGCAAAAAAAATCAAGTGCAAGTTAAAAATTATTGATTTAGATTTGGATAGAATTACCCAGAAAGAAAAAGAAGTTTTGGCAAGCCTTGTAGAGGTGGGCAAGAAAAGAGATGAGTTGATTACCTTAATTAAAACTTCTGAAAATTCTATTGTCAGCAATGAAGCAGTCTTAAAGGATAGAGAGATCTTATTTGCTAATATCAATACGCAATTTAAAATAGTTTCTCAGGACCTTGAAAAGTTAGAACAGGAAGCTCAGATTATAGAGGACGAATTGAAAGAAGTTGAGGCAGAGGCAAATTCATTAACCCAGGATTTAGATAAATCTAAGGCTAAAGTGCAAGGATTGGAATCAGAAGTTAAAAAAATGGATGAGGTTATACTTTCCAATCAAGATTTGATTACAAATTTAACCAATAAGCGGGAAAAGACTATTGTAGATATTGCCCAGTTGGAGACTACCATAGCTTCCTTTGCTGACAAACGATTAAGCCTGGAGAGCTCTTTGCGCACTATAGAATCTTCTTTAAGCACTGATGAGAAGCGCTATCAGGATTCTGATAGCCAGATTAAAGAGAGTGAAATTCGAATAAAGGAAGTAAGTAGCCAGATTCAAAGCTTAAGTAGAGACATAGAGAATAGCCGTAATTTGAAGGAGGAAGCCTTAGAGCGTTTAGAAGATTTAAGAAAAAACAGAGATAGTATCTTTGAGAAGATTAAAGCCGAACAAAAGGCAATTGATGAAAAGAATAATGAGTTAAATCGCCTGCGGCAAGAGGAGTTTAACCTGACTTCGAAAGAGCAGGAATTAAATTTCCAAATTTTAAATATCAAGAACAGAATTGAGGCAAATTTTCATATTAATCTGGATACTTGCGAGCCGTCTCAAGAAAAACTATCCGACTCAGAACTTAGTGATATGGACAAGGAGATAGAGGCCCTCAAAGAAAAGTTAGATTCTTATGGCAGCGTGAATCTGGTTGCTATTGAGGAGCACGAGGAGTTGAAAAAAAGATTAGAATTCCTTACAAATCAACGCAATGACCTGTTAGTTGCCAAAGATTCCATTCATAAGGCGATTGCCAAGATAAACCAGACAACGAAAAAGATGTTCACTCAAACCTTTGAAAAGATTCAGACTAATTTCAAGGATTATTTTAAGCTGTTATTTTCTGGCGGTGAGGCGCAACTTTTTTTAAGCGATGAGAACAATATTTTAGAATCCGGTATTGAGATTGTCTGTCGGCCACCTGGCAAAAAACTGCAGAATATCTCTCTTCTTTCAGGCGGGGAAAAGTCACTTTCTGCTATTGCACTTATTTTTGCCGTATTTAAAGTAAAGCCATCGCCATTCTGCGTCTTAGATGAAATAGATGCAGCCTTGGATGAGTCTAATATTGACCGGTATAATAGGGTACTCCATGAGTTTATTAAAACAACGCAGTTTATTATTATTACCCACAATAAAAAGACAATTACCAATGCCGATGTAATGTATGGCATTACCATGCAGGAATCTGGAGTTTCCAAGATTGTCTCAGTAAAATTTGCCAAAGAGAAAAGCGAGAAAACTCACCCCAAAGAGTCCACCCGAGAAGGTGCAAATAAAGAATCTCCCGCACCAACAGTTTAATAAAGATTAGCGGCTATATAGGCAGGTTTTATTCTTGCCGGATTGTTTTGCTTGATAGAGGGCTTTATCAGATGCTTGCAACAATAATTGTTTATCAGTTGCATCTTGAGGAAAAGTGGAAAGTCCTATGCTGACAGTCAGATGTTGAAGTGGCTGAATTTCTTTTTTCCAGAAAACATGTTCATAAATTCGGTTGCGCAGCCGTTCAGAAATTGAAAATGCTTCATTTTTGTCAGTATGAGGTAGGATTATAGCAAATTCTTCGCCGCCATATCTACAGGCATAGTCTAATTTGCGGCTTGACTCCTGGAGGATTGCCCCAAGTTGTTTTAAAATTTTATCGCCGGATTGATGGCCTAAAGTATCGTTATAATTTTTAAAATTATCAATATCAATCAAAAGAAGGCTTAAAGGCCTTGAGATTAATTTCGCATTTTCCAATTCTTTTGCCAAACAATCTTGAAAGTATCCATGGTTATATAATTTCGTTAAAGAGTCTGTCTGTGCCATATTTACAGTCTGTTCGTAGAGGAAAGAGTTTTCGATTGCCAAGCCCGCCTGGTTAGCAAACATCATCAGGATTCGGATATCTTCATTTGTAATTGGTTTTCCGGTAAACATGTTGTCAGCGTATATTACTCCTAAGGTTTTGGTTTTTGACTTTAAAGGCACGCTAACGAATTCCCTGGGCTTTAATAACTTGATAATAATATCATTTTGGCTGTTTTTGATTGTATCCTCGCGAATATGTAAGGCCATGCCATCAATGGCAGTTATGGCAATTATGCCGCCTTCTTCTTTAAGAGGTATTTTTAGTTCGCTGATAGTCTTATTTAATTTAGAATCAATCATCTTACCGGAAACCTTGTAGGCACTAATTAAGTCTTCCAGGTTCATTTTTGCTTGTTCAATATTTTTCCAGACAATCGATGCTTCTTCGCCAGTTTCTGGGCCGATAGCCATTTTGCCTTCTATTGTTTCATTAACTTCGTTGATTAAGAAAAGAAGGGCGCGGTTAAAACCTAAGCCAACATGTGCGGTTACCCCGGTAAGTATGCAATAGAGTATTTCATCAAGCTTAAGAGTAGTTCGCATAGCATTAGATATCTCGTAAAAGATGTCTAATTCGGCTTTTTTTCTGGCTAATTCAGCTTTTAGGCTATTACCTTCTTGCTTATTCTCTATATCATTTTCCATATTTTCCCCAAAACAATTATTATTTGAGAAACTTTAACATAAAGGCAGGGCTATGTCAATAAAAAAGGGTCCTAATGACTCATTACTAAATGTTACCGGAAGGAAATAGCAGACTCATAATTTTTTAGGGTAACAAAGATCAAGAATTGTTTTAAGTTTTTTATCCATCGCTTTCCGTAAAGCAAAGGAATTAAGC
>JBFMEB010000013.1:0-48723 GCA_040753675.1 Candidatus Omnitrophota bacterium | reverse complement strand
CAGTAGGCATAGATGAAGTAGTGATACAGAAATACATCGAACATCAAGGGAGAGAAGACAGCGGACAAGTGGAACTTGAATTTTGATTTGAATGCTATGGCCGTAAGGCCATAGATATTTACTTCGCCCGCCAAAGAAACATGGCGGACTCATTGAAGGAGCTTAGATGCGCACAGACTTAATTTCTGATACCTTTACTGTTATTCGCAACGCTAGCATAGTAAACAAAGAAAGCGTTGATGTTATTAAAAGTAAAACGGTATTAGCGATATTAGAGATTTTAAAACGAGAAGGTTACATTAGAAACTTAAAAGTATTGGATACTCAAAACCCTAAACTTATTCGCGTTTATCTTGAATATAGCTCTGAGGGAAAGCCGGCAATTTCTGGCTTACACAGAATATCCAAGTCTAGTTTGAGGACATATGTTAACTCAAAAAGAATACCAAAGGTCTTAAACGGTCTGGGATTGGCGATTATTTCAACCTCCAAAGGCCTTCTTACTGATAAACAGGCACGAGAAATGAAAATTGGCGGCGAAGTTATTGGTTTTGTTTGGTGATAAGATGTCAAGAATAGGTAAAAAAGCTATTGTTGTTCCTAATGAGGTTAAAGTAGAAATTACTAAGGAGTCTATTTCTGCGACAGGCCCAAAGGGGAAGTCTCAAATTAAAATTCCACCAGGAATTTCCGTTTCTTTAGACTCAAATAAATTAGTTTTTTCGCGAGCAACCAATACTAAACCAAGCAAATCATTGCATGGACTCACTAGAAGTCTTGCCTTCAATATGATCGAAGGCGTAAAAAAAGGTTTTGTTAAAGAATTAGAAATTGTAGGAGTCGGATTTCGCGCCCAGATTCAGGGTAAAACGCTGGTGATGATGTTAGGTTTTACTCACGCTGTGAATTTTCCTATTCCTGATGATATAAAGATTCTCGCTCCAAAGCAAACTCAAATAGTGATAGAGGGGATAGATAAATTCCGGGTGGGTCAAGTAGCAGCGCAGATTAGAGATATATTCCCACCTGAGCCATATAAAGGTAAGGGTATTCGCTATGTGGGAGAATATGTAAGGCGAAAAGTTGGAAAAGTGGTAGCGAAGTAAAATGGATAAAGCATCGTGAATACAAAACAGATAAAAAGATTAAAACGCCAAATTAGGGTAAGAAGAAAGGTATTTGGTACAGGTGAACGGCCGAGGCTTGCGGTTACAAAAACACTGGCAAATATATTTGTTCAGCTGATTGATGACGAAAAACAAAAGACTTTACTTAGCGCATCAACCCTTGACGATAGGATTAAGGGTTCTAAAATCTATGGCGGAAATATTAAAGCAGCAGGTATGTTAGGCGAGATACTTACTAAAACAGCAAAAGAAAAAGGAATCACAAAAATAGTTTTTGATAGGCGAGGCCGGCCTTATCACGGCAGGCTTAAAGCCTTAGCTGAAGCAGCAAGAAAGGCAGGGTTAGAATTCTAATATGGTTCAAGAAAAATCAGCTCAACCTCAAGTCGCAAAAGAATACATAGAGAAGATTATCAGCATTAATCGTGTGGCTAAGGTTACCAAAGGCGGCAAAAAACTTCATTTTAGCGCCCTGGTGATTGTTGGTGACGGCCAAGGCCATGTTGGTTTGGGCTTAGCTAAAGCAAATGAGGTTGCTAGCGCCATACGTAAATCAATTGCTAAAGCCAAAAAATCAATGATAAGCATACCTATGGTTGAGACTACTATTCCCCATGCTATTATTGCTGAATTTGGAGCAGCAAAAGTGATGCTTAAGCCGGCTATGCCTGGAACCGGCGTTATTGCCGCAGGATGTGTTCGAGCTATCTGTGAAGCAGCTGGTATTAAAGATATATTGACGAAATGTTTAAAGTCCAATAACCCGATTAATGTTACTCGGGCAACATTTGCTGGATTTGCGCAAATGAAACAAGCAAAGAAATAAAATGTTAATCAATGAAATAAAACCTATTCTTAAACAGAAGAAGAGTAAAAGAGTCGGCAGAGGCAGTTCTTCTGGCCATGGCAAAACTTCTTGTAGGGGCCATAAAGGAGCAAATGCCAGGTCAGGCAGAAGAACTTATCGCGGCTTTATCGGTGGCCAGATGCGCCTGGTAAGAAGGCTGCCTAAGATAGGATTTAACGCCTATAAAGTGAGCGATTGCCAAATCATAAACTTAGAGGATATTCTTAAAGGAATTAAAAAGGACATTCAAGAGATTAATCCTGAGGTTTTAGAGCAATTTGGGCTTATTGGTTCAAAAGAGAAGGCAGTAAAAATTTTGGGAACCGGCGAAATCAACCGGCCCTTGTCATTTAGCGGCTGCTTATTTTCAGCAAATGCAGCAAAAAAAATTCAAAGCGCCGGCGGTAAAATTGTTACTCTAACCAAGATAGTATAAATGCTTTCTTCATTTGTTAATTGTTTCAAAATTCCGGATTTAAAAAAGAAGATTATTTTTACTTTGGCGCTTCTTTCCATAGAAAGATTAGGCGCTTACATACCCACCCCGGGAATTAACGGAACAGCGTTAGCAGAATTCTTTGAGAAAATGAGCGAAACGCAAGGTGGGGCGCTCTTTGGCATAATGAATATGTTTTCAGGCGGCGCAATAAGCCGTCTTACTATTTTTGCTTTGGGGATTATGCCGTATATCTCTGCCTCGATTATTTTGCAGCTTTTAACCGCAGTTATACCTGCCTTAGAACGCATTGCCAAAGAGGGCAAAGCCGGTCATGAGAAGATAAATCAGTTTACGCGTTACGGCACTGTGCTTCTTGCAGTAGTCCAGGGTTTTTTTATCGCATTGTGGCTTGAAAATCCAGCCCGCTATCAGGATTTAAATTTACAAATAGTTTCAAATCCTGGCTGGATGTTTAGGTTTGTCACCGTAGTTACTTTAACTGCTGGCACGGTTTTTATCATGTGGATTGGCGAGCAGATTCAGGAAAGAGGCATTGGCAACGGAATCTCTTTGATTATAACCGTTGGAATTATTTCACGTATTCCAGTGGCTTTATATCAACTATTTGTCCTAGTTTCTCCTGGTGCAAAGAGCCAAACAAAGTTAATAAATCCTTATGCCCTTTCAATTCTGCCGTTTTTATTGTTTGGAGTGATGTTTGCGGTCACCTTAATAACTCAGGGCCAGAGAAAAATTCCTGTTCAATATGCTCGTCGTATTGTGGGCAGAAAAATGTATGGCGGCCAGAGCACATACCTGCCATTACGAGTGGATATGTCAGGGGTAATAGCAATTATATTTGCACAATCTATAATTTTGTTTCCCGCAACTCTCGCTTCATTTATACCAAATCCTACTTTTCAAAATTTTGCTAATAGTTTAGTAAGAGGCCAATTCCTTTATACGACTGTCTATGCGCTTTTAATAATTTTCTTCTGTTATTTTTATACGGCAATTGTATTTAATCCAGTTGATATTTCCGAAAATATGAAAAAATACGGCGGTTTTATTCCAGGTATCAGGCCTGGTAAGCCAACCTCAGAATACCTTGATTTTATTATGACGCGGATAACCTTGGCAGGTGCGATGTTCATCGTATTTATCGCCATCTTTCCTGACCTCGTAATGTCCTGGTTAAATATTCCTTATTTAATCGCTTCGTTTTTCGGCGGCACTGGCATTTTAATTGTGGTGGGAGTTTTGCTGGATACTGCTAAGCAGATAGAATCTCAATTATTAATGAGAAATTATGAAGGGTTTATGAAGACCGGCCATATACGAGGGCGGGGAAGATGAGGTTAATTCTTCTGGGGCCCCCGGGCGCTGGCAAAGGAACCCAGGCAGCACTATTAAGTAGAAAATTCGACATTCCGCATATTTCTACTGGCGATTTGTTAAGGCAGGCAGTCAAAGAGGAAACAGCACTTGGCAAAGAAGCCAAAACTTATATAGATAAAGGTGAATTAGTACCGGATAATTTAGTAACATCGTTAGTAGGAGAAAAATTAGAAAATATTAATATTGAAAAAGGATTTATTTTAGACGGATTTCCTCGTAATATTGCTCAAGCGCAGGAAATCGATAAGTTTTTAAAAAGCAGAAATAAGATAATCGATTGGGTTATCTACTTAAAAACAAAAGAGAGTACCATTATTCAGCGGCTCTCTGGCCGCAGAGTTTGCAAGAATTGTGCAAAAATTTTCCACATCAAAAATGTTCCGCCTAAAAAAGAAGGAATTTGCGACTATTGTGGCGGTGCACTGATTCAGCGCGAAGATGATATGCCGTCTACAATTAAAAATAGAATTAAGATTTACCAAGAGCAGACTAAAGACCTAATTGATTATTACGAAGAAAAGGCGAAATTAAAAGAATTCTCAGGCGATTTGGATGCGGGAAGTTTGCTTGCTCTTTTGCAAAAATTTTTACCTCTTAAATGATTGCGATTAGAACCGAAGAAGAATTAAGGTATTTAAGGCAGGCTGGCAAAATAGTTTCTTCGGTTTTAAAAATAATCGCAAAGATTATAAAGCCGGGTATAACTACGCTTGAGATAGAAGATGTGGCTATTCAGGTAATAAGCGATTTTAAGGCTGTGTCTGCTTTTAAGGGGTATGAAGGTTATCCAGCAAGTATTTGCACCAGCATTAACGAGGAGATAGTTCATGGTGTTCCTTCTTTTAGAGTTTTAAAAGAAGGCGATATCGTCAGCGTGGATGTTGGCATTAAGTATGAAGGTTATTTTGCTGATGCGGCAAAAACTTTTTTTGTCGGTAGGGTTGATAAAAAGAAGGCAAAGTTAGTTAAAGTAACAAACAAGGCGTTGGCTTTAGCTATTAGCAAGGCAAAACCTGCTAATAGGGTCTCTGACATATCCTTTACAGTAGAGCAATTTGTGATTAAAAACGGTTTCTCGGTAGTAAGGGAATTTGTAGGTCACGGAATAGGAAAAAACTTGCACGAAGAACCACAAATACCTAATTTCGGGCCGCCGCATCAAGGAGAAGAGCTAAAGCCGGGTATGGTCTTGGCAATTGAGCCGATGGTTAATACTGGCGTTGCCCAAGCTGAAATTTTGCCTGACGGCTGGACAGCAGTTACAAAAGATAGATTGCCTTCTGCGCATTTTGAACATACGGTTTTAATTACGGAAAGAGGGAACGAAATTTTAACAAAATAACCTATGCCTAAAGAAGAAGCAATAGAGGTTGAGGGTACGGTTGTAGAATCGTTGCCAAACGCAATGTTTCGAGTAAAACTGGATAACGAACATATGGTATTGGCTCATGTTTCGGGAAAGATAAGAATGCATTTTATCCGTATTCTACCGGGAGATAGAGTAAAGATGGAATTGTCTCCTTATGATTTAAATCGGGGTAGAATTGTATTTAGGGTTAAATAATTATGAAAGTGAGAGCTTCTGTAAAAAAGATTTGTTCTAATTGTAAGATAATAAAAAGACAGGGGATTATCAGAGTAATATGCTCTAATCCTCAACACAAACAGAGACAAGGATAAAAGAAATATTAGTAGGGGGTGTTTAAGTTGCCTAGGATAATGGGTGTAGATATACCGAAAGAGAAACATATTAATATAGCTTTACGCTATCTTTACGGAATTGGCCCGTCTAATTCATTAGACATTTTAAAAAAGGCCGGTGTTGACCCGCATAAAAAGGCAAAAGACGTAAGCGATGAAGAGGCAGCAAAGATTACTGGCATTATTCAGAAAGAGTATAAGGTAGAGGGAGATTTAAAAAGAGAAATTTCCCAGAATATAAAACGCCTTATGGACATTTCTACCTATCGAGGTTTAAGGCATAGAAGGAGCTTGCCAGTACGCGGCCAACGCACAAGAACTAACGCACGCACTCGCAAGGGCCCAAGAAAGAATGTAGCTATTATGAGAATTGCAGCCCCTACAGCTACGCCTGCAAAAGAGGCCAAACCTAAATAAAATTTAAAAGCAAAGAGGATATTTATGGCAAAAACTGCCGAAAAAGCTAAAAAGAAAAAATTGTTAGGCATAACCAGCGGAATAGTGCATATTCAGGCCACATTCAACAATACTATAGTAACTGTAACTGACAAAAATGGTAACGTAATAGCGTGGTCTAGCCCAGGTATTGTGGGTTTTAGTGGTTCAAAAAAATCTACTCCATTTGCAGCCCAAGTAGCAGCCCAAGATGCCGCAAAAAAAGCTTTAGAATTAGGCCTGAAAGAAGTAGAGGTCTGTGTTAAGGGCGCAGGTTCTGGCAGAGAATCGGCTATAAGGGCATTGCAAGCCACTGGCCTTAACGTTACTGTCATAAGAGACAAGACGCCAATACCGCATAATGGTTGTCGGCCTAAAAAGCGAAGGAGAGTCTAAGGATGGCTCGATATATAGGATCTAAATGCCGGCTTTGCAGAAGAGAAGGTGCTAAGTTGTTTTTGAAAGGCGCCAGATGTTTTACTGAAAAATGTGCATTTTCTCGTAGGAGTTACTCTCCTGGACAGCACGGACAAACCCAAAGAGGAAAACTTTCAGATTATGGTTTGCAGTTGAGGGAAAAACAAAAGGTAAAAAGAATATACGGGATCTTAGAAAGGCAATTCCGCAAATATTTTCGCTTAGCCGCTAAAAAGACCGGAGTTACTGGCGATACGTTATTACAACTTTTAGAAAGAAGAATAGATAACTGCTTATTTCGTTCTTGTTTTGCTGTTAATAGAACACAAGCCAGGCAATTTGTTCGTCATGGAGTGGTATATGTGGACGAAAAAAGAGTTAGCGTACCGTCTTTTTTAGTCAAGGTCGGTTCTAAAATAGTTTTAAAGCCCAGCGAAAAACTTTCGAAAGTTATAAGAGATAATTTGGCCTTAAGTAAAGATTGGGCAACTTGCGAGTGGTTAAAAGTTGAATCTGATAAGATGACCTTTGAGGTCTCGCGCCTTCCGCAGCGGTCGGATATTCAGTTCCCGATTCAGGAACAACTTATCGTAGAGCTTTACTCAAAATAAGTGAAGACATAACTTAGCGAATAAGTTTTAGATGAAGCTAAGTTATATGTCTGAACTTACCCCCACACCAATTATTAAATGGTCTGGGGAAAAGGAATGAAATAATACCCTGTTTTAATTGGTGTGGGGGTTAAATTCGCACAATCATAGATGTGTTTCTTAGAAGATTAACTTATGTCGTCTTTTGGACTCCATAAGTTAAGTGCTCATTTAAGGAGGTCAGATGGGAATTAAATGGAAAGATTTTCAAATGCCCAAACGGCTTGAATGCGATGAAGTTACATACACTCCAACTTACGGCAAATTTATTGCTGAGCCATTTGAGCGAGGTTATGGGATAACTTTGGGAAATTCTCTTCGCAGGATTTTATTGTCCTCTATTGAAGGTAGCGCAGCCACCTCAATTAAAATAGATAATGTTTCTCATGAGTTTTCTACTATCCCACATATATTGGAAGATGTCACACAGATTGTTTTAAATGTGAAGAATATTATTTTAAGATCTCATTCAAAATCACCTAAAACTGTTTATATCAAGGTTAATAAGAAAGGCCAAATAAAAGCTAAGGATATAATTACAGACGAGACTGTCGAAATATTAAATCCCGAACAGAACATTGCCACCTTAACCGAAGATGCTAAATTCAATATGGAAATAGAGGTAGGCAGGGGTAGAGGGTTTGTTAGCGCAGAACAAAATAAAAAAGAAGGTTCTCCCATTGGCGTTATTCCCATAGATTCTATATTTACACCGGTGAAGAAGATAAATTTTAAATCCGAGAATACCAGGGTTGGACAAAGAACAGATTATGACCGGCTTATTTTAGAAATTTTTACCAACGGTAGCGTGTCTCCCAAAGACGCTTTGCTATATAGCGCTAACATTCTCCAGCGGCATTTGGATGTTTTTGTTAATTTTGGCCAGTTGCCAGAAGAAGAGGAAGAAGAGGAGATGACTGAAGAAGAAAAGGCGCTTTATGAAAAGCTAAGGATGCCAGTTTCCGAACTTGAACTTTCTGTACGCAGTTCTAATTGTCTGCGTGAAGCAAAAATAAACACAATCGCTGATTTGGTAAAAAAGAGCGAACAAGATATGCTTTCCTTCCGCAATTTCGGGAAAAAGTCGCTAAATGAAATCTCAGAGATTTTAAAAGAAATGGGCCTTTCATTTGGAATGCAATTCGATTCCAAAAAACTTAAAAAGACAAGTTAAATGCGCCACGCCAAAATTAGAGCAAAATTAAATTTAAACCAAGGCCAGAGAAAATCTCTTACTCTGAATTTAAGCCGTTCTCTATTTGCGCATCAGCGAGTAAT
Source organism: Candidatus Omnitrophota bacterium (assembly GCA_040753675.1). Taxonomy (GTDB): domain Bacteria; phylum Omnitrophota; class Gorgyraeia; order JAHJTE01; family JAHJTE01; genus JBFMEB01. The sequence continues at coordinate 40,431 of JBFMEB010000013.1, read as the reverse complement.
TACAACAGTAGCCCGAGCAAAAGTGGTAAGGCCGGTTGTCGAAAGGATACTTTCATTATCAAAAACCAATTCTTTGAATAATAGAAGAAGGGTTTTTCAAATACTGGGTGACCATGCCTTGGTCAGTAAGTTATTCGAAAAATTAGGCCCTTTGTTTAATGATAGAAGTTACGGATTTACTCGGATTATACACTTTAAAAAAAGAAGGGGCGATGATGCTTCCCTTGTAATTTTTGAATTGGTTAAAAAATTAGCAGAGGAAAAACCTAAGCCAATAGAAAAGAAAGAGAAAAAGGTAGCGCCTGCTCAAGTACCCATAGCGCAAGAAAAGCCTCAAAAGCAAGAAACTGTTCTTGAGGAGAAAATCGAACCTAAGAAAGAAAAACAAAAAATAATAAAAAAAGAAGAAAAGAAACCTGAGCCAAAGCCAAAACCTCCTACGCCCTCTAAATTTTTAGGCTCAATCGGAAAGATTTTTAGGCGCAAGCAAGAGCCATAGTAAATACGAATAAACACTAGTTATATCAAATATCAAAAATTAAATATCAAAATTACATATTAAAGTTTAAACATTTTGAATTTTACACTGTCATTTTGATTTTTACATTTTAAATTTTGCATAAAGACGTTGTTTATTCGACAAAGCGCTATGGAAATAGCCAAGAGGCTAAAAGACCTAAAACCTTCCCAAACTCTCCAGATCACGGCAAAAGCCAAGCAATTAAAAAAAGAAGGTAAAGACATAATAAACTTTGCTGCTGGTGAGCCGGATTTTGACACTCCCCAAAAAATAAAAGATGCCGCAATTAAAGCCATTCAAGAGGGCTTTACAAAATACACTCCTGAAAGCGGAATCCCTGAACTGAGAGGAGCAATTTCTTCTAAATTTAAGAAGGACAATTCTCTCGAATTTACTCCTGAACAAATAGTTGTTTCTTGTGGAGCAAAGCACTCTATTTATAACAGTCTCCAGGCGCTTATTAATCCTGCTGATGAAGTAATCGTCATTTCTCCTTACTGGTTAAGTTACCCACACATGGTAAGGTTAGCTGGCGCTATCCCGGTAATATTAGAAACTTTTGCCGAAGACGGCTTTAGAATAGACTTCGATAGATTAGAAAAAATAATTACAAAAAAGACAAAACTCTTAATTATTAATAGCCCATCTAATCCTACAGGCTGTGTTTATTCCAAAGAAGAACTTGAAAAAATCGCTAAGATTGCAATTAGCAAAGATATCTGGATTATCAGCGACGAGATATATGAAAAATTAATCTATGACGGCAACAAGCATATTTCAATTGCTTCTTTGGGGAACGAAATTTATAAAAAGACAATTACGGTTAACGGTGTGTCAAAAACATATTCAATGACTGGATGGAGAATTGGCTATCTGGGCGCACCCTTAGAGTTAGCCAAGGCGATTTCTATGCTTCAGAGCCATTCTACCAGCCATCCGACATCAATAAGCCAAAAAGCAACTATTGCTGCTTTAAATATGCAGGATGTTGAAATTGCACCTTTTGTCAATGAGTTTAAAATGAGGCGGGATTGTTTAATTGAAAAATTAAGTCAGATAAAACAAATCAGTTTCTTTAAACCAAAGGGCGCTTTTTATTGCTTTGTGGACATTTCTTCTTTAAAGATTCCTCCTGCAGAATTTGCAAGCCGGCTTTTAGAAGAAGAATTTGTTGCAGTAATTCCCGCAGAAAGCTTTGGCTCAGATAAACATATCCGCTTAAGTTTTGCAACTAGCAAAGAAGATTTGATTAAAGGCGCAGAAAGGATCAAAAATTTTATTTCTAAGCTTGTATGACGCTCTTTCTTTAATGAAAAAATCAAAATGCAAAAATCAAAATTACAATTTAAAATGCAAAATTTAATTTATCTTGGATTTCCTCCATTTTGAATTTTGATATGTCATTTTGATATTTGATTTTTAATATTTGATATAAATATAGTTGCATTATTTAGTAGTTAAGACAAGATGCGGCCTCAAACTATTGCAGAAAAAATATTATCTAATCATTCTGTTACTGACTGCTATGCTGGAGATTTCACTTTAGCCAAAGTAGATTTTTGCTTTGGTCAAGATGGCACAAGTAGTATAATTATTGATAGATTTAAGGCATTGGGTAAAACAGATGTTTTTGATAGAAACAAATTCTGTATGGTTATTGACCATAATAGCCCAAGCCCTAATCTGGGCGTTTCAGCTGTCCACCGCGCTATGCGTTCATTTGCAGCCCAGAAGCATGTTCAGTTATTTGACATTGGCTGTGGGGTTTGCCATCAAATAATTCCCGAGCAGGGAAAAATTTTGCCCGGATTTCTGGTTTTGGGGGCTGATTCTCATACTTGCACCTACGGCGCATTAGGCGCGCTTTCCACTGGAGTTGGTTCAACTGATTTGGCAATTACTTTGGCAAGCGGTCTAAATTGGTTTAAGGTTCCCCAGACGATTAAAATCATTTTAAAAGGCAACCTGAAAAAAGGAGTTTTTGCAAAAGACTTAATTCTTTATATCACAGGTCTATTAGGAGTAAATGGGGCAACGTATAAGGCAATTGAATTTTACGGTGCGCCTTTGAAAGAACTGGACATGGACGGCCGATTTACAATTGCCAATATGCTAGTTGAGGTAGGGGCTAAATGCGGTTTTTTTCCGGTTGACGAAATAACATATTCCTGGTTAAAAAAACGGACAAAAAACAAGATTAATCCGGTTCTTGCTGATAAAAATGCAAAGTATATAGATGAAATAGAAATCGATATTTCAAAGATTAGCCCTACAGTTTCAGCCCCTCATAGTCCTGAGAATGCAAAACCCGTTAATGATTTTAAAGAGATTGCGATTCAGGAAGGTTTCTTAGGAACTTGCACAAACGGAAGGCTTTCGGATTTAAAAATTGCTGCTAAAATTTTAAAAGGAAAAAAAGTTGCAAACGGCATAAAATTTATAATTGCTGCGGCAAGCAGCGAAATCTATCTGGAAGCTCTAAGGCTAGGCATTATTGAGATATTGGTCAAAGCCGGGGCTGTGATTGTGGCAGCTGGTTGCGGGCCTTGCGTTGGCACGCACAATGGTGTCCCGGCTGATGGTGAAAATGTTATATCGACTGCAAACAGAAATTTTAAAGGCAGGATGGGTAATCCTAACGCTAATATTTATTTAGCATCTCCGGCAACTGTTGCTGCGAGTGTTATGACCGGCAAAATTACAGATCCAAGGAGATTCTTACAGTAAAAATAAAATTTTAAAATTACAAATTACAAATTCCAATTTCCAAACAAATTACAATTTACAATAAACAATGACCGAAACCATCGAGTTTTTTATTTCGAACATTGGAATTTTGGATTTGTTTGTGATTTGTATATTGTGTATTGGAATTTAAGCTAACTCATATACATATTTCTTTACTTAAAAAGGAGCGAATATTATGGACTTAAGAGAATTGTTGATGCTAACTATTAAAAGCAAGGCTTCGGACTTACACCTTACAGAACATATGCCTCCTATACTGCGCGTTGATGGAAAACTTACAATAACTAAACGCCCAGAATTAGACCGGGATGAGTTAAAAAAGCTTATTTATAGCGTGCTCACTGACACTCAAAAAGAAAAATTTGAAAGAGACTTAGAATTAGACTTGTCTCTTTCTCTGCCGGGCTTGGATAGATTCAGGGTAAATGTGCATATTCAGAAAGGTTCGGTTGAAGCAGCATTTAGAAGGATTCCTCTTTTAATCCCTACACTTGAAGAATTAGGTCTTCCAAAGATTGTTGCTGCCTTAGCCAGGAAGCCTAACGGCTTGGTTCTGGTTACAGGCCCTACTGGAGTAGGCAAAACCACTACTTTGGCAGCAATGGTAGATTTAATAAATAACGAAAGAGATGATATGATAATTTGTATCGAAGACCCAATCGAATATATACATACAAACAAAAAAAGCGTTATCAAACAACGCGAAGTGTATGTGGATACAAAATCATTTGCAGAGGCCCTTAAGCGTACCTTGCGCCAGGACCCTGATGTTATAGTAGTAGGAGAAATGAGAGACCTGGAAACAATATCCACTGCACTTACTGCAGCAGAAACCGGCCATTTAGTTTTGGCAACTTTGCATACTCCTGATGCACCACAGACAATAGAGAGGATTATAGATGTTTTTCCGCCACATCAGCAACAGCAGGTAAAGCTACAGCTTGCTGATTGCCTACAGGGTGTTATCTCGCAGCTTCTTCTTCCGCGTGCAACTGGTCCAGGCAGGATTGCAGCCACTGAAGTCATGGTTGCTACTGCCGGAATTAGAAATCTTATTCGCGAGCAAGAAATTGAGCAAATACCCACTTTGATGCAGACAGGCAAACAATTCGGGATGAAATTAATGGATACTTCATTAAAAGAATTATATCAGCAGGGGCTCATAAGCGAAGAAATAGCTTTAAGCAAGGCAAAGAATCCTGCTGAATTTAAAAGTTTGTAACTTTTAATTACAGAGATTTAAAATAAAGATTACAGCGATGATATTAATTGGTAAGGCAATTAAACTCGGCGACAATATTAACACCGACGCCATTATATCAGGAAGGTTTAAATTTCAGATTACTGATATTAAGAAGCTTGCTGAACATATTATGGAAGACTCAGACCCGAATTTCAGAAAGAAAATTATTCCTGGAAAAACCATCCTTGTTGCAGGCAATAATTTTGGCATGGGTTCATCTCGCGAACAAGCTCCATTAGTTATTAAGGAAGCGGGCATTGTCGCTATTATTGCAAAGAATTTCGCAAGAATATTTTATAGAAATGCTTTTAATATTGGTTTGCCTTTGATTGAGGCAGATAGTTCTCTGATTAGCGAAGGAGATGAAGTTCAGGTTGACTTAGACAAAGGAGAAATTTACGATAAAAGCAAGAGTTTATCTTTATCATTCAAACCTTTACCTTTATTTATGCAAAGATTAATAGCTGATGGCGGCGTAGTTGAACACTTTAAAAAATATGGGACAATAAAGTTAAAATAAATGAAGGCACAACTTAGCTTCACATAATACGTGTTTGCTAAGTTGTATGCCTGAATTTACCCAGCCCTAATTTTACTGCAATATTGGGGGCTGGACTAAAAAATTTGGTTTGTGCACCAACCCACGCTTTAGATACATAGTTTTTAGTAAAATTAGGGCTGGGTTTAATTCGCACAAGCACAGAAGTAAATCAAAGGAGATTAACTTATGTCGTCCTTTAGACTCCATAAGTTAAGTGCTCATTAAAAATGAAAACACACAACGTTACTCTTATACCCGGGGACGGAATTGGCCCAGAAGTTGTTTTAGCGGCAAAAAGATGTGTTGAATCTACAGGAGTTAAAATTAACTGGGAGTCCAAAAACGCTGGCAGCATTGCACTTAAAGAATCAGGTGAAATTCTGCCTCAAGAAGTTCTTGCTTCTATTAAAAAAAATAAAGTTGCTCTTAAGGGCCCGATTATTACGCCTATTGCAGGTGGGTATAGATCTGTAAATGTTCAATTGCGCCAGGAATTAGATTTATTTGTATGTTTAAGGCCTGCAAAATCGTATCCGGGAATTAGAGCATTATCTAGCGATATCGATATAATAATTTTTCGCGAAAATACTGAAGATTTATACGCTGGCATAGAGTTTGAAAGAGATTCCAAAGAAGCAAAGAAGATAATTAAGTTAGCTCAATCTGCAACAGGGAAAAAGATTAGAACCAACTCAAGCATCTCTTTAAAACCCATTTCAGAATACGCTTCGAAGCGGCTTTTCACATTCGCTTTTGAGTATGCAATTAAACATAAGCGAAAAAAAATAACCGCAGTCCATAAAGCAAATATTATGAAATATACTGATGGCCTGTTTTTAGAGTCCGGCCGTCAAATCGCTACAAAGTATAAAGGAAAGATTGAATTTGAAGAAGCGATTGTAGATAACTTGGCAATGCAATTAGTGACCAAGCCGACAAATTTTGATTGTTTGGTTTTACCTAACCTTTATGGAGATATAATTTCTGACCTTTGTGCTGGTTTGGTAGGTGGCTTAGGAGTTGCTCCCGGCGCAAATATCGGAGACGAAATTGCCCTGTTTGAGCCAGTGCATGGAGCTGCACCAAAATATACCGGAAAAAATAAGGTGAATCCTTCTGCTACTATTCTTTCTAGCTGTATGATGCTGGAATATTTAGGCGAGAATAAAGCAGGAGAAAAGCTGAAAGACGCCTTGATTGAGGTAATTAAAAAGGGTAAGTTCGTAACTTACGATTTAAAAGCTGACCGTAATGACCCGTCAGCTGTAGGAACGCAAGAAATGGCAGATGCAATTATCCGAGAGCTAAAATGAATGTCGCTATAATTGGCGCTGGCAATGTTGGCGGTGAGTTAGCTTGCCGCATAATTGATGCTAACTTAGCCGACGTAACTCTAATTGACGTTAAGGAAAACATTGCCAAGGCCAAGGCAGCTGACATATCCGACAGTATTTATTTTTCCAAATCTTCCCGCCAAATAAGCGCCACGTCAGATCTAACTAACGCCTCAAATTCCAATATTATTGTAATCACAGCTGGCTTTCCACGCAAATCTGGGATGACCAGGGAAGATTTAATTGCCAAAAACAGCCAGTTAATTAAAGAAATTGCTGCAAAGATAAAACCATTTCTTAAAGAAAAAATAGCAATTACTGTAACAAATCCTCTTGATTTAATGACCTTTTATTTTAAGAGAATAACGAATATTGATTCAAAACGCTTGATTGGCATGGGAAGCGGATTAGATTCCAGCCGTTTTGCTAACCTTATTGCTGAAAAATTCAAGAGAGGAATAAGAGAGATAAGTGCAGTTGTGATCGGTTCTCACGGAGACCAGATGTTACCACTTGAGCGGCTAACTACTGTAAGAGGCAAATCTTTAGAGGAAATAATCCCCAAGGAAGAGGTGCAAGCTCTAAAGAAACGGACATTAGAGCGCGGAGCAGAAATTGTAGCGCTTTATGAAAGTGGTAGTGCATATTTTGCGCCATCTTTAGCAATCTTTGAAATTATAAAAGCAATTATTTTAGATGAAAAAAGAATAATTTACGCATCAAGTTATCTTAATGGCCAATACGGCTTAAAAGATATTTGTTTAGGCCTGCCTTTAAAAATAGGAAAGGCTGGCATTGAAGAGGTAATAAATCTTTCTCTTAATAAACAGGAGAAGAAGGCATTATTAGAATCAGCGCAGTCTTTAAAAGCGCTGATTGATAAATTACCAAGTTAACTCCTTATGAAACACGCTTGCAATATAATTGATCTAGGAAAAATTGATTATAGAGGAGCTTATTATCTTCAAAAGAGGATAGTTGAAGAAATTAAATTCGGCTTGACTAGAGAGACAATTCTTTTTTGCGAGCACTCATCCGTAATAACCTTAGGCAGAACTGGGAAGATGAGTAATTTACTTGGTGATATTGAAGATTTAAAAAAAGTTGGCATTGATTTTTTTAAAGTTGACAGAGGTGGTGACATAACTACCCATGAACCTGGCCAGATAACAGTTTACCCTATATTTGATTTAAAAAAGAGAAATGAGAAAGATATTCACTTGTATTTAAATAAATTGCAAGAGGTAATTAAACTTACTCTTTCAGATTATAATATCAAAGCAGAAATAATTGATGGGCTTACTGGAGTGTGGGTAAAAAAAAGAAAGATTGCCTCTATTGGAGTTGGCATAAGCCACTGGATTACCTACCATGGTTTGAGCGTAAACGTGAACAATTGCCTTAAGACGTTTTCTTTTGTCAAGCCCTGTGGGATGGACATAGAAATGACTTCGCTTTCTAAAGAATTAAATTATGAGATAGATATTGAAATTTTTAAAAGCAAACTATTAGATTCTTTTTTTAAGGTGTTTAATCTGCGCAAAGGAGTAGAAAATGAAAAAAGTAATTTTGCCAGAATTAGGTGAAGGAATTACAAAAGCCACGGTTACCTATTGGCACTTTCAGGAAGGTGATTCGCTAAAAGAAGGAGAAGACCTTGTAGAACTTGCTACGGACAAGGCAACATTTAACCTACCATCATCTGCCACCGGCAAGCTATCTAAGATATTAGTTGAGGAAGGCGTGTCAGTAGAAGTCGGCAGCGCACTCGCCGAAATTCAAGAATAAATCAAATACCATAGAATGTTTAAAAAAACTATCATAATAATAATTTCTGTTTTATTTGTTGCTATGCTGATTTCACCCTGGTTAAGCCTTATTCTGCCAAAAAAATTTAGAGATCATACCTATAATTTCTTAGTTTATAAAATCATCGCTGACAGGGAAACTTATGGTCTAAAAGATAAAAAAAGCATTACATATGCTTTGTTTAATTACGTTCGGAATTCAATTTTCACTCCCGCTGGGCTTTCGCCTTATGAGGCTAAACCTATTGTATATCTTATAAATGCAACCGGCTATTGCGACTATAACGTCCAGGTATTTACAGCTCTTCTTGCCGGAAAAAATATTCCTGCCAGATACGCTTTTCTTAAAGATAAAGATGGCATTTCTCCTCATACTATGGCAGAAGTCTATATTAGAGGGAAATGGCGACTTATTGATCCGGCATCCGGACTAATATTCATTAAAAACAATGAACTTGCTACAATAGAAGATGTTTCCGATAATCCAAATTTAATATTTATGCACCCTAAGCTACAAGCAATTAAAGTCATAAATGAAGAGGAATTTAACGGGATAACCGAGTGGTATAGTCGGATGTTTCCGGTGCCGCAGGAGCCTCAAAGGTCTTCCTCAAAGATAAAAAGGATAACCATATTTGATAGGATTACTAATCTCTATTGGTATATCTTTAAAAATAAATTTATAAGAACCTATCAAGACCTCTATCTTAAGGCTGCTAACCAGGGTTTTAAGAGTACAGCTGAAATAAAAATATATACCGCCAGAAATTATAATCTTACTTATAGAATTGAAGAAGCTGTTAGGATATATAAACAAGTTATAAATGAATTTCCAAATTCTAATTATGCTGAAGATTCTCTCTTTTTCTTAAGCTTGGCTAATATAAATTATAAAAAAGATTATAAAGAAGGACTGAAAACGATAAATCAATTGTTATTAAAATTCCCGGAAAGTCGTTGGAAAAGAATCGCAGTTTATTATTTATACTTTTGCAATAAAAAAATCTCTAACATAGAGGTTGCAAATAAGTATTATTTACAAAGCCATTGGGAGCTCCTCGACATTCCATATTAACTCACCCCTTTTTTTTAAAATCCAAACTACAAAAAATAACGCTTGACAATAAATATATCCTTTTATATAATGTATAACTACATTAGACAACGAATAACAACGTTTAATTATATGGATAAAGATATATTAACCACAAAAGAAGTTGCACAGTATTTGAAACTTCATCCATTTACAGTGAAGAAGTATGCGCGAGAGCGCAGAATTCCGGCTTTTAAATTGGGTGCTGACTGGCGTTTTTCTAAGCGCCATATCGACGAGTGGATAGATAAAAAAATGCGCGGGGTTATTAGATGAGTATAAAGAATAAAACAGCGGTTGTTAGCGGAGGTAGCCGGGGTATAGGCAGGGCAATAGTCAAAGAGCTTGCACAAGATGGAATAAATGTTGCCTTTAACTATTTAAAAAATGATTCACTTGCCGCTGAGGCCGAAAAGGAGCTTTCATCTAAGACTGTTTTGATAAAGGGATATCAGGTTGATATAGAGGATTTTAAAGCAGTTAAGGCATGGATTGAAAAAATTAATATGGATTTTGGCGAAATTAATTATCTAATAAACAATGCCGGCATCATTAATGATAAGGCACTTGCGTTTATGGAGCAGTCTGACTGGCAGAAAGTCATAAACGTTGATTTAGGCGGCGTATTTAACCTTACCCGTTCAATTATAATTGACTTTTTAAAGAAAAAACAAGGAGTAATAGTTAACATTAGCTCAGTAAGCGGCATAAGAGGAATTGCCAAACAAACTAATTATTCAGCAGCAAAAGCAGCTATCTTAGGTTTTACTAAAGCCCTGGCAAAAGAAGTTGCACTTTATAATATCAGGGTTAATGCAGTTGCACCTGGTTTTATTGAAACAGATATGACCAGCGGAATGAATGAACAGATGAGAAAACAGGCATTAGAGCAGATTCCTCTTGGCAGATTCGGCAAACCAGAAGAAGTAGCCAAAGTCGTTAAATTTTTAATTTCAGATGCGTCAAATTATATTACCGGCCAAACCTTTATTGTCGACGGAGGGCTGGCAACTTGAGTAGAAAAAGAATTGTCGTAACCGGAATCGGCGTAGTCTCACCCATTGGCATTGGCAGAAAAGAATATTGGCAGGGCCTTAGCCAAGGCAGGCCTGGGTTTAAGTCTATTACTTTGTTCGACACATCTGATTTAAAGGTTAAGATTGCTGGTGAAATTACTGATTTTGCCCCAAAGCAAATATTAGGGAGTAAGGGCTTGATGGATTTAGACAGGGCAACTCTTTTATTAAGTGCAGCTGCCAAACTTGCAATCGATGATGCTAAACTTCAAATAAACGAAAAAAACAATAAGCAGATTGGTGTTTCTGTTGGTACAACCTTTGGAAGTATCAGCAGTATTTCAAAATTTGATAGAGAATCTCTTACTGAAGGTCCTCGTTATGCAAACCCTTCAGTTTTTCCCAGCACAGTGGGAAACTCTCCGGCAAGCCGGATGGGGATAAGATTTGGTATTAAAGGCTTTAATTCAACTATTTCAACCGGAATGTGCGCTGCCTTAGATGCGCTAGAATATGCTTGCGACTTTATAAATTTAGATAGGATAGATACGGTGGTTGTAGGTTCAGTTGAAGATTTAAGTATTCAGGCATTTTTGGGGTTTTATAAATTAAATTATTTGTCAGGACTTAATGGGAATAAACCTTTATCCTGTCCGTTTGATAAAAGAAGGAACGGAATTATCTTTTCGGAAAGCGCTACTGTTTTTATCTTAGAAGAATTGAATTCAAGCATCGAGCGAAAAGCCAAAAAAGAGGCAGAAATATTGGGTATTGGCTCCTGCTTTGATCCGGTTAAATATTATAAATTCAACCCTAAAGGCGAAGGCATGATTGCGGCAATGCGTTTAGCTTTAGAAGATGCGCACCTTATTCCTAAGGACATTGATTGCGTATTTGCTAACGCTAATTCCACAAAAGATGCGGACAAAATTGAAACCTCTGCTATCAAAAAGGTATTTGGCGATAGGGCTTATAATTTGCCAATTACAAGTATAAAGTCTATGGTGGGCGAAACTTTTAGTGATTCAGGAGGGCTATCATTAGCTGCTGCCGTAGAGTCATTGAATAACAATGTTATTCCCCCGACGATAAACTATCAAGAAAAAGATTCAGACTGCGATTTAGATTATGTTACTAATAAAACAAGGAAAGCGAAATTAAACAGAATAATGATTAATACCTTTGGGCCAAATGGCGCAAATACAGTGGTTATTATTGGTAAATTTATTTAACGCGAATCTTCGCCAATTACACGCTAATAGTCGCGAATTTTATTAGCGTGGATTTGCATTATTTGCCTGTCGACAGACAGGAATTTGCGTGAATTAGCGTTTAAAAAAATGAGGATAAATATGAAATCATTGGATATTGATAAGATTAAGGAAATGTTGCCCCATAGACACCCCATGTTATTAATTGACAAGGTAACAGATTTAGAAGACGGTAAAAAAGTGGTTGCTATTAAGAATGTAACTATTAACGATTGGTTTTTTCAAGGACATTTTCCGGGTAGGCCAATAATGCCCGGAACAGTAATTGTTGAGGCAATGGCACAAGCTTCAATTTTATTGTATCATTCAGGATATCAGGATACATTAAAGAAAATTCCTGAATATTATTTAGGCTCTATAAAGGCAAACTTTAGTAATCCGGTTATTCCTGGTGACCAGCTAAGAATAGAAGCAGAGACTGTTAAACTGCTTTCCACCGGAGCTTTTGTTAGCGCAAAAGCGTTTGTTGAAGATAAAAAAATAGCAGAAGCAGATTTGATATTTAGTGTAAAAAAATAAAAATTATATAGTTTAACGCGAATCTCCACCAATTACACGCTAATAGTCGCGAATTTTATTAGCGTGAATTCGCGTTACTTGCCTGTCGGCAGACAGGGATTCGCGATAATTAGCGTACTATGAAAAAAAAGAGAATAGTAGTAACCGGCTTGGGGGTGGTGACTTCTATCGGCATAGGCAAAGATGCCTTTTGGGATAATTTAATTAAAGGTAAATCCGGGATTTCTAAGGTTGAATCATTCGATACTTCAAATCAATTTACTCACCTTGGCGGTGAGATTAAGAATTTTAAACCGGAAGTCTTTCTAAATAAGAAAAAGGTAAAATTAATGGCTAGGGCATCGCATTTAGCTATTGCAGCGGCAAAATTGGCATTGAGGGACTCTAATCTTGATTTAAAAGGCGTTGACAAGAGACTTGCTATTTGCGTGGGCACAACCGGAGGAGAATCTCAAGAGATAGAAGAGATGGATGCTGTTTGGGTTAAAAAAGGCCATGAGAATGTAGATAAGTGGTCGGTAGCTCAATATCCTGTAAATAATATTTCTTCGAATTTAGCCATAGAATTAAAATCAAATGGTATAAATCGCATTTTTACTACTGCCTGTGCAGCAGGTAATTATGCAATTGGGTATGGCTATGACCTTTTACAGTTGGACAAAGCAGATATTGTTCTTGCAGGTGGCTCTGATGCATTTTCGTACCTATCATTTACAGGATTTAATCAAGTTGGTGCTGTAGCACCGGAAAAATGTCAACCTTTTGATAAAAATAGAAAGGGGATGATGGTTGGGGAAGGCGCTGGTATGTTGATTTTAGAAACCTTAGAAAATGCAACCAAGAGGAAGGCGCCTATTTATGCAGAAATTTTAGGATATGGCTTAAGTTGCGATGCGCATCATATGACTAATCCCCAGGTAGAAGGTATAGCAGACTGTATGAGAAATGCATTAAAAGAAGCAGGTATTTTAAGCAATGACGTGGATTATATAAATGCCCATGGCACAGGCACAAAGCATAATGATAGGACCGAATGCGCAGCAATAAAACAAGTTTTTAATGGTCAGAACGTGCCTGTAAGCTCTATTAAGTCTATGTTAGGCCATACAATGGGTGCTGCTTCGGCAATTGAGACAATTGTTTGCTGTCTGACAGTCAAAAATGATATCATACCGCCTACCATCAACTATCAAACACCTGATCCGGAATGCGATATAGATTGTGTGCCCAATGTTGCCAAAAGACAAAAAGTTAATATTGTTTTAAAAAATGCCTTTGCTTTTGGCGGCAATAATTCTTCTTTGGTAATAAAGAAATATAGTTAACGCTAATAAAACTAATCTAATGCTAATAAACGCTAATTATTAATGATGGAGGATTAATGTCAAAGGAAGCTTTTGATAATCTTGAGAAAGATTTAGTTCAACTGATTGCGGATATCACCGGTCGCGACCCTGCAGAACTTAAGCCAGAAGTAAATTTTTGGAAAGATTTAGGAATAGATTCGATTAAAGCTATTGAAATTACAGTAGCGATTGAGCGAAAATATAAAATCTCTATTCGTGATGAACAGATTCCAAAAATTACAACAATTGGCGAGGCGGTGAAAGTAGTTAAACAGTCTTTGGAAAAGAAGGACAAATCCTGATTATGGTGATTAATGGGAAATAGAAGAGTGGTCATAACCGGCATTGGGCCGATAAGCTCTATTGGCATAGGCAAGGATAATCTTTGGCAGGGAATCTTGCAAGAAAAGCCAAATATTAAGCTTGAAAAATGTGTTTTAGATGGAGAATTGTGGGATCAGTTTTATGTCCATAAAATAGATAATTTTGATATCTCAAAATTTGGTATTGATAAAGATAAGTTAGAAGACATTAAGGCCTGGAAAGAGGGAGAAGAAATAGTTGATTTAAACTACTTAATTGCATCCATCAAACTTGCTTTAGATGATAGTAAATTGGATTATAATAAAGAAAATAATGAGTTAGGTCTTGTATTAGGGCATGAAAACCTTGGTTTAATGCCTTTTGGTTTTAAAGTAAGTGACCTTGCTTATGAAATGCTTATCGGAAAACAAAAGAGCCAATTCTCAAAAAAAGATTTTTTTGACAAATTTTATCGCAAATTTTTAAAAAGCGGTTATGATGTCCAGACATTTGCCGACCTTTTTCACGTTGCCAGAGTATTTAATGTTCATAATTACTCCTTGTTTATCAATAATGCCTGTGCTTCTGGTTTATATGCCTTAGAGACAGCGAGCCAGATGATAGAGAGCAATCAGGTAAAAGCTGTTTCAGTTGCTGCTTCAGACCATCCTGATATTTATAAGTATTTGTGGTTTAAGGAGTTAGGAATATATTCCTCTGATGGTATGATTAAACCATTTTGCAAAGATAGCAACGGTCTTGTGTTTGGAGATGGTGGGGTGGCAATAGTTTTAGAAGATTTAGAATTCGCACAAAAACGCAAAGCCCAAATCTATGCAGAATATTTAGGCGGAGGTTTTGATTTAGAGGGATGGAAAATTACTGTTCCGCAAATAGGTAGCCATTCTTATCAAGATGCAATCCAAAAAGCATTCAAACAAGCTGAAATTAACAAAGATGAGGTTGATTTTTTATGTCCTCACGGTGTTGGTTCCCAGCCAATAGATTACTATGAATCAAAAGCAATAACTGATATTTTCGGAGTTTACCCCATGAGATATGAAAACTTATCTCACGGGGAACAACCCCATGAGATAGAAAACTTATCTCACGGGGCAAGTCCCAAAAGACCGCTAATTAGCACATTTAAGCCCTATGTTGGGCATAATTTAGGCGCAAGTGCCCTATTGGAAACAGCAATTCTGTTATTATCTCTTAAAAATAATCTTGTCCCGGCAACATTGAATTATAAAAATCCGGATTCAAAGTTTAATATATCCTTAGTTAAAGAAAAAACTAAAGTAAAGCTAAAAACCGCAATGAAAATCTGCTGTGCTTTTGCCGGCTTCAACGCCGCCGCAATTTTTAAAAAAATATGAAAAAAGACGAATATGACGTAATAATTATCGGCGCGGGAATCGGTGGCTTAGCTACTGGTAATATTCTTGCAAAAAATGGAATGAAGGTATTAATTTTAGAGAAAAATCCTGTTCCCGGTGGCGCAGTAACAACTTATTATAAAAATGGCTATCCGATAGATATATGTCATGCAATATGTGCAATGGATCAAGATGGTTTTTTGGGTAAAATTTTCAATTATCTTGGAATTTTAAAAGAACTTGATTTAGTAAAACTTGATAAGGCTTTCATATGTTTCAGCAATGAGCAAAAATTGATTAACTGTTATGCGAATTATGATAAATATAAATTTGAGCTTTTTAGGTTTTTTCCAAGACAGGTAAAAAGTATTGAAAAAATTTTAAATAAAATAAAAATTACTTGGGATCATGAAATATTGAAGACTTATTATGCGCCAAATATTTTAAAGCTTATTTTATACCCTCTTTTTTTTCCATATCTTTTTCAATACAGAAATTTCACTTTTGAAAAATTTTTAAATAATTTTACAAAAAACGATGAATTGAAAGAAATTATTTCTATTGGCTGGCCATATTTAGGACTTAAAAAAGAAGCTGTTTCTGCTTTGTACATGTTCTGTTTAATCGGCGCTTATCATAAAGAAGGTTGCTATTTTATCAAGGGAGGTTTTGGAAAAATTACAGAACTTTTGGCAAATAATTTCAAAAAACTTGGTGGAGTAATTAATTTGAATTGTAAGGTTTTTAATATTCTTATTAAAAATAAAAAGGCTTATGGAGTGCAGTTGGCTGATAATTACCAAATTTTGGCTAATAAAATTATCTCTAATATCGATACAAGAAAAACTTTTTTGAATTTAATTAATGTTAAAGAAATATCCCCAAAATTGCTAAAAAGAGTAAAACTATCTACTTTATCATGCTCTTCTATTCAAGTTCACCTGTGTGCTAAAGCTTCGATTAGTCCTGAATTCCTATCCACAGGTACTATTGTATTGCCATTTTCAGAAAATTTAGAATGGAAATTAAAAAAATATTTACATTCTAATTTTAATTTAAATTCTGAACAACATTTTGCATTGAGTATAAATTCAATTAAGAATTTTAATAAAATAGAAGAAAATAATATTTACATTTTTAATATTGTTTTAATTCCTGCAAGTTACAACTTATGGAATAGTTTCTATAATAACTATGGAAAAGAAGAATATCAGATTTTAAAAGAAGAAATGGCTCAAGAAGTAATTAAGCAAATAAAAAAAATATGGAACATTGAATCTATTAAATTTTCAAATGTATTAACTCCGCTATCGGTAAATAACTGGATGGATTCTTCCGAAGGGGCAATTTACGATTTTGCGGCTTTCCCACGTCAAATGCTATTAAATCGATTTAAAAATTCAACAGAAATAAAAGATCTATATTTGGTAGGGGCAAAAACATTTCCTGGGGCTGGAATGGCTGGAGCGCTTTTGTCCGCTACCTATCTTTGCGACAAAATGCTTAACTACTCTTTGACAAAAGGTAGATTTACACTTTAAAGCATGACAACCTATTCTGAAAGATATGATGTAGCAATTATAGGAGCAGGCTTAAGTGGCCTTGTTTGTGGATGTATTTTAGCAAAAAGAGGACTTAAATCTTTAATAATAGAGAAAAACGCTATTCCTGGAGGATATTGTACTTCATTTTCGCGCAAAGGCTTCAATTTTGATTCTTGTGTATATTCTCTAAGTAGTTTTAGAAAAAATGCTAGTCTGAATAAATTATTCAGGGAACTAAGCATAAATGATGCTATTAAGTTTAATAGATTTGAAATACCCGATATCGTTATGACCCCTGCCTATAAGGTTCGCTTCTTTAATAACCTTGAGAAAACAATTAAGGAAGTGCAAAGTTGTTTTCCGAAGAACAAAATTGCAATTCGCAATTTTTTTAAATTAACTACTACATCTAATTCTTTTAATCTTGTTAAATATAAAAATATTTCTTTCAAAAAAATGCTTGACTATTTTTTTGATAATGAAGAACTTAAGGTAATTTTATCTATAATGCTTTTAGGCTATACGGGTTTACCTCCTTCGCAACTTTCGTCTTTAGTTGCATGCTTAATCTATAAGGAATTCATTTTTGACGGCGGCTACTATCCCGAAAGAGGGATGCAATCGTTTCCTGATGTTCTTGCACAAAAATTTTTTACTTTAGGGGGTAGGATCTTTTTTTCAACAAAAGCAGAAGAAATTCATATTAAAAATGGTGAAGCCAAAGGGGTAATAATAAAAAATGGTATTTTAGCAGAGGCAAAGTTTATTGTTTCTGCTTGTGATGCCCATCAAACTTTTTATGAATTGATTAAAAGAGAATTTCTTTCTGATGGTTTTATTAAAAAAATTAAGTTGATGAAGCCATCTTTATCTGCTTTCTTAATCTATTTAGGTCTGAACTCAAGGATATCTAATGACGATTTAAGATCACACATTTGGATAATCAAAAATAATTATAACGATATTGAGAAGATCTATTCTAATATGTTAAAACATAAATTTGATTATCTAGCAATGAGCAGTTCATCTCTGCGTAAATCTAAAATTTTTAGGCCAAAAGTGGATACAATTTTTTGCTTCGTAAATTCCCCCTTTTTTACGAAATCTTCCTGGGATTGCGAATGCAAGGAAACCTTGGCGAAACAATTATTGAATATGTCAAAATTAATTATACCAAATATTGATAAGTTAATTGACCTTAAGATAACAGCTAGCCCACGGACTCTATATAACTGGTCTTTAAATTATAAAGGAGCGTGTTATGGCTGGGCTGATACTATTAAACAGTTTTGCGATCCAAATTTTTCTGAAAAGACAGTAATCAAAAATCTAT
The DNA here is from genome assembly GCA_040753675.1 of Candidatus Omnitrophota bacterium. Classification (GTDB taxonomy): domain Bacteria; phylum Omnitrophota; class Gorgyraeia; order JAHJTE01; family JAHJTE01; genus JBFMEB01. Next base: position 22,433 of record JBFMEB010000013.1, on the reverse strand, counting down.
ACCTAACAGGTCATTGGTCAAATAAAAGCAGTGGGGTCGCTTCTGTTGTAAATAGCGGAATGAAAACGGCACAAAAGATAATTTCAGACTGGAAATCATAATGAAATTAAACTTATTTTCAATTATAGGATTATTAGTTTTTATTAATTGCTCAGTGCTTGCAATTATAGCAACTCTTTACGGAAAGCAAAAGCTACACAAAATATGGGCCTTATTCAATATTGTTACGGCTATTTGGTGTCTAGGCCTGTTCTTTATTGGAAAGACAAGTGATATTGCTATCTCATTATTTTGGTGGAAATTTGCCCATTTTGGTGGAATTTTTATCCCGGTTTTATTTCTTAATACAATGCTGGAATTAACGGGAGTTAAAAGAAAGGGCATTTTGACATTCTTTTATGTACAAGGCATATTTTTTGTTTTTCTTGTAAGTATTAATAAAATTGGTTGGGATTTGGAAAACATTTTTGATAATTTTTATTATGTTACGCCCAACGGTTACCCATATATCATTGCAACAATTCTTTGGTTTTGTGCTATGTTTTATGGCTTCTTAATATCTTTTAATTCATATTTAAAGTCATTTGGCATCAGAAGAAATCAATTCCAATATCTTTTATTAGGATTGATCACTGGTTTTGCTGGTGGCGCTTCTCATTTTTTGCCTGTATATGGAATTAAATTTTTTCCCTTAAATTTTCTTATAATTTTTTATACTATTATTACAACATACGCAATACTTAGATTTCGCCTTATGGATATCAATGTAGCGATTACTCGTGGAGCTATATTTGGATTAGTTTATACCTTAGTTTTAGGAATACCATTTGGTTTGATGGGGTGGGGGAAGCCTTGGCTGATAAATATATTTGGTCAGGGGTGGATTTGGTGGCCAATGTTAACCTTGCTTTTATTCGCTACTGCCGGCCCATCTATATTTATGTATCTGCAAAGAAGGGCATTAAATCGTATCTTAGCTGAAGAACAACACGCTCACAACCTTTTGCTTAAAGCTTCGGAAGGAATGACACAAGTTAGAAATATAAAAAAACTTACAGGTCTAATTGTGCATTTTATAAGCAAAACTCTTAAAACAACTAACGCACAAGTATTTCTTTCGACTTCAGATTTAAGTCAGTATTCTCTGCAAGCATCTCGCTTTACCCCTGAGGGGAAAATAACCAGCATTAAAACTGAACAACCTCTTGTGCAATATCTTAAGAAAATAAAACAACCTCTTGTGTTTGAAGAGGTAAGGCTTCATTCTCTCGTCGCTGAACAAATAGAGTATCAGATGGAAAATTTAAAATCTGCTGTTGTTGTTCCTTGTTTAGTGGAAGATTCACTTCTTGGTTTTTTGGTTCTGGGGGATAAAAAAACAGGTAGAATGTATACACAGGCAGACTTGAATGTTCTTAGCACCTTGGCAAACCAAGCTGCCTTAGCTATTGAGAATGCTCAGTTTTATGAAGAAGTTAAAAGCACGCAAGAGCAACTATTCCAGGCAGAAAAAATGGCTACAATCGGAACTATGGCAGATGGCTTATCTCATCAGATAAACAATCGTTTTAATGCTCTTGGCTTAATTGCCGCTGATACTGCCGATACCTTAAATATGCTTGATAAAAATAATTTAACTTATGAATGTCAGACCACCTTAAGTCAGATTCAAAATGCTTTAAAAAGAATAGAAGATAATGTTAAAAGCGGGGGAGAAATAGTTAAAGGCCTACTTAAATATTCCCGGCCGGGTCAGGAAGGTTTTGAACCGGTTTCTCTGGATACTATTATTGATTCAGCTTTAGAAATGGCTCAATATAAAGTAAAACTAAATGAAGTAGAAATTAGAAGAAATTATGATAAAAATTTACCTAAACTAAAAGTTAATCTTACGCAACTTCAGGAAGTGTTTTTTAACTTAATTGACAATGCTTATTTTGCAACAAAACAAAGGAAAGAAGAGTTAAAAGAAGAAAACTACAAAGGACGCATTGATTTTTCTGCTAAAACTTTAGACGGAAAGTGTCAGATAAAAGTTTCGGATAATGGGATTGGTGTTAAAAAAGAAGATTTTGATAAGCTTTTTACACCATTTTTTACTACTAAAGCAACCGCTAACAAAGGGACCGGCCTTGGTCTTTTCGTTATTCATAAAATCATCACCAATAATCACAAAGGAAAAATATCAGTAGAATCAATCTATAAGCAGGGCACAACTTTCATTATTGAATTGCCCTTATTTGTGTAATTCCTGCCTGCGGCAGTCAGATGTTTCTAAAAATCCGTGTAATCATATCTAATGATATGTTTATAAGACAGCTTTAAAACCGATACAGTATAATCCTAAACTCACTTCCTAATCCAACCTTACTTTTTACCTCAATTCTGCCATTATGTTCTTTAATTATGCCATGTGTAATTGATAATCCTAAGCCTGTGCCTTTTTCCGATGTGCTAAAAAATGGATCAAAGATATGAGGCAGGTCTTTTTCAGAGATGCCTTTGCCGGTATCTTTGATGGCAATACTTAATTCATCGTCTAACTGATCGGTTGAGACAGTTAGAATGCCGCCATTAGGCATGACCTCTATAGCATTAAGGATAATGTTTAAAAAGGCTTGTTTTAACCGGTTAGGGTCTGCTTGAAGATTAAGGTTTTGAGCATTATATTGTTTAATTAGTTTAATATTATATTTAAGTAAGTCATTGCTTAAAAGGGTTAAAGTTTCATCAAGAAGCCGGTGGATATCACAGTTTTTAAGTCTTAGAGCCGCGGGTTTAGCAAAATCTAATAATTGATGGACAATGCTGTTGATTCTATCTACTTCTGAGCCGACAATTCTTTTAAACTTATCAATAAATTCCGGATTACCTTTGTTTTTATCAAGATATTCTGTAAAGGTTTTAATGCTGGTAAGAGGATTCTTGATTTCGTGAGCCATACCAGCTGCTAAGGTTGAAACAGCCTTGATCCGGTCAGAGCGGCGAAGTTCTTCTTCTAATTTAGCCTTTTCATGGGCAAGGGAGGTAAGGGTGCCTTTAAAAAAGTTTCTGTCTACCAGGTACTGAATTTTATTTTTGAGGGGAGCGAAAAGGAGAGCGATGAGAAATACGGCCAATAGATTTACAATATAAGAACTATAGCCCATAGCGCTTTGAAAAATTCTACTAATAAAAAGTATAAATATAAAATAAATTGATGTTATTAATGCTATCAGGAAAGAATAAATTAAACCCTTTCTAATAACGATATTTATATCTAAGAGATGATGCCTTAAGATCGCATAAGCGAATATTAAAGGCATTATTGCAATAAGAATATTTGAATAAGGATATACAGGCAGATGAAAAATTATAAATAAGTACATTCCTTCGGGGCCCGACCAACCAACAAAAGATCCCAAAATAAAATACTTAATTTGGTTTTTTTTATTTGGATTAATGTTTTTTAAGTGTCTGATTAAAAGAAATAGGGAATATAGGACCAAAAACAAATAAAAAATTAAATAAAAAATTATATAATAGAAGTTATCACTAAAATAGCATCTGAAAAAATATATAGAATTAAAATAATAGTCTACTTTGTAAAAATTGTCATAGAAGAAATTTAGTGCTAAAAATATAAAAGCAATTATGTATATAACGGTTGTGATTATTTTTCTATTAGGATAAGTTTTTTTAACTAAATTGTAGGTGAAATCGAAATATACTGCAGGAGTTAAAATAGTTCCAATATGAGCAATTTTAAACCATAATAAAGCGTTAGATACCGAATTTGCTAAAGAAGATAGAAAACAGCCTAGCCCCCATACAGAGGCTAGTAAACAACCATAGCCGAGATTCGTTGACGGTAACTTACCTCTTGATTTAAAGAAGAATATTAATGAAATAAGAAAATTTAACAGGAATGCAGCTAATGAAGAGAGAATAAAAAAGTTCATTCTAAATATTTTTTAACCTTTTCTAATATTTCTTCTGATTCAAATGGTTTCAATATGTAATCAACTGCGCCGAGTTTAGCTGCTTCAGAAGCGGTTTCGACACTTTTGTAACCGCTGATGATCATGACCTTTAGACCTGGTTTAAGCGATTTTACATCTTTTAAAACATCCAGGCCGCTTATTTTTGGCATTTTAATATCGAGCAAAAGGAGGGAGATTTCTTTTTCTTTTTTTAATTTTTCTAAGCATTCGTTGGCATCCTTTACAAAAACTAAATCATAATCACTTTCTAAAATTAGCTTTAAAGACTCACGTATTCCTTCTTCATCATCGCAGATTAAAATTCTCTTCTTTTTCATAGTTCCTCCTACAACATTGGCGGCGTTGTTACACATATCATTTTTGCCTGTGCCTTACCTATATTTCTATAAAAATGGGGAAGGGAAGCATCAAAATAAAGAGTGTCCTTATCATCTAAAATATGCTTTTTATCAGCAATAGTTACTTCAATCTTTCCTGAAATAACAAAAAGAAATTTTTCTGTGCCTGCCTTAGCCTGCTCAATGGTAGTTTTGCCGAGTGATTCTATTTTAAGCAAGGTTGGCATCATCTTTTTAGTCAGAATAGGAGTGGTTAACATTTCGTAAGAAGATTTATCGCTATGGATAAATATGTCTGAGCGCGACTTTTCGCTCGAGGCATCAACTGTATTGGGTTGTTGTTCAACTTCACTATAAAGCTGCGGGAGGGTAATTCCTAATGCTTTTGCAATGGCCATATGTGATTCGAGTGTGCCAGTCATCACTGCGTTCTCAACGCGGCTTATTGTAGCCAAAGCAACTCCGCTTGCTTGCGAAAGTTCAGCCAGAGTCATCTTCTTTGTCTTTCTTAATTGTTTAATTTTTTCTCCGATATTCATAGTTTTCACCACAGATTAACACAGATATTTTAATATAGATGCACACAGATAATTAGCTGAGATAAAACAGATTTGTTCAATTATAAACTTTTTAAGTAGCGTTTTATATCATCGTGCGTTCCTACAATTATAAATTCAATTAGATCGGAAGAGAATTTAAAGAGAATTCTTATTTTTAAACCAGTCCTGATTTCCCAGAAGTCTCTTCTTAAATGCTTTAATCCAAGTCCTGGCGTTTTTTGCCCGGACTCAAAAAAGATGCTCAACGCCTGAATAGCTTGTTTAACATTTTCCTTAAATTCGGGGGATAGTTTTTTGAAGGTATTATCAAAAGAGGTTTTTGAAATATATCTCATTTAGATAATCTTTTAAGATGCCCGAGGAAGCCGCTCGCCGTCTTGAAGGTCTTTCCTTTCCCTCTGGCAAGTTGTTCAATCTTTTTCCACTCATTTTCAGTGTAATCTTGCTCGGATTCGGTAACGTTTAAATGTTTCATTATTACACCTTGGGAAGTTATCTCAAAACCAATAATATCGCCTTTTTCATTTAAGTTTAATCTTTGGCGTACTACTTTTGGAATTGTAATTTGGCCCTTAGTGGAAATTTTTGCAATAACCATTTTAATCACCTCCTTATATTCATACTTTCCAAAAGTAAGTATAACATAAAGAGGTGGCCTTGTCAACACTGGAAATTACAATATCTTCTGTTTAGCGTTTTTTTGTATAGTAAAAGAATATTAGGCTGTCACGAAAACCGTTCCAGCCTAATTAAGGGCGTCACTTTTGTGACGCCCTAAAAAGAATAACATAAAGGAGGTCTGCTGTCAATAAAAATTTGTTAAATTTTCAAATTAATTTTTAAAATAATGAAATTTTTTAAATAAATTTTAAATATTATTATATAACTGCAACATTAACAATATGTTGTGCAAATATAATAATTTTGCAAAATTTGCAAAAAATAATTTGACAAATCTGCAAATATATGCTATACTTTCTGACGATGAAAAAAAAGTTATTAATTCTATTAACCTTTGTTACCATTTTAGTTTTACTGATCCTTTCTTTAGTAGCTCTGCAAAATCTTAATGCCTACCCAAAAATTCCTAGCCAAAGAACCGAATTTCATAAGATTGTTGGTATCAACGAGAGTCAAATTACGACTGTAAACAATAATCTAAGCAATCCAAAGCAAATATACGTTGGGACAAATAAGTTCCTCTACTCAAGTGATGATAATGGTAAAAGTTGGGAAACAATTACCACAGTTAGAGCATATATAAACTGTATAGAAATCGATAGCGATGAAAATATTTATGTGGGAACGGATAAGGGGCTATTTCAAAAGCTCAACAGCGAAACACATTGGGAACTCATTTATTCCGGAAAAGAAGGTAGAGCAAAGAACGTATCAGCAATTGCCAAAAATACAAAAAATATACTTATCGGAACAAAAGGCGGCTTGTTTATGTCAATTGATAACGGCCTAATTTGGGATAGGGTAGCGGCCTTAAATGATATGCAAGCAAATGCCTTATTAATAATCCCTAATGAAGAAGGTAAATATTATGCCGCAACAGAAAAAGGACTTTATAAATCTGATGGTAATTTAAATTCCTGGGGGAGAATATTTGGAGTTAGAAATCAAGAAGTCGATGAAATAGTAAATACAGAAGATATTGAGGGAAATGAATATGAAGAATTGAAGATGTCTTCAGATAAAATAAGCTCAATTGTTTTTAGCCCTGCCAAAAAAATAATATATATAGGTACGCAAAATGGAGTTTTTCAATCGACTACAAATGCAAAGAATTGGATTCGACTATCTACACAAGGACTTTTGAGTAAAGTAATTAACAAATTAGTAATTTCTTCTGATGATGTGTTATATGCTGCAACAAATAATGGATTATTTAAATTTAGTTTTGATAATAATTCCTGGGAACAAATTTATAAGGGTTTAAGTAGCAGCGAAATAAATGGTATTGCAATAAATTCTGAAAACGAAGTTATGCTTGTCGCCACCAGCCGTGGATTGTTTAAATCAAATTTAAGCTCAACATATAAAAATGAATCGCTAAGCGCGGTATTACGAAATTTCTCAAATGAGCCGACAATTTCAGAAATTCAAAAACAGGCAATTATTTATGGCGAGGTTCATCCAGATAAAATAAATAACTGGAGAAAACTCGCAGCTAAAAAAGCTCTTTTACCTAAATTGACTGCTGATGCAGATAGGTATGTTACAGACTTAGTTCATTGGGACTCGGGCGCAAATCCGGATGTTTTATTGAAAGGAGATGATGTGGTTCAGTGGGGCGTTAGCTTAACCTGGGATTTTGGCAATTTAATCTGGAATTCTGATCAAACCTCGATAGATACGCGTTCAAGGCTAATGGTGCAGCTTCGCCAGGATATTTTAGATGAAATAAATAGGTTATATTTTGAAAGGCGTAGAATGCAGCTTGCTTTAATAAAATCACCACCAGAAGGTGAAATGCAAAGAATGGAAAAGGAATTGAGGATTGATGAATTAACAGCCGACTTAGATGCGCTTACGGGGGGATATTTCTCGAGAAACATACAAAAACCGAACGGTGAATTAGAATAAGGAGGTTAGTATGGCTAACGGTTTAAATTTTAAAGTCAAGGGCATTTATAAGCTTGAAGGGGATGGTAAGCTCAAGGCATTTGTAGATTTGGTGATTAATGACGAGATTCTTATCAAAGGATTGCGAGTTGTCAAGGGTAAAGAAGATCTATTCGTTTCAATGCCGCGCGAGCAAGGCAAAGATGGTAAATGGTACGACACGATTAGGCCTTTAAATAAAGGGATAATGCATGAAATTACAACAGTTGCGCTCTCTGCTTATAATGAGGAAAAGTGATAAATTTAGTTTTGAGGGTTAGTATGTGTTAAAGGTTTTTTATTTTTAATATAACTAATCAGGAGGGAATAAGATGAAAAGATTAAGTTTAATTATATTAATTTCGTTGCTATTTTTTCTGCCACCGTTAGAAGCTGCTGTTCCGCATCTCGTCCGTTACCAAGGCTATTTGACGGATAGTGGTGGTACGGCCTTAAATGGGAGCTATAATTTGAAATTTAGGATCTATAATGCATCAACAGGTGGCACTATGCTTTGGAGCGAAACCCAGACAGGCGTGCAGGTTTCAAATGGCACTTTCACTGTGCTTTTGGGCCAGGTTAACCCCTTGAATCTATCCTTTAATTCTGACTGTTGGATTTCAATTGAGGTAAACTCTGATGGAGAGATGACTCCAAGGCAGCGAATAACCAGTGTGCCATATGCCTATAATGCTGAGAAGGTAGATAACATTGCTTCTGCCAATATTGTTCAAACAACTACAAATCAGGCTATAGATGGAATAAAAACTTTTCTTCAAATACCAATTCTGCCTGCTAACAATCCAACGCAGGCAAATCAGGCTGTCAGAAAAGCTTATGTAGACTCTGTTATACCTTCGGGGACGATAATCCTATTCTCAGGTGGTTCTTGTCCAGCTGGCTACACGAGACTAAGTGCTTTAGATGGAAAATTTTTAGTTGGCGGTGTAAACTACAATCCTACTGCAGGTGGAAGTAATTCGCATACTCACGCTGCAGGTAGCTATGCAGGTCCAAGTCATACGCATACTGTTCCAGCTTCAACTGGAAACTGGGGTCCAGCGCCAGGAGGAACTAATGTTAATAACAATTTACTTGCTGAAAATGGCTATGGAAGAGCAACGCAAGATTTGCCAACTGCTGCTAGTGGCACGGGTGCGATAGTCGGAACATCTGCTACAGCAGATTCTCGGCCAGAATTTGCAACAATTCTTTGTTGTCAAAAGGATTAAAGAAATATGAGAAAAATTTCAACTTTTAGCTTAACTGCGCTTTTATTAATTATAATCTGCCAAGTTGGAACTGCCTTTGCCCTAGGAAACTTCCAACTCAAGAGAAGAACCATTGTGCCAGGCGCAGGCTCAAGCTTTAAATATGGTATACATCAATTAGTCCAAATTATAGGCGAGACAATTGGTGGAGAGTCTTCAAGCAGTGCTAATTTTTCTCTTTCAAGCGGATATTTCAGTTATCCTGAAACAATACCAACCCCTGAACTAACCATTGTTTCTATAAGTCCGGCAAATTTAACCAAGATTTATCAAAGTCAAGGTATTTTAATTGAAGTGAAGGCAAACGGCGGCGATACTCCTTCATTTCAATATCAATTCAATATCGATAGCCAGCTAAAACAAGACTGGAATACTTCTAATATTTATTCCTGGCAAATCTCTACTTCTGAAATTGGAAAATCTCATCAAATTGAAGCAATGGTTAAGGATAGTTTAGGTAGGCAAGCTTCAGCGCAGTCAAAAATATTTATTTTGCATAAACCAATTGAGCCGCCTGCGCGCTCATCGCCAAGGAGATGCGGCGGCAAAGGCCAGCCGCCTTGCCCGAAGTATTAATTAGAAATTTCATCAACTTTGATTTCTTAATTGATTGAAGGTAAATATGGCTGCTAAAAATACTCTAACAAAAATTCTCTCCTTAGTTCTTGCGATAACTCATTTCTTCGTAACCACCCTTTGGGGATTGGATTTTGCAGAGGCAGCAGAAGTTGCGCCTGAAGAAACTGCGTTACAGTCAACAGGTGCGATTCTAACCAGCGAGCCAAATACCCAGCCCATAAGTCCAGACGATGCAGCAACACCTCAGTCTAGCGCTAATTGGGTAAGCGATGTTCGCGTTCCTATTGCCTTTAACAGCTTGCAGGCATTTCAAACTGATCCTTTCACCGGTGCAGCCACGTTCAGCACACCAATAGCCGTGCCTCCAGGCAGAAACAATATTCAACCCAATATCGCATTAACTTATTCAAGTTCTGGTAGTAACGGAATCTGCGGTCAGGGTTGGAATTTAGATTTAGGCAGTATTGAGCGTTCAACTAAAAAAGGCCCACCAGGTTACACGAATTCAGACACTTTTATATTTATATCCGGTGGTGCGACATCAGAATTAGTTGATGTTGGTAGCGGCCATTATCGAGCAAAAATTGAAGGCGCATTTATGGATTTTTATTTTGATGGCACTTATTGGATAGTTAAGGATAAAGCAGGCACAAAATACTATTTTGGCCAAACTTCTGACTCACGCGTTGAAGGCTCGCCTGGAACATTTCGCTGGGCAATAGATAAAGTAGCTGATGTTCACTCAAATTATATGAAAATCAGCTACTTGAAACACGAAAATCAGGTCTATCCGCAATTAATCCAGTATACAGGTTTTAATAATGATGAAAACTTTGTTAACGGCAGGGTGGAATTCGGATATAGCAGTAGAAACGATAAAATTATTAACAACAGGCCAAAATTCTTGGTTAAAACAAATCTTAGGCTTGATGAGATTATAGTTAAAACCGCAGATAATAACAGAGTAAGAAAATATTATCTTACATATGGCTATTCGAACACAGGCCGTTCTTTGATAAATAGTATAAGCCAATACCCGGATAATGATACTGAAATTTTGCCGCCGCTTACTTTTAATTATCAGGAAAGCTCTACTGGCTGGACACTAACTTCAGGCTGGAACATACCATCTGCGGCAATTATGGACGAAGGTGCGCGTATTGCAGATATTAATAACGATGGATTTCCTGATATATTAAGATACAAGCAAAGCGAAGAATATACTTTTCTAAACAATAAAACCAACGGATGGCAGCAGACATCTGATTGGCAGTTGCTTGATTTGCCTGACCCTAATTGGGATCTGACCTTTTGGGGAGTTTTTGGCGATGAAGGGCTTGTCCTGACAGACATTGATGGAGACGGCTGGCTTGATTTAGCGCAGCATTTCTTGGATGCAAGAACATATTATGGCTTTGACCAGAATTTTGTATTTCCTAATAACAAAACCAATGGCTGGCAAAACAGTTCTATCGGCTCTATTCCAAGTTATATTGTTAAGATTGGTGGAGGATATACAGAATTCTGGGGCACACTGTTTAGCGATGTCAATGGCGATGGTTTTGTTGATACTGTGCATGCAAAAGATGGCTTACGAGTAACTTGGCGTAACAATAATCCGGGATGGACAGAAGATCCTTCCTGGGCTTTGCCTGACGGCGATTTTAGAGATGGCGCAGAATTAGCTGATATAAATGCCGATGGCTTACCGGATTTGATAATTGCCAAAGTTGGTGATAGAAGAACATATATAAACAATAGCTCAAACTGGGTGCGCGATTCAAATTGGGATTTACCTATTGGAAACTTCACTGACCGCTCAACTCAATTAGTAGATGTAAATAGCGATGGTTGGTTAGATATAGTAACAGCCAAAGACGGCACTCGGGACACATATATAAATAATACCCACGGATGGGGGAGCAATTCTGCATGGAATTTACCAGACGGCGACTTTCCTAATCTCAGCACCCGGCTGGCTGATATAAATGCCGATGCCATGGTAGATATAGTGATATATAAAAATGGCACAACCCCCAAGGTTTACCTTAATAATAGCCCAATGCCAGATTTGCTCATCGGAGTTAATAACGGTGTTGGTGGTAGCGTCAATTTAACTTATCAACCTTCGACTAAATTTGATAACAGGGATGCAAGTGGCAGTTATCAATTGCCATTTCCTGTATATGTCGCAACAAGCGTAACTTCTAACGATGGCCAGGGAAATTCTTATACGACAACATACAATTACGCCAAAGGTAAATATGATGCAGCTAGTAGAGAATTTCGCGGTTTTGGCTTAGTGCAAACAATTGATGCGCAAGGAAATGTCAGCGAAACTCATTTCCTGCAAGATGATATATTTAAAGGCAAGCCAAGCAAGCAGATTGTAAAAGACTCATCAGGTAATATCCACTCCAAACAAGAGACTATTTGGCAAAATCAGGATTTATTTGGCGCAAGTGTTAAATTCCCATATGCTGCTGAAGTAAATAATTTCACTTACAATGGCAATACCTCTGACGAAAATGGCTTTGTAAAAAAGACCCAAGTTAGCAATAATTTTACTATAGCGAATAATCTTATTAGCCAATCAACAACTTTAGAAAAAGGGGATGTAACAACGAGCGATGATTCTGCTGATAATCGCAGTAGCGTTACAAACTTCCTTAATAATGAAACTGACTGGCTTATTGGCTTTGCTAATAACGTGGTTATCTATGATGGTTCTGGAAATAAGGTTTCAGAAAAATGGCTTTATTATGATGATGCGACAAATTATGCAACCCCGCCCTCAAAAGGGCTATTGACAAAAGACGAGATCTGGTTACACAATCCAGTTTCAGGCGCTTTCAAAAATGTAGCTACTACTTACTCATACAATAACTATGGCCAATTACAGGGCACTACTGATGCCCTTAATCATACCACAACCACTTCTTATGAAGCAGCACTTAACACCTATCCATCTACTGTTACAAATGCTATTAACCACACCATCCAGACAACCTATGACATAAAAACTGGCCAGGTTTTAACCTCAACTGACCCGAACAGTCAAATCAGCACAAATATTTATGATAATTTTGGCAGACTCGCAAAAGTTATCGGGCCAAATGATAATGAGTTGTTTCCTGCAGTTATTTACGAATACGATTTAGCCACTGTACCCATAAAAGTTACTAAGCACACTAAGATTAATAACGATATAGTCCCGGGCTATATGACTACGTATAGTTTTTTTGATGGCGTAGGCAGATTGATTGAGACAAAATCACCAGCAGAAAATGACCCAGTAACTGGTATGCCAAGACAAATTATTTCGGGAGTTGTTACTTATACACAAAGAGGAGAGGTAAAAGAAAAATATCTGCCATATTTTGTTGATGGAGAAAATGCAAATTTTGTTACTCCTGATTATAGCAGCCCAAAAATTACATTTACTTATGATGCGTTGGGCAGGCTTATCCAGTCCACAAATCCTAACCTTACTTATTCAAGCGTAAGTTTTTCAGACTGGACCACCACCAAAACTGATGAAAACGGACACTCCAAAAAAGAATATTATGATGCCTACGGAAACCTAATTCAGGTTGATGAATATAACAGCGGCCAAACCTATACCACAAGATATGAATATGATATTAAAGGGAATTTAATTAGAATAACGGATAATCAGAATAATGTTACCAATATTACCTACGACTCCTTAGGTAGAAAAATTGCAATGGATGAGCCTGATATGGGGCAGTGGAGCTATATTTACGACGATGTTGGAAATCTAACTGAGCAGGCTGATGCAAAAGCGCAACCAATAACCTTCCAATATGATGGAATTAACCGGCTTGCTACCAAAGTAATTGGCGCAAAAACCGTAGATTATACTTATGACGAAGCTGGCGTTCAATATGCAACTGGACGACTTACGCAAGTTGACGACGTCCAGAGCACAACGCAATTTAGGTATGACAAATTAGGACGCGAGACCCGCTCAATAAAAGTTGTCAACCCAACGTCTTTTGAGGTAAATAGGACTTATGATGCCTTGGATAGATTAATTTCAGTTACTTATCCAGATGGAGAAACTGTTACTTATGAATATAACAAGGCGGGCTTAATCGAAAGAGTAGTTGGCATAAAAAATACAGCCCAGGTTACTTATGTGGCAAATGTTGATTATAATGCAAACGGCCAGATTACTCATATAGAATACGGTAATGGAACTTATACAGATTATACCTACAACCCAAACACATTTCGGCTAACTAACTTAATAACACACGGACCAAGTGGGACTGTGCTTCAAGATCTGCAATATCAATTTGACAATGTTGGAAATGTAACCCATATTACAGACAATATTAATAGTTCAAGCCAAGCTTTTGTTTATGATGACTTAGATAGGTTGATTCAGGGCACTGGCAATGCCTACGGAACAATTAATTATACGTATGATTCAATAGGAAATATGACCCAGAAGGGAGCTTTGAGTTTAATCTATGGCGAAAGTGGCGCTCCGCCGCACGCAGTAACCACGGTTATTGGAGCTGAAGGAACAACGAACATTTCATACGACTCGAATGGCAATATGAGCTCTAAGGGCAATAAGCTTTTTACTTACGATAAAGAAAACCGGCTGACTCAAGTTGAGGCTGTCGGCACTGCATCAGCGAGAGTTTCAATTAATTTAACCCCGGGCTGGAATTTCTTTTCCTTGCCAGTTATTCCTTCGGATTTGAAAATTTCTTCTGTGCTTTCAAGAATTGCAACTAAATACGACCAGGTCAGCCGATACAATGCTGGTGTTTTTGAGCATTTTGTCAAGGATGCTGATTTCAATGATTTTGACTCTTTTGAATATGGCCGTGGATACCAAATCTATGTCACTGACCCAGCAGGCGCAAGCGTAAGTATCTCAGGAGAGGTTCCGAACCAAGCTCCAACTTATGATTTATCTCCTGGCTGGAACTTAATTGGCTCTGCTACAGTAGATACAAGGGATGTGAATGAGGCATTAAACAATCTAATTTATGCTGTTGATTATGATTATCTGGCAAGGTATAATAAAGATACAAGCAGTTACCAGAGATTTTATAATAATCCTGCAACTAATCAATTCTCCCAATTCAGTAAGGGAGAGGCGTATTTCCTTTACTCAACTTCCCAGAAAAACTGGGATGTAAAATCTGAAAGCTTCTTCACCCAGTTTGAATATGATGGAGATGGCGGAAGGGTAAAGAAGATAACACCCAACAGCACAACAGTGTATGTGGGGTCGCTCTTTGAGAAAACTGATTCCAGCGATTCTGGACAGATTACAGAGATTAAGCATATCTTCATGGGGTCGCAGAGGATTGCCTCGGTTAAGACAAGAGGGGACCTGGTAACAACAACATATTATCACTCAGATCATCTCGGCTCATCTAATGTCCTCACAGACCAGAATGGCAATCAAATAGCCCTTTACGAATACACTCCCTACGGCGAGTTTACTCAGCCCATAGCCCAAAACTCACAGCCCATAACCCACTTCTTTACAGGTAAGGAATTAGACGATTCAACCGGGTTGTATTTCTATGGCGCTCGCTACTACGACCCAGAGATAGGCAGGTTCATCACCCCAGACTCAATTGTCCAGGCACCCAGTGATCCTCAGTCGCTGAATAGATACTCCTATTGTCGCAACAACCCAGTAGTTTATACTGACCCATCTGGGCATTTCCTTTGGTTTGCTGCGATTATTGGAGCGATAGTTGGCGCAACTTTGGGTGGCATATCAGCTGCAATAAATCATCAACCTATTTGGCAAGGTATAGTTACAGGTGGTATCTCAGGCTTAGGTGCTGGTTTTGGTTTATGGATGGGAATTGGTTGGGGTGCTGCAAGTGGAGCAGGCGGCTCTGCTCTTATGGGAGGAAATCCTGCTTTAGGCGCAGGATTAGGAGCATTTGGCGCAGCATTGGGATATGGCGTTGGCACTGCCTTCAAGGGTAATCCATTTAATAGGTTTATCGGTTCAACTTTAGCAGGAGGTATAGTTGGCGGCATAGGTTCCGAAATTAGCGGGAGTAGTTTTGGTAAAGGATTCAGTTACGGTGCAGCTTTCGCTGCCGCTGGCTATGCACTCGGTTGGACCATTGGAACAAATGTCATAGGCAACTATGAGAAAGATCGACTAGCAGCAATCCAAGATGCTTTTAACAAAGCATCCGATTCGCTCCAAGTTGGCAAATCCGATATGATTAAGCTTACTCTCGGGAAACGCCAGTTGGGAGGAACTATTCCAAAATTGAGTCCAAAATTGCACGAATATGCTAGATGGGAAGAAAACGGAGTGCCGATGGGCTGGGAGATGGGGCCTGATGAAAATGGTAATATAGCAACTGGAAGAAATGCTGCTCGCTCGTGGGCAGAAACAGAACAAGCTCGCTCTATGGGCATAGTAACAGAAAGGACCATAGAAGTAAGCGCTTCAGCTTGGAATCAGACACGAGCTATTTACGAGGCTGTATGGGTAGGAGAACCCTATATTTATAATAATTATAATAGCAATTATGCCATAAACAGTTCAATTTATAGTATTGGTAGTAGCGTTCCAGGATGTGTGCAAGCACCAGAATTTTCTAAATTTCCTTATAGAAAATAAATGATAATATATATAAACAAATTTATTCTACTGAGTTTGGTTATATTAGTTGTATTTCTAAAGCCTGAGAATGGAGGCGCTATGGCTGAAAGACCAATCCAAGATGAAATGCAAATAAAGGTTGATTTGTCAGATGGCGTTAATAAAGAAGAGGTGATAATTCTTGCAAAGAACTACTTAATACATAAAGGGCTAGAGAAAAATGTAATCATTTTGAAGCCCAAAGTTAGAGAAAGTCGGTTATTTAAAGAATGTTGGGCTGTTTACTTTCAGCCATCTCCTAATATTCGGGCAAGAATACCATTTGATTTTGTGGTGGACGTAGATAAAAGAACTGGTGAAATAAAACTTGCCGGATGGGATAAATAAAGTTCCGAAAAAAATCTGATCAGGGGAGGTTCCGGGGACACATTACTTAATTCTGAATTAAGAAAATCACTCCCACAAGCACCACGACGTATGTGGGATCGCTCTTTGAAAGAATAACACAGATAAACACAGATGGAAGCCAGATAAACACAGATACAAAACACGTGTTTATGGGTAGCCAGAGGATTGCGTCGGTTAAGACGAGAGGGGATCTGGTAACAACAACCTATTTCCATTCTGACCACCTTGGCTCAAGCAATGTCCTTACTGACCAAAGCGGTAACCAAGTCGCTTTGTATGAATACTCGCCGTTTGGGGAGGTTTCAACGAGGATCGAGAATCCAGGATCGAGTATCTCATATCTGTTCACCGGCAAAGAACTCGACGACTCAACTGGCCTCTACTTCTATGGCGCTCGCTACTACGACCCAGAGATAGGCAGGTTCATCACCCCAGACTCAATTGTCCAGGCACCCAGTGATCCTCAGTCGCTGAATAGATACTCCTATTGTCGCAACAACCCGCTGAACTATATCGATCCGTCCGGGCATTTTTGGTTTATAGGCATCATAATAGGGGCAATACTGGGTGGAATCAGCTCTGCAGTAAACCATCAGCCGATCTGGCAGGGTATGCTTATGGGTGCCCTGGGAGGTGTTCTGGTTGCCGGAGGAGGTGCCTTAGCTGCAGAAATGGGATTTTCAGCAGGGTGGGGTGCAACAGCTGGAGGAATAGTAGGTGGTATAGCCAATTTTGCTGTTAACGGCGGAAATATCGGCGTAGGTGCCCTTACAGGCGGATTAGGAGCTGCCATAGGATATGGGCTTGGTAATTGGGCAGCAGGATGGAATAGTGGTAGTTTTTGGGGTCAATTAGGTGGTGCAGCAATTGCAGGAGCAGTAGCAGGTGGTGTGGGTGCAGAACTTTCAGGTGGCAAATTTGGCCAAGGTGCATGGATGGGGGCAGCTTTTAGTACCGCAGGATTTTTAGGGTCGTATGGAGGCAATAGTTTGGATCCCCAAGTTGTCAAGGGAAGAACATATGAACGCCAGTCAAGACAAATACATGCCCTAAATGCGAAAAAGAACGATATGATAAAGGTACCGGTGGGCAACAGATCAGTGAGTTTCTTTAAACCAGCGCAACATAAATTTTTACCTGATTGGCAGATGGGACCTCTTGATGGTAGAATTGCTACCACAAATACAGCAGGTGATTTATCAAAATGGCCGACTCATATTGAGACGCAAAACGCTATTAAAGCCAACACGGCTGATTATGCCACTGCTGAAGTTAGCGCTTCAGGTTTAGTTGAAGCAGAAACGCTATACGAGAATACTTGGGCAAGGGAAACTACTTATTATGGTAGCTCCTACAATAGTAACTATGCTGTTAATACTGTTATATATTCTGCTGGTGGGAATAATCCTGGTGCATTTTGGACACCTGAATTTCGAGGCTCGACCCTTTATTATTTTCCAGATCCTTATAGCGACCGTAAGTAAACACTATGAAGAAAGCCGGATTAATATTTTCGATTTCACTAATTATTTTATTAGTAAATAATGGCAAAGGAATAGCTATGGGAGAAAAGTCAGATTATAAGACTGAGATTAAAGAAAAATTTAAACAGCTTGATTTGTCCGATGGTCTTAATAAAGAAGAGGCGATTATCATTGCACAGAATTATGTGATTGATATGATTGACAAAGGAAAAGACTTCTATAAAAAACTAGTAATCTCTAAGTCAAGCATTTTGGAGGAATGGGAATCTGAGAAAGATTGGGCTATTACAGTTCCAATAAGGCGTGGCCTTGCTTTGATGAGTCCTGTAGAATATATTTTATTTGTTAACAAAGAGACAGGTACAG
Organism: Candidatus Omnitrophota bacterium; assembly: GCA_040753675.1. GTDB lineage: Bacteria > Omnitrophota > Gorgyraeia > JAHJTE01 > JAHJTE01 > JBFMEB01. Next base: position 4,206 of record JBFMEB010000013.1, on the reverse strand, counting down.
TAACAGTTGGAGGCGAAAGAAAATGAAAAAGAATAAATCAAAAACCTTTACAGACGTTGTCCATAACCCTTTGTATTTATAGATGTTATGAGAATAATCTGGCCAAAAAGAGAGGAAGGATATATTTAGAGCGGTTTAATTAGCCATATGGCGATAGGATGCCTATGAGTAGAGCATGGCATATCTATCCACAAGTTGACGAATCATTCTTTGATATTTTATGTGATGCTGTTTTGCCTTCTGTTTAAAAAACTCAATGCTTGATTTACTGAGAGCTATTGTTACCTTTACAGTTTCTTGTGGCATAACGAGCTCTTCCGGCGGTGGAAGAAAATCAGCGATTCTAGTCAATTTTCCAATAGGTTTATCTTGATTTATCGTCTTTTTTCTCATAGTATTGTTCTCCTTTTCTCCAGTAACCTGCTCCAATTATTCTGATTTTTCCGCTACGATAAGTGAATCTGACTGTAAGTATTTTATTTCCCACCTTTCCTATACAGAAAAACCGTTCTTCTTCTTTACTGTGTTTAGAATCAATATAAATCTTTCTTTTAGAATCTTTAAATACCTTTGAGGCAGTAACAAAATCAACGCCATGTTTAACAATATTAGCCAGTTCTTTTTCAGAATCCCAGGTAAAGCTGCTTTTTCCTTCTTCCATAGATAAAAGTTACTATAAATATTGCTATTTGTCAATATAATTATACATAAAGTGTTAGCTCTAAATTAATCTTGATTATGATTATCTGGCAAGGTATAATAAAGACACCAGCAGTTACCAGAGATTTTACAATAATCCATCAACCAATGAATTCTCCCAATTTAGTAAGGGAGAAGGATATTTTCTTTACTCGATTTCCCAGAAAAACTGGGATGTAAAATCTGAGAGCTTCTTCACGCAGTTTGAATATGATGGAGACGGCGGCAGGGTAAAGAAAATCACCCCCAACAGCACTACAGTGTATCTGGGTTCGCTCTTTGAGAAAACTGATTCCAGCGATTCTGGACAGATTACAGAGATTAAGCACATCTTCATGGGGTCGCAGAGGGTTGCGTCGGTTAAGACAAGAGGAGACCTGGTAACAAGAACCTATTATCATTCAGATCATCTTGGAAGCAGCAATGTCTTAACTGACCAAAGCGGTAACCAAGTCGCTTTGTATGAATACTCGCCGTTTGGGGAGGTTTCAACGAGGATCGAGAATCCAGGATCGAGTATCTCATATTTGTTCACCGGCAAAGAACTCGATGACTCAACCGGACTTTACTTCTACGGTGCCCGCTACTACGACCCTGAGATAGGCCGATTCATAACTCCAGACTCAATTGTCCAGGCGCCCAGTGACCCGCAATCGCTGAATAGATACTCCTATTGTCGCAACAATCCAGTTGTTTATATTGACCCTACCGGTCATTTCTTCTGGTTTGCTGCAATAATAGGAGCCATAGTTGGCGCAACTTTAGGCGGCGTATCGGCTGCAATAAATCATCAACCTATCTGGCAGGGGATATTAACAGGCGGTATTTCAGGATTAGGTGCTGGTTTTGGATTATGGATGGGCGTTACTTGGGGTGCTGCAACAGGAGCAGGTGGCTCTGCACTTATGGGAGGAAATCCAGCTTTAGGTGCAGGATTAGGTAGCTTTGGGGCTGCGTTAGGCTATGGTATTAATTCTTTTTTAGGTGAGGGAGCTAAATTTTTTCCACGGCTTGCTGGAGCGGCTTTTACTGGCGCAGTTGTAGGAGGAGTAGGGTCTGTTGCATACGGCGATGATTTTGGCGAAGGTGCAGCCTGGGGAGCAGGGTATGGGGCAGCAGGATTTGGTATGGGGTATGGTATAGCAGCAGGATACGAAACTCTTAATTATTCTCCTGAGCGCGCAGGGATAGCGGATAATTTAAATCCAGAATTCAATTCTATAAGAGCGTTAAGCGTTAACGCATCTGACCAAGAAAGTTATAGATTAGGCCTTAGGTTGGTTGGAGGAACAAACGAATATCACGGATTGCTCCAACGTATTAGTACTGGAGATATCAGAGAAATGGGGCCTGGATGGGATAAATATATAAAAGTCTTTAAATATAACCCTGAGAACAGAAATTCAGTAATAGAAGCTGTGCTACAAGGTAAGACTCCTCAAGATACAATGGCAGCTATAAAGAATGGTACAGTTACCTGGTCTAAGCCTTTTAATTTAAGTGTCTCGGGAGTGGAACGATCATCATCGGCTTATATTAATGCCTGGGGTGGTGAAAGATATATGGGCGGATCATTTAACAGTAATTATTTTATTAACACACAAATTTATGGCGGAGGGGCTAATCAACCAGAAGTCTTTCTGCCAGTGCCTCCATTTTCAAGAATAAGATGATAAATATTAGAATCATGAAAAGATTGTCTTGTTTAATTCTTTTTATCATAATTGTTACGATAGGATGCGCGACTACAAGTTCTTTGGAGGAAAAGTTGTCAAAAATAAACTACGAAGACGGCATTAACGATGAAGAAGCAAAAACCATTGCTATAAATTACATTATAAAAAATGACATGAAGATTGATACTTCTAGGGTTGGTGTCGTCGATGCAAAATCGATATGGAAAGTAAGATTTTTTCGCTCTAATTGGAGTTTAAGGATTCTTACTATTGCAGTTGATAAGGAAACAGGTTGGATAATGTATGTAGAATAGAGAGCAATCATGGTTTTCTCAGCAATCCAGGACCGTTTTCAGCTAACCCTTTCTGAATAATGAAGTTATGACAGAACTGTCCCTATGGTTAGATATAAAAGAATCTATTATCACAATGCTGTTTATCACATCACATTTAGAGGCAATAACCGCCAGCCGATATTAAAAGAAAATAAAGACAAAGAATTATTCCTTGAAACTCTATCCAAATTCAAAGAACGTTTCCAGTTTAAGCTTTATGGATTTGTCTTAATGGACAACCACGCTCATCTGGTCATTGAAACAAATCATCTTTTCAATATTTCCAAGATTATGCAATCTATTTTATTGTCCTATAGTTTACAATTTCGTAGGAAATACAATTATACTGGCCATGTCTGGCAGGGAAGATTTAAAAGTAATGTTATTGAGGGTGAACGATACATTTTACAGTGCATTGAATATATACATAATAATCCAGTAAGAGCAAATATCGCAACCACTGCCGAAGATTATCTCTGGAGCAGTTTTTATCTTTACAGCGGCAATGAAAATAGTATCGTAACAGATAGAATAGGGATTGATAGATACGGGGACATTTCTGACACAACCCTATGAAAACAATAAAGTTATTTAGAAACGGTCCTATTTTATGTGGGCATAGCACATAGAAGAGAAGTTTATAGATAATTTTTTTACTTTTTCTTCTCCAGCGCGGCGACGCGGGATTTGAGGGAATCGTTTTCAGCTTTTAAGTCTTTTACCACCTGCAAAAGATAAAGCGCTACTTTATCATACTTAACTGAGTCAGACTTGTCTTTTTGATAATGAATAACCAAATCAGGAAGTATTTCCTTAACATCTTCTGCAATCAAGCCAATGTCTTCTTTTCCTGTTTCTTTCCACTGAAAACGCACAGGTTCTAACTTAAGAACTTTGTTTGAATCTACTTTTAGGGCTCTGATATTTTTCTTGTATTTTCTGTTTGAGACTGGCTTGGACAATATATTAGTGGCATCATTATAGTAAATTGGCCCTACAAGCCCTCCAGAGTCAGGAATATCTGTGATTCTTACGCGACCATTGACAACTAAAGCAACAGATGGATCTAATATCTCGCCCATAGGTTCTTCTGGCATATTTATACCAACCCTTCCCTGATCAGCGCCATAACCAGGGAATATAAGGAAACGATTAGCACCTTTGATTACAGGTGGACTACCTGGAGGAAGATCGATTCCCCAAGCAAAAGTATTATCTGCTGTTGCAGTTAGGCGCATTCTTCTTCCGCCTACCCAGGAATAATCAGCAGCAGTAGAGTTATCTGCGCCTCCAGAGACAGTTGAACCTAGGCCGCTGGCTGTGTTATTTTGGCCACCTGCGACTATTGAACTGATTCCATTTGCGACATTGCTTCCTCCGCCAGCAACAAGAGAAAACGAGCTAGCCGCGTTGTTATTTATTCCGCCGCTGACAACAGATCCTCCGACGCTTGCTATATTATCTTCGCCGCCGGCAACAGTGCTACTATCTCCAAA
>JBFMEB010000012.1:0-51928 GCA_040753675.1 Candidatus Omnitrophota bacterium | reverse complement strand
CACAGATTTTATTTTTTTGCTTTAACTTATTACAAAGAAATAATATAAATATACCAAAACGACCCCAGCGTCAAAATTGCAAATAATAGACATAATGACCTTTGGTGCCCTCTACTATCTATAGCAAAATTTATTTTTAAAGATGAACCTGATAAATTTTTGGAGATTAAAGATTTCGCCTTGGAACAAATTGGGTTAGCGCAGGAAGATAGCTTGGATGATAGAAAGACTGCTTTTCTCCTGGCGTTAAAGCATTTAACAAACGATGGAGATAATGCCTGCTCAGGCCATGAAATAAAAAAAGTGATGGAAAGCTATCTTGATATCGATGAAATGGATTTTATAACAACAAGTTGGATAGGTTATAGGATTAGAGAATTTAAATTAAATAAGAATAAGCAGAGATTAAGGCAAGGTTATCTTTATAGCCTTAAAAAGGTCGATGTTGAAGATATTATTGAAAGGTATTTGGGTTCAGCCTTCTTGACTCCAGAAAACCCTACACACCCTACAAACCCTACATACCCTACACTGGTTTGATGTAGGGTTTTAGGTGATTATGTATGGTTTGATGTAGAGTTTGTGTAGGGTTTTATATTCAAATGTAGACTTTGTAGGGTTTTTTGCAAAACAGGCATATATGAAAAAACTACCCCCCATAAAAGCTATAAGGCACAAATGCCTTGAATGTCAGGGAAATCGTTACTCATTAATCAGGAATTGCGATAACAAAGATTGTCCTTTATATCCTTATCGCTTAGGCCATAGACCTAAAGTCTCAGAGGGCATTAACAATACTGTTTTTTTGCAAAAAGTAGCCAGTAGCAAGGGGAGTTTCTTTAGATATGATTAAAAGTAGTAGGAAGGCATTATTCAAACATAAATTTCGCTCTAAACCACGGTTTTGGCCAAATGGAAGCTAAATTATTAAAAGACCCAAATAGTAAATGTGATTATGTCCTTGTTTCCGCTGATGAGCAGAGCATTAGCTATTTAAACAGCGGATTACCATTAAGGATAGCCTTTTTTATAGATAATCATGGAAACTTGCCTTGGTATAAACGGAAAGCGATGGTAATAGTTATTGCCAAAGATTTAGATTTTGAAAAACAAGACATTTATAAAAAAGGATTCGTTAAAAAAGGCTTGGTAGATAAATCTTATCTTATTGATTATATCCAAAAGATGAAGAAGAAGTTAATCCAGATGGCTATGCAGGAATTAGATGTTTTAGATATTCCTGAAGAACCTATGACTACCAACTTAATGATTGAAAATATAACAGAACCAGAGCCCCAGGAAGAAATTAGCGAACCCAAGGAATTTATAAATGCTAATGAGGCCTCTGAAATGCTCAAAGTTTCTTATCCAACTGTAATAAATCTTGCTAAGAAATCCATGATTAGAGGGGAATATAATAGTTGTGGCTGGTGTTTTGTAAAATCTGATATTGAGCAGCTTCTTAAGGATAAGCCGGAATTTTTGAGAAAAATATGGAATGACCCAAAGAGTGTTAGCAAAAGGGAATCATATTATAGTGATAAAAGCATAGATAATGAATTATTTGTCCATATACGAAAAGCAGAAAAGATAATTAAACTTTCCAAGACCACTATTACTTTATATGCCAAGAGAGGAGATATCCGAAACATAAAAGAGCGCGGTAAAGATTATTACATTTCAGTAAAGCACATGGAAGAATTGAAGGCTAATCCACCGGATTGGTTAAAAAAGTCTTGGAGTTATTTTAATAATGGCAAGAAAAAATAGAAAGGGGGTGCTAGATGGAAGATTTAAAAGATAAGGTTTATCCTTGCCCTCTTTGTAAGCGGCAATTAAAAATCAGGATTACTAGCAAAAATAAACCTTATGTAGTATGTAATTTCTGTTGTGTTCAAATGTTTGTGAGGTCTGAAGCTGGGATTAAACTTTTAAGAGAAATCGTAAACTATTAAAGGGGGTTTAAAAATGAGAAAAGATATTGTAGTAGGCACTTTTCCTTGTCAAATATGTGGCAAGAAACTTGAAGTTAAGCTTGATAATAAAAGTAATTTTCATACTTTCTGCGATACTTGCGGTCAAGAAATGATTGTAACTAAAGCCAAAGGGAAAAGAATAATGAAAGAGAAAATGCAGAAAAGCGGCGACTGGATAGGGTAAGAAAGGAGAATTAAATTATGGAAAAGATTGTAGGCAAATTCCCCTGTCCGCTATGTGAAAACAAATTAGAGATTAAGTCTGATATAAAAAACAGGCCTTATTGTTACTGTCCTGAATGCGATTTAAAGATGTTTATAAAAGGGGATAGCGGGATTAGAAGGCTTAAAGAGATTATTAACAATGATAGTTTCTTCTAGGGCTATATGGGGAGCAGTAAAGAGAGCAGTTAGAATTTATCTAACCAAACTCTCATTATAAAGAGGAAAGATTAACTGCTCCCCATCCAGGTTAGGGATAGAGAAGGAATTTTATGTTAGGAATAAGCGCTTTACTATTAAAATCTACTACGTTGCACATTAGAATTTTATTATTTTTAAGTAATTTTAATTATTTTATCTTACTGCTCCCCTAAATTAAAGAAAAGGAATAAATCTTATGGATATTAAGGATGAAGAGCTTTTAGAGAAAATCCGGGCTTTAAAACAAGCTAATCCTTATTGGGGCTACAGAAAAATCTGCGAATATTTAAGGAATGAATTAGGAATGTCTATCAACAAAAAACGTATTTATCGCTTAATGAAGGAAAATAATCTCTTATTAATATCTATCCCAAAGTCTGAGATTTCAGGAACAGATTATTCTTATGAATCTACATCCAAGACAACAGCACTATTTAAAGCCATTGGTTTCTTATTTGCATTGGGCGTTATCCTTACTTTAATTTTTAAAAACATTTTAAATAGAAAGGAATAAGTATAATTATGAAAGTCGCAATTTATGCCAGATGTAGCACTGATGAATCAAAGCAAGACGTAGAGAATCAGATTAGTATCTGTAAGCGCTATTGTGAATCTCAAAGCTGGCCTTATCAGATATTTCAAGAATATGAGAGTGCATATAAGGGTAATAAAAGAAAAGTCTTTGGCGAACTCTTAGAACAAATAAGGGTGAGACAATTTAACGTATTAATGGTCTATATGCTTGATCGTTTTTCCAGAGAAACGCCTACAAAGATAGTTTCAGACCTTCATAGGATAGTAGAAGAATACAAATGCCGTTTTATCAGCGTAAAAGAAGGCATAGATAGCAACAACGATATGTGGCAGATAATTATGATGGTCTTTGCTTATATAGCTAATAACTATAGCAAGATGTTAGGAATAAGAGTTAAAGAAGGTATTAAATACAAAAAAGAGATAGGCAAGTATAAAGGTGGCCGGCCTAAGAAGGAGATAGATTTAGTTCGGTTAAAAGATATTGCTAGGCAAGACGGTCTTAGCTTACGAAAGATTGCTTTGAGATATAACCAAAATCTTTCTAAAAAAGAACGGATTAGTTATGTTCAGGTAAAAAGGCTGTTACAAAAACCCTTAACAAATTCTAAGCGTAAAAAGATAAGAAAATAGGCTGTTATATAAAGACTTGTTTTTGTAACAATAAAGGGGGTGAATCATGGGGAAGTTATTAACACCAGAAGAAGTTTGTAAGAGATATAGTATTAAAATAAGCACTCTTTATCAATGGACATCTAAGAATTTAATACCACATCTTAAAATAAGAGGATTAATTCGTTTTGAAGAAGAAGCTCTTGAGAAGTGGGAGCGGACTACACAACAAGTTCAATTAGTATGAGAAAACGTTTTAGGATGCCTAAGACAATATACCGGCGCGGCCATTGGTTTTGTTTTAAGATGACTAATGCCTTGGGCAAGAGAATAGAAATTAAATCTCTTACTGAAAAAGAAGCTAGATTGAAACTTTTAAAAATGCCAGACCAGATATTTAGTTCGATGGCCGAAAAACCTAGTTATAGAGTCTCATTTGAGCAAGGAATAGAATTTTGGTTAAGAGCTAAGAAAGGCAGCATAGATGAAACTTCTTATCTTAGATACAAAGGCTACTTGAAAAATTTTACTGATTTTCTCGGTGTGATATATCCAAAATTAATATATTTTGATGAGATAAAGCCAGAACATATAAAAGAATTTATGTTATACCGCGTAAATGAGCAAGGCAGAGCAACAAAAACAGTAAATTCTGAACGTCAAGCTTTATATAATTTATTTTCTGTTTTAATTGATAATAACAAAATTCCTGAGAATAATCCAGTTTCCAAGGTAAAACCGTTTAAAATTATAAAAGTTCAAAATAGGCGTTGTCTCTCAGATAAGGAATTATATCGTTTCCTTGAAGGAGCTAAAGCTGAAATTAAAGATGGCATTAACTGGTATGCTATATATTTAACATTATATATTACTGGCATGAGAAGGGATGAAGTGCGGAAGTTAGTTAAGGAAAACGTTGACTTATCTAACAACTTTATAAAAATCATGAATACTAAGACAGATAAGCCGAAAATAATTCCTTTACATCCTCAATTAAAACCGATATTAAAGCAGGCGATTGAATCAGCCCGCGGTAAATTAATATTCCCGAATTTTGACGGCAAAATACTTCCCAAAAATAAAATTAGAGACAAGATGTTAAAAATCTGTGAAAAAGTTGGTATCTTAAAAGCAACGGTTCATGATTTAAGGCATACTTTTGCAAGTCGTAACGGTCTTTCTGATAGAGCTAAGCAGGTAATAGGTGGTTGGAGTAGTAAGCTGGTTATGGAAAAAACTTATATTCATCCGCCGGAAGACGATATTAGAAATGAATATTTTTCTGTTAATTTCATGCCTAAACCCAAAGACTAAAAGTCACAGTATCGTCACATAAATTCATTGAAATATTTATAACTTACTATATAATAAACAGTTAGTGCAAAGAGGAGATTTGATTCCGCTCCTCGGCACTTTTTTTGCCGATGTAGCTCAGTTGGTAGAGCAGCACTTTCGTAAAGTGCGGGTCGGTGGTTCGATTCCACTCATCGGCTTTGATATTTTATTCAGTGGCAAAATTTAGCGAAATATTTAAGAATAAGAACTTTTCACTGCTCTGGTTGAGCCAGGTTATTTCCCAGTTCGGAGACAGGCTTGACCAGATGGCTTTGATTGCCCTTATTTATAGCCGCGCTCCGGGCTCTACCTGGGAGATGGCAAAGCTTTTTTCCTGCACAATAATACCAGTGTTTTTAATTGGTCCGGTTGCCGGAGTTTATGTTGACCGCTGGAGCAGACAGCGGACCATGTTTATTTGCGACCTTATCCGTGCTGGCCTCGTATTCGTAATTGCTTTTTCCTTGATTAACCTCAAGCCAATCTTTCCAATCTATTTTGTTATATTTTTAGTCTTTTCGATAGGGAGATTTTTTGTACCAGCTAAAATGTCCATTATCCCGGACTTGGTCAAAAAGGATGATTTGCTTCTTGCTAACTCGCTGGTTAACACTACTGGAATGATTGCTGCAATGTTTGGCTTAGGCTTAGGAGGTTTTTTGGTTTCGCCTTCTATCTTGGGAGTGCGGGGTGGCTTTTACTTAGATGCAGCCACATTTTTTATTTCTGCAATACTTATCTATTTTATATCTGAGAAGATTAAGTTAAGGGTAAGCGGCCAGGTTCTTGCTGGCGTTAGCAAGGATATCGCCGAAGTTGTCAACAAATCAGTTCGCTCAGTTAGAGGCGAAATTAAAGAAGGTATTTACTTTTTAGTTAGTAACCGTCAAACCCGTTATGTGGTTGCAGTTCTTTTCACTATTTTTGCGGCTTTAGGAGCTGTTTATGTTGTGGCAATTGTTTTTGTCCAGGAGATTTTAGGCTTTAGCACTACTCTGTTGGGGATTCTCGCGATGTCTATGGGCGCTGGCTTATTTCTGGGCTCTTTAGTCTATGGACGGCTGGGACATAAATTATCGCATTTGAAAATTATATTTGCCTGCCTTTGTTTGAGCGGCATTTTACTATTCCTATTCGCATTTTTAACCTATAGTCTAAGGCAATTTGCGATTTCTGCGTTGATTTCAGGCCTGTTGGGCTTGGCACTATCTCCAATTATTACTGCTTCTAATACGCTGGTGCATAACTTGAGTGATTCAAATATGATGGGCAGGGTATTTAGTTCTGTTGAGTTGGTAATGCATCTGGGGTTTTTTCTGGCAATGATTATAAGCGCTATCTTGGCTGAATTTTTAGGCAGATTCTGGATTTTAGTTGGTGTAGGGTTTGTAGTTATATTTTTTGGTATTTTAGGGCTCATTGGAGAAATGAGACAGCATGCGTGATATGCAATATAAGAAAGAATATACGCAGGATATTTTAATTGAGGATTTGGCATTGCCTGAAGTTGTAAGCATACCAATAAGCCAGCATATGGGAAAGAGTTGCCAACCGACGGTTAAGCCAAGAGACAGAGTTTTGCGCGGCCAGTTGATAGGAACTTGCGAAAAAGGCATTTGCGCTCCTATTCATGCTTCTATTTCTGGAGAAGTAGTATCCATAAAAAATATGCCGCATTCTATTTTAGGGATGTGTCTTTCTATCCAGATAAAAAACGATGAAAAAGATGAGGCGCTTGATAATAAATTTGAGGCAAAACCTGTGCAGGAGATTGATAAGCTAAATAAGGATGAATTGCTTAAGATTATTTTTGATTCGGGTATTGTGGGAATGGGCGGAGCAGCATTTCCTACTCATATAAAACTAAACCCGCCAAAGAAAGTGGACACCTTTATCCTAAATGGGGCAGAGTGCGAACCTTATTTGACCAGCGACTATAGATTAATGGTTGAAAAGACAAAAGAGATTATCTTAGGATTAAATTTAATAGTTAAAATTTTAGGCGTAAAGAGCGTTTACATAGCAATTGAAGACAACAAACCTAAAGCCATTGCGGCTTTTAAAAACGCGATACAAAATAGCCAATACGCTATACGAGTCTTAAAAACAGTCTATCCTCAAGGCGGAGAGAAACAATTAACACAGAGTGTCCTGGGAAAGGAAGTCCCTTCAGGGGGTCTGCCTTTTGATATTGGCGTGGTTGTCCAGAATGTAGCAACTGCTTTTGCCATATACGAGGCAGCATATCTAAACAAACCACTTTATGAAAGAGTAGTTACAGTAAGTGGTGCTATATTAGAGCATCCGAAAAATTTACGTGTAAGAATAGGCACTCCTATAAGCAATCTTATAGAAGCCTGTGGCCCTATTAATGGTCAAATCGCAAAAGTGGTTATCGGTGGGCCGATGATGGGCATAGCAGTGAGCAGTCTCGAGGTTCCAGTTATAAAAAATACTGGCGGGGTAGTAGTTTTTTCTAAAGACCAAGTGCGGCCTAAAGAAGATAGGGTTTGTTGCCGTTGCGGTCGATGCATTGATGTCTGCCCTGCGCGAATTATGCCTGCAATGATTGGTATGGCGGCTGAAAAAGAAAAATGGGACATAGCGAAAGATTATGATGTATTTGATTGTATTGAATGCGGGCTGTGCAGCTTTGTTTGTCCGGCAAAACGAGATTTGGTGCATCTAATAAAATATGCAAAAGCAAGAGCCAAAATTTAATTTAATAGTTACAGCTAGCCCTCACATTGGAGTAGACGATCATATCGTGCGCAGAATGTGGGCGACATTCTTTTCTTTGATTCCGGCAGGTATTGTAGGAATTTATACTTTTGGCATTAGGGCTTTGTACGTAACATTAGTAGCTATATTAACTGCATTAATTGCTGAAGCGGTCGTTCAAAAATTTAGGCACAAAGAACCAAGTCTTTTAGACGGCAGCGCAATAATTACCGGGCTATTGCTTGCATATAATTTGCCGCCAAACGTACCATTATGGCTGGTTGTTTTAGGTAGTTTTTTTGCGATTGTTATTGCAAAGCATTTATTTGGCGGCCTGGGTGCCAATATCTTTAACCCTGCGCTTGCTGCCAGAGCGTTTTTGCTTGTATCTTGGCCAAAATATATGACCACCTGGCAAAGTCCTCGCTGGCAAATTGATGCAATTTCTTCTGCTACACCCTTAATGTTATTTAAGGAGAAAGGACTGCATAAGATTACTGAAATAGGCGTTACTTATAAGGATTTGTTTTTAGGTAACCGGCTAGGCTGCATAGGTGAAGTGTGTATTGTTGCACTTTTAATCGGCGCGGCATATTTACTTTTAAAAGGCTACATTACTTGGCATGTGCCAATAACCTATATTTTTACTTTTGGAATTTTTAGCTGGATTTTTTTGGGCAAGGGATTATTTAATGGCGATGTTATTTTTCAGATTCTCTCCGGCGGCCTTATCTTAGGCGCATTTTTTATGGCTACGGATTATGTGACTGCACCTATTACAAAAAAAGGTAAAGTGATTTTTGGTGTCGGCTGCGGCATTCTCACTTTTGTAATTAGAAAATGGGGTGGATATCCAGAAGGAGTTTCTTATTCGATTCTGATGATGAATGCGGCAACGCCAATTATTGACAGATTTGCAAGGCCTAAAAAATACGGCTTTATAAAAAAGATAAAAAATGATTAAATACGGGATTATACTTTTAACTATCTGTCTTTGCGCTTCGTTGGTTTTGAGCTTTACTTACAAAATGACGCAGGCAAAGATCCAGGAACAGCTGACTGTGGATGAGAAAGTTGCATTAAAAGAAGTTTTCCCTCAAGCAAAGACTTTTGAAGAAAAAACCATCGACGGATTAAATTATTATTTAGCAAAAAAAGATAGCCAGGATTTAGGATACATTATAAAAGTCCAAGCCAAAGGCTACTCCTCAACAATAGTTATGATAGTTGGATTTGATAAAGCTGGACAGATTAAAGGTATTGAAGTTTTGAGCCAGCAGGAAACACCGGGATTAGGGGCAAAAATTATAGAGATAAAGTCAGGCGAAAGTAAGCCATGGTTCTTAGAAAGGTTTAAAGGCAAAAATGCAAAAGAATTAGATTTGAAAAATATTCAGGCAATAACCTCTGCTACAATAACTTCAAGGGCAGTGGTTGAGTCAATCAGGAAATCTATTGAGGAATTTCTAGTAGAAATCAAATGAAGCCCAAACTTACGAGACAATAATATTCATAAGTTTGATGGCTGAATTTGACCCAGCACTTATTTTACTAAGAAGCTGAGTAATAAAAATTAAGATTTTATTCAAAGAAAATTTATTTTATTTCAACTTAAATCCTGGCAGTAAAATAAGTGCTGGGTTTACTTCGCACAAAACAAGAAGTAACTCAAAGGAGATTGACTTATGTCGTCTTTTGACTCCATAAGTCAAGTGCTCATTAAAAATGATTAACAAATTATTCAAAGAATTCAAAAAAGGTATCACTATTGAAAATCCAACATTTGGTTTGGTGTTAGGGCTTTGCCCGACATTAGCAGTTTCTACTTCTGTGGTAAATGCAATTGGCATGGGCGCTGCTGCCACTTTTGTTTTATTCGGTTCAAATATCTTTATTTCCTCTTTAAGGAATTTTATCCCAGAGAGAATCCGTATCCCTTGTTACATTGTAATAATTGCAACATTCGTTACCATAAATGAATTAGTTATGAAGGCATATTTCCCTCAGCTTAACCGTGCCTTGGGGATTTTTGTCCCTTTGATTGTGGTAAACTGCATAGTATTGGGCAGGGCAGAAGCCTATGCTAGTAAGAATACAGTACCTTATTCTATATTTGATGCTTTGGGAATGGGCATTGGCTTTACTCTTGCCTTGGTTATAATTGCTTCTATTCGCGAGATTTTGGGTAATGGCACATTTTTTGGATTGCCTCTTTTTAAGGATTTTGAGCCAGCAATTATGATGGTTTTGGCTCCCGGCGCGCTTTTAACTATCGGTTTATTGATCGGATTAATTAATTTCTATCATATTAAGAAAAAGACAAAGAGAGAGATAATCAGGGCGGGCTGTCATGGACTTAAGTAAATTTATAATGATTTTTATCAGCATGGTTTTTATCAATAATTTTATTTTATCTAAGTTCTTAGGCCTTTGTTCTTTTATTGGCGTATCAAAAGAGACAAAGCCGGCAGTAAGTATGGGTTTAGCGGTTACATTTGTTACTACAATGTCATCAATAATTACTTGGCTGATATATAGGTATCTTTTAATCCCATTTAATATCACCTATATGCGCACAATATCGTTTATTCTGGTAATTGCCACTTTTGTGCAATTAGTAGAGATGTTTATTCGTAAGACAAGCCCTCATCTATATAAGTTTTTTGGAATTTATTTACCTTTAATCACAGTTAATTGCGCTGTCTTAGGAGTTGCAGTCTTAAATAGCGAAGAATTTTTTATTGGCAGTAAAATAGTAGAGGGGAGCTTTCTTTTAGCCTTAGCTCAAGGGTTTTTTGCCGGTGTAGGATATTGCTTAGCAATGCTGTTGATGTCCGGCATCAGAGAAAGATTAGAATTAGTTAGTGTGCCCCGTGCTATGAAAGATGTGCCTCTTGCTTTTGTAATTGCCTCTTTGATGAGTCTGGCGTTTATGGGGTTTACTGGATTTAGGTTTTAGGGGACGCTTCGCTCCCCTAAGACCCCTACAGTAACTTCTTTTTGCTTGTCCAAAAAGAAGTTACCAAGAAAAATGACACCCCGTAAATTTTACCCCTCGTTACACTTGGGGTCGGCTTTTTGCTTCAGAAAAAACGGAGCCTGCGGAACTCACCCCACATAACATGTGGGGTTCGAACAGTCCTCGGCTTTTTAAAAACCGTTTTTTCCTTGCAAAAGAGCCTAAAATTTACAAGGGGGTTTTCTAAATATTATAATTTTTGACGCCCTGCTCATATCAGATATTGCCATCCATTTGATTCTAAAGAAAAGCGCAGAAAAAATGACCTAGGGAGGAAAAAATGATTAAAAGAATATTATTAATTACATTTTTTCTTACTTGTTTTATTTTAGAGTGCAATCTTTCATTCTCGCAGGACAAAATGGATGCTATGAAGCTTATAGCCAAGTCAAATAAAACAATATATAAGTTAGGAGAGCCGATAAATATAATTTTGTCATTAAAAAATGTGAGTAAAAAACAAGTTAGTTTATTTCATCCTTCTATTTTTGGTGCACCCCAATTTCCTACTGAGTGGGCATTAGACTGTTTTATTACAAAACCCGATGGCAAAGAAGTAAAACTTGAGCGGCATATTAATCTTTCTACATATTGGCCGATTTCCAAAAAGGATTTTAAAGTCTTGAGAAGAGATGAAACATTTGATATTCCAATAAAATTTCGACCTCTAAACACAATATACTCAATGAACGTAAGTGAGGAATTTGAAGCAGACAACTCTTTTGTGGCCATTATAGTAGTACCGAGAGAATGGGTAAACGAATCTGAAGAGCAATTGAGAACAAGATTCAATATAAAGGGAGCATTTTATGGTATTAGGGCTGGTAAGCATGGTGAGTTTCTTGAGTTGGCTCTTCAAGATATAATAAAGGATGTTTTTAATATAGAAGGAGAGTATAAATTAAAGTTTGAATATAAAAATTATACAAACTATTATGATCCTGATAAAGATGAATATGAAAAAAATCCACTCCTTAAGACGCGGACTATTCCCAACGCCTGGACAGGTGGACTCTCTGATTCATTATTAATAAAAATTGTAAAATAAATATTTTGATAAAAAATGGAAATTTTAATACCGGTTTTAACCTTAAGTAGTTTAGGTTTGATATTCGGCATTGGATTGGCTATCGCTGCGAAGAAACTTTGCGTGGCAACCGATCCTAAATTAGATAAAATCCTGAGTATATTACCCGGTGCAAACTGCGGCGCTTGCGGAAAACCCGGCTGTATTGGTTTTGCAGAGAGTTTAATCAATGGAGAATGTACTGTTGACAGATGCGCGGTTTCAGATGCGCAGCATAGAGAATCAATAGCTGAAATTTTAGGAGTTGAGGCAAAGGAGAAGATTAAGACAGTCGCGACTTGCCATTGTAATGGCGGGAGTAAAAATGCAAAAGACAAATTTGAGTACGCCGGAATAAAAGATTGTATTGCAGCGAATTTATTGTCAGGCGGACAGAAGGCTTGTATTTATGGATGTTTAGGTTTTGGCACTTGCGCTCGCGTTTGTCCTTTTGGCGCTATTACTATGAATGAGGAAGATTTGCCAGTGGTAGATGTTGGAAAATGTACTGCCTGCGGCAAATGTGTAGTAATTTGTCCTAAAAAACTTTTTAGCCTTCAGTTGCCTGAAAAAAAATATTATGTTGCCTGTTCATCGCACGATTCTGGAAAGGATGTGATGCTAGTTTGCTCCGCTGGCTGCATTGCCTGCAAAAAATGCGAGATTAATTGTCCTGTTAAGGCAATAGTTGTAGTAGATAATCTTGCTAAATTTGATTATAATAAATGTCAGAATTTGGGAAAGTGTTGTGAGGTGTGTCCGACGAAAATCATTAAACACAGATGATCGCAGATGTTTTTAGTTCAACGAGTTTGCGTGTTAACGAGTTAGCGAGTTAATAGCATAAACCGATTTTTCCTTGCAAAAGTCCTAAAATTTACATAGGGATTATGAAATAAAATGATGAAGAAAATAGGCATATTAGTTTTCTTTTTATTATTTCTAAGCTCGTTAGCATTTGCAGAGACCATAAAACTAAAATCAGGCAAGACAGTTGAAGCTCCAATAATTGAGAAGACGGATAAACATATCAGGGTGGATATTGCAGGAGTGAAAGTTAGTTACTTTTTAGATGAAATAGAAAGCATCGGAGGGAAAGACCCGCAGTTAACCGAAAGCGCAAAGGAAGAAAATATGCAGTTAAGTGGCCAATATCCAGAAAAAGTTTATTATACAGAGCCAGAATATAGCAATGAACGTAAAGGTGGTTCTCCTAGGTTTAAAATGTCTATTGATCTAACTCTCGCTATCCCCTTTTTGTTAATATACGGAGTTGGTTTATTACTTGGATTATTTCTTCGTTTTAGTTTTCAGGGTATGATGATACTAATTGCGGGGGACATTATAACTTCTTTTATTGCAGCTTTTCTACGTAATCAAGCATTAGCTATGATAACAACATTTATCTGCGGAATAGTGTGTCTTTACTTCTTTATAGAGAAAGAAGCTGGGTAATTATTAATAAGTATTACTTTTTAAGCCATCTGCGTTAATCTGTTGCATTTCATCTGTGTTCATCTCCGCCACAATGCGTTGGCGGACAGGTGTGTAACCGGAGGTTAGAAATGAAAATAGCTGTTTTTGCGTCAGGAAGAGGAACTAATTTAGCAGCAATTATCAGGGCAAAGCAAAAAGGCAATTTAAATGCCGAGATTGGCTTGGTAATTTCAGATAATAAAAAAGCACTTGCCTTAAAAAAAGCGCAGCGCGCTGGGATAAAGGCAGTGTTTATTGACCCGCAAAGATTTTCTAATAAGAGCGATTTTGAAAATGAGATTATAAAGGCAGTTGAAGCTGAAGGGATTGATTTGATTATATTAGCAGGCTTTATGAGAATATTAAGCCCTGAATTTGTCAGCCGTTTTAAAAATAAAATATTAAATATTCATCCTGCGCTGTTACCAAGTTTTAAAGGAGCCCATGCAATAAAAGATGCATTTGACTTCGGCATAAAAGTAACTGGTGTCACTGTGCATTTTGTAGATGAAGAAATGGACCATGGCCCGATTATCTTACAGAAAGCTATAGCCATCGAAGAAAATGATACTCTGGAAACCTTAGAATCAAAAATTCATAAGGTAGAGCATAAAATATATCCTGAGGCAATTAAGTTATTTATTGAAGGTAAATTAAAAATAGAAGGCCGGAAGGTGCAAATTGTTTAGATTTGGTATTTTAATTTTGATTTTTTTGTTAATTAGTTCGATTGCGTTTGCGCAAGACATTAAATTTACAAGTTCTGTAAATAAGAAAGAATTTGATGCAAATGAAGTTATAAATTTTAAAATAACAATCGAGGGAAATTTTAAAACTACGCCAAAAATAGACTTGCCGAAATTAGAAGATGATTTTGATGTGGTTTCTCAAAGCACTTCAGAAAATATAACTTGGCAGAAGGGCGAAGCCAAGAGGCTAACTGTGTTGCAATTTGGTCTTTTGGCTAAGAAAGAAGGCATTTTAACTATTGGCCCAGCAAAGTTAAAAGTAGGCTTAAAAGAATATTTAACTGCGCCCATAGAAATTAAAATAACCGGCAAAATTGATCATCCACAAGCAGAACCGGAAGAAATACCACAGGAAGGAAACCAGGAGCAGATTACACTTTGAGAACGGAGGCTTAAATGGCTAAGATAAAAAATATAATTGCAAGGCAAATCTTAGATTCACGTGGGAATCCTACTGTTGAGACAGATTGTCTGTTAGATAATGGTATTCTTGGCAGGGCAGCAGTGCCTTCAGGCGCTTCAACCGGAGAATTTGAAGCCTTGGAATTACGAGATGGGGATAAATCAATATATATGGGCAAGAGTGTAATTAAAGCAGTTGACAATGTCAATAGAATAATTGCCCCAAAAATTAAAGGTATGCAGCCTGATTTTAGAAAGATAGATAAATTGATGTTTGAGCTCGACGGGACAGAGAACAAATCCAAGCTTGGCGCTAATGCTATTCTTAGCGTCTCTTTAGCAGTTGCCAAGGCAGCGGCGAATGACAGAAATACTCCTCTTTTTAGATTTTTAGGAGGCAATGACGCTAATATTCTGCCCATACCATTAATGAATATTCTAAATGGCGGAATGCATGCTGATAACAATTTAGATATTCAGGAATTTATGATTGCACCTATTGGCGCGCCTACATTTTCTGAAAGCTTGCGATACGCCTGCGAAGTTTTTCATAATCTCAAAGGCATATTAAAAAGTAAGAATTTAACTACTTCAGTAGGGGATGAGGGCGGTTTTGCGCCAAATTTAAAATCAAATGAAGAAGCCATAGAGCTTATTATTCAGGCTTGCGAAAAGGCAGGCCATCGGGCAGGCAAGGATATCTTTATTGCTTTAGATTCTGCGGCAAGCTCTTTTGGTAAAAATGGAATATATAATTTAAAAGAAGCGCAGAAGCCCTTAAATAGCCAAGAGTTGATTGCTATATATGCTGATTTGGCTTCTCGCTATCCGCTTATCTCTTTGGAGGATGGTTTGGCTGAGGATGACTGGGACGGCTGGCTTGCTTTGACCCAGAGATTAGGTAAAAGCCTGCAATTAGTTGGCGATGATATATTTGTCACAAATCCAAAAATTTTCCAGAAAGGAATCGATAAAAAAATTGGAAATGCAATTCTTATTAAAGTTAACCAGATTGGTTCCCTTTCCGAGACTTTAGAGACTATTGACTTGGCTAAGAAAAATAAGTATAATGCGATTATCTCTCATCGCTCAGGCGAAACAGAGGATACAACAATCGCTCACCTTGCTGTGGCAAACTGCGTAGGCCAGATTAAGACCGGCTCAGTTTCCCGCACAGACCGCATTGCCAAATACAATGAATTATTAAGGATAGAGGAATTTTTAGGCAAGTCTAGTGTGTATGCGGGAAGGGATTTTAGGTTAAAAAGTTAATGAAGCGGCCAGTAATTTTTTGGATTATCTTAGCAATTGTCTTACTAACCTTCATTCCTGGCTTTGCTCGTTTACAAGAGTTAAGAGTAAAAAATAAGCAGTTAGAGATTCAGATTAAAGAGATTAAAAAAGAAAACCTTACCCTTTCAAAGGAATTAAATAAGCTTAAAACCGATAACGTTTACCTTGAAGGGGTTGCTAGAGAAAAGATGGGCGTTGTAAAAAAGGGTGAAGTAAGGTATCATATAGTACCAGAAGAAGAGAGATAGCTAAAATAAGACATTGTTCTTTTACATATCGCGGGGTGGAGCAGCCTGGTAGCTCGTTAGGCTCAACGTATGGACACTAAGTTAAAAGCAGACATTGCAGAATCAGCCGTCATAGTACAACTTCTCAAAAGAGGCTTTAAAGTTTTAAAGCCAATAGGAGACAGGTTGTCTTATGACTTGGCAGTTGATGCTGGTAGCAATCTCTTACGCATTCAGGTGAAAAGTGCTTGGTTTGATAGGAAAAATGATTTCTATTGCGTGGATGTCCGAAGAACCAAGACAAATCGCCGCAGAATGTTAAGAGATCGCTATACTAGCAACGATTTTGGATTTTGCGATACTGTACCTCGATGAGCTGAATGTGTTTTACGTAATGCCAGTGGATGTCTTTAATAGTTATGCTAGCACAATAACTTTAATTGAGACAGACAAGCGGCAACGTAAACCGAAATCAGCAGCATTCAAAAATCGATGGGACTTATTGTCAAATGGGTCCGTTAGCCGGTGACGGCTAAATGATATCTGTCAAATTCGGTGAAGTCCGCCGTATCAGGCGAGATAATACCGAGCCAAGCTCGCCAAAATTTGTGGTGGGAAGGTGTAGAGACTAGATGGCAGACTCCCTCGTTTCTTCGGGATGAAGGTATAGTCCAGACTACAAATCTGCCAATATTTGTGGCAGAGCAGTGAAAACTGTAGTAGTAAGCATAACCTAAAGGTCGCACGTTCAAATCGTGCCCCCGCAATTTTTGAGAGCCGTCAAGAAATTGACGGCTCTCTTTTTTTATGGGCACGATTTATAAATAGGTTCCCCGCCAAAAAGATTGGCGGGTCCGCCAAAGCATTGTGGTGGAAAATCCGAGCCCCGCAATGGTTCAACGCGCCCCCACTGCTTCGTTTTGCGAAGCAAAACGGTGGGGGCTTTTTTTATTTATTATTCTTTAAATTTTGCTGGAAATTTATTATTATTCTGATATATTTATAATAAAGAGGTGGACTTATGACCCATTCGACTTCGCTCAGGGTCATCCTGAACGAGTAAAAGGAGTTGAAGGATGAAAAAGTTACTTTTTATTGTAGGGGTATTGGTTTTTGTGAGTGTTGCTTTGATACTTGTCAGCAAGTTTCTTCTTAAAGGCTCTCTCGAGGAGAAGATTTCAAAAATAACCGGCCTACCCACAAAAATAGATAGTTTTGAGACAGGATATTTCATAAAAATTAAGGGTTTAAAGATTAAGAATCCACAAGGTTTTAGCAACGATACTATGATAGATATAGCCAGCCTAAATATTGATAAGAATTTAGGTGAGATGGAAGTGAGGGTGAAGAATTTATTAGTTGAAAAAAGCCCTACGGGAAGACTTAATATTGACTATCTTAGTCCAGATAGAGAACAATGGGAAGATTTTCAGCTTAAAAAACTTAAGATGCACATAGATAAAGTCAGCTACAGAGATGAAGCAAAAAAACAGAGTAAGGAGTATGATGTAGATATACACAGGCAATATGGGAATTTATCTAATCCTGGCTCTGTCATAGATATCATTGTATCAGAGGGAGTAGGCGACACCAATCTGCCTAAAGATGAAGACATAACCCCTCCGGGCGATACAGATGTGCCTCCTGGAGAAGATATACCACCAGGTGATGGAGATAATGGTGGGGATGGCGGACAACCACCAAAACCTCCTTGGGGCGGTGGATGGTATCAATAATAAATTTTAAAATGAGAAAAAGAGTTTCTGCAGGGTTTACCCTTATCGAATTAATTATTAGTGTGGCTCTTTTAGCTATATTAGTTGCTGCGGCAATAGTTGCTTTTCAGAATATAACTCAAAAAGCACAAATAGCCCAACTTAAAGCAACTCTTAAAAGCGTAAGAAGCGCTATTCTTATCCAAAAAGCCAACAATGAACTTAATAATTCCCGCGGTGACGGTTACCATCCCCGCATAAATTTTTGGCCGACTTTTGAAGAAGTTAGAAGAGGTTCTTATGATGCCCAATTAAGCGAGTCTATTTTATCTGTTGTTTTATCTGGAAATCCTTTTATAACCGACCCCAGAACGCCTCCCTTTGATAACGAATTTGTGGCTGACACCTCAACCTCAGTTTTTTATAATAATCCAGACGCTGCAGGAAAGACCAACATTGCCAATAACTTAGTTGTCTGCGCTCCACAAGGGACAATAAAAGGAACTCTTTGTCCAGCAGACCCTTGTGGCGCTGGCTGGGTTTATAATCCCTATACCGGCGAATTCTGGGCTAATTCTAATCAATTCGGCGAAAATGCCTGGTAATCTTTCCCTATAAATCTTCATTACTTACCTTAACTACCTGCCTAATTGACTGATAAACATTGTATTGGTATAATAAATATCTAAGTTGGAGGTAAAAATATGAAAAAAATATATTTTATTTTTGTATTTTTTACTATTTTTGTTCCGCTCTGTTTTGCCGATACTATTTATTTGAAATCCGGCAAGGAGGTTAAAGGAAAAATTATAGAGGAATCTGATAAATATGTACGAGTTGAAGTAAACGGAATTATTTTAAGATATTATTTAGATGAAATAAACAGGATTCAAAAAGAGATTAGCCCTGAGAAAGAGACCTTCACATTAAAGCCTTCACCATTAATAGTGCCGAGTGAAACAGGAGAGAAAATAGAGCCGGAAACTCAAACAGTTTCCGAAACTAAAATAACTGATGTGCCAAGGACGCAACCTATAGAAGTTCAGCCCGGTTTAGAAGCCACTGAACCAGAGCCCACTCTACCACTTCTTGATACTGACATTAATTCAGAAGATGACTTAGCAGTCGAGAGAATAGTCAAAGAATATTTAAGTTTGGTGATTAAGCCATTACCAGAAGAAAAAGAGGAGAAAAAAAAGAGACTACAGCAACTTGCTGACACCCTCGACCTTAATAATATGCCGACATTTAAAGTCTTTAAACAGATTTCAGCGCAAGATGTTCAAAAAAAATATAAAGCCAGCGATGAAGCTGGCTCAACAGAAGATAAATTTTTAGAATCGGATATTTTAGGGTTTCAAAAAAAATATCTGACCTCTACTACAGCGAGCGTAGATGACTTTAAAATTGTTGGTATTTACTTTTCCAAAGAGCGAGATCAGACAACTGCTATAGTAAATATGAATGATAAAACAATAACCTTTAAATTACAAAAGCATGGAACAGATTGGGTGATTAATTCCATTTATTGATTTTAAATGAGAAAAATAATCTGGATTTTATTATGTGCGTTATTATTAGCAAGTTGTAGTCAAAACTTAAAATTATTATTACAGATAAACAATGAGGATAAGGTATTAAAGCGAGATCTGAGGTTAGAAGAGAGGGGTTTTTCTTTATTGCTGCACGATCTAAAACAGGATAAACTTAAACTAGGTACTTTAAAAAAAGATATCATTGCTCGTTATGGCCACCCAATTTTAGAATTTCCCCTCCAGACTGAAAGCGCAGTAGAAAAATTACTATACCGCTATCCGACTAAATATTTTGACTCAGAGAAAGTATATTTATACTTTGATAATAATAACGAATTAACTGACTGGGACATACTAGAGAGGTAACTTAAATAAATGTTTGTTTTAAGCAATTTTCTTACCGCCTTGGCGCAGATTTTAAATATTTTATTCAGCATACTTTATTGGTTAATTTTGATTCGTGCCCTTATCAGCTGGGTTAACCCTGATCCGTATAATCCTATTGTTCAATTTCTTTATAAGACCACCGAGCCCATACTGAGCCCTATAAGAAAATTATTACCTTTGGATTTTCGCTTTGGCATAGATATTTCTCCCTTAATAGCATTTTTAATAATATTTTTCTTAAAATCATTTTTAGTGGCTACTATTTTAGACCTTGCTGTTAAACTAAAATAAGGAGCTGGTATGTTTAATATAGCAATAAGTATTTTTATTATCGTGATGTTGTCTGCAATTATGGAAATTGCTGCTACCGCGTTAAAACTTACCGGTATGAATATCCACGTTGCCCGGTTTCAGGCGCTCTCTGCCTTAACCGGAACTGGTTTTACTACTAAAGAGACAGAGTCAATAATGGACAATAAACAGCGTAGGATAATTATAATGATTCTTATGGTGGTCGGGCCGATTGGTTTCTTAGGCATACTCGCGTCTATTTTGGTGTCTATTCGAGAAGAATTATTCCTCTATGAATTAGTAGCCATCCTTTCAATCATTTTTCTGATACTACGAATTTTTAAAAGTAAACTAATCGGCTCTTTGTTCCATAGACTTGTGGAACGCCAGATAAAAAAGAGAAAGGCATTTAGGAAAGTAGTTTTGGAAGAGGTGCTTACCCTGGATGAACATTTAGGCGTTTGCGAGTTCCATGTTAGCGAACATTCAAAGATAGCGGATAAAAAGCTCTCTGAGACTAATTTTAAAGATGAGGGCTTTATGGTGTTAGCCATAGCCAGAGAGGGCGGCGTTTTGAGCGTTCCAAAAGGCTCAGATATTATTCAGAAAGGCGATAGGCTTGTAGTTTTTGGCAATGTAAAGAATATGAAGCAAGCATTGGTCAATAATTGAATTTAAACTAATTATTGACTTTTTTGCTTATAGATAATAAAATTAACAAATAAGTAAAAGATTAATTTCCAGGAGCAGGAGATATTATGGAACAACGTTTAAAAGGGTTTACTTTAGTTGAAATAATGATTGTGGTGGCAATTATTGCGCTATTGTCTGCTTTGGCTATTCCCAATCTATTGCGGGCAAGGATGAGCACAAATGAATCTGCTGCTCAGTCGTCGCTACGTACAATTAGTACTTCTGCTGAAAGTTATCGGGCTGTAAGCATATATTATCCGCCCTCTTTGAATGCGCTATCTTCAACAACTCCTCCTTATATAGACACTGTTTTAGGAAGTGGTGCAAAGCAGGGATATAATTTTAGTTTAGTTTCTGGTTCTTTTACTTTTTCTGCTACTGCCAGGCCGCAAACCTACGGTACCTCTGGAGTTAGGAGTTTCTTCGTTGATGAGAGCGGTGTTATTCGCTATACTAGTGCTGACGCTCAACCTACTGTTACTGACCCACCGATTACCCCATAAAATGAACCTCCCTCTAGCATGCTACGTAGTATCTTAATAGGAGTTCTCTGTGGTTCATTCTTCGAAGCCGAACACCCAACCCCACTACGCTCAAAAATTTCACTTCGCTTCATGTTTGAGCTTCGTAGGGTTCTACTTTCGCCTTCATCCCTACAGCTTGTTGCAAGGTATTCGGCGAAGTAGAATAAAAACCCACTAAACCTATAGTGGGAAAATTCCAGGCGAAAGCCGATAACCTGCTTGGCTTTGTCTTCGGCAACCCAGCCACCCTATTACTTTTGGCCCTTAAGTGATAATCAGCACTTTTTCTTCTCTTACCATAAGGAACTAATGGTAAGCTTTTCGTGCATCTCCTTAAGCAAAAGCAACTTAGGCCTGTTGGCTTTGCGTCCCCCGATTTCTCGGGGTTTGCCCCTCTACAAAACCTCGTAGAGGACCCCCTGTTACTACATTGCTACAGAGGATTTTATCGGCCTCGCCAATTAAAATATAACACAGCAACATAACTAATTCAAGGTGGTGTGGTTCTCTTTTTGGTTGACTATTAGTTACTTTCTGATATATAATGATTGTTTCTGGAGGTACTAATTATGATTGAGCGTTATAGTTTAGAGAAGATGCGAAGTATTTGGTCAGATGAGAGTAAATTCTCTAAGATGTTGAAAATAGAGATAGTTACGTGCGAAGCTTTAACTGCTGCTAATTTGTTGCCTTATGCGGCATTAAAGCGGATCAGACAAAGGGCAAAATTCAATATCAATAGAATTAGTGCTCTCGAAAAGACTACTAATCACGATGTCGTTGCATTCTTAATAAATGTGTCTGAGTCTTTAGGTAAAGATGCAAAGTTCCTGCATAAAGGCCTGACCTCTTCAGATATTTTAGATACCTGTCTCTCATTACAATTAGTAGAATCATCAGACATAATTTTAGATGATTTAGAAAAATTAAGAAATAGTTTAGCCAGCAAGGCCAAGCAATATAAGGATACTGTTTGTATTGGCAGGACTCATGGCGTCCATGCAGAGCCGATAACTTTAGGCCTAAAATTTGCTCTTTGGTTCGATGAAGTGAATCGGGCTATCCAACGCATGCATCAGGCGAAAGAAAGTATTCGCCTGGCAAAACTTTCCGGAGCAGTAGGGACTTATGCCCATTTGCCGGCATCCATAGAACGTTTCGTAGCAGCGAAATTAAAACTTAAAACTGTTAATGCTGCAACTCAGGTAATAAGCAGAGATGTGCATGCTCAGTTTGTCTCGACCTTAGCATTAATTGCCGCAAGCATTGAGAGATTTGCTACAGAGATAAGGAATCTTGCCCGCACAGAAGTCAGAGAAGTAGAAGAGCCGTTTGGCAAAGGCCAGAAAGGCTCTTCAGCAATGCCACATAAGAGAAATCCTATACTTTGCGAGCGACTTTGCGGGCTTAGCAGGATAATTCGCGCAAATTCAATTGCCGCGTTAGAAAACGTAGCACTTTGGCATGAACGTGACATAAGCCATTCATCAGTGGAAAGGGTCATTTTGCCTGATTCCTGTCAATTAATTGATTACATGCTTGTGAAGTTTAATCAGATAATTTTAGGGCTTCTGGTTTATCCTGAGAAGATGTTGGAAAATCTTGCTAAGACAAAAGGCCTGATATTTTCCCAAGGCATTTTAATCAAACTTATGGATAAAGGCTTAGATAGGACAAAGGCCTACAAAATCGTGCAGGATGCCTGCATGCGAGTTTGGCAGGATTGGCGATTAACGCTTATGGATGCATTGTTAAGCGATAAAAAAGTGCGTTCAGTTCTTTCTGAAGAGGAGATAAATAGCGGTTTTAATATCGACACATATTTACGTAATATAAATATTATCTTTAAGAAAGTCGGAATAAGAAGATGAAACCAGAAACTAGAGAACAGAAACCAGAAAAAAGAAACAAAATCTACGAGGGTAAGGCAAAAATCCTTTACGAGAGTTCTGAGGCTGATTCTTTAATCCAGTATTTCAAAGATGACGCCACTGCCTTTGATGCTACTAAGCGGGGCACAATTAAAGCAAAGGGGATTTGTAATAATAGCATATCCAGCCGGCTTTTTGAATATTTAGAGAAAGAAGGAATTCCCACCCATTTTAAAAAAATGCTCAATGAGCGCGAGATGTTGGTTAAGCGCGTCAAGATTGTTCCTATCGAAGTTACTATAAGAAATATTGTTGCAGGTGGGATGAGCAAGTTATTGGGTTTAGAAGAAGGCATAGTTTTAAAACAGCCGGTCTTAGAGTACCATTATAAAAATGATTCATTGCATGATCCTCTTATTAATGATTATCATATATTAGCTTTAAATCTTGCTAGCGAAGAGGAGTTGGACCAGATAAGGAAGTTGTCTTTTAAGGTAAATGATAAATTAAAAAAATTTTTTTCCAAGATTGGAATTGATTTGGTTGATTTTAAACTTGAATTCGGCAGATACAAAGGAAAAATGATTTTAGCAGACGAGATTTCTCCCGATACCTGTCGGCTCTGGGAACAAGGTACAGGTAGAAAATTAGATAAAGATAGATTCCGCCGCGATCTGGGAAACATCGAGGAGACCTACCAGGAAGTGGCAAAACTAATTTTATCGTAAGAAACTCTCCTTCTTATATTGCCCTGACAATTTGATAGACTTTCACTGATTAGTACAGATAAATACCACAAGATTAGCACAGATATTTAAACAAAAAAATCTGTGCCTATCTGTTTCTTTTAATCTGTGATCATCTGTGCGGATAATTTTTCTGTAGTCAAAAAATGATTTATCGAATTGAAATCCATCCCAAAGCAGGTGTTTTTGACGCCGTAGCTAGCGGTCTTTCTGCCGGCATCGTGGAATTAGGCATAAAGACAGTATTTAGTCTAAAGTGCATTCCTATATTTTTGATCAAAGGAAAACTTTCTGACAGGGAAATAAAAAATATTTGCCAGGAGGTTTTGACTGACCCGGTTACTCAAGACTTTAAGTATTATTTAAGCTTAACTGGCGAGCCGATTAAAGCCAGCCAAACCCATGATTTTGAAATCGCCTATAACCTGGGGGTAATGGATCCGGTGGAAGAGTCTACTTTAAAGGCGATTAAAGATTTAGGCATAGATAACGTAGAAACAGTCAGGACTGCCAAGCGGTATATCATTTCTGGTGCATTGAGCAATCAAGATTTAAAAACTATTCAGGAAAAATTATTATACAACAAAGTTATTCAGCATATTGTAGAAAATCCAGCAACTTCCTATCCTAGTCAGTTCAGGCAGACGCTAAAGTATAAATTGGATATCAAGTATATTGATATATTAGATGCATCCGATAGACGTTTAGAAGAATTAAGTAGACGAGGCCAGTTATTTTTAAAAAATAACGAAATGCGCTTTATTGCTGATTATTTTGCCAAACAGAAGAGAAACCCTACTGATTGTGAGTTAGAAACAATTGCTCAGACTTGGAGCGAGCACTGTGGCCATAAAACCTTTAAAGGCGCAATAGATTACAGTGAAGAGTTTTCACTTAACAGTAAGAGAATAAAGAGAAAAAAAATTATAAATAATTTGCTTAAGTCAACCATAATGAAGGTAACAAAAAAATTAAACAAACCTTGGTGTGTTTCAGTTTTTGAGGACAATTCCGGCATAATCAATTTTGATAAAGATTATAATGTGTGTTTTAAGGTTGAGACTCATAATCACCCTTCTGCCATCGAGCCTTTTGGCGGAGCAAATACTGGCATCGGCGGAGTAATCCGCGATTGCTTAGGTAGCGGTTTGGGTGCCCGGCCTGTTTTAAATACTGATGTATTTTGTTTTGCCCCGCCTGATTATGAGTTTTCTAAACTGCCTATAGGCGTATTGCATCCTAAGCGGATTATGAAAGGCGTAGTTTCAGGAGTACGTGATTACGGAAATAAAATGGGAATTCCAACGGTAAACGGAGCGATTATTTTTGATAATGATTTCCTGGGTAACCCTTTGGTTTTTTGCGGCACCGCTGGGATAATACCTAAGAATAAATCTAAAAAGAAAGCTAAGAAGACTGATCTGATAGTGTTAGTTGGAGGAAGAACCGGCAGAGACGGTATTCATGGTGCAACATTTTCTTCTGGAGAGTTAACCGACTCCTCGGAATCAGTGTCCAGTTCTGCAGTTCAGATTGGTAATCCTATTGAAGAGAAAAAGATGCTCGAGGCAATAATCAAAGCCAGAGACAAAAATTTATATAATGCCATAACTGATTGCGGCGGAGGAGGTCTTTCCAGTGCAGTTGGCGAAATGGGGAAAGACTTAGGGGTAAGGGTGGACTTAGAAAAAGTGCCATTAAAATACCAGGGCATTTCTTATACGGAAATCTGGATTTCTGAGGCTCAAGAGCGTATGATTTTGTCAGTTCCAAAGAAAAATCTTAAAAAATTGAAAGA
This sequence comes from Candidatus Omnitrophota bacterium, assembly GCA_040753675.1. GTDB lineage: Bacteria > Omnitrophota > Gorgyraeia > JAHJTE01 > JAHJTE01 > JBFMEB01. Next base: position 26,535 of record JBFMEB010000012.1, on the reverse strand, counting down.
AATTTTTGACCAGGAAGATGTAGAACTTTCGGTAATTGGTGAGTTTATGCAAACCGGCAGGCTCAAACTCTATTACAACGCTCAACTGGTATGCGATTTAGATATGAATTTTTTGCATCAGGGCGGGCCTAAAATAACCAAAAAGGCCATTTGGAAAAGCGCCAAATACAGCGAACCTAATTTTTCTTGCCCTTCTGATTTAACCGATCCATTAAAGAGGGCTCTTTCTGACCTTAATATTTGTTCTAAGGAATGGGTTATTCGCCAATATGACCATGAGGTACAAGGTGGCTCAGTGATTAAGCCGTTAGAGGGAATATTAAATGACGGGCCAAGCGATGCTGCAGTAGTAAGGCCTAAGCTTTCTTCTAGGCGTGGTATTGCAGTTAGTTGTGGCATAAATCCTAGATATAGCTTGATTGACCCTTATTGGATGGCTGCTTCCTGTATCGACGAGGCAGCACGTCAGATTATTAGCGTTGGCGGCTCGCTTAAAACCACTGCGCTTTTAGATAATTTTTGCTGGGGCAATCCGGAAAAGATAGACCGACTGGGTTCTTTGGTCAGGGCTTGTTTCGGCTGTTTGGATAGCGCATTAGCTTATAAGTTGCCGTTTATCTCGGGCAAAGATAGTTTAAATAATGAATATAAGATGGCTGGAGAGTCTATTTCCATACCCGGCACACTTTTAATCTCAGCAATTTCAGTTATTGAAGATACAAATAAATGCCCAACTATGTTTGCTAAAAGCGCTGGCAATTTGATTTATATATTAGGTTTAACCAGTGATGAGTTAGGCGGCTCTGTTTATTTTAAACTGCACAATCTGCTTGGCAATAGTGTGCCAAAAGTTTATCCACAAGACGGCTTAATTACAATGCAGTGCTTAGAAAAGGCGATTTTAAATAATTTAGTTGCTTCTTGTCACGATTGTTCCGAAGGCGGCCTTGTGGTTGCCTTAGCTGAGATGGCATTTAGTGGTAGTTTGGGCATGGATATATTTTTGAAAGAAGTACCATATAAAAATCAAAAATCAAAAATCAAAAATCAAAATTTTAGAAATGATTATATTCTTTTCTCGGAATCAAACAGCAGGTTTATTGTAGAAGTTCCTAAGCTTAAGCAAAAGAAGTTCGAGAAGTTAATGAAGAATGTTAATTTTGGTTTAATCGGTTGCTTAAACAATTCTAAAGACTTTAATGTCTATGGCCTTGATGGAGAACTTTGTATTCAAGCGCCTATAGATGAATTAAAGCAACCTTGGCAGGCACCGCTGAGGTGGTAATTAACTGGAGGCCAGATAATGGTTAAAAATAATTTCTTAAAATATGACTTTACAAAAGAAGAAACCTGGCGCGTATTCAGGATAATGGGTGAGTTTGTAGAAGGTTTTGAGGTTTTATCACAAGTTATGCCTGCAGTTTCAATTTTTGGCTCATCCAGAATTGCGCGCACTGATAATTATTATAAACAGGCAGAGCAAATTGCGTATATTTTAGCCAAGGCAGGCTATAATATTATCACTGGCGGCGGCCCAGGAATTATGGAGGCAGCAAACAAAGGTGCTCGTAAGGCAGGAGCAAAATCTATAGGCCTTAATATTCAGATACCCAGGGAGCAAAAGCCAAATCAATATGTGGATTTGCTTTTAGAATTTCGCTATTTCTTTTCCCGTAAAGTTATGTTTGTTAAATATGCCAAGGCATTTGTAATTTTGCCAGGCGGCTTCGGCACATTAGATGAATTGTTTGAGGCCCTTACCTTAGTTCAAACCGGCAGAATTGAGCCTTTCCCGGTTATCCTAATAGGCAAGACTTACTGGCAAGGGCTTGTTTCTTGGTTAAAAGACACTGTTTCTAAAAAAGGTTGTATCAGTAATTCTGATTTTTCAATTTTTAAAATTGTAGATGAACCAGAAGCGGTATTAGAAGAAATTGAGAAGTTTTATAGTGGAAAAGGCGCTAAGCAGGCTAAAGCACAATGAAATCTAAGAAAAGAAAACCTAATGTCGCGGTCTTACGTACTGCGGGGACAAACTGTGACCGGGAAACAGTTTTTGCTTTCAACCTGGCAGGAGCCAGGGCAGAACTTTTACATATAAATAATTTTATCAGCAGCCGCAAAAATTTATCTGATTTTGATATCTTAGCCATACCTGGAGGCTTTAGCTATGGCGATGATATCGCTGCTGGAAAAATATTGGCGAATGAGTTAAAATATAGACTTAAAGACGATATCTTAAAATTTATTGCCAGTAATAAATTAGTTATTGGGATTTGTAATGGCTTTCAAGTTTTGGTAAAAGCTGGAATTCTACCAGGTAGTCCAGATAAGAAAATTAAAACTTTGGAGCAACAAGTGACTTTAACGACAAATGATTCTGATAAGTTTGAGGATAGGTGGGTGTATTTACGAAAGACGAAGGGTGATAGACGAAACCTGCCTACCGGCAAGGCAGGAACGAAGTATATTTGGACAAAAAACTTGCCAGAAATTATTTCATTACCTGTTGCGCATGGAGAAGGTAAGTTTGTAGCTAAAGATAAGCAAACGTTAGAAAAATTAAAGAGAAACGGCCAAGTTATCTTCCAATACTGCGACGAAAAAGGAGAGCTTTCTGGTTATCCTTATAATCCTAACGGTTCAGTCGACAACATTGCTGGCATATGCGATGAAACAGGTAGGATTTTTGGTCTTATGCCTCACCCGGAAAGGCATATCTATAAAATCCAATCACCTTTATCGAGTCTGTCTTCTCGGCGATTTGAATATGGCGATGGTTTTCAGATTTTTATTAATGGCGTAGAATATTCAAGGCGAAATCTATGAGCAATAAACAGCATTACCCAAAAGAGCATTGCGGTTTGTTCGGCGTATTTGATGGCCACCAGGCTAGCTACCTTACTTATCTTGGGCTCTATGCCTTACAGCATAGGGGCGAAGAATCAGCTGGTATAGTAAGTTCAAACGGGAAACAGGTTTTTATTTATAAAGACATGGGTTTAGTTAACGAGGTTTTTAACCCGGAGAATCTTAAATCACTTAAAGGTAGCCTTGCATTTGGCCATGTGCGTTATTCAACTACTGGTTCGAGTATAGTAAAGAATGCTCAGCCGATTATCATCGAACACCGGGGAGGTTCTTTAGCTATTGGCCATAATGGAAATTTAGTAAATAGCCTGGCATTAAAAAAGGAGTTAGAAGTAAAAGGGTCTATCTTTCAGACTACTAGTGATTCCGAAGTGATATTGCACCTTATGGCTCGGACTAAGAGCAAAGATTTAAAGGAGATGTTAACCTTTGCGCTGACCAAGATAAAAGGTGCCTACTCACTGATTATGATGAACGAAGATTCCCTTATTGCTGTGCGTGATCCAAACGGTTTTCGGCCGCTATCGCTTGGTAAAAAAGGAAAGAGTTTTTGCGTTTCTTCTGAGACTTGCGCTTTCGATTTAATAGGCGCAGATTTTATCAGAGACATAACGCCAGGCGAGGTGCTGATTATTAATAAGCGAGGTGCACATTCATTCTTTCCTTCAAAAACCAGGAATAGGCCTTCTTATTGTATATTTGAACATATTTATTTTTCCCGGCCAGACTCCTTTATCTTTGGGGAGTCAGTGCATAAGGTTAGGCAAAAGTTAGGCGAGAACTTAGCTAATGAATATCCAGTTGATGCAGATATCGTTGTCAGCGTTCCGGATTCTGGTAATTCTGCTGCGTTAGGTTATTCTCATACCAGCGGCATACCCTTAGAACTGGGCATTATACGTAACCACTATGTTGGACGTACTTTTATCCAGCCGTTACAGAAGATCCGCGACTTAAGGGTGAAGGTAAAGTTTAATTTAATCAAAGATATAATTAGCGCTAAGCGAGTGGTTATTGTTGATGATTCGATTGTTCGCGGCACAACGAGTCGCATACGGGTTAATGCATTTAAAGAAGCAGGAGCAAAGGAAGTGCACTTGCGCATCTCTTGTCCGCCTCATAGATTTGCCTGTTTTTATGGAATAGATTTCCCCGACGAAAAGGAATTAATTGCAAATAATATGAATTTAAGCCAGATGGAGAGATTTTTAGGGGTTGACAGTTTGCGCTACCTTAGCCTCGAAGGTCTTTTTAAATCTGTTTCGTTATCAGAAGAAAATTATTGTGCTGCTTGTTTTACTGGCAATTATCCAGTTGCCTTTGAAAAGAAATCTAAATACGACTTAGAGAAGAAAGGCTGTTGCTAAAAATTTTTATATAAAAGGATAGTGCCTATGAGAAAAATGACCTATAAGAGAAGTGGCGTAGATATAGAAAGGGCTGATAAATTTATTAAGGACATTATGCCCTTGGTGCGTAAGACTAAAAGGTACGAAGTCTTAAGCGATATTGGCAGTTTCGGCGGTTTCTTTTCCTTTTTAAAAAGGTCTTTTAAGCATCCGGTCTTAGTCTCATCTAGCGACGGAGTAGGAACAAAAATAAAAATAGCGATTTTGGCTAATGTCCATAATACGGTAGGTATTGATTTGGTTGCAATGAACGTTAATGATATCCTTTGTTCAGGTGCAGAGCCTTTGTTTTTTTTAGACTACATTGCCTGTTCAAAACTTAAGGCAAAAACATTAAGGTCTATTATGGAAGGTATTGTTAAGGGCTGCCAATATGCCGGCTGTGCGCTTATAGGCGGCGAAACAGCCCAGATGCCGGATATGTACAGAAAAGGCGATTATGATTTAGCAGGTTTTTGCGTTGGAGTTGTCGAGAAGAATAAAATTATCAATGGTTCTAAGACAGAAATAGGCGATGTAGTTATTGGCTTAGAATCTAGTGGGCTACATTCCAACGGTTTCTCATTAGTGAGGAGGGTTTTTTCTAAAAGTGAATTAAAACGTTTTTCCTCGCAACTGCTTAAACCAACTCGTATATATTCTAAACCAGTGCTAAAACTTATAAATGAGTTCAATGCAAAAAATAAATTTGATATTAGGGGCATTGCTCATATAACCGGAGGAGCATTTTTTAATAAGGCATGCCGCATCATACCTACGGGGAAAACCATTTATATTAAAAAGGGCAGCTGGCCAATACCTAAAATATTTAAGGTAATTGAAAAGAAAGGTCGCATTAGCGAAAGAGAGATGTTTCATGCCTTTAACATGGGTATAGGTATGATTTTAGTCGTAGATAGAAAAATAGCCGATGATATCTTGAGAAAGCTTAAGGCCTTAGGCCTTAACTCTTGGGTAATCGGCGAAGTTATAAATGGCAAAAAGAAAGTAAAGATTATTTAGGGCTCTAGAGCCAAGGAGGCAGAAAATGAACATTGTCTATTCAATAATTACGGCAGTTATAGTTGTATTCTTTATGGGTATCAGGATTGTAAGGCCTACCCATCGAGGTCTAATTGAGAGATTCGGCAAATATAACCGTTTTGCCAACCCGGGTTTTAATTGGATTATGCCTGTGATAGAACATCTCTATCCGGTAAACATAACCGAACAAATGGTAGACGCCGAGCCGCAGGAAATTATCACTAATGATAATTTAAATGCCCGAGTTGACGCGCAAGTCTATTTTAAGGTTAAGCCGGACGAAGACAGCGTTAAAAGCTCCATATATAATGTGAATAATTATCAATGGCAGATTGTAAATTTAGCCAGGACCACTTTAAGAAATATCATCGGTACTCTTACCCTGAAATCGGCTAATAGCGAGAGAGGTAAGATTAATTCTGAATTACACAAAACACTTTGTGAAGAGACACAGCACTGGGGCATAGAGATTGTGCGTACAGAATTAAAGGAAATTGATCCACCTAAAGATGTCCAGGAGACAATGAATAAGGTGGTAAAAGCAGAGAATGAAAAGATTGCTGCTGTAGATTTTGCTACAGCTACTGAGACAGCTGCTGACGGCCAGAAAAGAGCTCAGATTAAAAATGCCGAGGGTATAAAACAAGCGAGAATTTTACAATCAGAAGGCGAGGCTGAGGCAATAAGACTAGTAAATGAGGCAGCAGAAAAATATTTTGTGGGCAATGCCCAAGTTTTAAGGAAACTCGAAGCAGTGGAACATGCCTTAGCCAATAACGCAAAGATTGTTGTGCCCACAGATACAGAATTGGTAAATGTAATCGGAGAAATGGCAGGCATTTTGCCTTTAAAAAAAGAATCGAAAGGATAACTGCAAAGGCGCAAAAGCACTAGTAAGAATATGCTTATACCGCAAAGGCGCAAAGAAATCTTTGCGTTTTAGCGGAACCAAAAGTTTTAATAATTCTTTTTGCCTGCCTGCGGTAGGCAGGCATTTTAGCGATTAAAATAGAATGAGAATTTTGGTTGTTGGCTCTGGTGGCAGAGAGCATGCCTTGGTATGGAAGATTGCTCAATCAAAGTTAGTAGATAAAATTTTTGCTACACCTGGAAATGCCGGAATATCAACAGAGGCAGAGTGTATAGATATTAAAGCCGATGATGTTAGCGGACTTTTAAATTTTGCCCGAAAAGAAAAAATTGATTTAACCGTAGTCGGCCCTGAGATACCTTTATCTTTAGGCATAGTTGATGAATTTAGCAAATTTAAATCAAAGATATTTGGTCCTAATAAAAAGTGTGCCCAGTTAGAGGCAAGCAAAGTTTTTGCTAAAGAATTGATGGCCAAATATAATGTGCCTACTGCAGCTTTTAAAATTTTTGATAACGTTAAAGAGGCAAATAAATATATTGAGAGTATCGGCGCTCCCTGTGTAATCAAGGCCGATGGTTTAGCTGCCGGCAAAGGCGTAATTATAGCGCATACTCTTGATGAAGCAAGAGAGGCGGTAAATTCAATCATAGAGGGGAGAATCTTTGGCGATGCCGGTAAACAGGTGATAATTGAAGAATGCCTTATCGGTGAAGAAGCATCGATTTTGATTTTTACTGATTCAAAAGAAATTATTCCGTTAGCTTCGAGCCAGGATCATAAGCGAATTTTTGACGGCGATAAAGGACCAAACTGCTATTCAAAGGATACTGAAATATTGACTAAGAATGGCTGGAAAAGATTCAATTTGTTAGAAGAAAACGATGAGGTAGCTGTTTTTGAACCAAATTCCAGAAAGATCAGTTTTGAAAAACCACAAAAGAACTACTGGATGGAATATAAAGGACCCATGGTTCAATTTAAACATAGAAATATAGATTTGTTAGTAACTCCAAATCATAGAATGCTTTTGCAACAAAGATACAGAAAGAAAAAAATTTATGTCAAAGAAGCGGGAGAATACAAAACAGAAAACTATATTTTTCAATCAGGGATATGGGGAGGGAAAAATCAAAAATTTTTTATTCTGCCAGAATATGACTATAAATTTAATAGAAAATTTAGGGAATTAAAAATAAATTTTATTGATTGGGTTAGATTTCTTGGGGTTTATTTATCAGAAGGAAATACAACAAAAGGAAAGAGAGGCAGTAAAAGAGTTTATATCTCTCAAAAAAAGAGTTCAATAAATTTTTATAAAATAAAAAGAATTATCGAGAGGCTGCCATTTAATTTTAGTTATGATTCAAAATACCATAAATTCAGAATTAATTCTACGCAATTAGCAACATACCTCGAAAGATTCGGGATTTCTTATGAAAAATTTGTTCCTGATTATATAAAAAATGCAAAAAAAGATATATTGATTGGATTCCTTAAAGCTTTTAATCTCGGCGATGGGGATATTCATTATGGGAAGATGAGATTCTTTAGTAGTTCAAAAAGGCTAATCGATGATATACAAGAGATGATAGTAAAGATTGATTGTTCAGGGGTAATAACAGTTGATAAAAGAAAAACAATGGTTAACCCTATAAATAAAAAAACCTATAAAGCACGACCTATTTATTCGATAGAAATTAAAAAAAGGAATAAGACATCTATTAGGAAAAATAATTTTAAGATTATTAATTACGACGGGCACGTGGGATGTGTGACTGTTTCTACGGGATTTGTAATAGTAAGAAGAAACAACAGAGTGGCAATTTCAGGAAATACTGGGGGGATGGGCGCGTATTCGCCTGCGCCAATAGTAACTAAAGAATTACTTAATGAGATTTTAGAAAAGTGCGTAAACAGGACTATAGCCGGATTAATAAAAGAAGGCATAGAATATCAAGGGGTCTTATATACCGGAATTATGTTAACTAAACAGGGGCCAAAGGTTTTGGAATTTAACGTGCGCTTTGGCGACCCGGAGACGCAGGCAATATTGCCGCGTTTAAAGTCAGATTTATTAGAAGTATTGCTAGCCACGGCACAAGGACAATTAAGTAAGTTCTTAAAATCCGGGGCTCTTATTTGGGATGACCGTGCCTGCGTTTGCGTTGTTTGCGCTTCCGGCGGATATCCTGGCGATTACCAGAAAGATAAGGAAATTTCTGGCTTAGAAGAAGCAGAGAAATTAGAGGATATTGTTGTTTTTCATGCCGGGACTAAGAAGTTCAAAGCCAAATATCTCACCAACGGAGGCAGGGTATTGGGAGTAACCGGGCTGGGCGGAAATATAAAAGAAGCAATTGATAATACATATAGAGCAGTTGATAAGATCCATTTTGAAGGAATGCATTTTAGAAAAGATATTGGTCAAAGAGCCTTGAGGCTATTAAGTTAAAATGAAAAATTCTCTTACACAGATGATCGCTGATAACTAAACAGATGATCGCAGATACTTTTATCTGTGATCATCTTGCAGATTTTATCAGTGTTAATCTGTGAATTTTGCGAAGCAAAATAGGGGGATAAGATGAAGACTAAAGCATTGGTTAGCATTATTATGGGCAGTTCTTCTGACTCAGAGACAATGAAGGAGGCTGAAGTTTTATTGGAAAGATTCTCTATTGTTTATGAAAAAAGGATTCTCTCTGCTCATCGCAGCCCAGATGACTTAATAGATTATGTCAGGCAAGCGCAAGGAGCAGGTATAAAAATTATTATTGCAGGAGCAGGTGGGGCAGCGGCATTGGCTGGCGTTGTAGCATCGCATACGGTTTTGCCCGTTATCGGCATTCCTCTGGAGACACACAGCATGAAAGGCCTAGATTCTCTCTTGTCTACTGTTCAGATGCCAGCAGGCGTGCCGGTTGCAGCAATGGCAGTGGGAAAGTCAGGAGCTAAAAATGCAGCTATTTTAGCATTAGAGATTTTGGCATTAGAAGATAAGAATTTACGCAACAAACTGGTTGCCTATAAAAAAGAATTAGCTGATATGATAAGAATTCAGAACAAGAAATATAAGAACAAGAAATAGCTAATTTAAAATGCAGACAAAGATTTTCAAAATGAGCGATGAGGCAATTGATTATAATTACTTAAATGAGTGCGTGCGTATTATAGAAAGAGGTGGCATCGTAGGTTTCCCTACTGAGACAGTATACGGCTTAGGAATAAATGCTGCAGATAATAAAGCGTTGAGGCGCCTCTACGAAATAAAAAATAGACCACTAGATAAACCACTGACCCTACACATAAGCTCTTTTAGCAAGATAGAAGATTTTACTAGCGACACATCTACTAAGCCTTATAAACTTATAGATAAATTTTGGCCTGGTCCTTTGACATTGATTCTGAAGGCTAAAGCAAAAAATGAGACAGTTGGTTTGCGTTGTCCGGCTAATAAGATTGCCCAAGAATTAATCAATAGGACTACCCGGACAATTTTAGCCACTTCGGCAAACCTTTCAGATAAACAGCCAGCGATTGGATCTAGTGCTGTTTTAAGTGATTTCTCCGGCAAGATTGAAGCGATTATTGATGCGGGTAAGACGAGATTAGGCAGTGAGTCTACTATTGTTGACCTATCAGCAGAAGGAATTAAGTTTTTACGAATAGGCGCTATTGAAAAAGAAGCAATAGAGAAGGTATTAAACACAAAAGTCGTGCTTTTTGTCTGCACTGGTAATTCTTGTCGCTCAGTTATGGCTAAGGCCCTTCTTGATAAAGCATTAAAAGAGATAGGCCGTGGTGACATAGAAGTTATCGATGCCGGCACACAAACTATAGGAAATATGGCACCGACTGAATTTACGCTGAAACTTTTAACTGGCGAAGGAATTGATATGAGTTCTCATCGCTCGTCGCAATTAACCCGTAAATTAATCAGAAAATCTGACCTAATTTTAGTTATGGAAAAAGTTCATGAAGAGCACATTCTTTCGATGGAGCCCCAAGCAAAGAAGCGCCTTTATCTACTGCGAGAATTCTCTCTTGATGAGCCGGCAGAAAAAACAGAACTAGAGATCGTTGATCCGATAGGCAAATCCTTTGAAACTTACCAGGAGTGTTTTAGTATTATAAAACAATCAATAGAGAGGTTGAAAAAACTATTATGATAAAAATAGCCATAGGAAGCGACCACAGAGGTTTTCTACTTAAGGGTAAGTTGAAGAGACTGCTGCGGCAGTCTAAGATAGCCGTGATTGATGTGGGCTGCCATTCTGATAAGTCCTGTGATTATCCGCTTTTTGCAAGTAAAGTAGCAAATTTAGTCAGCCAGCAAAGGGTGGATTTTGGCATCTTGATTTGTAAGACTGGTATAGGTAGCTCTATTGCTGCAAATAAAGTTAAAAATGTGCGCGCCGCGCTTTGCTACAATATAAAGTCAGCGCGCCTATCGCGTCAGCATAACAATGCAAATGTCTTGGTATTGGGCTCTGATTTTGTAACTTTAGAGCGGGCAAAGAGAATAATAGAAGAGTGGCTTAGCGCCAAATATCAAGGCGGCAGGCACGAGAGAAGATTAGAGCTAATTAGTCAAATTGAGGAAGGATAGGGAAAGATATGATGGGTGCTATAAAAAAATCTGATCCGCAAATTTTTCTATTAATCAAAAGAGAGTTAGAGCGCCAGAATGAAAATTTAGAATTAATTGCCAGCGAGAATTTTGCCCCTTTGGCTGTGTTGGAGGCCCAAGGTAGTTGCCTTACAAATAAGTATGCAGAAGGTTATCCAGGACGGCGTTGGTATGGCGGCTGTGAGTTTGTTGATAAAATCGAAGATTTAGCTATCAGCAGGGCGAAGAAATTATTCGGCGCAGAACACGTAAACGTTCAGCCACATTCTGGCTCCAGCGCTAATATGGCGGTTTTCTTTAGTGTGTTAAAATTTGGCGATACTGTATTGGCTCTTGATTTAGCCTGCGGCGGCCATCTCACTCACGGCCATGTACATAATTTTTCAGGCCTTTTTTATAATATTGTCACTTATGGAGTGAATAGAAATACTGAAATGCTTGACTATGCCGAGATTGAAGATTTAGCTAAGAGGCATAGGCCGAAGATGATTATTGCCGGCGCTTGTGCTTATCCGCGAACAATTGATTTTAAGAAATTTAGAGATATTGCGGATAAGGTCGGCGCCTATCTTTTTGTAGATATGGCTCATATTTGTGGCCTGGTGGCAGCAGGTTTACATCCTTCGCCAATACCTTATGCTGAGTTTGTCTCTACCACTACCCATAAGACATTGCGAGGTCCTCGGTCCGGCGTCATTATGTGCAAAAAAGAGTTCGCTAAAAAAATTGATACAGTTGTATTTCCAGGTATTCAAGGCGGGCCATTAATGCATGTTATCGCAGCAAAGGCAGTTGCTTTTAAAGAAGCTTCCTGTCCACGTTTTAAACAAGACCAGCGACAGACTATTGCTAATGCTAAAGCCTTAGCCAGCGCATTGGCAGATTGTGGTTTTCGCATAGTTAGCAAAGGTACAGATACTCATCTTTTGTTAGTGGATTTATCAAATCGCGCTATCACTGGCAAAGATGCTTCATTAATACTGGATAAAGCAAATATTACCGTAAATAAAAACTTGATTCCTTTTGATAAATTAAGTCCGGCTGTTACCAGTGGTATCAGATTGGGTACGCCTGCTGTTACTTCCCGAGGCATGAAGGAAAAAGAGATGAGTCAGATTGCCTTGTTTTTAGATGTACTTTTAAAACCTTCAGCAGGAAGTAAAGAAATTATAAAAGTAAAAAGGGAAGTAAAAAAATTAAACAAGCAATTCCGCCTTTATCCAAATTTATTTTGCAAAGGATGAAAAAGCCCCAGTTCAAGTCAGGAAAGAAATTAGACCAGCGCCCGAGTTGGGATGAGTATTTTATGGAGATTTCTCATCTTGTTTCAAGGCGTTCTACTTGTTTAAGGAGAAAGGTCGGCGCCATCATTGTTAAGAATAGAAGAATTTTAGCTACGGGTTATAACGGCACGCCTTCTAAAATAACCCACTGCTCAGATACAGGTTGCCTGAGGATTAAATTGAATATCCCAAGCGGCGAGCGCCACGAACTATGTCGCGGGCTTCACGCTGAGCAGAACGCCCTTTTACAAGCAGCCCTCTACGGCATAAGCGTGGATGGGGCGTCTCTCTACATTACTAATCAGCCTTGCATAATATGCGCCAAGATGATAATTAATGCAGGAATAAAAGAAATTGTCATTAGTGACGGCTATCCGGATGAACTTGCTAAAGAATTTTTAGAAGAAGCCGGAATAAGAATAAGAAAAGTACATATTGCTTAATAAAAAATGAAGTGCCCTAATTGCGGATATAGCGAAGACAAAGTAATAGATTCCCGTTCTACTGCTGAGGCTACTGCAGTACGCCGGCGACGTCAATGCTTAAGATGTAAGAATAGATTTACTACGTATGAATATATAGAAAAGACGCCGCTACTGGTAATAAAAAGCGATGCTCGCCGCGAGCCTTTTGAGCGTCAAAAGATTATTACTGGATTACTTAAGGCGTGTGAGAAAAGGCCAATCAGTATAAAGCAATTAGAAGAACTTGCCACACGCATCGAGAGGACTTTGACGCGAAAATTCGACAAAGAGGTCTCTAGTAAGCAAATAGGCGAGTTGGTTATGGAGCACTTGGCTAAGATTGACGAGATAGCCTATGTGCGTTTTGCCTCTGTATATAGGCAGTTTAAAGATGTCAGCCAATTCATGAAGGAGTTAAAGACAGTCTTAAAGAAGTAGAGAGTAGATAGTTTTTAATGTAAAAATCAAAAATCAAAATGCAAAATGACAATGTAAAATTCAAAATTTTAAATTTTGATATGTAATTTTGATATTTAATATTTGATATTTAATTTTTAACTACTTGTTGCTTTAGAGAGGATGGAAGATATGGTTGAGATGGAATTAAACAAAATAATTATTGATGAAAAAAGGCAAGAACAGATTATTGTTTTAAAAGAGAAAAATGGTACTAGGTTATTGCCTATTATTATCGGGCTTTCTGAAGCCTCCAGCATCAAGATGAAAATTTCACATCTGCCCACTCCACGGCCGATGACTCATGATTTATTAAAATCAATTATCGAGAATTTAGGAGGTAGAGTTGAGAAGATACTGATTGATGCCTTACTTTCTAATACATTCCATGCCAAGATTTTTATAAACCGGGCAAATAACGGCCAGGTGATTGTGGACGCCCGGCCTTCTGACAGTATTGCTTTGGCGCTACGGACAGAATCGCCTATTTTTGTTGAAGATGAAGTCATAGATAAAGCCCAGGCCTTTAAAGGCCTATAATATTCAACTTACTAAATAATTCAGTTATTTTAAATTCAAATATCAAAAATTAAATATCAAAATTACATATCAAAATTTAAAATTTTGAATTTTAAATTGTCATTTTGATTTTTACATTTTATTTTTTACATTAAGATTCAAAAACCCTGCCTATATGCAATTACCATTAGCCAGCTTAAAAAAAAGAAAAATTCTTAAGATCATCTTAAATTTAGCCAACCATAAACATATAACTGTTTATCTGGTTGGCGGATGCATTCGCGATTGGCTCCTAAAAAGAGAGGAGATTTTAGATTTTGATTTTGCAGTTAATTCACATTCTTTAAAATTTGCAAAGGAACTATCAAAAAAACTTAAAGCCCCTTTTGTTTTGTTAGATGAGCCACACGGTTGCGCACGGATAGTAGTTAAAAATAATAGTGAGACTATTAATCTTGATTTCTCAGATTTCCGTGCCTCAACAATCGAAGAAGATTTAAGAAAAAGAGACTTTAGCATTAATGCATTAGCCCTTAAACTTGACGATATCTTTTTAAGTAATAAAAAGATATCAGATTCGTTATTAGACCCTTATAACGGAAAAAGCGATTTAAAAAAAAGAAGGGTTTGTTTTTTAGATTATAATACTTTTTCCAACGATCCACTGCGGATGTTACGCGCATTCAGCATCTCAGCCAGGTTAAATTTTAAAATCGATAAAAAGACAATAGTAAAGATTAAAAAAGAATCTGGCAAGATTAGAAATGTGTCGCGAGAGCGCGTTCGGGAAGAATTCTTTAAGCTTTTTTCCATTGTTAGATCATATCCTTACTTTTCTTTATTAGAAAAAAGCTCATTGTTGGAGAAAATAATTCCTGAGATTAAATTAATGTATAGGCTTAAGCAAGGTGCCTATCATCATCTTGACGTTTGGAGGCACACCTTAGAGACTCTTCGGCAGTTAGAAATGATTATTATCTCTTTGCGAAGTAAGAAATTAACTGCTTATTTAAACGAAGAAGTGTCCGGAAATCACAAACGTTTTGCACTTCTTAAATTTTCTGCTATCTTGCACGATATTGCTAAGCCTGCTACGTTTAGTCGCGTTGGGAGAAAGATTCATTTCTACGGCCATGAACGCCTTGGTGCAAAGATGGCTGAGACGATTGCTGAGCGCCTACGCTTTTCAACAAAAGAAAAAAAGGCTTTAAAAAATATTATCTATTGGCATCTGCGGCCCGGTCATATGGCAGATTTAGAAAGTTTAAGCGAGCGGGCATTATTTCGCTATTTTCGTGATTGCCAAGAAGAGGCAGTCAGTGTTGCTTTGCTTTCTTTGGCTGACCAGCGAGCAACCCGTGGTAAACTACAGGATGATAGCCAGCGTAAGCGCCATGAAAAACTCATTCGTTTTCTTATTATAGAATATTTTAGACGTAACGAAGAACACAGAGAACTTCCATTGATAAATGGCAATGTGGTTATGAAATCCTTGCATCTAGAACCTGGGCCGATGGTAGGAAAGATTTTAAATGAACTGAAAGAGGCGCAGGCAGAAGGAGCGATACGGACTAAAATGCAGGCAATTGCCTGGGCGAAGAGATTTTATAAACAATTAAGTAAGGCCTAGCATTATGGATTTTAAATATAAGAACATAAAAATAAGAGTAGTAAAGTCAGTAGCTAAAAAAATAAAAACCAACAAAAATATAGTTTTTTGCAATTCTTTCTTGCGGACAAAAAATGAGTCAAAGATTAGAAAGGCCCTGCAGGATAGGATAAGAGCGGCGAGCGAAAAAGGCGAGATGAAGCTTTTATTCGATAAACTTGAGACTTCAACTGAAGGCTTGCCTTTAATCGCAATTGCAAAGATTATGACTCAGGAGGTATTAAATCATATTAAATATTCAAAGACAAATTTAAAAGAAATTATATTCATTATCAGCGATAAGATAAATATTAAACTTTTTAAAAAAACAGTTTTTGGTTATTTAGACTACATAATAAACAAGTTATCCAGTGGTCCATTCTCTACGGTTGATATTATTATCGAAACCCAAGGTGGAATTGTCTTGATAGAGCGCTCTAACCCTCCTTTTGGATGGGCATTGCCAGGCGGCTTTGTTGATTATGGCGAAAGCTTAGAAGAGGCAGCAAAGCGCGAGGCAAAAGAAGAGACTGGCTTAGGAGTTTTTAATCTAAAACAATTTCATACCTACTCACAGCCTGGTAGAGATCCGCGCTTTCATACCATTTCCACAGTCTTTAGCGCTAAAGCAAAAGGCTCACCCCAAGCAGCATCTGATGCTAAGAGAGCCGGTGTTTTTAACTCTAAACAAATTGAGAAACTAAAACTTGCTTTTGATCATGATAGGATTATAAAAGATTTCTTTAAGAGAAAGAGGTAGGACTGTGAAGCCTTTTAAAAAACCAAAATACAAATTTGATATAAAAAGGATAAATGTTGAATCAACCAATATCCAGAAAGACAAAGATTTAACCGCAGCTGAGCTTTTTGACGAAATCGTAAAAGAAAAATCGCGGCGCAGACATAGATAAGATGGCAGAAAAAAAAGAACTTAAAGATATTCTGGAAAACTTTTACAGCCTCCTTTCTCAGAGGTTTGAGCCACAATACTGGTGGCCGGCAAAAACACCTTTTGAAGTTATTGTGGGAGCAATACTTACTCAGAATACTAATTGGGCCAACGTAGAGAAAGCAATTGCAAATTTAAAAAGGTATAATTTAATCTCTCCTTTAAAACTGCGCAAGATTAGCTTAAAAAGGCTAGGCCGCCTCATAAGGCCGGCAGGTTATTTTAATATAAAGGCAAAGCGTTTAAAAAATTTTGTAAATTTTCTTTTCAGCCGTTACGGAGGCAGCCTCTCCAGAATGTTCAATGCCGATCCCTGGAGCCTGCGGGCGGAGTTATTACAGATAACCGGTATTGGGTGCGAGACAGCAGACTCTATCCTCCTTTACGCTGGAGAAAAACCTGTATTTGTAATTGACGCTTACACAAAGAGGTTTCTTTTGCGCCACAATTTAATTGAGGCAGATGCGACTTATTCTCAGGCACAAGATATATTCTTAGACAACTTGCAGACTGATGTAGCATTGTTTAAAGAATTCCATGCCTTGATTGTCCGATTGGCAAAGGAGTTTTGTAAGACTCAGGCGCACTGTCAGGGCTGCCCCTTAGAAGAGACTATGAAAGACGTAGAATATGTTTGCGATTCCTGCGGGGCAGAACTGAAGCACCCTCGGCAGCGTTATGTTTTAAAGATTCAGCTCTATGCCAGCCCTCAAGTCGAATTAACAAAAGAAGATTTAAAAAAAGACACGCAGGTTGAGTTAAGGAGATTGCTTCGCCAGCTTGAAAGTTTAGATGCCAGGAAACTTGAAGAGGAAGTTTTTGTTTCTTATAAATTAATTCTCTGTAAGAAATGCCGCGATATATTTAACGAACGTATAAAGCATAAGGAATTTGTTTAAAGTCGGCAATGAAAAGCAAGGTATATTTTATTGCTACTGAAACAGCTGAGGAAATAGAATCCGTAGAGAATAAATTAAAAATTCTCATTAAACAAAGCCAGTTGCTTGCCAAAAAAATACCCAGGAATGAGGTCGTTGCAGTAAAACTCCATTTTGGCGAAGAGAAAAACACAGGTTTCGTAAAGCCGCAGTATGTTAAAGTAATATTAGCCGCGATAAATTCCATTCCAGCAAAGCCATTTCTTACAGATTCAAATACACTATATAAAGGAAAAAGGTCGAATTCTAAAGAACACCTCCAATTGGCAAAAGAACATGGTTTTAGCCAGGATTTAATGAAGGTTGCAGTCAGAATAGTCGACGAAGCCGAATCTGATGCAATTGTTGAGGTTGATATCAATGAAGAATTCATTAAGACGGCCCAGATAATTAAGCCAATTGCCCAGGCTGATGCACTTGTTGGCATAGCCCATTTTAAGGGCCATCTTATGACTGGTTTTGGCGGAGCACTTAAAAATATTGGGATGGGCGCTGCCAGCCGCAGAGGAAAGATGCAACAGCATGCAAGCGTAAGTCCAATTATTCTAAAAGAAAAATGCTCAGGTTGCGCAGATTGTATCGTCGTTTGCCCTGTAACTGCAATAAGTTTAAAAAAAGGAAAAGCAACTATTAGGGGTGAAAAATGTATTGGCTGCGCTAGATGTATCAATGCATGTGGGAATTCAAGCATAGACATACCCTGGGAGCAGGGCGCAAAAGAAATAAGCCAGAAAATGGCAGAATACGCAAAAGCAGCCTTAATGAATAAAAAAAGCAAATGCGTTTTTTTCAACTTTGCGATTAAGATTACTAAAGAATGCGATTGCATAGCCTGCGGCGACCCAGCAGAGTGCCCTGATTTAGGGATATTTGTTTCCTCTGATCCAGTAGCCATAGATAAGGCATGCGTTGATTTAGTTAATAAAAAAGTTGGCAGGGATTTATTTAGAGAACTTCATCCTAAACGCGACTGGTCAGTGCAGCTTTTGCATGCAGAAAAAATTGGCATAGGAACTCTTGATTATGAGCTGATTAAGGTATAAAATAAGTGAGACCACAACTTGCGGAACGCAAGTGAACGTAAGTTGCTTGGTCGAACTTATCCAGCACTTATTTTACTAAAAAGCTGGGTAATAAAAATTAAGATTTTATTCGAAGAAAATTTATTTTATTTCGAATTAAAGCCTGGCAGTAAAATAAGTGCTGGATTCAATTCGCAGACGCCTCGCCATAAAAATGGCTGGCTATAACTTACGTCATGCTTCGCATTCCGTAAGTTATCTGCTCATTGAAGGAGGTACACAAAATGAACTCAATAATGAATATCTTAATAAGCATATTTTCTCCTACAATTTTCTGGCCGATTATCGGGACCATAAGCCTTGGCTTTATTGTTGTGGTTATATTTTCTATACTTCAGGATACAAAAACAAAAAAGCAAGATGTCGGTATTGCGAGAAAACTAACTGAGCTACAAGAGCAATTAGGCACAAAAGAGGATGAGATTAGCCGACTCAAAGAGCAATTTAAGTCAAAAGAGGCAGATTATAATCACCAGTTGACGAGGTTAGAAGAACAGATTACCGAGAACGAAACAAACCGGGCAAAGATTAAAAACTTGGAATTGCAGTTGAAAGGAAAAGATGAAGGAGAGGCTGCCTTAAAAGAAAGGGCGCGCTGCGATGAGTTGGAAGAAAAGCTTAAAAACGCTCAGGCTGAGATAGACAAGGCCAAAAAAGAAGCAAGTTTAAAAACAGATATGTATAACGGACTGAAAAACCAGTATGATGAGTTGGAAGGACAATTGACTTCTCAGGCGAAAAATGCTGACGAGGCAGCACAGATGATTAAGAAATTAGAACAAGAATTAAAAGAAGCCAAACTTAAGCTTTTGGAAGCGCTTAAACATCCTAAGGGAGCCACTCAAGAGGAAAAGCCCCCAGCTCAGCCCGAGCAAGGCATGTCTATCTCAAAAGTTTATCCTGCGGAAATAAAGCCAGAAATTCCAAAACAAGAGGCAGCAGATACTCCAAAGCAAGATTCAGCCAAAAAACAAAAAGCCGGCATAAGGCCTGAGGCAAAAGTCCGCTTAGCTCAGGTTATGCAAGAGGCAGCAAAGGTAGCAATTAAGAAAGAGGAAAAAGAAAAATCCGAACAACCAGAAGATAAGAAGCCAACAACTCCCGAACAGCCAAAGAGCGACAATCCTTAAAATTACCTTCCACTTAGTATGCGTCTTTACGGCAAGAATTCCATTTTAGAGCGATTAAAAAGCGCCCCCCAGACAATTAAGGCAATATACATAAAGAAAGGTATGAATCTTGAAACCATCGCTACTCTGGCGCGCCAGAATGATATCCCTTTCAATTCCTTGCCGGAGCAGAAGTTTTCTAATTTCACCCAAGGCATTAATTGCCAAGGCGTAGTCGCTGAGGTAGAAAAGTTCACTTACAGTTTCTTAGAAGATTTTTTATTGCGGGATGAAAAAGACGGGTTATTGACTATAGTTTTTTTAGATCATATAACCGACCCTCAGAATTTAGGTTCTATAATCAGGACATTGGCTTGTTTTGGCGATTTTGGTTTAGTTTTGCCAAAAGATGCGAGCGTTTCAGTCAATGAGACGGTATTAAAAGTTGCCTGTGGGGCTGAGAGCTTTCTTCCTGTAGCCCAGATTGCAAACTTATCTGTGGGTCTTGACATGGTTAAAGACAAAGATTATTGGGTTGCCGCAGCAGTGCCTGAAGGAGGAGAGAATTTATTAACTACTAAGTTAGCCTTTCCCTTGGCAATAGTTATTGGCTCAGAAGGCAAAGGAGTTAGACGGTCTTTATTAAATCAGGTCGATCTTAAATTGACCCTGCCTATGCCCGGTGCAAATATTTCTTTTAATGCGGCAATTGCCACTGCTATTTTTTCCTATGAAATCTTCCGACAAAAGAATATTATAAACCCCTTTGCATTTAAAGATAAAATCTGCTAAGATATGCTGGAAAAAAATATGCTGATTATTAAGAGAGGTGATTAATATGTCAGCAAAAGGCATGGTTTTAGTAAAGCTTACTCCTGGAGAAGAAAAACAAGCAATTGAGGCAATAAGAAAGACTTCCGGTGTAAATGATGTTACAGGCGTATTTGGCGCCTGGGATGCGGTTTGCCACGTTGAGGCTGCTGATTTAAAAACTTTGGCTTCTGTGGTAGTGGAAAGGATAAGGAGTCTGCGCGGCGTGACCGAGACAGAGACGTTAATTGAAGTTAGGCTGTGAAGCAGATCATTAATTAACCAATTAACAAATTAACCAATTAACCAATTACCAATCATGATCTGGTTATTTTTTGGCATAGTCGTTATTGCCCTGATAGTGGTGGTATTCTTTATGATTAAGAATACCCAATTCTTGCATTCTAATTTGAATTCAGTAGTGTCTTTAGTTAACAGCCAATTGAATAGTCTGATTAGCCAGGTTAATGAACGCATAAAAGAGGTTAGCCAGGCAGTCAGCGATACTCATCGCACAGTTGGCGACAGGCTTGACTCGGCAACAAAAGTATTTGGCAGCGTAAAAGAATCTTTAGGTAAATTAGAGCAGACTAATAAACATATCTATGAGATAAGCCGGGATATCAGCAGTTTAGAGCAGCTTTTGCGCGCCCCGAAATTTAGAGGGGAGCTTGGCGAAACTATGCTGGGCAACATCTTATCTCAGGTTCTGCCTGCTGATCATTATCAGTTGCAATACAAATTTAATTCTGGCGATACAGTAGATGCAGTAGTGTTTATCGGCAAAAATATTTTGAGCATTGACGCAAAATTTCCCTTAGACAATTTCCGCAATATGCAGGATGCCCAAACTGATGCTGACAAAAAGACATTCCAGCGCTCCTTTGTTAAGGACGTGAAGAATAGAATCGGAGAAATATCCTCAAAGTATATCCTCTCGGACGAGAAAACATTTGATTTTGCCCTTATGTATATTCCAGCCGAGTCTATTTATTACGAGATTACTAAAGACTCTGAAATAAGCAATTTTGCAAAGACAAAAAAGGTGATACCGGTTTCTCCCAATACCTTTTATGCCTATTTACAGGCAATCTGCCACGGCCTTAAAGGTTTAACTATCCAGCACAATATTGTAAAAATAATGAACGAATTGGGCAGGATTACTTCAGAATTCGAAAAATTCAGACAGGAATTTTCTGTTCTGGGTAGTCATATTCGAAATGCCAAACAGAAATTTGACGAAGCCCAGACAGTTATGGAGAGGCTCAACGATAAATTAATTAGCACGCATAATATTAAAGCAATAGATGAAGACAAGCCTTGATTGTTTATTAGATAGATTAAAAGGCGGATATCAATTTAGTCTTTTTAAAGACTTAGGCGTTTTGGCGCTATTTACAGATAGGCATGATAATTTTAGTTTTCGCAATAACCATGCACCTTCAGTACTTAAGGCGCGCCATGACTTTTTAGGCCAGGTTGGCATAAATTTCAAAGATTTGATTTGTGTCAAACAGGTGCATTCTTCACGCGTAAGTTTAGTTACAGAGATTGAACGCGGCAAAGGCAGCCAAGATTTCGATAGTGCATTAGTTTTTAGCGACGGAATAATTACGGATGTAAAAAAATTACCAATAGCTATTTTTATTGCTGATTGTCTGGCTATCTATTTTTTTGACCCAGCGCATAATTCAATAGGCATTATTCATGCTGGCTGGCGCGGCAGCGCACAAAAAATTTCCCTAAAGGTAATCGAGCTAATGAACGAACATTTCAGTTGCAGGCCGCAAGATTTGATAGTGGCTTTTAGCCCTTCAATACGTAGTTGCTGCTATGCGGTAGGGCTGGATATGAGAGATTATTTTGTCGAAAGTCTAATAGAAAAAGAAGGAAAATTGTTTTTAGATTTAGCATTGGAAAATAAAAATCAATTATTGAGTGCAGGGGTTAAAGAAGAAAATATTATTGATTCCAGAATCTGTACTTCCTGTCATAATGAAGAATTCTTTTCTTATCGAAAAGAAGGTGAAAAAGCCGGCAGGATGATGGCAGTTATTTCAATGGAATAAAAAAATAAGTATACACAGATTAGCACTGATAGCAATAAGTCATACATAATCATAAATAGTCAAATATGGTCATACATTGCAAAACACAACTTATGACAATTATATGACAACTGTATGACAACTTTTGACTTTAATATGCTGCCATCAGCGATCATCTGTGTCAAAAAGGAGTCAAGGATGTCAAAGGCAATAATTATTTACTATTCTCGCTCTGGTAATACCAAAATTATGGCAGAGGAGATGGCAAAAGGGATAAAGGAAGAGAAAGTAGATGTTGGTGTAAAAGAAGTCAAGGATATTAAACCAAAGGACCTCTTAAATTATGATGCAATTATTGTCGGTTCGCCTACCTACTATGGCTCAATGGCAGCTGAAATTAAGGCCTTATTCGATGAGACGGTAAAATTCCACGGCGGCCTGGATGGAAAAATTGGCGCGGCATTTTCTTCTGCGGCAAATATCGGCGGCGGGAATGAAACCACGATTCTGGACATCTTAAATGCTATGTTGATACACGGCATGATTATCCAGGGTGATCCAATGGGTGATCACTACGGAGCAGTAGCAATAAATAAACCAGACAGCCGCTCTCTAAAGCAGTGCCTTAGGCAGGGAAAACGCATAGCTAATCTTATAAAGCGTATCAAGGGTTAATTTGTGAGTAAATTTTGTATTATTTTTATTACCACTGCAGATTTAAAACAGGCACGGAGTATTTCCAAGGCGCTTCTTAAAGCCAAACTTGTTGCCTGCGTAAATATTATTAAAGGTATTGAGTCTCTATTTTGGTGGCAAGGTAAGATTGATAATGCCAAGGAGACACTCTTGGTTATCAAGACTAAAAAGATATTATTTAAAAAAATTTCCGAATTAGTATCTAAGCTTCATTCCTATGATACCCCGGAAATAATATCATTTTCGCTTGAAAAAATTTCTTTAAAATATCAGAGGTGGTTAGATGCCAGTATCATTAAGTCCGCTTAGTATCCTGGCAGTATTTTCTGCCGGAGTGTTGGTGAGTTTTGCGCCATGTGTCTATCCGCTTATTCCAGTCACTCTATCCTATATTGGAGTAAAGGGCAGCATCTCTAGGCTAAGAGGCTTCTTTTTAAGTCTGTTATATGCAAGCGGCCTATCTGTCACCTTCTCCATTTTAGGCACTTTTGCAGCTTTAAGCGGCAAGGTGTTTGGAGCATTTACTCAAAGTGCGTATTTTTATTTTCTCATCGGAAATATTTATATTTTATTGGGATTAAGCCTATTTGATTTATTTAATTTCCCTTCTCTGCGAATTCCTCTTTTTGCAAATTTAAAGATAGGCAAAGGCGGTTTAGGGATATTTTTTTTAGGCATGGCTTCTGGATTAGTTATTGGCCCCTGCACCACTCCGGTATTAGGGGCAATTCTTAGTTTGATTGCAAAAGAGAGAAATGTCTTTTTAGGAATAATTTTGCTTTCCAGCTTTGCATTTGGAACGAGTTCTTTGCTTATATTAGCAGGCACCTTCAGTTCTTTCTTGTATCGGCTGCCTAAAGCTGGTGTTTGGAATAATATAATAAAGAAAATAAGTGCTATCATACTGATAGCTGCTGGAGAATATCTCCTACTGAAAGCGGGGTCTTTTTTATGATTAAAAAAATATGCATTCCAGTTTTTGCTCTATTTTTCCTAATTTCCTTTTTTGCTTGGACTCGGGCTGAACCTTTAAAAGCTCCAAATTTTTCACTTCCTGATCTAAATGGCAAACAAGTAAGCCTTTCTGATTTTAAAAGTAAAGGAAACCTGGTACTTTTTTTCTGGGCAACCTGGTGCCCTCATTGCCGGGTAGCCTTGGAGCAGTTGAGAGCTAAAAGCGGCAAATTCACTTTAATCACTATTAATGTCGGCGAGCAAAAAAATAAAATCGAAAAATTTATGCAGAAAAATGCCTACAATTACACGGTGCTATTGGATGAAGAAAATGATGTTGCTTTTTCTTACGGAGTTTTAGGCATACCGACGTTTATTGCTATTGATAAAGATTTAAATATTACTTATAAAGGCTATACCTTTCCCACAGAGTTAGAGCATGAGAGAAAATACTAATAAAGAATTTTCTCCCAAATGCGCCGCCACTGGTATTGGAAGTCTGCCGTTTATCGAACCAAATCAGGCAGTTCAAGATGTCTTTAACTTCGTTGGGGAACTGCCTTTTTGGCCTCAACTACCCAAAAGAGGCATTAAAGAGGGTATGCTGTTTCAGTTTATTGGAAACCTTAATTTTTTAACCACTGATAATCAGTCAATTTCAGTAAGGAAGGATTGGGATAGGCAATTAGAGATTTTTTTTGAAAGAGTGATAAAAAAAGATTTAGATTATTTTGCAATAGGCAATGAATATGCAGCAGGCCT
Source organism: Candidatus Omnitrophota bacterium (assembly GCA_040753675.1). Taxonomy (GTDB): domain Bacteria; phylum Omnitrophota; class Gorgyraeia; order JAHJTE01; family JAHJTE01; genus JBFMEB01. Next base: position 2,010 of record JBFMEB010000012.1, on the reverse strand, counting down.
AATAGAATTTTTAAATTACCTAAAAAATAACGCCTTTACCTTTAAAGGAAGGTACTTAAAGGGCCAGGTTACCGGTCCGTTTACTCTCGGCTCTGCTATCAAGGCTTTGGATGGCAACAGCCTGCTTTTTGACGTCCAACTTCTGGATGCATTAGTTTGTGGCTTGGCTTTGAAAGCTCGCTGGCAAGTGAGAGAATTTAAAAAACTCAGCAAAGACGCGATAATCTTTATTGATGAGCCGTATTTAGCATGTTTTGGCTCAGGCTTTACGCCGATTAACCGAGATGATGTGGTGGGAGTGATTAATAAACTGATTGAGCAAATAGAAGAGCCGGATTGTTTGATTGGTTTGCATTGCTGCTCTAATACAGATTGGGCGCTTCTTTTGGAAACAGACATTGATATTATTAGTTTTGATGCCTTTTCTTATTTTGAACGTTTTAGCTTATATCCCAAGGAATTAAAGCGGTTTTTGGCAAGAGGCGGTGCAATTGCCTGGGGTATTATTCCTACCACTGAATTTAACGACAAAGTAACCCTAACGCAGATTGTTGATAAATTCAAAAAAGGACTAAACATATTGATAAATAAAGGGTTAGACAAAGAAGAAATAATCAAAAAATCACTTATTACTCCTAGCTGCGGCATGGGTTCATTAGGCGTTGATATTGCAAAAGGAGTATTAAACCTGCTTAAAGATACTTCAGATTGCCTCAAAAAAGAATTTTCCCTACTCTAATTTTTCTTGACAAATTAATCAATTAAACCTATAGTATTACAGATTGTCTTTTTAATCCCATAAAAATATGAAAGAGATACGCATCCATGCCCGGGCAGGACAGGGCGCAATTACCACGGCTTCAATCTTAGGTCATGCCTATTTTGCAGAGGGTAAGTTTCCTTACGCCTTTCCCCATTTTGGCGCAGCCAGAATGGGCGCACCAATGAATGCATTTGTTAGGGTGGATGAAAAACCCGTTCGGCTACGCTCCCAGGTTTATGAACCTGACTTCTTAATTATTGCCGATGCCACCTTAATGCGCGGTTTTAATTGTTTTTCTGGTTTTAAACCAGATGGTATTGCAATAATCAACGAAAAGGAAAAGCAGGAATTAAAGGGTTTAAAGGAAGGCCAGAAAGTCTTTTTTGTCCCAGCAAACGATATTGCAACTAAAACAATAGGCAGGCCAATTGCTAATACCGTGCTTCTCGGCGCATTTGCTGCAGCAACAGGTGAATTTAAACTCGAGTCCTTAATAGAGGCAATTAATAAACGATTTAGTGAAAAATTAGCCCAAGTAAATATTGCTGCTGCGAAAAGGGGGTTTGAATTTATTAAAAGTTTACAGTGAACAGTGTACAGCTTGCAGTATCATATTCATAACTGTAAACTGTTAGCAGTAAACTCCCGACGAATGGAATGAGGAGGGTCATGTTCGGTCCTATAATAGTTAAAGCAGGTTCAGGTATTAAGCACAAGACTGGTTCTTGGCGAACAGTAAGTAAGCCAAAATTCCTTAAGAAGAACTGCATTGCCTGTAAGATGTGCGTAATGATTTGTCCGGAGGGCTGCATATCTGGCAAAGAGAAAAATACATTTATTTGTGATTATAATTTTTGCAAAGGTTGCGGTAACTGCGTCGCAGTCTGCCCCAAAAAAGATATTATAATGATAAGTGAAGACACAACTTAGCGAGCAAGCTGTAGAGGCGTCCGCCACAAAGCGTTGGCGGATCCGCCAATATTTTTGGCGGAAAGCTAAGTTGTATGTCTGAACTTACCCCCACACCAATTTTACTAATTGGTGTGATAACAAAAAATAGCCCCACGCCACTAAAAATGTTTTATTCAAAGATAAATATTATCAGTAAAATATGGTGTGGGGGTTCAACACCCGTTCGGGAATCTACGGGCGTAAGCCCGTAGAGGGATAGAACAATCCGCTGTCGTACTTTGATATGGTAGATGAAATATAAGAAACTGGAGCATTGCGTTTATTATGCGAAATAC
>JBFMEB010000011.1:0-56647 GCA_040753675.1 Candidatus Omnitrophota bacterium | reverse complement strand
CTGAATTAGACGCCAGAGATAGAGAAAGAAAATTAAAACACTATGGGCAAGCAAGAGCCCATCTTAAAAACAGACTTAAGAGGTCGCTTGAGCTGTAAAATTAGTGCTGGGTTTAATTCGCAGACGCTTCGCTATAACTTACGTCACTAACGTTCCGTAAGTTATCTGCTCATTAAAAAGGGAGGATTAGATTATGGATATGTTTCATAATCTCATCAATGCGGTTGGTTTTGCCCTGAACATCATCGGCGCATTGATTACTATCTGGGGAATTATTATTTCCTTGCTCGCCTTTTTGAAGAAAGAATTTTTAAGAAAGGAGGACTGTGTAAAATGTAATGAAGCTATACGCATAACCTTAGGCAGTTACCTGGTTTTGGCTTTAGAGTTTTTTATTGCCAGCGACATTATAAAGACAATCATTACGCCAACCTGGCAGGGCTTAGGGATTTTAGGGGCAATTGTTATCATCAGGACTATCCTGAGTTATTTTCTCACTAAGGACATAAAGAAAATTTAAACGAAACCAATTTGGTTTTAATGCATCAAAACAAAAAAGGAGGAAAACAAATGAGAAGGATATTTTTAGTTTTAGGTTTGGCAAGTTTAGCACTTTTGTTAAACAACCAGTTAGTTAAAGCCCAAGAAACAACAAGCAGTATAGAAGCAGCCTCCGAGGTTTCACAACCAGTGGACGTTGGCAATCAGATTTGTCCGGTTTCTGGAGAGAAGATAAAGCCAGAGACAAAAGCCACCTATGAATACAAGGGAAAAATTTATAATTTATGCTGCCCGATGTGCATCGAGGAGTTTAAAAAAGACCCAGAAAAATATATCAAAAAGGTAGAGGAAGAATTAAAAGCAAAATCAGGCAAAGTTAGCGAAGAATCTGAGATGCCAAGTCAGATGCATCATCATTGATAATGGCTGTGAATAAGATTATTAAGTCGCAAATTAGCTTTAGAAGCTATATAACAGGGATTGCGGCTTTTTGCTTTTTTTTACCTATGATGCCACATGGTTGTTCAACTATGGGTGCACACAAAAAACATGCAGAAGAAAGAGAAATCATTAAGGCACCTAAAATAGAGATTACACCAGAATCTTGGGATTTTGGCAGAGTAACTAAAGCCCAAGTCTTGACGCATAAATTTAATGTAAAAAATCTGGGAAAAGAAACGCTAGAGATTAAACATATTACTACGTCTTGCGGTTGCACCACTGCAAGTACAACACATAAAAAATTATATGCTGGTGAGGCCACAGAACTTGTAGTTAATCTTGACCTTAAAGAAATAAAGGCGCAAGGAAAAATAAAACGCGATGTTTATATTGAGTCGAATGACCCCAAGCAACATTTTAAAACAGTTTCAGTATATGTAGATTTTGATGCAGATATAAAACCAAAAGAAACCCTAAAGAAACAAAACAGAGTTATCAGTGCACAGGAAGTTCAGCCTCCACCTAAAATAACTTCAAAAGAATTGTATTCTCGTCTTCAAAAGAAAGAGAAGGTTGTTGTTTTAGATGTAAGAGAAGAAAATGAATATAAAGGTAAACATATTCCTAATGCAATCTGGTTTCCTAAGAGCAAGTTTGATAAACAAGATCAGGATGTGCTTAAAAAATTACAAGGGATAGATAAAAAAGCAATGGTAGTTACTTACTGTGGCGCAGGGCACAGAAGCAGTTATGTAGCTAAGAAATTAAGAGAGGCGGGTTACAATGCCTATAACTTAGACGGGATATCTTTGTGGGAAAAGGAAAATCTGCCTTTAGTAAGAGGGCCTAAATTACTGCCGAGTGAAGAACCAGCTATTATACATTTGGAAGAAGCCTATGAGAATTATTATCTTTTGTTTAAGGACATAGTCTGGGTGGATGTACGAGAGAACGAAGATTATAAACGTGGACATGTAAAGGGAGCATTAGGCATCCCACTTTCAGAGATAGAGGCAAGATTTATAGAAATTCCTCAGGATAAAGAGATTGTGTTATACTGTGAGGGCACTTGGGATGGAGGAAGTTGTGAGGCAAGTAGAAGCGCTGGTAGAATATTAATCAAGAAAGGTTATAAGCAAGGCAACATCAAGGTCTTTGAAGATGGATACGGTGCATGGGAGAATGCCGGATATCCTGTTGAAAAATCTTTTTAGAACAGGAGGTTAAATGAGTAAAAGTAAATGTTCAGTTTGTAGTAAGTTGATAGAGAAAGGCAAGGCTTATAAGATATTGAAATATAAGGACAAAGATTATCTGGTGTGTTGTCCGCTCTCTAGCGAAGTATTCGAGTCTATGCCATCCGATTATTCAAATGAATCAAAGCCGAACATCGAGTATGATTAGTTTTAAGTAAAAGGAGTTTACTAAGATGAATATTTACCATAAAATCCATTTCGTTGTTATTTTATTATTTATTTGCTTAATATTTTTTTACAAATTAGTTTTGCTCAAAATAAAGATGATTTAAAAGCTGATATTTATTCCAAGATTGTCTGCATTACTTGTAAAGACATGACCGTTGATAAATGCAACTGTCCCAAATCTAGAGAGATGAAGGCATATATCGACGCACTTTTAGAAGCCAGTATTGCGCGCGATGAGATTTTCTATAAGGTGGCTAAAAAGTTTACCCTTAAAGCGATAATGGACAAACAAATCAAAGCAGACATAGAGAAAAGATTAATTAAAGAATCTGGCGAGAAACAACCTAAGCTTAATTTAGACTCTACTTCTTTTGATTTTGCCAAGGTAAGTAAAAAACAGGGGAAAATTAGTAAAATTTTTAAATTGTCTAACAATGGCAACTCGCCATTAATTATCAAGAGCATAAAAACATCTTGTCCTTGTGCCACTGTTTCGTTAAGGCTAAATAAAGTTAAGAGCCCATATTTTGGCACTGAAGGTTCTCCGAAAGATTGGCAGGAAGAGATTAAACCAGGGGAAAGCGCAGATTTAGAATTAATGGTAGATTTGGCTAGCCCACATGTCAGAATAGGGAAATTAATTAGAGATGCCTTCATAGTCAGCAATGACCCACTTTATCCAGAAATGACTGTTAGGGTTGAGGCAGAGGTAACTGATTGAGAAAAATGCATAAAGACCCTGTTTGTGGAATGATTGCAAAGGAAGAGTTTAAATATGACTATAAAGGTGAAGTATTTTATTTTTGCTCTGTTCTTTGTAAAAATGTTTTCCAGAATTCGCCAGAAAAATATTTAAAACAAAAACAATCTCCTGTCAGTTTAAAAGAAGAAGAGAAAGAGAGAAAGATTGCTTATTTTTCAATGGAGATAGGGATTGATTCGCGTATCCCTACTTACAGCGGCGGCCTTGGAGTTTTGGCAGGAGATACTATAAAGTCTTGTGCTGACCTTAAAGTGCCTATGGTTGCAGTTACTATTCTTTATGAAAAGGGCTATTTTAGTCAAAAATTAGATGACGCAGGAAATCAGCAGGAATTTCCCGTCCAATGGAATCCAAAAGATTTCTTAAAACCTCTTCCAAATAAAGTTAAGGTGCAAATAGAGGATAGAATTGTAAGTATCAGTGCCTGGCAATACGATTATTTAGGCATAACTGGCCATACTGTGCCGATTATATTCTTAGATACTGACTTAAAAGAGAATAGTGAATATGATAGAGGACTTAATGATTATCTCTATGGAGGAGACCAATGGTATAGATTACTTCAAGAGATTATCTTAGGAATAGGCGGAGTGCGGATGCTCAAAGCTCTTGGGTTTACAGGAATAAAAAAGTATCATATGAATGAAGGACATGCTGCTTTTTTGACTCTTGAATTATTAAGTGAGCTAAAAAGAAGCAAAGAACCAGTGTGGGATTTTGAGGCAGTCCGGGAGCATTGTGTATTTACCACGCATACACCTGTGCCAGCAGGCCACGACCAGTTTCCTTATGATTTGGTAAATAATGCATTAAGAGGATTCCTGCCTTTAGATGTTTTAAAGATGTTAGGCGGCGAAGAACGGTTGAATATGACATTGCTTGCTTTAAACCTAAGTAAATATGTAAATGGTGTAGCAAAGAAGCACGGTGAGGTTTCACAATCAATGTTCCCTGGCTACTCAATAGAATCTATTACTAATGGTGTGCACTCTTTGACATGGGTCTGCGATAGTTTTAAAAAACTTTATGATAAATATATCCCAGGCTGGAGTAATGACCCATTTAGTTTACGTTATGCCTTGGGTATTCCAAAAGATGAAATATGGAAGGCACACGAGAAAGTAAAGAATAGGCTCATCAATTATGTTAATAAAAAAACAGGCGCTGGCATGGATGATTGGTCTTTGACAATAGGCTTTGCCCGCAGGGCTGCTACCTACAAACGCGCAGATCTGGTATTTTCTGATATGAATAGATTAATTAAAATTTCCAAGGATGCAGGCAGATTACAATTTATATTTTCTGGAAAAGCGCACCCAAAAGATTTGCCAGGCAAAGAGGTGATAAAGAGAGTAATTGCGGCATCCGGCGCACTAAAAGATCAGATTAAAATTGTCTACCTCCAAGATTACGATATGGAATTGGCAAAGATGCTCATTTGCGGCGTTGATCTATGGCTTAACAGTCCGCGTAAACCACAAGAGGCCTCAGGAACTTCTGGTATGAAAGCTGCTCATAATGGAGTGCCTTCCTTAAGCATTTTAGATGGCTGGTGGATTGAAGGATGTATTGAAGGGATTACTGGATGGGCAGTAGGTTCTTCTGCCGATGTAGAAAGTAACGACCAGCAGGATGCAAGTTTCTTATATGACAAGTTAGAATTTACAATAGTTCCCACATTTTATTCGAATAAGGAAAATTGGATTAATATAATGCGCCATGCAATTGCTATGAATGGTTCTTTTTTTAACACTCACCGCATGGTTCAGCAGTATGTTTTAAACTCATATTTATATTAGAGAAAAATGAAAGTAATCTCGACAGTAAGAGATAAAACTAAAAATTTAGTTTTGGATATTCTATTTTTGTTAGGAGGCATAAGTCTATTTTTATTTTATAAGAATATGTTTTATCTGCATATCATCGTAATCTCTTTGATGATTTTGATGCTCATCAAGTGCTATTATCAAGGACTGCACAATGGGGTTATTTGGCTTAGTCTTATTATTTTTCCGATAATATTATCTATGTTGGCAGATGGAGTTTTAACTAAGCATGAGATTTCTGAAGTATTGCTTGTTTCAGTTCCAAGTATTATCGTAGGTTTACTTGCCGACAGACAAAGGCGATATGTAAAGAAACTAAAAGAAACTTATATTTCTACGTTAAAAGCCTTAGCAGAGGCAACAGACGCTAGAGATACTTATACTCAAGGCCATTCAGAAAGAGTAGCTAAATACGCTTGTTTAATAGCCAAAGAGATGTTTCTCTCAGAGACTGAAATAAATTACTTAGAACAAGCTGCTTTATTGCATGATATAGGAAAACTCGCAGTGCCAGATAGAATATTACATAAAAAGGAGCCGCTCGAAGAGGACGAGTGGCTAATAATGCGCAGGCATCCAGAGCATAGCCAGAAAATTCTTTCCAGATTGGATTTCTTATCTCCTATTTTGCCAATTATTCTTTATCATCATAGAAGATTTGACGAGAGAGTCGATTCTTTAGAAGAGACTTTATGCAATGCTCGTCTGATTGCCGGGATATTAGCTGTTGCTGATGCCTTTGACGCTATGACAAGTGACAGGCCCTATAGAAACAGATTGAGCTTTAGAGCTGCCCTTGAAGAATTGGAGAAATGTTCAGGCACTCAGTTTGACCCAGGCGTAGTAGAAGTATTTAAGAGAGCGATAATAATTTCCTAATTAACAGATAAGCAGAGTGATAAATGAAAAATAAACTTGCATTTTTAATTTTGCATCTTAGTATAGAATGCGATAAAATGAATCTAATAGATTAAAAAAACAGGGGGTAATTAATATGTCATTAGTCTGGTTAAAATTGAGGATGTGGTTTTTGGTGATTATTTTGTTTAGCATTGTCTATGGGGTTGTGGTAACTGTAGGAACGTCTTTGGGTGTTGGAGGTTTTTGGTTCTATTTATGGTTGTCGTTATTTATGATGTTAATTCAGTATATGGTTGGTCCAAAACTTATTGAGTGGAGTATGAGGGTAAGATATGTCTCTGAAAGGGAACAGCCAAACCTATATTCTATGGTCAGGAATTTAAGCACGCATGCAAATATACCAATGCCTAAGGTAGGCATTGCTGATATCAATATTCCCAATGCCTTTGCCTTTGGCCGCTGGAAAACAGACGGCCGCATCTGCGTTACCAGAGGAATTATGGATTTGTTAAGCGAAGATGAATTGCGCGCTGTCTTAGGACATGAGATAACTCACCTAAAAAACAGCGACGTGCTTACTATTACCTTGCTTTCAGTAATTCCCATATTGCTTTATCGTATTGCTGTGTCTACCCTGTATTACGGAGGAGGCCGTCGCAGACAAGGCGCTGGCAATGCCGCGCTTATCGGAATTACAGCAATGTTTTTTTACTTTATTACAAACCTTCTTGTGCTTTATGCCTCAAGGATAAGAGAGTATTTTGCTGACCGTGGCGCAGTATCATTAGGTTGCGCACCTAAAAATTTGGCAAGCGCTTTATATAAACTTGTTTACGGCTCAGCGCGAATCGATAAAGACGAAATGAAAGAAGTGGAAGGCCTGAAGGCATTTTTTGTAAATGACCCATCTCAGGCAATAAATGAAATAAAAGAATTACGGCAATTAGACTTAGACAAGTCAGGTACGATTGATGCCCAAGAATTACAGTATTTGCGTTCTAAAAGTGTAAACATTAATTTTGGCGAGAGGCTTCTTGAGATAATGAGCACTCATCCGAATATGCTTAAACGCATTAAACAATTGTCTAGTTATCAATAAATTTGGAGGTAAATAATGGTTAAGGTTAATAAAAAGATCGCGTTTATTCTTATTTTTATAGGTATTCTTTTTGTAAGTAATGCTTTTAGTGATATTAAATCAGATATTTATTCCAAACTTAAATGTTGTCCTTGTAAAGAGTCATTTGAAACATGCACCTGTCCTGAGGCAAAACAGATGAAGGCATATATCGAAGGACTTTTAGAAGCAGGCTTAGGAAAAGATGAAATTTTTTATAAAATAGCCAAGAAATTCACATTGAAAGTAATCATAGATGAGAAGGTAAAATCAGATGTCGAGAAAAGATTGCTAAAAGAAGCAGGGGATAAACGGCCTGAAGTTTCAATAGAGCCAATAGTTTTTGACTTTGGCAAAGTAAGCAAAAAGCAGATTATTATCAGCAAAACATTCAAAGTGATAAATAAAGGCACTGCTCCTCTTGCCATTAAGAATGTTAAATCACTATGCTCTTGTGTTAGCGTTTCATTGACAGCGAATAAAATTAAAAGCCATACTTTTAATATTAGCGGCGCACCTAAGGGTTGGCAGGTCAAATTAAAACCGCAAGAGAGCGCGCAATTAGATATTATAATCGATTTGCTTCATAGTTCAGTAGGAATAGGCAAATTAATCAGGGAGGTGCAGGTTACTACTGATGATCCGATTTACCCTGAAGTTTTTGTAAGAGTCGAGGCAGACGTTGGAGATTAGGTTATGAGCAAAGATCCTATTTGCGGAATGCAGGTTGATGAAGAAAACGCCATCAAAGTGAATAAAGATGGCGTTTTTTATTTTTTCTGCAGCACTCATTGCAAAGATAAATTTTTAAAACAACCTCTTTTTAAAAATAGATTATTCATTGTCTGTATTATTCCAATCTCGCTAATAATTCTTTCATTTTTTATTCCTGTTTTTATTCCATTTCGTAAGGCATTGTTAGAATATATAAAATTAATCTGGTGGGCAGTTGGCTTAGGCCTGTTTTTAGGCGGAGTAATTGATTATTATGTGCCGCAGGAATATATATCCAAAATTCTTGCGCGTAAAAGCCCAAAGACAATATTTAATGCAGTATTCTTAGGCTTTTTAATGAGTGCCTGCAGTCATGGCATCTTAGCGCTCTCAATGCAACTACATAAAAAAGGTGCTTCAAATCCGGCTGTGGTAAGTTTTCTCTTGGCAAGCCCCTGGGCTAATTTTACAATCACAGTTATGCTCATTGGGTTTTTCGGCTTAAAAGGTTTGTTGATTATTCTTGCAGCAATAATAGTTGCGATTAATACTGGTTTTATTTTTATGCTCCTTGATAAGAAAGGCCTTATTGAAAAGAACAAAAATACAGTAGAGGTCTCAGAAGACTTTTCTATTCTTGGACATTTTAGGAAAGAGTTAAAAAAATATAAATTTAGTTTTAATAATTTGTTTTCTGATTTAAAGGGCATTATTAATGGAGCCTTAGTCCTTTCTGATATGGTCCTCTGGTGGATTATATTGGGTATGTTCATTGCCAGTATTGCTGGTGCATATATCCCGATGAATTTCTTCCATAAATTTATGGGCCCGACTTTGCTGGGGTTATTTGTAACATTAATTTTGGCTACGATAATCGAAGTTTGTTCTGAAGGCTCATCGCCTCTTGCTTTTGAGATATATCGCCAGACCGGCGCCCTGGGAAACAGCTTTGTATTTTTAATGGCTGGGGTTGCAACAGATTATACTGAAATAGGCCTTTTATGGTCTAACGTAGGAAGGCGCACTGCCTTGTGGATGCCGATTATAACTGTGCCGCAGATTGTGATGCTTGGATATTTAGCCAACGTAATTCTTAAATGAGTAAACTTGCCTCAATAAAAACTCAACTAATATTTTTCTTATCAGGTTTTGGAATTTATCTTTCAATTATAGATAAAGATGTTAAATTTTTATTAAGCTGTTCTGCTGCAGTTATTTCTGCGATAATCATAGAGTCGAGCCTAAATTATTTAAAAGAAAAAAAGTTTTCGATAACTGAAAGTTGTATTATCTCTGGCCTAATTGTCGGTTTTGTTCTTGCAAGTGATAATATCTGGTGGATATTTGTCGCGGCAACAGTGTTGGCAATTGGCTCTAAATATTTAATTAGGCTCAAAAATAAACATATATTCAACCCCGCAGCATTTGGCATATTTTTAAGTATTATTTTCTTTGGCGCATCAACCCAGTGGAAAGGCACATACGCTTGGTATATCCTTGTGCCATTTGGAATTTATTTTATTGCAAAGATTAGAAAAATGGAACTATTGATAAGTTATTTTGCTGTTTCTTTAGGTCTTTTTGCAATCCAGTCTTTTATCCAGAAAGTGCCTTTAATAAATATCTTTGGCTATTTGAGTTATTTTTATATTTTTATTATGCTCATTGAGCCAAAAACAACTCCGATAAAACCTTTAGCTAAGATTATTTTTGGCACAGGTGTAGCTGGTCTTATTTTTATTTTAAGCAATGTTGGTGTTAGATTCGATGTTGAAATTTTTGCCCTACTTGTATTCAATCTTAGCGTACCCATTTTGGAAAAATTGAGTATTAAGAAGTGAGGTGAGCTATGGAAAAAATTACACGTAAACAGTTTTTAAAAAGGGCTTGCGTAGTTACATTAGGCGTTGGTGTAAGTCCATTTATTTTAGAAGAAATTTTTCAGTCCGAGGCTTATGCCCATCCACCATCTGATATTGCTATAACTTTTAATTCTAAAACCAAAATGATAAATGCTGTTATCCGCCATCAGGTTAATAATCCTCTAAATCATTTTATCAAAAGGGTTGAGGTGTATTTAAATACTAAAAAGATAATTGAGCATAAAATTTCAAGGCAGGACAATAATACTACACAGACTGTCAGTTACCTTATTCCTGATGCAAAAGTTGGCGATACCATTAGCCTTGAAGCATACTGCAACATCAGCGGCAAGCTTAAAAAAGAAATTAGAGCTAAATAGAGCCAACAGCAAGTTTGATTTTAGTCTTTCTATAAAGAATTTTAATAATAAATGAAAAGAGCATTTTTGATAGACACAAATATCGGATGTACTCCAGGTTTTACAGATTTAACTTTAATTAAGACTTATTTAAACAATAATGGCTGGAGATTAGCGAGAAAGATAGAGTCATCTAATATCGTTATTGTATATACCTGTGCCTGTTCAAAGCAAGCAGAAGACAATTCAATAGATTATATTAAGAAAGCTGAAAAAGAAAAAAATCCAAATGCGCAGTTAATTGTATCAGGTTGTCTTCCTTCTATTAATAAAGTCCGGCTTAAACGTATATTTAAAGGCCTTGCCATAAGTGCGAATTCTCTGGGTGAATTAGAAAAATTATTAAGTAAGAGTTCTCAGTTTAGCATCACAAAATATATATATCCTGTCAAAAACTTAAAAAGAATTGAGAGAAAAGACGTATATCATCTTAGGATAGGCTGGGGCTGTTTCGGCAAGTGTACTTATTGTGCAGTAAAATTTGTTTTTGGAAGGCCCCGCAGTAGGCCAATTGAAGATATACTTAAGGAATACCATTTAGCTTACGAGAAGGGCTATAAAAAATTTGTTTTAGTAGCAAATGATGCCGGAAGCTATGGCCTAGATCTGTCAACATCTCTTGCCTTTCTAGTTAATAAACTTTACCAAGAACACAGTGAATGTAAATTCTTCTTGTCTCATTTTACCCCTAACAAGTTAAAAGAAATGCTGCCGTCTTTAGAAGATATAATCCGGTCAGGTAAAATTTTGCGTATGAATATACCGGTGCAATCGGGCAGTGATCGAATAATCCAATTAATGGAAAGGCCATACACTGTGGATGATTTTAAATATTGTATAGAAAAAATAATTGAATGGAATCCAAAACTTGAATTAAAGACAGATATCATAGTTGGCTTTCCATCAGAGACGAAGAGGGATTTTCTAGACACCCTTAAACTAGTAGAATGGCTAAGTTCTAAAGGCGTGTTTATCCAATTTTTCAATTATTCTAAAAGACCAAATACCAAGGCGAGTTCAATGCCTGGTCAAATAAGTGCCATAATAAAGCAGCAACGATTTAGGAAATGTGCAAAAGTAACTGCTCTCTATAGTTTATTACATAACAAGAAATCATTTTCAAAATTAAAACGTGACAAGTTATCTCAAGGTGTATAACTAAATAAGAGAGAGGTCTGAAATGAAAAAAAATAAGATATTAGTTGTTGATGATGAGGTTGATGCTTTAGAGGCAATAAAGAAGCGGCTCCAGATGCAAAATTATTCAACTGTAACTGTTTCTGAGGCTAAAAAAGTTTTACCTGTGTGCAAAAAAGAAATGCCTGATTTAATTCTTCTGGATATATTAATGCCGGATATGAATGGCTATGAGGTCTGCGAGCTTTTGAAAGAAAACACTGTTACAAGAAATATACCCATAATACTTCTGACAGGAGAAAGATTAGAGCCCAGGAGTATTACCGAGCGTTGCCTCAAACTGGGGGCTAATTCTTTTATTCTAAAGCCAATAGATATTAAAGTTCTTTTCGAAGAGATAAAAAAGCTATTAAAAGAATAGTGATAGGTGGAAGGTTGGATAGATTAGTATTAAAATTTTTTTTAATTTTATTTATTGTAGTGGGAGTAAATATGGAAGGACTAAACGCAGAAGCAGAAGATAAAATTCCTATTTTTAACGCTAGTACAGGAAAAGTCGAATTGATGGAAAGAATCGTCAGAACTGATGCAGAGTGGAAAAAGATGCTTACGCCGGAACAATTTAAAATTACTAGGCTTAAGGACACTGAGCCTGCGTTTAGTGTTTGTGTCTTACCTAAAGAAAAGGGCGTATATCAGTGTGTTTGCTGTGGCACTGATTTATTCAGCGTCCAGACGAAATTCGAATCAGGTACAGGCTGGCCAAGTTTCTGGCAACCGGTTTCAGATTTAAACGTAAGATTAAAAGAAGACAATAGTTTTTCAATGCATAGGATTGAAGTGCTCTGTGCTAGATGCGAGGCGCATTTAGGCCATGTGTTTGATGACGGCCCGCCACCAACTGGAAAGCGTTATTGCATAAATTCAGTTGCTTTGAAATTTGCTAAAAGCGATGCAATTTCAAACACAAAACCTGACAAAACATTAGAAAAGGCGATTTTTGCCGCAGGCTGTTTTTGGGGTGTCGAAGCAGAGTTTCGAAAAATAGAAGGCGTGGTCTCAACCACGGTAGGATATACCGGCGGCCATTTCAAAAATCCGACTTACGAAGATGTTTGTTCAGGCAAAACCGGCCATGCAGAAGCAGTGGAGGTAACATATCAGCCTTCTAAAATTAGTTATGAACAACTGGTTGATGTATTCTGGAATATTCATGACCCGACAACCTTAAATAAGCAAGGGCCTGATGTAGGCGCGCAATATCGTTCGGCAATATTCTATATTAACAATCAGCAGAAAAAAGCTGCCTTGCTTTCAAAGGAAAGGTTGGAAAAGTCCAAAAAATTTAAAGAGCCAATTGTGACTGAAATTACTCAGGCAACCGAATTTTATCCGGCAGAAGAGTATCATCAGCGCTATTACGAAAAACACGGCATTAAAGGTTGTGCGATACGACATGGAAAATAATCCTAATAACAAAAGAAGTGCGGCATTGCAGCTTATCATACTTTTTGGCCTGGTGAGCCTTTTTGGCGATATTGTTTATGAGGCCAGCCGCAGCGTTAACGGCCAGTATTTGAATATATTGGGCGTAAATGCGGCAACAGTTGGTTTAATTATCGGAATCGGAGAATTTTTTAGTTATTTTATCCGTTTAGTTGCCGGATATTTATCGGATAAGACTAAGGCTTACTGGTTTTTTACCTTAGCCGGATATTTTCTGATAATAAGCGTGCCTATGATTTCCTTAACCAGCTCCTGGCAAGTTGTTGCCTTATTGATTATTTCAGAGAGAATCGGTAAAGCTATCCGTAGCCCCAGCCGGGATGCAATTCTCTCGCACGCCACTAAACAGGTTGGCACGGGTTTTGGGTTTGGTTTGCATGAGGCAATGGACCAGATCGGAGCGATTGCCGGGCCGCTGATATTTGCTGCAATATTTTTTATCCTTAAATCTAGCAGGGAAAATATTTCAAATTATCAGGTTGGCTATAGATTTCTCTGGATTCCGTTTATATTGATGATGTCGGTTTTGGTTTTATCTTATATTCGCATGCCGCAGCCAGAGAAACTCGAAACTTCCCGACAAACAGCTAAAGAATCAGAAAAGCTGCCAAAAGTTTTCTGGTTATATGTAATCTTTAGTTTTATTACAACAGTAGGCTTCTTGAATTTCGTCTTAATTGCCTTTCATTTCAAAGCGAGAAATATTTTTACCGATGCCCAGATTCCTATCTTTTACGCAATCGCTATGGCAGTAGATGGAATTGCCGCATTAATAATCGGAAAGATTTACGATAGATTAAAGGTTAAAAGCAAGAACGGAAGAGGAGGGTTATTTGTCCTTATCGTGATTCCGGTATTGTCTCTTTTGATACCTGTGCTTTTATTTTTACAAAGTACCTTTTTGGCAATTATAAGTGTGCTTATCTGGGGACTGGTAATGGGAGCGCACGAGACCATAATGCGCTCGAGTATTGCTGATATTACTTCGCTTAAGAAAAGAGGCACGGGTTATGGAGTCTTTAATACGGGTTATGGTTTGGCCTTATTTGTAGGTACTTCGCTTATGGGCTTACTCTATGATTATTCTGTAGCCCTACTTATCAGCTTTGCGGTTATCATAGAGGTTATTGCTATAATGTTCTTTTTTATTTTAAGAAGAGAAGTTTTGTTAAATTCATAGGTGCTGCTTTTGGTCTTGATTTTAAGTATTTAGTGTTATAAAATTAATCTTTAGCAAGGCAATAACAGCTAGATAAAAAATGAGGCAGATATGAGAAGAATAGATTTGGTAGTTGGTTGCTTGGTAATATTTTGTATATTCTCAACGCTAGGTTTTGCTCAAGAGCCTGCATCAACTTCAACTACTCCAAAAGATGAAATTAAAAGCGATATTAAAGCGCTCAAGGATAAGAGGCAAGATATTATACAGAACTCTAAAGATGCGCGCCAAGAAGAGCAAGCATTAAGAGAAGAAATACACCAGGCAATACAGGCAGGGGATCATGAGAGAGCCAGGGAATTAAGGGAACAATTGAAAGCTATGCACCAAGAAAATGTTAGCCAGATGCGCGAAGATATTAAAGGGTTACACGAAACTCGCAGGGAACTAAAACAGGATTTGAAAGCAGCAAGGCCATTACCTCCACATGCAAAGGACAAAATAGAAGACATCCGTGACAGGCGCGAAGATGTGCGTGACCGCAAAGAAGACCGCTGGGACAGGCGCGAGGATATTAGAGACCGCGAAGAAGACATTCTGGATAGACGTGAGGATGTATGGGATGCCAGACATCACGGCGGAGTAAGGGATAGATTAGAAGATGTCCGCGACCGCAGGGAAGACATCCGTGACAGGCGCGAAGATGTGCGTGACCGCAAAGAAGACCGCTGGGACAGGCGCGAGGACCGACGAGATCGTAAGGAAGATATACGCGATAGGCACCATGATATAAAAGGTCACAATAAAGGCCCTGCTCAAGGTATGAAAAAAGGTATTGGCGCAGGTAAAGGAGCTGGCCGAAGAAAATAAGCCAGCAGCATTAAATATTTTCTGATTTTCATTTTAGCCCGTATGAAATTCCTCACGGAGGAAGTCATACGGGCTGATTTTAAGCAGACATTTCTAAATAATCGTGATAACCATAAGCAATATTTCCAAAATCTACGGCAAAAAAACTCTCTTTGAGAATATTTCCTTAACCATTAATAGGCAAGAGAAGATAGGTCTTATTGGGCCAAATGGCTCGGGAAAGAGCACTCTTTTTTCTATGCTTCTTAAAGAGGCTGAGCCTTCCTCCGGAGAGATTCATATTAATAGTGGTATACGCATAGGTTACCTTCCTCAAGAATCTAATTTTAAATCAGAGCATAGCGTATTGAGAGAATTAGTCGAGGGCGATACAGCAATAATGCTCCTTAAAAAAGAAAAAGAAGAATTGGAAGTTAAAAGCCAGGCAGGTTCAGCCCGTTATGGAGAAATTTTACATGAGTTAGAGGTGTTGGGTTATTTTGAATTGGAGCATAAAGCAAAAAAAGTATTGATGGGTTTGGGTTTTAAAGAAAAAGATTTTAATAAGCCCATAAGCCAACTTAGCGGCGGATGGCAGATGCGCACTTTATTAGCACGGCTATTGACTAATCAGCATGACCTTTTATTGTTAGATGAGCCGACAAATTACCTGGATCTGGAAGCAGCATTATGGCTTAAGGATTTTCTGGATGGTTTTAAAGGTACGTTTGTTATGATTTCTCATGATAAGGCATTTTTAGATGAGGTAACAAATTATACGCTGGTTTTAGAGAATAAAGCCATTTTTAAAGTACGTGGTAACTACGAGCATTTCCGTCAAATCCAGGAAGAAAAACATAAGTTTCTTTTAAAACAGTTTAAAGAGACCGAGAAGAAACGCGAGCAACTTGAAAAATTCATCAGCCGTTTTCACGCCCAGCCAAATAAGGCAGCTGCGGTTAGGGCCAAACGCACTGCCTTAGAAAGAATGCCTCAAATTTTACTCCCCCCTGATCCACGAGAAAGTATTAGGAATTTTAATTTTCCTCCTACTCGTAGGAGCGGCCATCGAGTTATCCGCTTAGAAAAAATTTCAAAATCATATGGAGATATACAGGTTTACAAAGATTTTGATTTTGAAATAGAACAGGGAGAAAAGGCCGTTTTTACAGGAGAAAATGGCGCAGGCAAAAGCACGCTTTTAAAAATTTTAGCAGGTGTAATTGATATTGATAGCGGTTCACGCGTTGTAGGTCATAATGTAGAGATAGGATATTTTTCGCAAACACGAATGGACGTATTAAATCCTGCCAATACAGTTCTACAAGAGGCGTACACTGCTGCCAGTTCTAATATGTCTGAAGAAGCAATGCGAACAATTTTAGGTGCATTTCTATTCACGGGTGATGATTCGGATAAAAAGGTAAAAGTTCTTTCAGGTGGAGAAAAAAGCCGGCTTATCTTGGCTAAACTTTTAATAAATCCTCCGAATTTTCTTCTTCTCGATGAGCCAACAACACATCTTGACGTGGATGCAGTAGAGGCGTTACTAAAGGCATTATTGCAATATCAGGGGACAATTTGTTTTATAAGCCATGATATTTATTTTGTACGTTCTTTGGCTAATATAGTTTTCCAGGTAAAAAGCGGCAACGTAACGAAATTCCCAGGGAATTTTGACTACTATCTTGAAAAGAGAGCCAAAGATGGAATCTTAAAAGTCGAGCCCAAAGAGAAGTTAAAGCCCAGGCACAAAGAAATAGATCTAAAAAAAGAGAAAGCAAAAGAGGAAGAGAAGTTACGTAAGCAAGAACAGGAAAGGCAAAAAACTCACAACAATCTTATCAATAGTAAAATCAGCAGGCTTATTCAGGAGAAGGAAAACCTTAACCTCGAAAGTTATGCCAAGGCAAGGGCGCTGTCTAATACGCGTATCTATAGGGATGAGGAGACTGTCAAAGAATATGGCCGCAGACTTAAGGAAATACAAAAGAGAATAGTTGATATTGATGCAGAAATAGAACAACTAAAACTTGAATTGATTTAGTTTTAGTGTTTAATTTCAAGAATCCTAGGATTTCGGTAAGATTACTGAGCCAAAGATACAGGCAGACCATCCCCATCAATTCCTAATAACCCTCAATTTTTCTCTTGACAGTATAATAGATTTGATAATATAATAGTTGCGATATATATAAACTATGAAACCATCATAAAAAGGAGTATAGAGAATGAACAGAATTACGCAAGAAAAAATTTTCCAGATGCATGCCGAGGTCTGTAAGAGTATGGCTAATCCCACACGACTAAAGATTATGAATCTACTGCGTGAAGGAGAAAAGTCAGTTGAAGAGCTGAGGAATAAATTAAGATTACCCAAGGCAAATCTTTCTCAACACCTAAGTATCCTACGCCAACGCAGGATCGTATCTACCCGCAGAGCCGGTTTAAATATCTACTACAAAGTTGCCAATCCAAAGATGATCAAGGCCTGCGATATCTTAAGACAAGTTCTATTTGAACAATTGGCCGAAGGTGAGAAATTATTAAAGGGAGGAAAATAGATGTTGTGCAAATTAACCGAAATAATCACTAAATTTCCGAAAACAACCATAGCACTGTTTTTAATCATCACAGTCTTTTTTGCGGCACAATTTCCCAAGATGAAGATAGATACAGACCCGGAGAATATGCTTGAGCAAAAGCAGGCTGATAGGATTTTCTATGATAAGGTTAAAAAAGAATTCGGCATTCATGACCTTTTGGTAGTGGGCATAGTTGATGAGAAAGGAATTTTTAACCAAGATACATTAAAAAGAATTGCCAAGGTAACCGATGATATCTTAAAGATTAAAGGCGTAATTATTGAAGATGTGGTTAGCTTACGCACCTCGGATAACGTGACTTCGGAAGGCGGCACCTTGGTAGTAAAGCGCTTTATGGAGGAAGTCCCCCAAAACCAGGAAGAAATAGAAAATCTTAAAAAAGCGCTTTACGGCAATCCCTTCTTTGTAGACAAGATTATCTCTCGTGACGGCACAGCTACCTCTATCTACATCCCTATTGAGAGCAAAAACCAAAGTTACCGTATATCTAAAGAAGTTGAGAAAATCCTTAAAAAAGAATTAGCCCCGGAACAAAAGTATTATTTAGCAGGACTGCCGGTTGCTGAAGATACTTTTGGCCATGAGATGTTTGTCCAGATGGGTATCACCGCACCTCTGGCAGGATTTTTTATAATGATACTCCTATTTCTTATCTTCAGAATGGGTATAGCTGTTATTCCGCCCATGCTCGATGCGATGTTAAGCGTCATCTGGACAATGGGGTTATTGATTGGTTTGGGTTTTACCGTCCATATTATGAGTTCGATGATCCCCATATTTCTTATGCCCATTGCCCTATTGGATGATATTCATATCTTGAGCGGTTTTTTTGACCGGTACCCTTTAATTAAAGATAAAAGAAAGACACTGATACTCACGATGAAGGACCTCTATAGGCCTATGTTTTTTACTTCTATTACTTCAGCTGTGGGCTTTGGCTCATTAGCCTTGGCGGATATCCCCCCTGTAAGAGTGTTTGGCCTTTTTGTCGCTTTCGGCATAATGGCAGCGTGGCTGTTTACTCATACAATAGTTCCCGCCTTTATCATGCTTATGAACGAAGAGAAACTGGCCGCCTTTTTAGAGAAAAGGCAAAAAAGGGCCTCTATCCTTGACAAAATTCTTAAGGCATTCGGCAGATTTTCATTTCATAGAAGTAAGGCTATTCTGCTAGCCTCTCCGCTGGTTCTTGTCCTTGGTATCATAGGGATTTACCAGATTCATATTAATGACAATCCTGTAAAATGGTTTAAGCCGAAACACAAGATAAGAATCGCAGATGATGTTATGAATAAATCTTTTGGCGGAACCTATATGGCTTATTTAGCAGCAGAAGGAGACAAAGAAGATGTGATAAAAAGACCAGAGGCAATGTCTTACCTAGACAAATTGCAAAGTCACCTTGAAGGCCTAAAAATTGTTGGCAAAACTTCATCGGTCGCGGATATTGTGAAAAGGATAAACTATGTTCTGCATGACGAAAATAAGTCATTTAACACTGTGCCTGACAACCAACAGGAGATCGGCCAATATCTTTTCTTATTTTCTATGACAGGAGATCCGAACGACCTTGACAATTTCTTGGATTACAGTTCTCAAAAGGCAAATATCTGGATTCAGATGAAAGGCGGAGATAACACCCAGATGCGTGAGGTTGAGCATTCTGCTTACGACTTTATGAAAGAAAACGCTCCGCCTAAAGATATAACTATTAGATGGTCCGGCCTTACCTATATAAATAAGGTCTGGCAGAATCTTATGGTCTGGGGCATGCTTAAGGCAGTGCTGGGAAGCTTTGTTATCGTATTTTTACTTATGGTCTTGGAATTTCGTTCTTTGAGGTTAGGCATTATTTCAATGCTGCCATTGACTATTGCGATCGTATCCTCCTATGGGCTTGTGGGTTTTGCGGGCAAGGACTATGATATGCCTATTGCTGTCTGCGGTGCATTAGCCCTTGGGATGGCCATTGACTTTGCCATACACTATTTGCAGAGATTTAAGGCGGCATATCGTGAATTTAAAGATTTAGAAGCCACTAACACATTTATGGCTGGTGAGCCGTATAGGGCTATAATGGGTAATGCCATTGTCATCTCCTTAGGATTTTTGCCTTTAATAACCTCTACGCTTACTCCCTATGTAACCGTAGGGACATTCTTTGCCCTTCTAATGGTATTCAGCACATTAGCTACTTTAATTTTATTGCCAGCGATTATGAGATTATGGGGTAACTCATTGTTCCAGAAGGAGGTTTCAAAATGAGAACGATTAAGATGCTTTTTGTACTTAGTCTGTTAATTTTTGCCAGTTTCGCCGGGAAGGTATCCTTTGCTAAAGGCGAATTATCCGCCGATGACATTATCGCTAAATCGAGGTTTGTTTTTTATTACGCTGGCGATGATATGAAAGCAAAGGTGTTGATGGAGCTTATAAATAAAGATGGGCAAAAAAGGATAAGAGAGCTTACTATGTTAAGAAAGAACCTTGGAGAAGGGGGGAATCAGAAATATTTTATGTACTTTCATAAGCCTTCCGATGTAAAGGATACCACCTTTATGGTCTATAAATACCCCGATAGAGACGATGACCGCTGGTTATTCATACCTAGTATCAATTTGGTCAAAAGAATCGCTGCTAACGATAAATACTCCAGCTTTGTGGGCAGTGATTTTACCTATGAAGATGTCTCTGGCAGGAAGCCAGATGAGGATAAGCATACCCTATTAAGAAAAGAAACACTAAACGGCAAAAATTGTTTTGTGATCGAAAGCATGCCTATTGGCGCCTCAGAGTATACAAAGAGAATATCATGGATTGATGAAACGAATTTTTTGCCTTTAAAGGAAGAATTTTACGACAAACAGAATGAGCTTTACCGGCAATTTGAGGCGCAAGAGATAAAGGATATAAATGGCATATTAACCGCGACTAAAAGGGTAATGAAAAATATAAAAACCGGCCATCGCACAGAAGCAACCTTTCAAGAAGTTGAATATAATTTAGGGATAGGAGACGATGTCTTTTCTGAGCGTTATTTAAGGAGACCGCCTTTAGAATGGATACGATAGATAAATTCCAAATAAATTCCAAATTCCAAATTCCAAACATTTTTTATTTTGGTTTTAGTCATTGGTGCTTATTTGGAATTTGGTGCTTGCTGCCTGTAATTTATCATTTTCTATTACCTGCCTTCTCTTTTGCTGAAGAGTTATCTCTACATGGGTTTCTGCAGACAAATTATTCTGTTAGAGCCAACGATGATAACCCGCAGGGAGCAAAGCAGGGAAATCTAATTTTAGGCGAAGAAAGAGCGCAGCTTAAAGCCTCATTTTATCCACAAAAAAGCAAAATAGGAATGTTTGTAAAATCTGATTTTTACCATGATTGGGTAGAAGAAGATTGGACCTTTGATTTCCGGGAAGGGTATCTCGATTTTATGGAAGACAAATTTGGTTTAAGAGTCGGCAGGCAGATATACACCTGGGGAGTGGGAGATCTTCTTTTTATTAACGATGTTTTCCCTAAAGACTGGGAGGCACTTTACTCTGGTAGGCCATTAGAATACTTAAAAATAGGAATGGATAGCCTAAAGCTGGATATTTATTCTGATATTGTTTCTGCTGAAGCCGTTATAATGCCAAATTTTCAGGCAGATGATTTACCTTCAGTTGGGAGGTTCCACTTCTTTGACCCATATCCGAATATACCAAATAGAGAACTCGAAAAACCAGATTCTGCCTTTGAAAAATTCGGGAACATGGAATATGCTTTAAGGCTTTACCGTAATATCGGAGATTTTGAGTTTGGAGCCTATGCCTACAAGGGCTTTTTTAGAACAGCCGGAATGAAAGCAGATAATTTTAATTCTCCTTCCACTATCTCTCAATTCTACCCAGAATTGGCCGTCTATGGCCTAAGCGCGCAGAGAAGCGCCTTTGGAGGCGTAGTAAGCGCAGAATACGGTTATTATGACTCTTTAGATGATAGAAACGGCAAAGACCCAGGCATTAATAATTCACAATCCCGCTTTCTTGTCGGATATCAAAAGGCATTTCCCCAAGATTTTACAGTAGGAATTCAATACTATAGTGAACTGATGCATCAATACAGCCAATACGAAGATAATCTGCCTCCTACGTTTGCGAAGATAAGCGAGCTTCATCAATATCTTACTTTAAGGCTTACAAAATTACTTAAATATCAGACGTTGAAGCTCTCGTTATTTACATTTTATAGCCTGGATGAAGAGGATTTTTTTATAATCCCAGAGGTAAGTTATAACTTTACTGATAATCTCCTTGGAGTTATAGGCATGAACATCTTTGCCGGAGCCGAAGATAATACTACATTCGGACAACATAAAAAAGATACCAACATTTATGTGACGGTAAGACATAGTTTCTAAAAACAAGGAGGTAGTAGACATGACTATGGAACGAGCTTTAAGAGGTTTTGCAGGATTGTTTGTCTTGGTTAGTCTTATATTGGGGCACTTTGTAAGTCCCAAGTGGCTATGGTTTACTGCCTTTGTAGGCTTTAATCTCTTTCAATCTGCATTTACAAATTGGTGTCCAATGATGTGGGTTTTGAGAAAATTTGAAATAAAATAAAAATATCTATATGGAGACTTTAAGTTTCTAGCTCTTATGGAGAAAACAGGATTTAGGAACATAGAACCCATTTCTAAATGCCGCAATGTCCGAACAGGTCATAAACTTGCCATCTGCGCTAACATTAGAGCTTATAAGCCTAATTGATTTATTTTTAGTAGCTTTTTAAAAAAGGCTTGACAAAGTAATAAATTTGTTGTAGTATTTAAGCATATACTAAAATAAATTGAGGCGCATCATGAAAGACGTTGCAGAGCTTTTTAAAATATTTTGTGTCGATAAAAGGATAGAGATAATTGAATATTTAAAAAATGGCTCAATGTGTGTCAATTCTCTTGCCAGTGCTTTAAAGATAAGCGCCTCAGCTGTCTCTCAGCATCTGCGGATTTTAAAATCTGTGGGGTTAGTTAAAGATGAAAGGAAGGGTTACTTTATTCACTATTCACTTAACAAAGGTGCGTTAGAGAAAGCCAGGCAGCGTATAAACCGTATATGCACATGTGGATGTTTATCAAGGCTTAAAAGAAAATAATATTTTTTTATTTATTATTTAAGTATATGCGCGTACACTTAAACAAATAATCGAAAGAGGAGGTGATTTAATATGTGTGGCACTAAGGATATTAAATGTGAGATTAAGGTAAGTGAACTTAAAAATGGTTTTCAAGTTCAGATTACCGGCGATGGGGTAAAAGATGCACTAAGACGAGAGAATCTAAAAAAGTGCATTGAAGCTTGTTGTGCTGGCGAGGTGCCTTTTAAGGACATATGTTGTCGCTAGAGGAGTTTTAAATCTGGGTAGCCTTTGCGAGGCTACCCAGACAGCTAAATTCTTAGAGGTAAAAGCTAATGCTTGACGAAAATTTATTGCTGTGCTAATATGAAACTCCTGCAACTTCAATACTATTAAATACTTAAATCCGTCCTAAAATTTTCAAAGGAGTCATTAATGCCGAAAATTTTCAATGCCGCAGAAATCGCTGATTTAGGCATAGAAAAAGAGAAAAAGCGCAGAGACTTCTATGCCTTAGTGGCAAGTAGCTTTAAAGATAGCGAGATGAAAAAACTTTTTAGCAGATTGCGAGATTGGGAAGAAGAACATATAAAAAAGTTCACCCAGATTAGGAATGAAATAAGAGAGACAGAGCCAGTAGAATCCTATCCAGGAGAACTTGCAACCTATATGCAAAGCTTGGTTGATGATTTGCTTTATAATAAGGTCTCAGCCCAGGCTTTTAGTAAAAATGTTACATCCTCTTTAGTTGCTATTGATTTTGCTATTGGCTTTGAGAAAGATGCAATCCTGTTTTTCTTAGAAATGCTCTCCTATATGAATTCCAGCCAAAAAGAGATAGTTCAGACGTTAATAAATGAAGAAAAACAGCATGTTGTCTATCTGTCACAATTGAGGAAAGATATAAACAACAGAAAAAAGTAATAAATTTATGAAAATAGAAGAGAAAAACGGCAAGCTTTCAATTGTTGATTTCGATGAAATTGAGGCATATAAAATTGCCTCAAAGATTGAGCAGGATGGGATAGATTTTTATAAAAGTTTAGCTGCCAAAGCAGATTCCCAGCAAACTAAAGAGACATTAAATTTTCTCATAGAGGAAGAGAAAAAACATCTTAAATTTTTTCAAAATTGCCTCTTCCCATTAAGGCAGGATAAGGGCGATTTATTCGAAGAAGATGATTTATTCAAGGTAATGGATTATGGAATATTTATAGCCAAAAATTCCGAAGAGCTAAAAGCTATAATAAGTAAACCCAAGAAAGCGCTGGAATTTGGCTTAGCGATCGAGGATAAATCAATAAAGTTTTATTCTTCGTGTAGAGATTTTGTTGGCAGCTCAGCCTCAAAGCAGGAAATCAGTAAGATTATTAGAGAAGAAGAAAAACATAAACTGTTATTGCAAGATTTATTGAACAAAGCCTGAATAAGCGATTAATATGGACGATTTTGCTCTGCTTATAGGCGGCAAAGCTGGAGATGGCATTGATAAGGCAGGCTCGATAATCGCCAGCCTATTGAACCAGCTGGGTTACAGTATTTATGTTTACCGCGATTATCCTTCCATTATCAGAGGCGGGCATACCTTTTCAATTATTCGTGCTTCCCGCGAAAAAAAAGCAACTTGCCGAGAAAAAATAGATTTCCTTCTTGCCTTAAATCAAGATAGCATCACTTTTCATACCAATAAATTAACTGATAATTGTTTAGTAATTTACAACTCTGATCTTGTCAAGGTAGATACCATCCCTCCTGAGAAAAAATCCTTTGGAATCCCTCTGGAAAAAATCGTAAAAGAAGAGAAGGCACTCGACGTAATGCGCAACTCCTGCATAATCGGCTGTTTTGCTAAGGCGATTGGATTAGATTGGAATATTTTAGAGACTGTTTTTAAAAAGAACATTTCTAAAGAGACGGATTTAAATATAAAGTTAGCGCGCAGAGGTTACGAGGTAATAAAAGAAGTAACAAAAATAGATAAATGTTCCGATAAGATTTTACCTTTAGTTACTGGAAATGAAGCTATTGGTTGTGGCCTCCTAAAGGCAGGGCTAGGTGCTTACGTTGCTTATCCGATGACGCCTTTGTCAAATCTTTTGCATTTTCTTGCAGGTGTAGCAGATGATTTTGGTATTGATGTTATTCATCCGGAAAGCGAAATAGGCGTTATTCTAATGGCGTTAGGATTTGCCTATGCTGGTAAAAGGGTAGCGGTTGGCACTTCTGGCGGAGGCTTCTGCCTGATGACTGAATCATTAAGTTTAGCGGCAATGGCAGAACTTCCAGTTGTAATTATCTTAGGTCAAAGAACCGGGCCAAGCACAGGACTGCCTACTTATACAGCCCAGTCAGATTTGCATTTTGCTTACAGAGCTGGCCACGGTGAATTTAGCAGGTTTTTAGTAGCGCCAGGAGATGCAGAAGAAGCATATTTTTGGGCTGGTATTGCCCTTAATATTTCTTGGCAGTATCAGATACCGTCAATAATTTTAGTTGATAAAACTCTTTGCGAAGGAACGTTTAGCATTCAGATAGATTTAGCAGGTTCTTTAGAAGAGCAAAAGGTTCCTTTATGGGACGCAAAAGAAGACACCTACCGTCGATACCGTAATGCTGAAAACGGCGTTTCACCTCTTGCCTTTGTTCCCCAAAAAGACCAGATTATCAAGGTCAACAGTTACGAACACGATGAATTTGGCATAACAACCGAGGATGCACAGATAACAAAATTTATGCAGGAAAAACGCCTGCGCAAAAAAACTTTTTTGCTTAAAGATTTAGAGAGAGAAGAAGTAGTTAAGGTATACGCAAATAAGAAGGCGGATACTGCAATTCTTTGTTGGGGTTCGAATAAAGGTGTATGCATAGAAGCAGCACAGAACTTAGGCTTAAAAGTTATTCAGCCGCTTGTGCTTTCGCCTTTTCCTGTAGAACAGTTTACACAAAGCTTAGTGTCCGTTAAAAAAGTAATTTGTGTTGAGAATAATTTTAGCGGCCAATTAGCCGAGGTCGTTAAACTTCACGGGTTTAATGTCAATGAAAGAATATTAAAATATGACGGAAGGCCGTTTTTCTTAGAGGAATTAGAGGACCAACTTAAAAAAATCCTATGAACCAGAAAAAAGATTTAGGCACTTATGCTGTAAATACGTGGTGTCCGGGTTGCGGAAATTTTGCAATTCTTACTGCAATAAAGACAGTCTTAAGCGAGTTAGCGCAAGAAGGTTTTGGCCTAGAGAATGTAGTATTAGTCTCAGGCATTGGCTGTCACGCAAAAATCGTTGACTATATAAATGTGAATAGTTTTTATTCTATACACGGCAGGGTATTGCCCGTTGCCCAAGGCATAAAGATTGCCAATCCTAAGTTAAAAGTAATCGGCTTTGCCGGAGACGGAGATTGTTACGGCGAGGGCTTAGAGCATTTAATATTTGCTGCAAAAAGGAATATAGATGTTATGATGATAGTTCATAATAACCGCGTATATGGCCTTACTACCGGCCAATATACGCCTACCTCGCCTTTGGGTTTTAAGGGTCGCTCAACGCCGTTCGGCACCAAAGAACCTGCAATTAATCCGCTGGAACTTGTTTTAGCCAGCGGCGCTACATTTATTGCTCGTGGGTATACGCACGGCATAGATTTATTGAAAAAAATTTTTAAAGAGTCTCTGGCGCATAGAGGTTTTGCCCTTTTGGACATTTTACAAGTCTGCGTAACCTATTTTAATATGTATGATTATTATTCTAAAAAAGTTTATGAACTTGTTAATCATGATGTAAGCGATTATAATAAAGCCCTGACTAAAATCCGGGAATGGGACTATAATCTTGATGCGGCGATTGCCTTAGGTGTTTTTTATAAAAAAGAAAAGCCTTGTTTTGATGAAAATTTTATTTCAGAAAAGTCATTGATAGATAAAGATATTAATATCAAAAAAATCTTAGAGGAACATATTTAACAAGAGGTGATGGTAATGAAACCGCTTAAGATATCAGATAATATTTACTGGGTGGGCGCGATTGACTGGAATATACGTAATTTCCATGGACATACTTACAGCACTCTACGCGGAACTACTTATAATGCCTATTTGATTGTTGATGAAAAAATTGCCTTGGTTGACACGGTAATGGCGCCTTTTTCTAATGAAATGACCGATAAGGTTAAACAGATTATTGATCCTGCAAAGATTGACTATGTTATTGCTAATCATGTTGAGACTGACCACTCAGGAGCGTTGCCTACTATTTTAAAACTTTGCCCTAAGGCAATAGTTCATTGTTCGGCAAAGTGTAAGGAGGGGCTTCTTAAACACTATTTTGGAAATTGGGATTTTAATGTCGTTAAAACCGGGGATAAATTAAAATTAGGTAAAAAAACTTTATCCTTTATCGAAGCGCCGATGATTCATTGGCCGGATAGTATGTTTACCTATGTAATAGAAGACGCGATACTTTTGCCTAACGATGCTTTTGGCCAGCATTATGCAACCAGCGAACGCTTTGACGATGAGGTTGATAATTGGATACTTATGGATGAAACAGAAAAATATTATGCCAATATTCTTTGGCCGTTGTCTACGATAATCTTAAAAAAGTTAGAAGAATTGCAAAGAATGAATATGCCAATAAAGATGATTGCTCCTAGCCACGGAATTATTTGGCGAAAAGACCCCCAAAAAATTATTAATGCTTATCTTTCCTGGTCTAAGAATGAAACTAAACAAAAGATTGTTGTTGTATATGAGACTATGTGGGGCGCTACGGCATTGATGGCAGCAAAAATAGCCCAAGGCATAAGTGATGGCGGTATTTCAGTTAAACTATTTGATGTAGCTGTGAGTGACAGGACAGAGATTATAAAAGAGATGTTTTCTGCCAAGGGTTTTATCATCGGCTCTTCGACGCACGATAATGATATGCTGCCTACCTTGGCAGCATTTCTGGAACTATTAAAAGGTTTTAAAGCCAAAAATAGACTTGTAGCCGTATTTGGCTCTTTTGGCTGGGCAGGCGGAGCAATAGCAGAAATAGAAAATGTTTTAAGAGAGGCAGCGTTAGAAATTACTCAGCCATCTTTGTCAATTAAATATGTCCCAGATGACAAAGAGCTTGAAAATTGCTATAATTGGGGTAAAGATTTTGCCCAAAGAATTAAATAAATATTAACTATCAAAACATGAGGGAGTGTAATGGGGAAATATCGATGTACTGTTTGTGGTTATATCTATGATCCGGCAAAAGGAGATCCAGATAATGGCATAAACCCAGGAACTGCTTTTGCTGAGTTAGCGGATACGTGGGTCTGTCCTGAATGCGGCGTAGGCAAGGATATGTTTGAAGCTATTTAAATATCCGCCACAAAGCATTGGCGGATTCAATTCGCCCGCCAAAGAACTGTGGCGGGCAGGGGGTGGGTATGGTAAAGAAAAGTGCCAGGAAGAAAAGCGTAAAGAAGCAAAGTAAGTATACTTGTGATGTGTGCGGCTTAATTGTTACGAGCGATAATGCCTGTGGCTGTGTTGATACTTGCGATATTATCTGTTGTGGTGAACAGATGAGGAAAAAGTAAATGAAGCCCAACCTTATGAGACAATGGTATTCGTAAGTTTGCTGGCTGAATTTACCCAGCACTTATTTTACTAAGAAGCTGGGTAATAAAAATTAAGATTTTATTCGAAGAAAATTTATTTTATTTCAACTTAAAGCCTGGCAGTAAAATAAGTGCTGGGTTTAACTCGCAGACGGCCTTATGGCCTATGATTTATGTCGTCATTTTGACTCCATAAATCATCTGCTCATTAAAATCGGAGGTGTTGTATGGGAAAAGAAGGAACTAAAATATCAGGGGTTGATGTTAAGGACCTTATTAATGATTTAAATCGCGCTTATGCTGACGAATGGTTGGCAATCTATTCATACAACTATATGGCTAATACTGTTACTGGTGCGGGCTATGAAGATATGTCAGAATTTTTCGAAGAGATTGCCAAGGAGGAATGGGAACACCAGGAAGAACTTTCCAATAGAATACAGGAATTAGGGGGTCTGCCTCTTCTTAATATCTCTGATTTAGAGAAGAATGCAAATGCGCCTTATCCTAAGCCGCCCAAAGATACAGCAGATTATAAGAATATGATTAAGGTTGTATTAGACGCTGAGGCAGGCGCAATTGATGTTTATCAAAAGATAGCCAATAAGACAATTGGTAAAGACCACGTTACTTATCAGCTGGTTTGCCATATTTTGGCTGAAGAAGTAGCACACGAAGAGAAGTTCGAAGACTTGTTATAGAAGTGAAGTTTTGAGCAAGGCTTAAAAAGAATGGCTAAGAGAGTAATAGTCTACAGCACGCCAACGTGCCCTTATTGTATTCGGCTAAAGCAATTTTTAGCAGATAATAATATAGAATTTGAGAATTTAGATGTCTCAACTAATGAGCAGGCTGCTGAGGAAATGGTGCAAAAATCCGGCCAGATGGGAGTTCCGGTTTTAGATATCGACGGTGAAATCATAGTCGGGTTTAACAGAGAAAGGATTTCCAAGGCGTTAGGATTAATTTAACCCACCTGTTAATTGTCAATTTTGATTCACTTTTATTAAAGCTTGGAATATGTCGCGAGTATTTGAGCTTATAATTATCGGCGCAGGGCCTGCTGGAATAACTGCTGCTGTATATGCTAGCCGTCAGCGCTTGGATACTTTAGTTTTGACTCAAGATGTTGGCGGCCAGGCAGGCATAAGCGGCGACATTGAAAATTACACTGGTTATCAATTTATAACTGGTCCGGAATTGGTAAAGAAATTTGAAGAGCACCTGCATAAATACGATATCCAACTTAAAGAAGAAGAGAAGGTAATTAGGGTTAGCAAAGAAGATGATTTGTGCGTGGTTAAGAGCGAAAAAGAAATATATAAATCTAAGACGGTAATTATTGCATCTGGCAAACGCTCCAAAGAATTAAATGTTCCAGGAGAAAAGGAATTTAAAAATAAAGGTCTGACTTATTGCGCTACCTGCGATGGGCCTTTATTTTCTAAAAAGATTGTAGCAGTTATAGGTGGGGGTAATTCGGCGCTGGACGCTGCCTTACAGTTAATAAAGATAGCAAAGCACGTCTACATTATAAATATTACTTCCCAATTAGCCGGAGATTCGATAATGCGTCAGAAAGTTACTGATAGCAATATCGTAACTATTTTAAATGATAGCCAGGTTAAGCAAGTATTGGGAGATAAGATGGTGAACGCTATCAAGATTAGGAAATTGCAACCGCAGAGACCGCAGATTGCAACCGCAGAGACCGCAGAGGAGCAAATTATCGATGTACAAGGGGTTTTTGTGGAAATCGGCCTTATACCAAACTCTGAATTCACTAAAGGAATTGAGAAGAACGAATTTGGCGAGATAAAAGTAAACAGCCGCAATGAAACTAATATTAGGGGTATTTTTGCAGCCGGCGATGTTACCGACGTACCGGAAAAACAGATTATTATAGCTGCCGGTGAAGGCTCTAAGGCGGCATTGAGTGCATTTCGTTATCTAGCGCAATCTAATTAAGGCTGTCACAAAATACGTTCCAGCCTATGATTACACAGATTTATAAAAGAGATTACACAGATAGTTTCATAGCAATATTTAATCTGTGTAATCTTAATTTTTAATCGCTGTAATCAACAGCCCGTAATGAATTTTATGAAGGGCTGTAAGGAGTTTATGGCCTATCTCGAGAGAGGTATTTTAGAGCTTTTATCAGCCTTACCAGATATCCTTGAACTTTCTGGTAGCGACTTGTTGCGCCATAGCTTTGCAGTGGCGTTTCTTTCAAAAAAAATAGCTAATGAAATTGTTCCTCATAAGGTAGAAGAATTGTTTTTATCTGGATTGGTTCACGATATCGGAACTTTTGATATGCCCTATGAGACGGTACATAAAGCTGACTTGTACTGTGAGATTTCTGATAAAGACGTCTTGTCTCATCCTTTAATTTCCGGGCAGATAATATCTAGTTTCCCCAGTTTGAGCAAATTGGCAGATATTGTTATTGCTCATCATGAGCGTTTTGATGGGAAAGGTTATCCTTTACGGCGCTCTAATAATGAGGTTTCATCTGAATCTCAAACCATAAGAATTGCCGATAGCCTTAGCGTTAAATTTAACCATTCAAAAAAATTGCAATTACAAGATGCATACAATTATCTGGATGAGCAGAGCGGAAAAGAATTTAATCCAGTCTACCTCAAAGGAGTCAAGTCGGCGTTAGATGATAAAACTTTAGATACGGCTAATAATTTTGATTTACTTAGCCAGGAAATAAAAAAGACTATAGATAGTTTTAAAATTTTTGCTATAAGGCAACGCAGACATTCTATAGAAGAGATATTATTTTTCTTTGGGCAGCTTTTGGATATTAAACATTCTTATAGCGAAAGCCATTGCATAAGAGTTTCTAATTATGCAGTTCTTCTCGCCTTGGGTTTGGGCCTAGAATCAAAGGATATAGATAGGATACGTATTGCCGGCATGGTTCATGATTTAGGAAAAATAGGAATTCCTAAAAATATCCTGGATAAACCAGCGCGGTTAACAGAAGATGAATTTAAGGTTGTTAAGAGTCATCCGGATTTAGCGGTTAAAATAATCAGTAAAATAACTTCTCTTAAAGGTATCTTACCCATTGTTAAGTCAGATCAGGAGCATTGGGATGGTAGCGGTTATCCTCAAGGCCTAAAGGGCGAAGAGATTCCGTTCTTAGCACGTATTATGCTGGTTGCCGATGCTTTTGATGCTATGACCTCTGACAGGGCATATCGCAAGGCAATGCCCCTTAGCGCTGCTCTGGCAGAATTGGAAAGATGTAAAGGAAAAGATTTCGATCCTCGAATTATTGAAGTGGCTATGAAAGTCTTTAGTAACCTGGATATGCAAAGCCCGCCTTCAGAAAGAAGTATTTAAGGATAATTTTTATGGTTAAATGGCAACATGGAACACGGCTGGATATAAACGTTTTTGACATTCCTGTAGAAAAGATAAAAAGCGGCTGGTATTCTGATAAATATTTCGTCCGCACAAAAGAAATACTAAAAAAGGATAATAATCATAATCGAGTCCTAATGCAGGTCTTTTCTCGAAAAGATGCTATTGTCTGCGGCTTAGATGAGGCAATAGCTATTTTGAAGCTTTGTGCTGACCGGCCCGAAGAGCTTATAATAAAAGCTCTTTTTGATGGCGATGAAATAAAAGCAGGCGAGACAGTAATGACCATAGAGGGCGATTACAGCACTTTTGCTCACTTGGAGACTGTATACTTAGGTGTGATAGCAAGGCCTACAGCAGTGGCAACTGCGGTTAAGAGGGTTGTAAAAGCAGCAGCCGATAAAAAAGTTCTATTTTTCCCTGCTCGTTTTGACCATTATCGGGTTCAAACTACCGATGGCTACGCTGCATTTATATCAGGAGCCTTAGGCGTTTCAACCGACGCGCAAGCTGCCTGGTGGGGCGAAGAGGGTTTGGGAACAGTGCCACATGGACTTATTGCTGCGTATAACGGCGATACCGTAAAAGCAGCACAATCTTTGGATAAGTATCTTGATAAAAATATACAACGGGTTGTCTTAGTTGATTTTGATGATGATTGCATTGGCACCTCCTTGAAAGTAGCAAAAATTTTTGGCAAAAAATTGTGGGGGGTTAGGCTTGATACGGCACAAGATGTTAGGGATGTTTCAGTGGTTGGCACAGATAAGGATTCTTACGGAGTTTGTCCTGAGTTGGTGTTTAAGACAAGAGAGGCCTTAGATAAAAATGGATTTAATTTTGTTAAGATTATTGTTTCCAGCGGGTTTGATGAAGAAAAGATTAAAAACTTTATTAGCTTAAATGTTCCTTTTGATGCAGTTGGGGTTGGCTCAGCATTGTTTAGAGAAAAGATAGATTTTACCGCAGACATTGTTATGGTAAACGAAAAACCCTGTGCAAAGGTAGGAAGAAGATATAACCCTAACCCGCGCTTGAAATTGGCTAGTTAAAATTCTTAACTTATTGTAAATAAATAAGTTATGATTAATTGAAATACAACTATTATTGTGGTATAATTAATAATAGGAGATTATGCGTTAAGGACGATAAGGGCAAACTATTCGAAAGGATAGGGCTCCGCCTTCGCCAAATGTTTAAGACGTTTGGCTTCGGCGGACTAGGCGAAGCAAAATACTATAAGTATTTTGCGAAGACTGGGCAAAGCCGTGAATCCACTGTAGTAATAAGACTTTAGTGAGATTGTCTGGTTGCCGAAACAGAAAATAAACCTATGCTTTCGGAGTATAGGTTTTTTTGTTAAAAGGGGGAGTAAATGAAACCTAAGATTCTGCTTGTTGATGATGAGCCAGGGGTTTGTGAAGTTGATAGTTACTATCTGGCAAAACGTGGCTATAATATAATCACAGCTAACACCGCGAAAGAAGCAATTTCCAAGGTAGTTAAAGACCGGCCACAATTGGTGCTCTTGGATATTTTGATGCCTGAAATGGACGGCTTAAGATGCTTAGAAGAGATAAAAAAAATAAATAAAGACTTACCGGTGATTATGGTTACTTGCGTTGACGAAATAGAAACTGCCAAAAAAGCATTGGAGATAGGAGCAGTAGATTATATTACTAAACCTCTCGGCTATAAAGCACTGGAGACCGCAATTTCGCTCTACCTTTTCCTTAAGACCACTAAATAAAAAAGGGTGGATATAAATGGTAAAAGTGCTCATTGTTGATGATGAGAAAGATTTTTGCGATTCTCTAAAAGAACTCCTCTCCCAGGAAGGCTATGAGGCTATTTGCGCCTATTCTGGGCAAGAGGCACTTGAAAAAATTAAAGGAGAGCACCCCCAATTAATACTTCTTGATATTTTGATGCCTGAAATGGACGGAATCCAAACCCTTAAAGAAATTAAAAGTATTGATAAAGGAGCGATTGTCATAGTAATTTCGGCGGTAAGAGAAAAATTTGCACAAGAGAGAATGCTTCATCTGGGAGCAGTTAGTTATATGTTCAAGCCTCTGGACTTAGATTTATTCAAGAGAAATATTGAGGTCTGGGCAGCGCAGATAGAATTAAATAGAATCAGTTCCGTTTCTATGGTCGCTTTCCAATTCGATGAAACAAAAATAAAAACAATCGTAGAGCTTTTTGCTAAAAAGGGCTATAATATAAAGATAATAAAAAGTTTTCAGGATTCTTCAGAATTGGCTGATACCAGCGTTAATTTCCTGATACTCAGAGCCGATGTATTAAAAACAGATACACCAAAAGTTATCAACCAAATAAGAACTAAATATCCAACCCTTCCTTTAATAATTACGACTGAGTCTAAACTAGAGGAGGAGTTAAAGCTTAAGATTAATGAAATTGGCGCCTGTCAGTACTTGCCGACTTCATTTGACGCAAACAGCCTGCTGGCTATTATTTGCTCAATGCTTTCTAAGGCAAGCAAAGGACAAAAGTTAGAGATTAAAGAAGAGAAACCCTGCATACTTATCGTAGATGATGAACCAGATACCTGTGAATATATAGAAAAATTTTTATCTCAAGAAGGTTACCGCTCATACAGCATAAGCCAGCCCAAAGAGGTATTAAAGGAGATAGAGAAGATTAATCCCAATCTTGTGCTTTTAGATATAGTGATGCCAGGCACTGACGGCCTTGAAATTTTAGGCCAAATTAAAAAAAATTTTCCCAATATAAGAGTTGTAATGCTTAGCGGCGTTAAGGACGAATTCATCTTAAAACAAGCAATACAGTCAGGGGCATCTGACTACCTGGTTAAGCCTTTTTCTTTAGATCAGTTGAAAATCACTGTCCTCTTAAATAGCCTAAAAAGCAGCCATAATTAATTATGTACCGAAGCCTAGGGATGAAAGTCGATT
Source organism: Candidatus Omnitrophota bacterium (assembly GCA_040753675.1). Taxonomy (GTDB): domain Bacteria; phylum Omnitrophota; class Gorgyraeia; order JAHJTE01; family JAHJTE01; genus JBFMEB01. The sequence continues at coordinate 22,414 of JBFMEB010000011.1, read as the reverse complement.
GGTTGATGTTGATAATTTCTTCTTTTTTTGTCCTGGCGATAATCCCTTTTTCGAATATTTTACTATTAAATATTGGTGAAAACACAGTTAATATTAAGTTAAATCTTATTATTAGTGTTTTAATTTTTTCTACCTTTTTATTTTTTTTTATCTTCCTAATAAGAAGGCCTTATCCACCAATATCTTCTTATATATGGCTGGTAAGTATTTTTATAATTAGTCTTTATTTTCTAAAGCAGGTAGAGGCAAGTAGGGATAGATTGCATTTTGTTGGCTACGGTATATTAAGCCTTTTACTTTTCAGGGCGCTGCGCCATAATATATCAACGCAGATGCTTTATGTAATATCAAGTTTATTTCTGATGCTTTTTGCTATATTAGATGAGGTATTTCAGATTTTTTTTCCTCCGAGAAATTTCGATATTAAAGATATTGGCACTGATGTTTTAAGCGCGGCTTTAGGTCAGGCATTAATTGCTTTTGTCCTTCGGCCAAAATTAGAGTCAGTGGATGTAAAAATTCGCACTTTAGTCCAGAATTTAAAAAACTTAAAGCGTTTTAATAGCCGAAACCCAAATTAATCTTATGTTAGGAAAGACATTTCGTCCCTTAGCCAGAGTCAGTATAACATGTTTAATAATAATGATTCTGGCTGGTTATTATTTTCTTTTTACTACTGTTGGCTCTATATTTCTGGCTCGGCTCATACTTTCTAAATATATAGATATAAACAAAGTGACCATCAGCCATATCGAGGGCACTTTCTCGAAGGGCCTTAAATTAACTGACATTAGCATTAATGATATAGCGTGGTTACCAAGAGGGAGCAGTCTTAAAATTCAAAGGCTTGAACTGTCTCTGAGGCCATTTAAATTCGACTCAATAAATTTAGATATAGAAAATTGCCGTCTTATAATGCCGTATTCAGAGCCTATAGTCTTATTTGCCTCTTATAAGAAGGTGAACCTCGATGTTAATGTATACTCCAAAAGAGTCGATGCCGAAGATATCCTAAAAATATTTTCTAAGGATAAAAGATTAAAAGATTTATCAGGTGCAATAACTAATATCGATAGTTACGTTAAAGGCTCTTTCACCAAGCCGCAATTAAGGGGTGCCTTTGAAGTAGAAAGGCTTTCTTACAAAGATCTAACCTTTACTAATTGCCCTGGTTCTTTTGCTATTAATGTTAAAAAGATAAACAAACAACCTGCTATGCAGGGAGCGCTTATTTTTCAGAGCGGCTCATTGGCGGTTAAAGATGTGAATATAAATTTAAAAGAAAGCAGGATTTTATTTTCTCCAGATTATAAAGAGCCGGTTTTTGAATTTCAAGGCAATGCAAATATTGACAATATCCAAATTCTCATATCTTTAAGAGGAACTGTTTCTAACCCCTATTTGTATTTAACAACCGACCCCCAACAACCTCAGAATGTCCTATTGTTTATTGTTTTAACCGGAAGAAAATTACAGGAGAATCATCAGGTAAGAGAACAAATGATGAATTTAGATCCTGGGCTTACCAAAGCAGTATTAGATTATTTTTTGTCAGGGACAGATAAACTTAAGATAAGCCAGGCATTAGGCATAAGCGAAACTCCTAAAGAGAGCCAACCAGAAAAGACTTTCCCAATCCAGAATGCTGCACCAGTTAGTTCTGGGCAGTAACAATGAAATTAAAAAAAGCACTCCTAATAGTAGATGTGCAAAATGATTTTTGTCCGGCCGGCGCTTTAGCCGTGCCGGAAGGCGATAAGATAATTCCTGTTCTTAACCAGTATATAAATATTTTTTCCAAGCACAACCTGCCTATTTTTGCCTCACGCGATTGGCATCCTAAAAAGACCAAACATTTCAAGCAGTTCGGCGGCAGATGGCCGGCACATTGCATAGCGGACACTAAAGGTGCCAACTTCCATCCAAAATTAAAATTGCCGCAGCAGGCGATAGTTATATCTAAAGGAATGGACCCAGAAGAAGAAAACTATTCTGCTTTTCAGGGGCAAGACTCTAATGGCACAGCTTTTTTAAATTTACTTAAGATCTTAGGTATAGAAGAACTTTTCGTGGGAGGATTGGCTACTGACTATTGCGTAAAATCTTCAGTATTGGATGCTGTAAAATTTGGCTTTAAAGTAAAACTACTCATTGACGCAGTCAAAGGGGTAAATGTTGAGAAGGGTGATTCTGAAATTGCAATTAAAGAGATGGCTTTAGTTGGAGTAAAAACAATTATCCTTGAAAAAATACAAAGATTATTAAAACGTTAGCCATGATAAAAGAAGCAATGCTTTATGAAAGATTAGAAGCTGATAGAGTGCATTGTTTCTTATGTTCTCATCATTGCAAGATTTCACCATCGCAGTTTGGCATATGTGCAGTAAGGAAAAATGAGGCAGGTAGTTTAAAAACACTTGTTTACGCTGAGGCGATTGCTGCTGCAATTGACCCGATTGAAAAAAAACCGCTTTATCATTTCTTCCCCGGCTCAACTTCTTTTTCAATAGCCACAGTTGGCTGTAATTTTAGATGCGGATTTTGTCAAAATTGGCAGATATCTCAGGCAAATAAAAAGAAAAATGGCTCTCTCGGTTATGAATTAATCCCTGAGGAAGTTGTAAGACAGGCAAAAAGTTCAGGCTCTAAAAGCATATCTTATACTTACACTGAACCAACTATATTTTTTGAATACGCCTTTGATACCTCACAGATAGCTAAGAAACAAGGCATATATAATAACTTTGTGACAAATGGTTATATGACCAAAGAGGCCTTAGAAACAGTTTATCCGTTTCTTGATGCTGCTAATGTAGATCTAAAAAGTTTTAGTGAAGATTTTTACAAAAAAATTTGTGGAGCTCGCTTGGCTCCTGTATTAGATTCAATCCGACTTATGAGAAAATTTGATATTTGGGTTGAGATTACTACTCTAATAGTGCCGGGGCTGAATGATTCAGAAGACGAGCTAAAAAAAATAGCTGAGTTTATTGCATCAGTGGGAATTGAAATTCCGTGGCATGTAAGCCGATTTCATCCTGATTATAAAATTACAGATAATAAGCCTACGCCAATCCAGACATTGAGATTGGCGAAAAGCATAGGAGAGGCCGCTGGCTTACGGTATGTTTATATGGGAAATGTATTTGAAGGTAATAATACTTATTGCTATAATTGTAAGGGACTTTTGATAGAAAGGCAGGGCTTAAGTATAACTAAAGTCCTGCTACAGGAAGGGAAATGCCCTACCTGCAAATCAACCATTGACGGAGTTTTTTAAAAATGTCCTTGAGTTTACTGAAACAGGGAGAAAGAGTTAATAAGATTATTGAAATTTTACGCAAAACTTACTCTCGGAGTCGAACTGCGCTTACCTTTAAAACGCCATTACAAATTTTAATTGCCACTATTCTTTCAGCCCAATGCACTGATGAAAGGGTAAATAAAATCACCCCTGGGCTTTTTAAAAAATATAAAACTTCTTTAGATTTTGCTAAGGCAAAACAGGAGACCTTAGAAAAAGAGATTTATTCAGCCGGCTTTTATAAAAACAAGGCAAAAAATATCATAGCTTTGGCTAAAAAAATGGTGAAGGATTTCTCTGGCAAAGTTCCTGATGAAATGGAGAGCCTTATTAGTCTGCCGGGGGTGGCAAGAAAGACAGCAAATATAGTATTATCAAGCGCATTTAAAAAGGCGCAAGGCATAGCTGTTGATACACACGTTAAGCGGCTTTCACAGAGGCTGGGATTTAGCAAAGAGAATGATCCTGAAAAAATCGAGCAGGATTTAATGCGCATAGTAGAAAAAAAATACTGGCTAGATTTCAATTACTTACTGGTTGACCACGGCCGGGCAATTTGCCAGGCGCGTAAGCCAAATTGTCCAAATTGCGTTATAAACAGATTTTGTCCCTCAGCGAAAACTTTCTATCCGGAATTAACTTTATAATGAAAACTCTACGAATAACATTAGCGCAAATAAACAGCGCTGTCGGAGATATCAATGGCAATTGCCAGAAGATTATAAACTGTATAAATAAGGCTAAAACTTTCAAATCAGATTTGATTGTTTTTCCGGAACTGGCTCTTTCTGGATATCCCCCCGAAGACTTGTTATTAAGGCCAAAATTTATCCAGACTAATAGGCAGTACTTAGAAGAAGTTATAAAAGCGACAGACTCCATATTTGCTATCGTGGGTTTTCCTTATTTTTATAAATATAAACTTTTCAATGCTGCTGCGATTATTTATCAAAAAAAGCTTATAGGTGTTTATAAAAAGATGCACTTGCCAAATTACGGCGTATTTGATGAAATGCGTTATTTTAAACCAGGAGATAAGGCTTTAGTTTTGGAATTTTCCAAGGGCTTAAAGATAGGAGTAAATATCTGTGAAGATATTTGGCAAGAAAAAGGACCAGCGCAAATTCAGAGTCAAGCAGGCAAGGCTAAAATTATTATAAATATTTCTTCTTCTCCATATTTTGCCCAAAAATTAGCATTGCGCCAGAACTTATTAAGCAAAAGAGCAAAAGAGAATAGGTGTTTTATAGCTTATTGCAATCTTGTGGGTGGCCAGGATGAGCTTGTTTTTGATGGTGCCAGCATGGTTTTTGATGCAAAAGGAAAATTGATTGCACAGGCAAAACAATTCCAAGAAGATTTATTAACAGTGGATATTGATATTGCGTCTCTTACTTCGGCTACCAGGTCTTTTAGAAAAAATCTTCCGCTTGAATATGTAAATATCCGAGCTAAAATTAACGATAAGCCAAATACTTTTTTTTCCCGCAAAGAGAAGACGTTAGGAAGATTGGAGGAAATTTACGCTGCTTTAGTTTTGGGTTTAAAGGACTATTGTGGTAAGAACGGCTTTAGACAAGTAGTGTTGGGTTTAAGCGGAGGCATAGATTCTGCGTTAGTAGTTACAATTGCAGTTGATGCCTTAGATAGAGATAATGTGGTAGCAATCTCTATGCCTTCGATGTATTCATCAGAAGGGACCAAGTCTGATGCAAAAAAAATAGCAGACAATCTCGGTATAAAATTACACATTATTCCTATAGATAGTTTATATAAAGAATATTTAGCCTCTTTGCGTAAGCCATTTGCTAAGACAAAATCTAATATAGCAGAAGAGAATATCCAGGCAAGAATCCGTGGGAATATACTCATGGCTTTTTCTAATAAATTCGGCTCTCTTGTTGTTACCACTGGAAACAAAAGCGAGCTTTCTACTGGATATTGTACGCTTTATGGTGATACTGCTGGAGGCTTTGCAATCTTGAAGGACGTTCCTAAAACACTTGTTTATAAATTAGCAAGATTTAGGAATAAAATAGAAGAAGTTATCCCGGAAAGCATTTTTAAAAGGGCCCCTAGTGCAGAGTTGAAAAGGAATCAGACTGACCAGGATACTTTACCTGCATATTCAACGCTTGATGCAATAATAGATCTTTACATTGAGAAGGATAAGTCCATATCTGATATAATTAAAAGAGGGTTTAATAAAAATTTAGTAAAAAGAACCGCTTCCATGATTGATAAAAGCGAATATAAAAGAAGGCAATACGCGGTTGGGGTTAAAATTACTCCTAAGGCATTCGGCAGAGACCGCAGAATGCCCATAACAAATATGTTCAAAGAATAGGTGGATGAATATGCCCAAAACAAAACTTGAAGAGTTGGCGGATTTTGGCCAGAGCATTTGGCTTGATAACATTAGTCAGTCTCTATTAAAAAGCGCAAAACTAGATGAATTGATACGCCGAGGAGTACGCGGCCTTACGTCTAACCCAAGTATTTTTGATAAGGCCATCAGTTTTAGCTCTGATTATGATAAAAAAATAAGCGAATTAAAGACATCTAATTTTTCTGTTTTTAAAATTTACGATAATCTCAGCATCCAAGATGTCCGGCAGGCTGCAGATTTGTTTACTGATATTTATAAAAGGTCTGGTGGATGGGATGGTTTTGTAAGTTTAGAGATAGACCCTAGATTAGCAAAGGATGTGAAGAAATCTATTGCTGAAGCACGAAGGTTATTCACTGCGGTTAATCGGCCTAATCTTATGATTAAGGTGCCGGCGACTGATGAGGGCTTTATAGTTATAGAGCAGCTCTTATCCGAGGGAATTAATGTAAATGCAACTTTAATATTTTCTAAATCTCAATATGAAAGGGCCGCAGAGGCATTTTTAAAAGGCATGACTGATTTGGCGCATAATAAACCAGAATTGGTTAGAAGCACCCATTCAGTTGCCAGTGTTTTTGTAAGCCGGCTTGACACTTCTGTTGATGAGAACCTCAACGAATTAATAAAAAAAGAGACAGATATTAAAAAACAAGCAAAATTAAAATCATTGTTAGGTAAAGCTGCAGTTAGCAACTCGCATTTAATTTTTGCTAAACATTTAGAAATTTTTTCTAATGATGTTTTCAAAAAATTAAAAGAAAAAGGCGTCACTCTACAAAGAATAGTCTGGGCCTCTACCAGCACTAAAAATCCTGCTTATCAAGATATAAAATATGTAACAGAATTGATTTCCCGCTCCACTATTAATACATTGCCGGAAAATACTATAGAGGCATTTATCGATCATGGTATTGTAAATGAGGCGTTAACATCTGATACAACAAATTCTTTAGCAGTAATTACTGAATTAAAAGAGTTTAATATTGATATAGACCAGATATGCAAAAGATTGCTCTCTGATGGCATCGCGGCATTTCAAAAATCATTTGAGTCTATTTTGAATTCCATAGAAACTAAAGCAAAAGAATTGTTAGTTAAGACCTAAATAATTAACCAGGAGTTGTTATGCAACATATTCGTTTTGATTTTAATAATCTGTTTGAGTTTAATATAGGTGCAAAACACGGGGTTAGCCTAAAAGACATAAAGACATTAGCAAATAAAATTAAAAAAGGCCAAGAGCATTTACAAAGAGTTATAAAAGAGCCGGCTTCAAGGCTAAATGTAGATTTAGAGTGGGTTACTTTACCCCATCAGGATGAGAAGACTATCAATGCTATACAAGTTTTAGGCAGAAAGATTGCTGAAAGTTATGAAAATGTTGTTTTCTTAGGTATAGGCGGCTCTTATCTTGGCCTTAAGGCAGCACAGGATGCATTAAGTTCGCCTTATTATAATGAATTCAAATCCGTCCGTATGGAAAGGCCCAAGGTTTATTTTGAAGGCAATAACATAGATCCTGCGCCCTTAAAAGTATTATTAAATAATTTAGATTCTAAAAAAACAGCTGTTATCGTAATTTCGAAGTCAGGCCAGACGATAGAAACAAAAGCAAGTTTCCAGGTGGTTGAGACTTGGCTTAAAAGGGGCGTAGGAGCTAAATTCGGTCATCAGATTTTTGCCGTAACCGACCCTGTTTCAGGAGACTTGCGCCGTAGGGTAAACGAAGAACAAAGTAAGGATAAAAAAAGTTTTCGAAATTTGCCATTACTTAAAGGCATCGGCGGAAGATACTCTGAATTTAATATGGGCTTATTGCATTTGGCAATTATAGGCATAGTTATTCAAGACGTTTTAGACGGTGCAAAGGCAATGGCTGGTCGCTGTAAGGTAAATTCTATTTATAAAAATCCTGCTTTAATGTACGCAGCGCTGCAATACATACTCTACACAAAGAAATCAAAGACGATTTCAGTTCTAATGCCATTTTCAGAAAGATTAAAGTCAACTTCTGACTGGTATGCGCAATTATTAGCAGAAAGTTTAGGCAAAAAATATCAGAGGAAAATCAAAATAGATCCTTCTGGCTACGAAACTTGGGATAAAGATTTAAGCCGAATTGTCAATGTTGGCAGGACTCCGGTTATCTGTCGCGGAACCACAGACTTACATTCTATTCAGCAGAATAATGTAGAGGGAGAAAATAATAAAACAGTAACATTCATAAGAACAGAAGACTTCAAAGACGACCTTAAAATTGTAGGAGTAAAAGATTTTCTCTATGGTAAGTCGTTTGGGCAGCTTTTAAACCTTGCCCAAGAAGCAACAGAATGGTCTTTGACTTTAAATAAAAGGCCAAATTGCACTATCATTATGCCGCAGGTTTGCGGCTTTAATTGGGGTGAGCTTTTATTTTTCTTCCAGATGGCTACGGCTTTTGAAGGGGAGTTATTAAATGTAAACGCCTTTGACCAGCCGGGAGTGGAAAGTTATAAAAATTATATGTATGCTAAATTAAAAAAGCCAGGCATAAGCGTAAATATAAAAGAAGAGATTAAGAATAAGAGATTAATCAAGAGGAAAGAATTTATTCTCTGATAGATTAGATATGAAAAAAAATAATTTAGAGAAAGCAAAGGTTTTAGATTTAGTTCTTCTCATAGATTATTCTAAAGAGTCAATAGTCAGTAAAACATTGCTGAATAATAAATGCGGCACTCTAACCCTTTTTGCCTTTGATATTGGACAGGGCTTAAGTGAACATACTGCGCCTTTTGATGCAGTTGTGCAGATTTTAGAAGGCGAGGCGATGGTTTATATTCGAGGTAAGTCAAACAAGGTTCGCGCTAATCAGATGATTATAATGCCTGCAAATATCCCTCATGCGCTCAAAGCCAAAAAGAGATTCAAGATGTTGCTGTCAATGATACGTTCTTAATCCTCACCTTTATTATGAGAATATTAGCCCAACGGGTAAAAAGTGCCTCAGTATCTGTTGAAGGCCGAAAGAGTGCAGAAATTCGAAAAGGTCTATTGCTTTTTGTGGGAATTTCAAAGGATGATACTAAAGATGACATAGAATATCTTTCTAACAAGGTTCTTAATTTGCGAATTTTTGAGGATGAAGTTGGCAAGATGAATTTATCAGTAAGGCAGGTAAATGGTGAAATTTTGAGTGTGCCACAGTTTACTCTTTATGCTTATACATTAAAAGGAAATCGTCCGGGTTTTGAGCAATCCGCAGAACCTCTAAAAGCAAAGCATCTTTGGGAAGAGTTTAATTCTTCTTTAATCAGAAACTCCGTAATTCTAAAATCAGGCAATTTTGGGGCTCATATGCAAGTAGAACTAATAAATGATGGCCCGGTCACAATTTGGTTAGATTCAAAAGAGACTTGAAGCAAGGTTAAGTAGATTAAACTCAAAATTTATTTACTAAGATTGACAGAAACAGGAAATTATGGTAATATAAAAAATCCGCAACCTATTAAAAATAATAAACTTTTAATTGTAATAAAAAAAGAGAGGGGGTGTTAAATGATGCTTAAAAAAGCAAAGGATTCATTTTTGAAGTCTAAATCAAACCGCAATAATGACCTCCAGGCGAAAATTGCAAAAAGAGCGTATGAGCTTTATGAAAAACGCGGCTATTCTCATGGCAATGATTGGTCAGATTGGTTTGAAGCAGAAAGACAGATTAGAAGAGAAATGAGGTTAAGATAGGCCTTTTCCTTATTAGCTGTCACTAAAACCGTTTAAGCAAGGGCGGCACTATTGTGGCGCCCTATTTATTTTCACTTTTCCTAATTCTAAAATATCCCTATAATTAAGGTATGATATACTGGGCGCCATTTCTACATTTCTATCAACCGCCGACACAATTACACGCAATACTTAAAAAGGTATGTAATGAATCTTATCGGCCATTGCTTAAGATGTTATTGCGCCATCCCCATGCTAAGATTACTATTAATATGTGCGCGGTATTAACAGAGATGTTAAATGACCATGGGGAGAGCGATATTATCGCTGACATAACTGAACTTGCAAAAAAAAATCAGGTTGAATTTGTAGATTCTGCCAAATATCACGCCATCCTACCTCTTATTCCTTCCAAAGAGATGCATCGGCAAATAGAGCTAAACCAGAAAACTAATTCCTATTTTTTTAAAGACGTATATAAGGCACGAGGTTTTTTCCCTCCAGAGATGTGTTATTCGACCGAGTTAGGCAAACTTTTAAGCACGCTTGGCTATGATTGGGTTTTAATTAGTGGTGTTTCTTGTGTTGAGAAATGGCCGTTGGATTGTGTTTATAATGTTAATTTCGGCAAACTTAAGATTAATACTTTTTATCGCGACGATATTTTAAGCAACAGGATTAGCTTTTATGATATCGATAGCACTGGCTTTATTAAAAATTTGATTGATTTAAGCGAAGACAAAGATGATATATATGTAATTACTGCCATGGATGCGGAGACCTTTGGCCATCACATACAGAATTGGGAAAAACTATTTTTAGCTGATGTATATGAATTGATAAGCGGCGTGGCTAAATTTGATAATCTTAAGCAGCGGACAGACCTTGCCGAAAGCCATAAAGAAATATTCGAATCAGGCTTAGAGAATCAGGTCCAAGTTGTAACCATAAGCGAGCTTCTGGATAAATTTCCTTCGAAACCCTCAAAGCCGCCGCGACCATCTTCTTGGAGCACTACAAAAGAAGAGATATTAAAGGGAAATTTTTATCCTCTTTGGCAAGGCGTTGATAATGATATCCATAACCTGCAGTGGGAACATATAAAAATATGTTTTGATTTAGTTGATGCGGCAGAAGAATTAAAAGACGAATCAGAAGAAACTGAGCGATTTTTTAATATTGCCAGAGGACTTTTGGATAGGGCTATACACAGCTGTCAATTTTGGTGGGCGAATAAGGACAGGATGTGGGATGTTAATATGATAAATAAAGGCCTTAGCCTGCAAGAAGAAGTTGTTTTAAATGCTTATAAGGCGATTAAGGCCTCTGATGTCGATGAAGAAACTCTAAGACAGTTTTATCACGAGGTAATAGCTGCCAGAGATGCATCAAATAAGATTCGCGACCAGCTTTTTTTGAGTTAGGTCCGTTTTTATTCAAGGGCCTAAAGGAGGACTGGCTATGGAAGGGAAAAATTTATCAAAAGAACAAATGAATGTTGAGAGCGTTAAATTTCAAGTGCCTTTCACAGCCGAGCATATCTCAAGAAAAATAGAGCTTCCTCACAGATACGGCAAAGACAGAATTATTGCTATGACTAGGGACCCTTGGTGGATTTTTACCTATTGGGAGATAACACCTGCGAAGGAAAAGGCAATCCGAGAAGCGATAGAGCATAACGGTGAACATTTTGAAAAGTCGGTTTTGAGAATATATGATATTACAGGCATGCCTGATTTTAAGCCGGGTAGGCAAAACAGCTTTTTTGACATAGCCCTTAAAGATTTGGCTAAGAATTGGTATGTCGACGTAGGTGCTCCAGGCAGGCGTTGGTGCGTAGAAATTGGAATGCTCAGTCGAGAAGGCAATTTCTATGCTTTAGCTACCTCTAATATTATCAATACGCCCCGTTTTGGAATGTCTGATATTTTTGATGAAGCCTGGATGCTTTCTGAAGAAGAATATTGGTGGTTGTTTGGGGCATCCGGCGGTTTTGATGTAGGGAAAAGCTCTCTGGAGATGAAAGAACTTTTCTTAAGGCAACTTAAAGAATGGATATCTTCTGGCGGCCTGATTAGTTTAGGAAGTTTCGTTTTACAGAAAAAATAAAAAAGTTATGGAAAAAGGATACCTATCATTTATCTTGCATGCGCACCTTCCTTTTGTAAGGCATCCAGAACACTCCTCATTTCTGGAAGAAAGCTGGTTTTATGAAGGGATTACTGAGACTTATATCCCGCTCATAAAAATGCTTGACCGCCTTCTTGATGAGAAAATTGATTTTGCCTTAACCATTTCTCTAAGCCCTACCTTAATAGCAATGATGGAAGACGAACTTTTAAATAGTCGCTATAAAAAGAAACTTGAGGCGCTCTTAGAATTATCTTATAAAGAAATAGAACGCACAAAATATGATGGCCGGCTTAATCGTCTGGCAAGGATGTATAATGAAATTTTTAAGGAATCTCTTTATATCTATTCTGAAAAATATCATTGTCGACTCCTAGAGGCATTTAAGAAATTTGATGCAAGCGGCAAGATTGAACTGATGATTTGCGCTGGCACACATTGTTTTCTGCCTAACTTCCAGATGTATCCCCAGGCAGTAAGGGGTCAGGTAAAAATTGCTGTTGATACTTATAGACGAGTTTTTGGGTCTAAGCCAAAGGGAATGTGGCTTCCTGAATGCGGCTATTATCCAGGACTCGATACTATATTGAATGAATTTGGTATAAAATTTTTTATATTAGATACTCATGGAGTGTTGTTTGCCGAGCCGCGGCCTCGTTTCGGAGTATATAATCCCTATTTTTGCAAATCAGGGGTTTCTGCTTTTTCGAGAGATATAGAAAGCTCAAAAGCAGTCTGGTCAGCTATTGAGGGTTATCCAGGAGACTTTAACTACAGAGAATTTTATAGAGATATCGGTTATGATTTAGATCATGATTATGTAAGGCCATATTTAAACGGCGACGGCGGCAGGATGAATATAGGTATAAAATACCATAAGATTACCGGCCGCACCAACGATAAAGACCTCTATGATCCTGATATAGCGAGAGGCACAGCGGCAAGTCATGCCGGAAACTTTATGTTTAACCGGGAGAGGCAGGTTGAATATCTGCATGCTAAACTTGGCAGAAAGCCGATTATTGTTGCTCCTTATGATGCGGAATTATTCGGTCATTGGTGGTTTGAAGGTATTGATTGGATGGATTTTGTTATAAGAAAAGTACGTTACGACCAGAAGGTTTTTAAATTAATTACACCGATCGAATATCTTAAATTGTATGACAAGTTTCAAGTGATAACCCCATCGTTTTCAAGTTGGGGTTGGAAAGGTTATAGCGAGGTTTGGCTGGAAGGCTCTAATGACTGGATTTATCCGCATCTGCATATGATGGTAGAAAGGATGTCAGAGCTTGCCAATAGATTTCCCGCTGCCTCAGGTGACCTTAAGGAAGCCTTAAATCATTTAGCCAGGGAGTTGCTTTTGGCGCAAGCGAGCGACTGGCCATTTATGATGAAGACAAACACATTTAGTTATTATGCCTGTCAGCGGATTAAAGACCATATTGATGTGTTTAATGGTCTCTATGATATGATAAACCAAAATAGAATTGACATAAATTGGATTAACTCCCGACGTAGTCAATATAATCTTTTCCCCGAGGTTGATTACCGCGTTTATCAGATTACTTAAATGATTAAAAGCCTCTTGTTGGCATTTATACCTATATTTGTGGCCGTGGATGCAATCGGGGTTTTACCGATATTTGTTTCTTTTACCCAGGGCCTCAGCCGGAAAGAAAAAATAAAAATCATATTTCAGTCAATGATAACTGCTATATGCTTAGCGGTATTCTTCATATTTTTAGGCAAAGCGGTGTTTAAATTATTAGGCATTTCCATGGGTGATTTTTTAATCGCTGGTGGCCTGATATTATTTTCTATAGCTATAATAGATATTATAAATCCGAATAAGAAGCGCCGCATTCCTATTTCCGAAGTAGGTGCGGTGCCGTTAGGGACGCCTTTAATAGTAGGGCCGGCAGTCCTGGCTACTTCGTTAATTATTATCGGAGTTTATGGTCTATACGCAACTTTATTATCGGTGGTTTTAAATGTTTTGATAGCCGGCCTAATCTTTTTTCTCTCAGATTATTTAATAAAGCTTATCGGTGAATCCGGCTCAAAAGCGCTTTCAAAAGTTACCAGCCTTCTTTTAGCTGCAATTGCAATTATGATGGTGCGAAAAGGCATAATGCAATTTTTTAACTAAAACAAGGCCAATTCTTTTTCCGCAGGTTATTATTAAGACCCCCCCAATTATTAAAATCAAAAGTTTGATAATAATTTTAGAAAAATGAATACAAATGATGAAAGAATAAATAAAAGTTTAAGGTTTTCATTTTTAGACGGTATATTTGCCAGCGGCATGCTCGGGTTTACACAGGATTATCTTACGCCTTTTTTGCTCATATTAGGCGCTACGGCAAAAGAAGTAGGGATATTAAATTCTCTGCCTAATTTGTTCGCTTCTTTAATTCAACTGAAGGCCGCAGACTTTAGCGACAAATTAAAATCTCGAAAAAAAATTTTTAGCATTTCTATATTTTTACAAGCACTTATGCTGCTGCCCATGGCACTTATTGGTTTTTTGGCAATAAAGAAACCTATTATTTTTATCGTAACGGTAATTTTGTTTAGTTCGTTTGGGGCATTTGCTAATTCTGCCTGGGCTAGTCTTATGTCTGATTTGGTTGAGCAGGGAAGAAGGGGTCAATATTTTGGTTGGAGAAATAAAACCTTGGGATTCATAGTAGTTATGGCAACATTTATTGCCGGCCTTATCCTTCATTTGATGAAAAGAGTGAATATTTTTTATGGCTTTACGGTTGTTTTTTTACTTGCCTTCATATTTAGAATAATTTCGTGGTATTTTTTAAAAAAAATGCATGAACCGGTTTTAGACTACCGCAGGGAAAACTATTTTAATTTTTTTGAATTTTTGTTGCGCTTAAAAGAAAGTAATTTTGCCAAGTTTGTTTTATTCGTAGCGAGCTTAAATTTTTGCGTAAATTTGGCTTCACCATTTTTTTCAGTATTAATGCTAAAAGACTTGCATTTTAGTTATATGCTTTATACCATTATTAGCGTAACCGCCACCCTAACTGTTTATTCGATGATGGGCCGATGGGGTAAAATAGGGGATAAGGTGGGGAACTTGAGGATTATGAAATTTTGCGCACCCTTGATCGCAATAATTCCGCTTTTATGGATTGTCAATCGTAACCCCATCTTTTTAATTTTTGCGCAAGTCCTATCTGGTTTTGCTTGGGCAGGTTTTAATCTATGCGCATCTAATTTTATTTTTGATGCAGTCAGGCCCGAGAAACGTACCCGATGTATTTCTTATTTTAGCGCGGTTAACGGCATGGCACTTTGTCTGGGGGCGCTTTTGGGCGGTTTTCTTGTGAATAAATTACCAAATATTTTTGGATATAGAATTTTAACTCTATTTTTGATATCAGGTATTTTAAGATTAACGGTTGCTCTGTTTATGCCTCAAAAGTTAAAAGAGGTTAGAGCAGTAGAACATATTAGCACCGATCAATTGTTTTTTAATATAGTCGGCTTTAAATAATCTTAAATACGTGTTGACAAAATTACCGGTTTGATTTAATATTAAATAAAAATAGGGGAGGTCGTAACGCGGCCTGAGAGTTCTGCTAAAAAGCAGAAGACCCTTAAGACCTGATGCCGCAGTACCGGCATCCCGAAGCATAGCTTCTTGTTATAGCTACATTCGGGACTGGATAATGCCAGCGTAGGAAAAAGAGTTAGCTGATTTAACCCTTATGTTTCTGGCATAAGGGTTTTTTATTTGAGGACATAATTTACGCCTGCCTGCCGGCAGGCAGGGAACGATAGTGACATAAATTATAGGCGCGAAAATAACCCTTGACATAAAATATGTCAAGGGTTCAATTCCCCCTGCTGATTCGCTTTGATGAGCAAAGCGAATCAAAGCGGCAGGGGTCATTAAAGGAGGGTGTATGTTTGCAAAGGTAAGTGAGCAACAAATAAGTAGAGCTATTGTCGGCGAATTCAGCAAGTGGTTTGAGGATTATATTGTTTCTGACGTTATTATTGTCGGTGCAGGGCCAAGCGGGCTCATGGCGGGCCGGGATCTAAGTAGAGAGGGTTTTAAAACACTAATTATAGAGAGCAATAATTATATAGGAGGAGGTTTTTGGATTGGCGGATATCTAATGAATACGTTAACATTCAGAAGTCCCTCTCAAGAGATTTTAGAGGAATTAAGAATTCCCCACAAAGAAGTTGAAGACGGGCTTTTTGTTTCTGACGGCCCGAATGCCTGTTCTAAGCTTATTTCTGCAGCAGCTGATGCGGGGGTAAAAATACTTAATATGACTAAGGTTGATGATTGTCTTTTGCGCAATAACAGAGTAGAAGGTGCGGTGATAAATTGGACGCCGGTTTCTGCCCTGCCCCGAGCTATAACTTGCGTTGACCCAATTACCTTAGAGGCAAAGGCAGTGGTAGATGCGACTGGCCATGATGCAAGCGTGTGCAAGACTCTACAGAAAAGGGGTATTTTAAAACTTTGCGAATTTGGGCCGATGGATGTAAATGCTTCAGAAGATGCAATTGTGGAAAAGACAGGTCAGATTTATCCGGGATTATTTGTTACCGGGATGTCGGTATCTACTGCTTATGGCCTGCCAAGGATGGGGCCAACCTTTGGGGCAATGCTTTATTCAGGCAGGAAAGTTGCAAGCCAGATTAAAGAAGCAATCTTGAACCATTCTCTGGAATTGGCTGTTGCAGAAAAGTAAAAGTTCGGCTAAACTATTTGTTATGAACGAAATTAAGCTCGATGTTTATAGTCTATTAGAAAAAATTAGAAAAGAGAAGCCGGTTATCCATCATCTGACTAACTGGGTTACGATTTATGATTGCGCTAATGTAGTTAAAGTTTTAGGCGCTTCTCCTGTTATGGCTCATGCAAAAGAAGAAGTAGCGCAAATGGCAAAAATAGCATCGGCTCTTGTGTTAAATATCGGCACGCTTAGCGTTGATTTTATAGAAGCAATGAAGATAGCAGCCGCTTCTGCTAACCAGAAAGGTATTCCGGTTATCCTAGATGTCTGTGGAGCCGGTGCAACTAGCTTACGGGATGAGAAATCGTTTGAGTTATTGGATGAGGTAAAAATAGATATTATAAAAGGAAACACTTCTGAAATTGCCCGCGTTGCCGGCGAAGCCGTTAAGACAAAAGGAGTAGATGCCACTTCGGTTAATAAGGATATGGTAGAATTAGCAAAAAAGCTCACTTTAAAGTACAAATGCACCGTGGTGGTGACAGGCAAAGAAGATATTGTTAGTGATAGAGATAAGACCTATATCGTGAAAAACGGTCATGAGATGATGACTCATATCGTCGGTACCGGCTGTATGGCTACCTCGGTTATCGGCACATTTGCAGCAGTCAATAAGGATTTGGCGGTTGCAGCAGCAGCTGGCTTAGCTTGTTTTGGCATTGCAGCAGAATGTGCCGCTAAAGATTCACCCGGTCCAGGCGCATTTAAAGAAAGACTCTTTGATTGTATTTATAATTTAGACAGGAAAACCATTGATAATATGCAGAGAATAGAGACATGATAAGGGGTTACTATTTTATAACTGACTCTAAACTAAGCCGTGTCGGCAATGTCAGAGATGTAAAAGCTGCGCTTAGTGCGAATGTGAAGGTAGTACAATACAGAGAAAAAAACAGAAGCACTATAGAGATGTATAATGAGGCCCTAAGTTTAAGAAAAATTTGTAAAAAAATAAATTTTCTTATAAATGACCGGATTGATATAGCTTTAGCAGTTGATGCAGACGGAGTGCATATCGGCAATGACGACGTGCCGTTTCCCGTTGCCCGTAAACTACTCGGTAAGAAAAAAATAATTGGAGTTACCGCACATAATATAGACGAGGCGCTGAAAGCGCAAAGATTAGGGGCAGATTATATAAGCATATCTCCTATTTTTGCTACAAAGACAAAGGCAGATGCAGGAAGGCCTACTGGTGTTGAGCTGATAAGGCAAATAAGAAAACACATTAGAATCCCGATAATTGCAATTGGGGGGATAACTCTTTTTAATGCAGGCAAAGTCATTGATGCCGGAGCTGATGGCTTATGCGCGATATCTGCGGTAGTAACAAAGTGCGATGTTAAGGCAGAAATTGAAAAGTTTCAGGCATTATTTTGAAAAGCTTAGTTTAGCACTTCCTTAGGTTTTTTCTTTTTACCCTGTCCATTTTCTTACAGAAAATTTTTCTTACCAAAGTCAATTTCCTGCTATAATATATTAATTGAGAATTTTAAAATATATGCGCATAAGATTGTATATAGGTTTATTTTTACTTAAAGTCTCATATTATCTAAGAAGATTATATTTAGTTATCTTAACTCCTCGAGATTTAATTGAAAGTAATAAATTGCAATATACAAGAAATGAATACATCAGGAATTTTGGGAATGCCGTCCCTGTTTTATTACCTGAAGAAAAAAAGATAATAGAGAAATACAAGATAATAGGCGGTAAATTCTTAGTTTTAGGCTGTGGAGGTGGCAGGGAGGCAATCGCTTTAGCTAAAGCTGGTTTTGAAGTTGTAGGCGTTGACTTTATTGAAGGCATGGTAGATGTTGCAAGAAGAAACGCAAAGGAAAGAGGGCTTAACTTGGTTTTCGAAACACAAGATATAAGCCGTATTTCTTTTCCTAAATTTTCCTTTGATTATGCAGGCATCTTCTCTGGAACATATAGTTCTATCCCTACGTATAACTTAAGAATAAAATTTTTAAAGAAATTGAGAGATATTCTAAAGCCCAACGGACTATTCATACTTACCTTCTTAAGTAAAAAGGAACTCACGCCAACCTATCGCACATCATTATTAAAGGCAATAGGATATTTAACCTTAGGTAATCTTGGCTATCAAGCTGGAGATGAATTAAAAGGCGAATATGAATTCCTCCATTATTTTTATAATAAGGATGAGGCAGTGATGGAACTAAAGGCATCTGGTTTTAAAATAGAAGAAATTTATTTAGATGATGATACTATTGGTTATGTTATAGCTAGACCGAGGTAGGCAAAAGCCTTTTTGTTTCTTAACTGTTCATATTCTCGGAGACTATTCATATTGAATTTAGAAATTAGGGGGCGAGATGAAAATATTTGGAACTATTGACCCAAGCTCATTTCCTATGGCCTGGGACATTAGTAATGATAGTTGGGTCTATGGTGCATGGGTAGGAGCGCGCAGCTTTTACAAAGGCTTGCTTAAGTATGGCAGTTTTGATGAATATCACCTTTTTGTTGATTCAAGGAGATCCGAAGATATTATCAAGAGGAATCTTCTGACTCTTAATATTGACCTTGATAAAATAAAAATAGTAAATATGAAGGAATTAGGCAAATATCTTAGCAAAACAGATTATACGGTTTTTTTTACTTGCAGTTCTGATATTTCTAAACTGGTCTATCTTCGCTCTAAATATGCTAAAAAATATTTTCCCATATGCGGTATTGTCTTTGAAAGTATAAGTTATCATTTTAAACTCAATCAGGATTTTTTTAACAATTTTACGGCTCGGGTTTATCCTTTCGACTCGATTATTTGCACTAGTCATTCTGTTCTTAAAGTGGTAGAACAATATAACAGGATATTAGGTACATATTTTTTAAAAAATTTTTCTTCAGAAATCCATTATACCGGCAGGCTGGATCTTTTGCCTTTTGGCATAGATGCCGGCAGTTACAATATATCCGATAAATTAAAAGCTAGAAGAGAACTCGGGATAGATAAGAATAAAATCGTAATTCTTTATTTTGGGCGTTTCTCTCTTTACGATAAAGCAGATCTTTATCCGCTCTTGGTTGCCCTTAAAGAAATAATAAGAAAGAAAGGCAATATTATTTTATTATTGGCAGGGACCGATGTGCAACATAAATACGGACAAAAACTTAAACGTGTTGCCGCGGAAATGGGGCTGGCCCAGAATACAAAATTTATATTTCGTAATTTCTTAGATAAAAAATATCTGTTGTACGAGGCAGCCGATATTTTTGTTTCTCCTAGTGACAATATTCAAGAGTCTTTTGGAATCACTGTCCTTGAAGCAATGGCCGCGGGGTTAGCGACAATTGTGTCGGATTGGGATGGTCATAAAGATACAGTCATTCATAACCAGACGGGATTTCGGGTACCTAGTTATTGGTTAGATTGTAATATTCAAGACCTGCTGCCTGTCTGTCCCGTTCACCCCCAAGGTCCTTGGGTGTTAGATCATCTTTATTTAGCACAATCTCTCTGCATTGATGTCGGAAAACTCGCAGAGTATTTATCAATTTTAGTTAGGAATAAGGCGTTGCGTTTAAGATTTGGACGTAATGCAAGAAATAATGCTTTAAATATCTATGATTGGAAAATCTTGATACCTGCATATGAAAAATTGTGGGTGAAATTATATGAATTAGCTAATGCAGTTAGAATAGCTAAGAAGCCAAGCTGGCATCCGGGAAGGAGATATTTCGAATCATTTCACCATTATCCTACTCGGGTTCTAGATGGGAGAATTAGGCTTACTATGAGTAAAAATGGTCTTTTATTTCTTAAGCTAAAGAAATTACCCTTTAAAATACCCGAGGAATTGCAAGAAGTTATTTCGCTCCCGGTGATTTATATTATATTGCTTTTTCTCTTTGACAATAAAAATGCTACGATTGATCAGTTAGTAAAATATGCCAACGATATTTCGCATGCGGAGTTATCTTTAGCAAAATTTCATATTATGTGGTTATTGAAGAAAGATTTGATAAGGCTTTTATAGGTTCAAGAGATGACAACCAATATCAGTCAGTTTATATCAAGACTTCTGGCTGAGCGATTCTACTTGAAATATTGAATAGAATAGGTGACTATGAATAAGGTCGATAGTGAGCAAAAAATAGTTCCATCTTCATCTTTGTCTAAATGGAAGAGGAAAATTCTTTTTAATATTCTATTCTTAGTGATAATGTCTATTTTTATCTTACTATGTGCCCTCGAAATGACTTTAAGAGTTTATTTTCAATCCAGATATAACGTGCCGTTTCTTGCTAAAACACGTGTTAGGCGTTATGATCCCCTATTAGGTTGGGGAGGTACAAAAATCATGGGTGACTCGCAGTCTGATAAAAAGATGAAGATATTCTTTATTGGAGATTCTTTTACAGCTCAGTATTTGGATAAGAAGGATATGTATTATGATGTTGTTAGCAGGAAGTTAGGCATAGAATTATTTGTATATGGCGCGTCAGGATATGGGACATTACAGGAGTATTTGGTGATAGATAAATATATTGATAACATTAGACCAGATTTGGTAGTGTTACAAACATGCAGTAACGACTTTATCAATAACGATTGGGACTTAGAGAGAAAAAGTTTTATTCATAATAATCACAAGGTAAGGCCGTATTACGAAAATGGGCAAATTAAGTATCGTTTCCCCAGGGGGCCTTTTTTCAGAGGTTACATTATTCCGTATTCACGTTTAGCTTATTTTATATCATATCATTTTGATAGGATATTAGTGGAATTAAACAATAAGGGCTATCTAAGGACTATAGAAGAATATGTTCAATCCGAAGGAGACCGTTTAGAGGGATTTAAGCGCTCGGTAGACACGACTGCGGAATTAATGGGGATGATTAAAAAAAGGTGTGGACGGGCCTCTCTTATTGCATTCCCTGTTTTTGATGACGAGCCGTATTTTAGCCATTTTAAAAATATATTTCGCCATTATAATATTAATTTTCTTGAAGAGATACCGAGATTGGCATGGGCCGCAGAAGGTAGAAAGTGGGAAAGAAATGATGATCATTGGACGGAGAAAGGCCAAAAAGTTTGCGGCCAATATCTAACAGATTATATAAAAACTAATTTTCTAAAAAATAAATGAAAGATTTTTGATTAATATCAATGAATAACAAACGTATTTACATTGCTACCTTTGGCTGGCTGATGGACACCTAAAAGACGGACCATGGGTGGGAAGGGGAAGCGTTAATAAATGAAGAAGAGAATTAGAATTCAGGGCATGTTCATATTTCTTGTGGTACTTTTATTTATTATGTTTGCCAGATTTACAATCGCAAGTTGGAAAGAAGGACCCGCAGATGAATTTTTCGATATAGTTGGAATACTATCAGTTTTATTTGGATTCCTTTTACGCATTGTGGCAAGGGGGCACAAAGAAGAAACATCCCACGGAGGCAGTAGGCTTGTTATAAATGGACCTTACTCTTTGATGAGAAATCCCATGTATTTTGGAACACTGCTGATTGGAACTGGAGTTATAGCAATCTTGCTTAGATTGTGGACACTGCTAATATTTCTTATTATTTATTTTTCTATTTATATTCCTCAAGTAAATAAAGAAGAAAAAATATTGTTAGAGCGATTTGGCGAAGACTATAAAAATTATTGCAAGTCAGTTTCGAAATACTTTCCTAATATCCGCGGGCTATCAGATTTTAAGAACTACATATTTTTGTTAAAATTATCTTGGCTTAAAAAGGAATTGGTACCATTAATAGCAACCATAACAGCTATTTTTATAATAGAGATTTGGCAAGACGTAAAACTGTTCGGTTTTAGCGAATTTTTTGATGAGATTCTGGAACTTTCATTAGTTATTTTAATCTTTACCGCGGTCATCTTTCTTCTTGCCTTTCGCAAAAACAATAAGCAACACGAGTAAGGAAAAGTATCATCCTATGAAGAAAAAAATGAAAAATCAAATGGTCTTTCTGCAAACCTACGGATGACCTTATGCTTCGGCTTTACAATACGCTTTATTCGTTCTTTAAAATTCAATGAACTTTAGACACCGCGCCTGGGCCGGCGCTCCCGTATCCCGCGTGCTACCGTTCGGCCTGCTGTAGGCA
>JBFMEB010000010.1:0-60379 GCA_040753675.1 Candidatus Omnitrophota bacterium | reverse complement strand
TAAGATATTTTTAAAAGTTATATTTTCTTCCTTAATATCTGCCTTACAAACAAATTCCAATATACAAATCCCAAATTCCAAACAAATCCCAATTTTCAATTACCAAATGACCAAAACTCATACCTCTCAGCTTAAAATTAGAATGTTTCGGTCATTAGAATTTGGTAATTGTTTATTGTTTGTGATTTGGAGCTTGTAATTTGGAAATTCAAAAACAAATTCTTAAAAATAGTATTACTCCGTTACGTGGCCAAAAACCAAATTCTCAGCATCGGTTATTGCGCCAGCTGCGGCACCGGTAATAAACTGCTTCACAAATGGATTTGTAGTATTTTTAATTTCGTCGGGCGTACCCATCTGGATTATTTTTCCGTTATAAAGCATGGCAATTCTATCTGCTACCTTGTAAGCACTGTTCATATCATGGGTAACTACGACGCTGGTAACTTCTAATTTATCGTGCAACTCTATTATCAACTCATTTATTGCATCAGCAGTGATAGGGTCAACTCCTGTAGTTGGTTCATCATAAAGTATTATTTTAGGATTCATGCATATTGCCCTGGCTAAGGCAACTCTTTTTCTCATACCGCCGCTCAAATCTGAAGGCATAAGATGCTCTATATTCTTTAGCCCCACCATGCTTAAAGCATCGCTAACCTTCTTGGCAATAGTTGATTTCTTAAGGTCAGTATATTCGTTTAAAACAAAGGCTACATTTTCAGCAACGGTTAGCGAATCGAATAGGGCGCCGCCTTGGAAGACCATGCCTATTTTCATCCGCAAGCGAAAAAGGTTCATTTCTTTATCTCTTAAATTTGTGATGTCTAATCCGTCAATAAGGACGCTGCCTTTATCCGGCTTTAAGATGCCGACTATATGTTTTAATAAAACACTTTTGCCGCAACCAGAACGACCGATAATAACCTTGGTCTCACCTGTTTTTATAACCAGGTTTAGGCCGTCCAAAACTTTATTGGCCCGGAATGATTTATAGGCATTATTTATTTCTATCATATTTTACTTCGTAAAATTGATTACACAGATTAAAAGCTTTTTATATAAATCTCTGTAATCAGTTTTTAAAATCTCTGTAATCATTTTATTTAGAAAATAAAATAAAACAAAGCAGTGAGGACACAGTCAGAAGCAATTATTAAAATGAAAGAAGTAACCACGCTTATTGTGGTTGCCCTGCCTACTCCTTCTGCTCCGCCAGAAGTACGCAGACCCTCATAGCAACTTATCAAGGCAATGATTATTCCAAAAATTGCGCTTTTTAAAAGCCCGCTAAATAAATCCTTTATTACCAAAGATTCAAAAGTCATCTGGACATACATAGAAGAGCCCACGCCAAGCCGGTAAACACATATAAGATATCCGCCTAAGATTCCGATAAAATCAGTGTAGACTGCTAAAAGCGGCAGCATAAAAAACATGCCAGAAAAACGCGGAACAACTAAATATCTAACCGGATTAGCTGCCAAAGTCCTTAAGGCATCAACCTGTTCGGTTACTGTCATAGTGCCAATCTCAGCAGTAATTGACGCACCAACCCTTCCTGCCACTACCAAGGCAGTAAATACCGGACCTAATTCGCGCACCAAAGACAATGCAACAATATTTGCTATATATATCTCGGAAGACAGTTTCTTTAGAAGATATGTAGTCTGAAAAGCAAGAATCATCCCTGTGAATAATGCTACTATTGAAACTATGGGCAAGCTGTCAATACCGATACGCTTGGACTGATAAGAAAAACGCCGTACATTGAAAGGCGGGGTTAAGCTATAGACTATGGTTTGGCAGGCTAACTCGGCTAATCCCCCAATATAATTCAAAACCAGGGAAAATTTATCAAATAGTTTATTCATTAGGAAGTAAAGATTAACTTGTCCTTGTCTCTGGATACTTTTATTTTTGCTCCGGATTTAAATTTGCCGGAAATCATTTCTTCTGCCAGAGAATCTTCCAAATAGCGCTGGATAGTCCTTTTTAAAGGCCTTGCGCCATAAACAGGGTCAAAACCTTTTTCTACTAATAATTCCTTCGCCTTTTTATCTAAACTAATCTCAATACCCTGTTCCTTTACCCGCTTAGCTACTTCATTGACTTCGATATCTACTATCTCTAATAACGCTTCTTTTTCTAAAGGCCGAAAGACAACAATGTCATCAAGCCGATTTAAGAATTCAGGTTTAAAAGTGGCTTTTACTTCATCTAAGAGTTTCTGTTTCATATCCTCGTAAGATGTTTCTGCTTTCTGAGAACGAAATCCGATTGAACCTTGCTTACGCAAAATTTCAGCTCCCACGTTAGAAGTCATAATCAAGATCGTATTTCTAAAGTTTACTTTTCTGCCGAAGCTGTCAGTGAGACGGCCGTCTTCTAAGACCTGCAAAAGTATATTAAAAACATCCGGATGCGCCTTCTCAATTTCATCAAGCAGGATAACTGCATAAGGCCGGCGACGCACTTTTTCGGTTAGCTGGCCGCCTTCCTCGTATCCGACATATCCAGGAGGTGCGCCCACTAGCCGAGAAACATTAAATTTCTCCATATACTCAGACATATCAATCTGAACCAAAGCCTCTTCGTCGCCAAACATATATTCGGCCAATGCCCTCGCCAGTAAGGTTTTACCTACTCCGGTCGGGCCTAAGAATATAAAAGAACCTATTGGCCTGCGCAAGTCTTTAATCCCTGCTCGCGAGCGGCGCACTGCCCTGGAAATAATTGAAATAGCATCTTCCTGACCAACTACGCGTTTTTTAAGTTCCTCTTGAATCTTTATCAACTTCTCTGACTCTTTTTCTTCTAAACGCACAATAGGAATTCTGGTAATCTGGGATACAATCTTTGCAATCCCATCCTCAGTTACTTCTGGCCTAATCTGGTCTCTCTGGACTGACCATTGTTTGTTTAACTCTTCTAACTTTGTGCGCTTTTCTCTTTCTTGGTCACGCAGTTTTGCTGCGCGCTCAAAATCCTGGCTTTTTATCAAGGCCTCTTTTTCTTTTTTTAGATTTTCGATTTCTACTTCTAATTCCTTTACCTCAGGAGGCAAAGTCATTATTGCCAGGCGGCTGCGGGAACCTGCCTCATCAATTAAATCAATTGCCTTATCCGGAAGAAACCTGCCGCTTATATATCTATCAGAAAGTCTTGCTGCGGCTATCAAAGCCTCATCAGTAAATTTTACTCGGTGATGTGCCTCATACTTATCGCGCAGGCCTTTTAAGATTTCTATAGTCTCATCAACGCTGGGCGGGTCAACAATAATCGTCTGGAATCTGCGCTCCAAAGCTGCGTCCTTTTCAATATATTTTCTGTATTCATCCATGGTGGTTGCGCCAATGCATTGTATCTCCCCGCGAGATAATGACGGTTTCAATATATTAGAGGCATCAATAGCTCCCTCGGCAGCGCCGGCGCCGACAAGCGTATGAAGCTCGTCGATAAATATGATTACATCGTGGGAACGTTTAATCTCATCCATAACCGCTTTAATGCGCTCTTCGAATTGGCCGCGGTATTTTGTTCCGGCAACCATAAGCGCTAAGTCCATAATTACGATACGCTTATTACGCAAAACCTCAGGCACATTGCCAGCAACAATCAGCTGAGCCAGGCCTTCTACAATCGCTGTCTTACCTACTCCGGCTTCGCCTAATAAAACCGGATTATTTTTAGTGCGCCGGCTTAAGATTTGAATTACCCGTTCGATTTCGTCTTTTCTGTCTATTACCGGATCAAGCTTATTTTCCTGAGCCAAAGCAGTTAAGTCACGGCCAAAAGCATCCAAGGCAGGAGTTTTCCCTTTGCCGTGCGGCTGGTCAAATCCAGGAACAGATGAACCTAATATGCCCATGATTTCATTTCTTACCCGATTTAAATCCAGTCCTAAATTTAAGAGTACCTGGCTTGCCACACCTTCGCCTTCGCGGATAAGGCCTAGAAGCATGTGCTCGGTTCCGATATAGTTATGACCTAAGGCGCGCGCCTCTTCTGCAGCTAATTCTAAAACCTTTTTTGCTCTGGGAGTAAAAGGAATGTCGCCCAATATTTGAGTCGTTGGCCCAGGTTGGACTAATTTTTCTACTTCAATTCGAATAGTTTCTAAGCTAAGGCCTAATTTTTGCAGAACCGCAGCTGCCACACCTTCGCCTTCGCGGATAAGGCCTAATAAGATATGCTCGGTTCCGATATAATCATGATTAAAACGCCTGGCTTCTTCTTTGGACAAGATTATGACTTTCCTTGCCCGCTCTGTAAAACGATTAAACATATTACCTCCGAAATATCTTTATTCTGATTGTTATAAAACTATTCTTCGCCTTTGCCAAATTCCAATACACAAATCCCAAATCCCAAACAAATTCCAATTTTCAATTACCAAATGACCAAAACGTGTTTGTATCATTGGAATTTTGGTAATTAGGTATTGTTTGTGATTTGGAGCTTGTAATTTGGAATTTCAAAGAGCTAATTCTATTTCATCCTATTTATTAAGTAACTTCTCTCTCACTAAAGATGCTCGTTTGCTATCTCTCTCTGCCGGGGTTAATTTTTTGCCGCTAATTTTTTGTAGATGCGCTGGTTGAGTTAATATGAATAATTCATTAACCAAGTTTTTATCAATATCTTTTAAGAGGCCCACATCCAGGCCGAGCCTTACCATTGATAAAAGCTCTATTGTTTCGTTACTCGAAATTATATGAGCATTCTCTAATATTCCAAAGGCGCGAAATATCCTGTCTTTAAGAACCTGTTGATGGCCAGTCAGAAGATTCTGCCGCGCTGCCTGTTCCTTATCTGCAATTTGACGGATAACGCTCTTAAGGTTTTCAATAATTTCTTCTTCAGTATGGCCTAGAGAAACTTGATTGGAAACCTGAAAGAAATTACCACTTGCCTGAGTACCTTCGCCGTATAAACCCCGCACGTTAAAACTTAATTTTGCCACTGCCTGCAATATTCTATTAATCTGCTTGGTCGTCACTAACGCAGGCAGATGTAACATGACCGAACCGCGCATTCCTGTGCCAGTATTGGTGGGACAAGCAGTTACAAAACCCAAATCAGTTAAAAAAGCAATGTTTAATCTCTCGGAAAGGCCAGAATCTATTTCGTTGCTAATTTTCCAGGCGCCTTCCAAGTTAAATCCCGACTGCATAACTTGTAATCTGATATGGTCTTCCTCATTAATCATCAACGATATGACTTCGTCCGCAGTAACTACCAACGCCTTATTTTCAGAGCGTAGAGCAAATTCATGG
Organism: Candidatus Omnitrophota bacterium; assembly: GCA_040753675.1. Taxonomy (GTDB): domain Bacteria; phylum Omnitrophota; class Gorgyraeia; order JAHJTE01; family JAHJTE01; genus JBFMEB01. Next base: position 55,100 of record JBFMEB010000010.1, on the reverse strand, counting down.
CTCATTAAATGCCTCTCCACCAGAAACTGCTTATCAACATTATCCAGATTTGCCAGTTTCAAGATTAAGGCATCTTTAAATTGGCTTAAATGCTCTACTGCCTCTAAGATAAGTGAAAGGATTTCCTCTTCTTGTTCTTTGCTTGCCCAATTAGGAAAAGGAAGCTTTTCAATATTCCTGGCTAAACGTATTCTCGAAGAGATAACAATATCTGATAAAGGCCCTGTTCCCTTAAGCCACTCGCTGGGATGAGTTAAAAAATCATTTAAATTCATAATCCACCTTTGTTAGAATTCGTCCCTTTCTGCATTTTTTCTAACACCCTAATCTGGTCTCGTAATGCAGCAGCCTCTTCAAATTCTTCTGCAGCAATTGCCTTCTGAAGCCTCTCCTTTAACTCAGCTAAGCTGGCTGGCCTTTTCTTCTGTTTAGTAACAGAAGAAGCCTTAAGCGGCACCTTGCCGATGTGCTGGCTAGAGCCGTGGATTCGTTTAAGCAAAGAAGTTAAGTATTTGCGAAAATATTTATAACATTCGCTGCAACCCAGCCTGCCGATTTTTCTAAAATCCTTATAAGTTAGATGACAATTCTGACATTCAATATCAATCTTATCCTGTTGGGGTTCAACCTGTGTTTCAAAATCAGCCAAACCTGCCAAAAGGTCAGATAGCCCGAATTGCTGCTCCATCTGCATACTCTTTGTTTGAGCGCATTCTTCGCAAAGATGCAACTCGGTTATCTGCTCATTTATAATTTCCGTCAGATGTACGGTCGCTTCATTCTTAGCGCAGATATCGCATAACATAATCGTCCTCTTCTTAATATTGAAAATTAAATATCAAAAATTAAATGTCAAAATGACATATAAAAATGCAAAATTTTTAATTTTAATTTATAATTTTGATTTTTGCATTTTGATTTTTAAATTTAATATTTGACTCCTTCAGTCTTTGTTAGTTTTTTAAATTCTTTACTGATTAAAGCGGTTATCTTGCCGGGTTTACCGTCACCTATAACTCTCCCATCTACCTTGACCACAGGAACAATCTCTGCAGCAGTCCCGGTTAAGAAACATTCATCGCTGATATAAACTTCATGACGGGTAATAACATGTTCATGTGCTGGAATTTTTATTTTCTTAGCAATTCCCAACACAGAATCGCGCGTAATACCGCGCAAAGTCCCCATGCATTGCGGCGGAGTAAAAAGTTCATTCTTCTTTACGATAAAAATGTTGTCTCCGGTACATTCTACCACATAGCCCAGGCTATCCAGCATTATTGCTTCATCAAAGCCGGCATTTATCGCTTCGATTTTAGCCAAAATGTTGTTTAAATAATTTAAAGACTTTAACTGAGGGTTTAATGCCTCAGGTAGATTCCTGATAGTAGGAACTGTGATAATCTCCATTCCTTTTTCGTAAATATGTTTTGGATAAAGGGCAATTTTATCGGTAATAATAAAGACTGTCTCTTTCCCTGCGCATTTACGCGGATCTAAGCCCAAATCTCCTATCCCGCGGGTAACCACCACGCGGATATAGGCATCCTTTAGATTGTTTGCCTTCAGAGTCTTTATAATCGCATTTTTTAATTCCTGTTTAGAGAGAGGAATTCTTAACAGCAAGGTATGAGCTGTTTCAAATAATCTATCAATATGCTCGTCTAATTTAAAAATCAATCCCTGATAAGAACGGATACCCTCAAATGCCCCGTCCCCGTATAAAAGGCCATGGTCAAAACAAGAAATAACTGCTTCTTCTTTATCAACAAGCTTACCGTTTAAATAAACCTTCATAAATTACCTCCGAATGTGTTTTTAAAAAAATCATTTCACTTCCTGCAATACAAACTCCTCGCTAATCAGGCCGTCTCGGATATTAATCAGGCGGCCGCAATCACTAAATAAATCTCTCTGATGGGTTACCACTATTATTGTCCTGCCTTTCTCACGATTAAGGCGCATCAGTATAGAGCGGATTTCCTCGCCGCTTTGAGAATCAAGATTACCTGTCGGCTCATCGCAAAAAATGATATCCGGCTCGTTAATAAGCGCCCGGGCAATCGCTACTCGCTGTTTCTCACCGCCAGACAATTTAGCTGGAGGAAAATCAGCGCGATTTTTCAAATCGAGTAAAGATAATATCTCCAAGGCGTTTTTGCGAATATCCTGCCCTGGGTAAAGATTAGATTCTCCTTTGCCATATAAATTCTGTGCAATAAGTTTAGGCAGATATACATTTTCCAAACAGGAAAATTCTCCTAATAAATGATAGAACTGAAACACAAAACCGATTTTTTTATTACGCAGCCTTGCCCTTGCCTCATCAGACGAAGAATAAATATCCTCGCCGTCAATAATCACCTTACCGCTTGTAGGGCAATCTAATGCACCTAAAATATGCAAAAGAGTAGACTTTCCTGCACCTGACGGCCCGGAAATAACTACGAACTCTCCCTTGGATACTTCAATATCAATACCGCGTAACACCGGGACTAATTTAGCTCCCTGAGTAAATGTTTTAATTATTGATTTAGCACTTATCAGATTTTTGCTAAGAATCATTCGTAACGCAATGCCTCCACGGGGTTAAGAAGAGCGGCCTTTCTCGCCGGATAAATAGTAAAAAGAATAGAAATAAGAAAAGCTGCCAATATAATCAAGCCAACATCAAGCCATCTTATAAAAACCGGCAGATACTGGATATAATATATGTCTTGAGGTAGTCTGATAAACTGATATTTTCTAAGTAAAAAAGATAAACCCAAACCGAGTCCTACCCCGAGAATTATGCCGAAACTTGCAATAAGCAAACCCACCAGCATGAAAATCCTATTTATGCCTTTTGAACTTAACCCAATTGATTTTAAAATACCAATATCCTTTGTCTTGTCTGTTACTAAAACGCTTAAGGTAGAAATTATATTGAATGCCGCCACCAAGACAATCAGAGTAAGAATTATAAACATGGCAATCTTTTCTAATTTTAAAGCGGCAAAAAATGTCCGATTTAATTCTGTCCAGGTGCGCACTTGATAGCCGCTATCAAGCAATCTATAAAGTTTTTCTTTTAAACTAGACACATTAAAAGCATCTTTAGCCCCACACCAGAATAGAAGCCCTCCATGAACATTAGGCTTTGAGCATCCTCTATGTTACTAAACACCAAATTCAAATCATAATCATAATAGCCGCTTTTAAAAATCCCTCCCACCCTAAACGGATAATGCTTATTGGTTATGGGTGAAAAGATATTAATTGGCTGGCCTAATTTCAAATCAAGCTGTTTAAATAATTCTTCGCCTACCAGTAACTCTTGAGGATTTAAGGAACCTGAGCCAACCTTAATAAAAGAACTGATACTATTTATCTTCATCTCCCGGGCTAAATCAATGCCCCGGATATGAACACCGATAAAACGCTCATCGCTCATTAATAGCGCCTGGCCGCTTACGAACGGGCTAAAGGCAGTAACCTCAGGAAAACTGGAAAACTGTGCGAAAATCTTATCGTTATCAGCAATCCCTATGGGTTTATCAACTATAAGTTCATAATTTAATCCCAATATTTTTGATTTTAAATCACGGTCAAAACCCGACATAACGCCTAAAACAATAATGAGAGTCATTACTCCGATAGCCACGCCTAACAGGGAGATTAAACTCATAAACGAAATAAATTTCTCGCGTTTAAAATTTACAAGATATCTTAAAGCAATCCAAAAATAAGTCCTCATTTTTAATCTTCCTGCGGCTTTAATAAGGGAAAAAGTATAACTTCTCTAATTGAAGCAACATCTGTAAAAAGCATAACAAGCCGGTCTATTCCAATGCCCAAACCGCCTGTGGGTGGCATACCATATTCTAAGGTCTTTATATAATCATCATCTAATCTATGCATCTCATCAGGTGCGAGCTCGTTTAATTCTTCCTCGAAACGCTTTCTTTGCTCAATCGGATCATTAAGCTCTGAATAAGCATTGCCGATTTCTAAGCCACCAAGGAAAAGTTCAAACCGCTCTGCTAAAAAGGGATTGTCTTTTCTCCTTTTCGCCAGGGGGCAGGTCTCTGCAAACCAATCAACGAGAAAAACCGGCATATTTAGCGACTCTGGCTCGAAAAGCTCGGTAATTATATTTAGAATTTGAGAGCGGCTCAAAGTGCCTTTTATCCTGTCTAAAACAGGCAGGGCTTTGCCTTTCTTTTTTAATTTATTAATAAACTCCTCAGTAGAATCTTCTGGATTAATATCATAATTATCTTTAAGAAGCTTTGCAAAAGAAACCCTCTTCCAGGGCCGTCTCAAATCCATAGTACGGCCTTGATAGGAAATTTCCATTTTACCTAGGATATTTTGGGCTAAAAAAATCAATAGTTCCTCGCAGATATTCATCATATCATTATAGTCAGCATACGCAGTATAAGTCTCAAGCATGGTAAATTCCGGAGAATGCCTGGTAGAAATACCTTCATTACGGAAATTTTTATTAATTTCATAAACCTTATCTAAGCCTCCTACAATAAGGCGCTTTAGATATAATTCTGGTGCGATTCTTAGATATAGATCTAAATTCAAGGCATTATGGTGCGTCTTAAATGGCTTACCTACTGCCCCACCTGGAATCGGCTGCATCATCGGTGTTTCCACCTCAATAAATCCGCGCGAATCAAAAAACTCTCTTATCTTTATAATTATCTTAGAACGCATTATAAAAATCTTTTTGACCTCGTCGTTAGAGATTAAATCCAGATATCTCTGCCGATATCTAATTTCCACGTCTTTTAATCCGTGCCATTTTTCCGGTAAGACATTTAAAGACTTCGATAGAAGCTTTAAACTTGTGACTTTAATTGTCGGCTCCCCGGTTCTCGTCTTAAACAACTCACCGGTTGCACCGACGAAATCACCTATGTCTATAATTTGAGAAAAAAGCCAAAAACTTTCCTCATCCATTTGGTCTTCTCTTATATAAAACTGTATCTTAGCGCTGCCGTCTTTGATATCAATAAAATTAGCTTTACCATGCAGGCGCTTAGCCATAACTCTTCCGGCTAAGCTAACCTTTTTGCCTTCAGTAAAATCAGCCAGGCATTCGGCAATAGAAGCAGAACGCTTAAAACTAGACAAAAAAGGAGATAAACCCTTTTGTTCTAATAGGTTAATCTTATTTTTTCTTTCGATATTTTGGCTATTATCTGAAATCATAATCTCTATATTATATAGTAGAAAAACTCCTCTGTCAACGCAAAGGTCTAATGGAAAAAATCAAAAGAGCGAGAGAGTTTTGCTATTAATTGGTGGGTAGGGGACAGTTTCTAACATCTAAACTACGCTTGGAAATCTTGCCGCTGGCGGTCTTTGGAAGAGAATCTCTAAAGTCTATGCAACGCGGTACCTTATAACCTGCAATATGTGTCCTTAAGAAGTGCAGAAGTTCATGTTCAGAGGCAATCGTGCCTTCTTTTAACACCACAAATGCCTTAGGCACCTCTCCATGATGCTCATCTTTGATGCCTACCACAGCAACCTCTTTTATTGCTGGATGCTTAAAGAAGACCTCTTCTACTTCCCTGGGATAAACCTTCAGACCCCGAACATTAATCATATCCTTTTTTCTATCTATTATATAAATGAAACCATCCTTATCTATCTTGGCTAAATCACCCGTGTAAAGCCAGCCCTCTTTTAAGGCTTCTTTTGTTTCGTTGGGTTTATTAAAATAGCCACGAGTTACGTTCTCGCCTTTAACTAACAGCTCGCCAACCACTCCTTGCGCTACATCTTTATCATTCTCGTCAACAACGCGCACCTCTATGCCTTCTAATGGCCGGCCAACAGAACCAGCAATCCTGGCGCCTTTTAAAGGATTCAATGAAACTACTGGGGAAGTTTCAGTCAGGCCATATCCTTCCAATAGAGGTACATCAAATTTTTCCTCGAATCTCTTTAAAGTCTCTGGTGGCAATGCCGCAGCCCCTGAGATAGCCAACCGTAAAGGAATAAATATCTTTCTCATCAAGGGAAAAAAGATAAACCGTGGAAAATGCACATTAACCAACACATTGTAGATTGCCGGTATCGAAACAAATACAGTTACCCTGTGGCGCAAAATGGCCTTAAGCACTTTTGAAAAAGGCCTAACCCCCTCTACGATGGTAGTTGTTGCTCCGACGGCAAAGGGTAATAGCACACATACCGTAGAAGGAAAAGAATGAAACAGTGGCAGCATACAAATAAAATTATCGTTTTTAGCTACTTCAATCGCCTTTACGCAAGTCAAGACATCAAAAAGAAGATTGCCGTGAGAGAGCATCGCGCCTTTAGGCTGGCCAGTAGTTCCTGAGGTATAAAGAATAACTGCTAAATCTTTCTCTGTTGTGTTGCTTTTTAATTCATCGAGCCCGAAATTTTTTAGCGGCTTTCTAAAGAATTTGAATTCTCTGCCTAAATCCCTATCAATAAATAAACAATCCACCAGTGCATTAGTCGCTTTTTTTAAATATTCAATAGTCTTAGCAAAAGTGCTATCAGTAAAAATAAAACGTAAAGCAGAGTCTTCCAAAATAATCTGTAACTCTTCTGGTTTTAAAAAATTATTTAAAGGAATCACCACTGCTTCTAAATTAAGTATGGCAAAATAACTAATCACAAAGTCAGCTGAATTTGCCATTAATATCCCGACCAAATCGCCTCTTTTTATGCCTAATCTGGATAACCTCTGGCTCAAGTGCACTATTCTTTCGACCAAACTTCTATAAGAAATAGATTTATTCTTATAGATGATTGCGCGGCGACGTGGATATTTCAAGCAGGATTCTTTTAATAATTCGACGAGATTCTGCATGGAAGGAAAAACGACTTCTTACTATTTTGCGTCTTTTAAGATGGCTTTTGCAGCTTTTGCGCCTGCACCGACAGAGAATTTATAGCCCATTTCACTTAAAACCTTTTCCAGGCACTCGATTGCTGCGATAGTGTCTTTGGCGCTAATGTATCCCATATGGGCAATACGTATGACCTTGCCTTTTAATTGGGCTTGGCCTCCGGCAATTCCCACGCCATAGGTGTCTCGCATAGTCTTAACTAACTTTTCTCCGTCGATATTTGCCGGAACATTTATTGCGGTTACTGCATCAGATAAATCCTGCGCAAAAATTGTAAGGCCGATTGCTTTTGCTGCCTCACGCGTAGCTTTTGCATAGAGAGAAAATCGGACGAAGCGATTAGCCAGACCCTCCTTCTTTATCATCGCCAATGCCTCTTTTAAAGCGATAACTAATGAAACTGCTGGAGTAAAAGGAGTGTCAGTCTTAGCCAGGGCTTTCTTTGCTTGGCGTAAATCAAAATAATAACGCGGCAATTTAGCCTGCTCCATTAATTTGAGCGCCTTAGCGCTCATACTGATAAATGCCAAGCCCGGAGGGAGCATAAAACCTTTTTGCGAGCCGACAACAACTACGTCCACACCCCAGCCATCTGTATCCAAATCAACAGCTGCTAAACCGCTAATAGCATCTACTACCAGAGCCGCCTGATAATTTTTCACAACTGTCGCAATTGCCTTAACATCTGTTGCGGCTGCAGTTGAAGTCTCGCAGAGGGTTATAAATACTGCTTTTATAGTATTATTTGCCTTTAACTTTTCTTCTATTAGTTTAGGATTTACTGCATAGCCCCATTCTACGTCTAAAACTAAAGTCTCAACACCATATGCCTTACAGATCTCTGTCCAGCGTTCACCGAATTTTCCTGCCTGCACGCAGATGGCGCTATCTTCTTTTGATAATAAATTTACTACTGCCGCCTCCATAGCCCCTGTTCCTGAAGAAGCCAAGATAAACACATCATTATTTGTCTTAAAAACTTCTTTTAGGCCTTGCGTACATTCTTTTAAAATTTCCTGAAATTGAGGAGTGCGGTGATGGATAATCTGTTTCGACAATGCCTTTCTTACCTCGTCGGGCAAGGGTGTTGGGCCGGGAGTGAGAAGATAATTCTTGTCCATTTGGCCATGCTCCTTTATTTTGTCGGTTTATTTTTTCTTTTGCTCAATAACCTCATCAACCAAGCCGTATGCCTTTGCCTCGGTAGCAGACATAAAGAAATCTCTGTCAGAATCTTTAACGATTTTCTCTAAAGGCTGGCCAGTATGATAGGCAAGTACCTCATTAAGTTTATCTTTTAAGCGTAAAATTTCCTTTGCCTGTAACTGTATATCGCTTGCCTGTCCTTCTACGCCGCCCCACGGTTGATGTATCATAACGCGTGCATGAGGAAGGGCATAGCGTTTACCTTTTGTTCCTGCTGCAAGCAACAATGCTGCCATGCTGGTGGCTTGACCCACGCAATAAGTGGCCACATCCGGCTTAATAAACTGCATTGTGTCATATACAGCTAAACCAGCAGTAACAGAACCACCCGGACAATTGATATAAAGGTTTATCTCTTTATTCACATCTTCCATCTGTAAAAATAACATCTGGGCAATGATGAGATTTGAAACGTGGTCGCTGATAGGAGTGCCGATAAAAATTATCCTGTCCTTTAGAAGCCGAGAATAAATATCATAAGCCCGTTCTACCCTACCGGTAGTTTCAACAACCATAGGAATTAATGTCTGCATTTTCTCATCCATGTAACCCTCCTGTTTTAATTATGGTGGTGCGACCAACCTAACCTAACGAATACCTTAGTATAAACTTCTTTCCTATGTCCAATTTTCAAAATCATTATTAATTTTCCTTGTATTTTATAGATAACTCGATAATCGCCAACGCGTAGTTTTCGATATCCCTTCAAGCTTTGACGTAAGGGACTACCAACTGCGATTGGATCATTGAGTAGGCGTTCTTCTATCGCCCGTTTTATTGTTACCTTTATGTTTTGAGGAATTTTTGGCAAGTCATATTTTAAGATATCAGGATGGTAGACTAATTCGTATTCCATTTATGACCAAATTTGTTTGTGGTTTAAAGCACTCTTTTTATGGAGAGTTTTTTCACGTAACTGGGCAACCTTCAACCAGTAAGCATCTTCGTAAGATTCAATTGCCTCGCGAATTAAATCTCTTGCCTTCAAAGACAACGAAACACCATCCTTGCGAGCCATGCGCTGAATAGCTAAGTATAAAGGGGCCTCTAAAACAACATTTAAACGTGGATTTTTGGTAGACATACTTTTCACCTCCAATAAAAGTGTATCATAAGTGATGAACTATGTCAAGGGAAAATTGACGCGTCCACCTTTAGCGTCAACTAATCCACCTTTTTCTTGCGAACAAAATAATAAATTAATAAAGAAATTGGCCCTAAAATTATAATGGAAGAAAAAATAACACTTCCAGAAACATTATGACCCATTGTAGCAGCATTACCAGCTATAATCATTACTGCCAAAATTCCAAAAAAGAATAAAACTACAGAGGCGCTAATTGCTATTGATCTTGCTTTCTTTGTTGATTGCCATAGATTAATAGCAGTGATTAGAAAAACTAAATTAATAAGAAAAGAGGCCAAAAAACCCAAATATTGATCCCAGTGACCAAAATATCTTTCAGCACGGAAATCAGTATGTAATAAGTTCAATATTAAAGTTCCAAATCCCAAAATAGAAATGAGAAAAAATAAGATTGCAAAAATTTTCTGACCAGTTAAGCCTCTATTATTCATAACAGCTTCCTTCTCAGCTACTTCAGCTGCTAACTCCACTCTGCGTGCTCAAGCAAAAACTCAATAGCCCTTTGTGTCAGTTTTGATTCATCCTCTACTTTTATATTCTCTTTTTTAGCAATCTCTTCAAGCAACAAAAATATCCTCACTTCGCGCTCGCAGGCTTTCTCCATCTGACTTGTTATCTCCTTAATCTTTAATTGCACTTCTTCTTCCTTAGCACCGTAAGTCCGCATCCTATACTTTGCTTCCTGTATACGTCTTTCTAATTGCTGCTTTACTAAACTAGGCGGGACATTGATAGGATTATCTTTAATAAGCTCATCTAATACTTGATTTAAAGCATCTTGATATGATTCTTCTTGCGAATGCAAGAAGTTTTGCTTTCTTAAAGTCTCTTTTAATTCTTCAAGACTTTTGTATCCTAAACTTTTAGCAAAATTATCAGTTAAATCGCCTTTGCGGTCTCTCTCTTTTGCCAAAGCCTCAATCTGCTTTGCGATATCCTCTTCTTTTACCTGCGGCTCTTTTCTTTTAATTGAAATTGCCTTATATTTTTTCAATGTAATCTCTGGCTTAACTTCTACTTTGGCTTTAAATTTAAGCACATTATTCTCTAATGACACATCAGAAATGTCTGCGCCAGCGCAAGCCACCAAACCCTGCTCATCCATACTCTTCTCGTAAACTTCCGGCACCAAAGTCCTAACTAACTCTTCCTGCGCCAATTTTCCGTGACGCTCCTCTAATATATTACGTGGTATTGCCCCCGGCCTAAAACCTGGAATTTTGGCTGTCTTAGACATTTTTTCATAAATCTCATCGAGTTTAGTCTTAACTGTCTCAGGGGGAACTTCTATGTTTAATTCCCTAACACAAGCGTCAATTTTTTTAATGTCGATTTTCATAAATATTATTCAAAATTTTCATCCGCCACAAAACGTTGGCGGATAAATTCGGACAAATAAGTTACGTTGCTAACGCTGTCGTAACTTATGTCCTCATTTACATGCGAAATTTCTCACCCAGATAAACTTTTCTCGCCTGCTCGTTTTCTATTAAATCCTGCGCCTTACCTGAGATAAGAACTCTGCCTTCATTAATAAGATACGCACGGTCAGTGATAGAGAGAGTCTCGCGGACATTGTGGTCAGTAAGCAATATCCCCAGTCCTTTCTCTTTTAATTCTTTAATCAATTCTTGCGCCTCAGCAACCACAATCGGGTCAATGCCTGAAAAAGGCTCATCTAAAAGAATAAAAGAAGGGTCGGTAACCAAAGCCCGGGTTATCTCTAAGCGGCGTCTTTCTCCACCGGATAAGGTATACGCCTTTCTATCAGCCAAATGCGAAATCTTTAACTCTTCCAAAAGATATTCGAGTTTCTTCCTGCGTTCTCGACGAGGGATCTTGACGGTTTCTAAAATAGCAGTGATATTTTCTTTAACTGAAAGTTTCCTGAAAATCGATGGTTCTTGCGATAAATAAGCCATGCCGCAACGCGCACGTCTATGTATAGGCATACGCGACAAGTCCTGCTGGTCAAGAAGAATCTCGCCCTTATCCGGCGAGACAATTCCCATAACCATATAAAATGTGGTGGTTTTGCCTGCGCCGTTAGGACCTAAGAGTCCAACAATTTCAGAGCGGCCCACAGTCAGGCTTACTCCATTTACCACCAGGTGAGTACCATATGATTTTGATAATTCTTTAATTTCCAGAAGAAGCATCTAATAATTCTCCCATTGACTCTGTTGAATATATAATAATTTTTGGCCTGCCGGTTAAAACCAATGTTTTCTCATTGGGTAAATAAACTGCCTTTTTGCTATAAGAAGTGTTTCCGTCTTTCAGGATTTTCACATTGCCCCTCGCAATTATCTTCACTAATTTTTTATTTTTAAAATCAAAATAAACCAGCATCCGGTCAGAATAAATCTCGCCGTCAATATTATTAACTACCACATTCTTATTAAAAATCGCCACCTCTTTTTTATAATCAATTTCTAACGGGCCGTTACATGTAATAGTTGTAAGGTTCTTTAAATCCGAATCCGGCTTTTGCTCGTTAATGTCGACTTTGACATCCTTAATCAATCTGACTTTATTTAAATCAGGCTTTGCCCTCAATCCGCAAGCGGTGGTCTTCATATTTTCTTTATCAATGACTACGTTATCGTCGGTCCTTACCAATTGTTGATTCTGTAGCCAATCGAGGGAATCAGTAACCAGGCGGGCGCCGCTTGCAGTAGTAGCCACAACATCTTTTTCCAGATGAATTCTCGAGTCCTTTTTATCATATCTACCTTTGTCAGCAACCAAAACCAGCGAATCTGTATCGCCGTACATATTCGCAATTATATCATCCAAGAAAACAGTATCAGAAAATATGTTGGCGCAACTGCCTTTAACTTCCCATCCTTTCTTACCTTTCTCCGAAAAGCTGGAAAGCCGAAATTCGTGCATCTCCTGGTCAACCGAATTATCTTGCCCAAAGATAACAGGAGAATTAAATGCGAATAGACATAATATAAAAAAAGCAAACATCTTCGTTTTATTCATAAATTTCTAAAGCCTTTTTCCATTTATTCTGGCTTTTAAGCAAAATTTCAGCAACCTCTCTTACTGCTCCTCGGCCGCCTGGTTTTTTAGTAACATAATGAGCTATTGTCTTGATATCTTTACAGGCATTTGAGACAGCTATAGATAGGCCGCACCTCTTCATTATTGAATAATCAACCAAATCATCGCCTACAAAACAAATTGACTCTTGTTTTATATTAAATCTTTTTTTTACCAATTCCAGAACCTTTGATTTTGGGAAAATATCCTTATAAACCGCAGCAACCCGCATATCTTTGGCTCTAGGACCAATGACTTTTGAACCTCTGGCTGTAACTAAAATTGTTTTTATTCCCATAAGACTCAATAGATATACGCCTAAGCCGTCATGGACATCAAAAAATTTTGAATCATTTCCCTGGCTGTCATAGATTATCCTTCCATCAGTAAGGACGCCATCCACATCTAACATCAAAAGTTTAATTCTCTTTGCTTTTTGTTTAATCGAATTCATCTTATTGATTTTAAATTTAACTTTTTATATTTAAATAATATTTTCTGTCCATATCCATCTTGCTTTACATAGAAAATCCCAATATCTCCCACTTTAGGTTGGTCTAACTCTTCTTCAAAATAATTACATTTAGGATATGGCTGAATATCTATGATAGCATCCTTTCCTAAATCTCCTTTGATGCTTAGCAAGACTTCAGCTTTTTCTGGGATGCTTTTTTCCTGTTGGCATACATAGATTTTTTGCACCTTTCCTACAAAGATTAAAGACATATCCTTTAGAAGAAACTCATTAGAATGAGGAAAAGCTCGCTCTTCGGCAAATATATAACTATTTATTTCTAAACATAAAAAAAGACCGAATACTATAACTAATATTTGCTTCATTTTATACGTTTTTATGCTTTTCTAATTCTCTCTACTTCCAATCCGAAGGGATTTTTTTGTATTTAATTAGAACCTCGGGGCCATGTATGTCAGAGCCAATATAAAAAATGCCAACATCTCCAATCTTACCTTGATCAAATTCCTCAATAAAATATACATATCCACCAGGATGTTTTGGAATCATATCAATAATCCCACCCGGTTTTAATTCACCTTTTATATTCAATATTACCTGTGCTTTTTTTGGTACTGACCGATGCTGGCGTTGGAATACTTCAACCTCAGTAACCTTACCTATGAAAATAAAATTTGCGCAATTAAGCAGAAACTCTTCTGAATAAGGATGAGCGCGCGTTTCAGCAAATGAATAATTATTTATGATAAAAATCAGTAAAAATCCGACTAAAATCGCAATTATCTGTCTCATAAAAATCTTTTTATATATTTATTTTTAACTAAACAATGCCTGCTTTTAAAACATCCTGAACATCAAGTAGTCCAATTGGTCTGCCTTTTTTATCCACCACCGGAAGCTCGTCAATCTTTTTCTCTTCTAATATGTGTAATGCCTCAGTTGCCAAGCAATCTTTAGCAATAACCCTCGGGTTTTTAGTCATTACTTCTTTAATTCTGCGCTTAGGCAAATTAGGGTCTTTTCCAAAATGTCGGCGTAAATCTCCGTCAGTAAAAATCCCTACTAATTTACCTCTTTTGTCTACGATAGATGCTGAGCCAGCCCGCGCTTCTGTGATAGCAAAAAGGACTTTGGAAACAAGCATATTCTCATTTACGACTGGAGAGGCTTTGCCTTTTCGCATAATATCGCCAACTGTAAGCAATAATCTTTTACCTAACGCGCCCCCAGGATGATAAAAAGCAAAATCTCTTTCCTTAAAACTCTTCTTTTCCAAAAGACAAATTGCTAATGCATCACCCAAAGCAAGCATTGCAGTTGTCGATGCAGTTGGCGCAAGTCCTAAGGGGCAAGCCTCGCGTTTAACGCTTACATCCAAGACAACGTCTGAAAACTTCGCTAATGTGCTCTTGGTATTACCAGTAATCGAAATTAATTTTGCGCCTATCTTTTTAATAATAGGTAAATAATTCTTAACTTCCTCAGTCTCCCCACTATTAGAAAGTGCTAAGATGCAGTCATCTTTTGTTACCCTGCCTAAATCGCCATGACTTGCTTCAGCAGAATGTAACCAAAGACTGGGAGTTCCGGTAGAAGACAGTGTAGCGGAAATCTTCTGGCCGATTATACCTGCTTTACCCATTCCAGTAACCACAACCCTGCCTTTGCATTTGTGAAGAAGTTCTAAAGCCTTTAAAAAATTCCTATCTAACCGGCGAATAAGTTGGGTTATTGCCTCAGATTCAATCTTTAATACCTGCTTTGCTCTTTTTATACTCATATTAATTAATCCTTAACGCGGATTTTCGCGAATCTAACGCGGATTACCGCAGATAATTCTTTTGAAGTTAAGTCGTGTAATTTGCGAACATCTGCGTTCGATATGCGTATATTTGCGTTCGAAGTTATTTCTTTAAAACATCCTCTATTTTTAAAACATCTTTCAGAATATTTTCTAATTGAACAAAATTTATCATATTCGGACCGTCGCAAGGCGCCTTATCGGGATTCTCATGGACTTCCAAGAAAAGTCCGTCGCAGCCAAAGGCAACTGCCGAGCGGCTAAAACCCGCCACATATTGCCTCTCTCCGCCTGAAGACTTGCCTTGCGCGCCGGGAAGCTGAACAGAATGCGTTGCGTCAAATATTACCGGATAGCCATAGCTGCGGATAATGGAAAGGCTCCTTAAGTCAAAGACTAAATTATTATATCCGAAACTGCTACCCCTTTCCGTAATCAAAATTTTTCTATTAGAGATTGATTCGACCTTCTTTATGACCTCTTTAATGTCCCATGGCGCTAAAAATTGGCCCTTTTTTATATTAACCACCTTGCCTGTTTCTGCAGCAGCCAAAATCAAATCTGTCTGACGGGATAAAAATGCTGGAATTTGTATAACATCTAAAACCGATGCTGCCTCCTCCAAATGGGTGCGGCAGTGTACATCGCTTAAAACAGGAATACCTAATTCGTCTTTTATTTTTTTTAGGATTCCTAAGCCCTTCTTTATCCCAGGGCCGCGAAAAGAACTAAGCGAGGAACGGTTTGCTTTATCGTAACTTGATTTGAAAATTAGAGGTATCTTATATTTATGAGCGATTTTCTTTAGGCGTCTGGCATGGCGAATTGTAAAATCCTCTTCTTCAATAACACAAGGCCCAGCAATCAAAACTAACTTACCAGCACCAATTTTAATATTATTGACCTTAACGATGTTCATTGTGAAATTCCTCTCATTGACAACCTAAAATCTTTTCTACTTTTTCTAAATCCTCGGCAGTATCCACGCCCACAGTCTCAAATTCCGTCTCTATGATTTTTATCTTATAGCCGCTTTCTAATACCCGCAACTGCTCTAACTGTTCAGCTATCTCTAAATTTGACTTTGGTAAGTTTTTAAATGTAAACAGGAAATCTTTTGTATAAGCATATAGGCCGATATGTTTAAAAAATGTAGTGGAGGCAAACTGTTTTTGGCACGAGCGCACATGGGGAATGGTGCTACGCGAAAAATAAAGTGCCCAGTCTGACCTATCCTTAACCACCTTAACCACATTTGGGTCTGAAAGTTCTTCTGGCTGGCTAATCTTCTTTGCCAAGGTAGCCATATAGATTGCTTTATCATTTATTAATGCGCTCAACAAAGAATCAATCATTTGCGGCCTTATCAACGGCTCATCAGCCTGGATATTGACTACGTTTACCACCTCCAGAGGATTGACAATCTCGCATATCCTGTCGGTTCCCGAGAGGTGTTCTTTTGCTGTCAGCTCAACTTTTGCGCCGAATTCCAGGCATACATTTTTAACCTGCTCGTCGTCACAGGCAATAATTACTTCATCGAGTAACTTTGCTTTTTTGGCATTTTCCCAGACATGTTGAACCATTGGTTTAGCGCCTATTAACTTAAGAACTTTGCCTTGGAAACGGGTTGAGGCAAAACGGGCTGGTATGACACCAATATTATCCATTATGTTCCCTCAATCGAGTCAATAATTCTTCTCTGCTGGCTGTTGCTACACCGACTTTGCCTACCACTATGCCAGCGCAAATATTAGATATATGAGAGGCTGCCAGAAAATCTGCACCAGCTGCTAAAGATAAAGTGAAAGCTCCGATTACTGTGTCTCCTGCGCCTGAAACATCAAATACTTCCTGAGCCACTGTATCAATATGATGCACTTTACCGTTACGTTCGAAAAGTCGCATGCCCCGTTCGCCCATTGTAATAAGTAAGGCTGATAAATTAAATTGCGGCATCATATATTTTCCCATTTTCGTTATGTCAGAGTTTTCTTTTATTTTCCAACCCGAGGCAATACAGGCCTCTTTTAAATTAGGGGTTATCGCAGTAACATTGTGGTAATATTTGAAGTGGTCTTCTTTGGGATCAACAGTAATAATCTTTTTCTCCCGCTTAGCCAGCGAGATTATTGGACCCAGCACCTCAGAACAGATTACTCCCTTACCATAGTCCTCGATAATAATCGCATCAACATCTTTTAAATGCCTCTTAGTAAAGTTAACTATTGCCTTAACAGTACTTTTCCTAATCGGCTCTGTCTTTTCATAGTCTAAGCGCACCACCTGCTGATGATGGGCAACAATGCGTGTTTTTAAAGTGGTTGGCCTGCCATGTTCTGAAAAGATTCCGGAAGTATTAACTCCTCTTCTTGCTAACTCCTGTTTTAACTTTGCTCCTTCGCTATCCGCGCCAATAACGCCCACCATAAATACCTCTTTCGCCTCTAAACTGGAAAGATTATTGGCAACGTTGCTAGCACCTCCCGGCATAAAAGACTGTCTATTCTGCACTACTACCGGCACCGGCGCTTCAGGAGAAATCCTCTCAACCTCGCCCCAAATAAACTTATCTAAGATTAAATCACCGATAACTAAAATCTTTGCTTTATTGAAATTATCGATAATTTGCCTGTATATTTGCACAAAAACCTCCGACTTAAGCTTTTAATTTTAACATAATTTAACAAGTTAGGCAACTGTAATAGAACCCTACAGTAATGATTTAGCTAATTCAATAACCTCTTGTGGATTTATTGACCTAAGGCATAAAAAGTCTTTTTTGCAATCATGGGCAAGACAGACATCACATCCCACATCTTTATGCATTATTTTGTCTTTTTTGCCCAATGGACCCCATCGTAAGGGGCTTAATCCGGCTTGATTGCGACCAAATATGGAAATTACCGGTACGCCCACAGCGCTAGCAATATGCACAGGGCCAGAATCATTAGAGATGAATAAACTTGAGCGTTTTAAGATTGATGCTAACTCGCTTATGTTAGTCTTTTCTACCAAATCAATCACCGACTCAGAATCAAGCGAACCTACCAGTTGCCTGGCGAATTGCTCATTATCCGAAGCAGCAACAACCGCAATCTTAACTTTCCTGTCTTTGATTAGCGATTTTGCAAGGGTTGCGAAATATTCTGTAGGCCATCTTTTAGAAGGGCAACTTGCTCCTGGATGCATTGCCACAATATTGTCTTTTTTTAAATCAACATTAAAAGAGGCTAATATTCTATCTGCCCAAATTTCGGATTCTTCTTTTATAGGCATAAACGGCATCTGGCTTTCTGTTTTTAACCCTAATTGAGAGAGCATATCAAGGCAATAATCGCGTTCATGCATCTGTCCTAACTGTTTTGAATGAGGGATTTTTTTGGTCAGTAAAAATGAAAGTTTTCTGTCGTAACCAACCCTCATCTTTATGCCAGCTAAAAAAGGAATTAGATGAGAACGGTTAGTCGGATGTAAGATAATGGCTAAATCAAAATTTTTCTTTTTTAAATCTAAAGCAAATCTTATAGTGGAAAACCAACTTTTCTCTCTGCCTTTTTTATCGTAGATAATTACCTCATTTATGTTAGGGTTACCTTCTACAATATCTTTTGAATATGGACTTACCATAACTGCTATATAAGCCTGTCTAAACTCCCTTCTTAAATTAGAAAGCACTGGAGTAGATAATAAAACATCTCCGATTCTATCTAGTCTAATGACCAAAATCTTTTTTACCTTTGACAAATCCATCTATAGACTATAGATTCTTATAATAATCAATGCATTTTGGGCAGGCGCCATCTTTTTCCACCCACTCCGGATGGCTGCGTCTTATATTCTCGATAACGTATTTCTCTGCCTCGGTGCAAGCCTTAATAATAGAAGCATCTACCTTTTTTTGACAAATTGGACAAATTTTTTTCTTTTCCATGTTAATAATCCTCCCCTTTTTATAAGCTGGTTATTTCTCTTACTGCTCCTAACACATCTTCAACGCTAATTGACTGCATACAGCGATTGTCTTTACACTTAACATTATAACAGGGAACAAGACACCCAATATCTTTGCGTACCACCTTGAATTTGCCCCTGCCTATCGGCCCTGTAATTTCAGGCGATGTCGGACCGAATAAAGCAATAGTAGGAATGCCTAAAGCCACAGATATGTGCATAGGCCCGGAATCAGCGCTGATAAAAAGCTTGCCTCTCTCAATAAGCGCGCCAAGTTCTTTAAGAGAGGTGTTGCCGCATGTAATAATCGACTTTTCTTTTATTCCCGAAGCAATCTGCCGGGCTAATGATAAATCTTTGGCGCTACCCGTCAGTATTATCTTTGCTTTAAATTCTGATATAAGTTCGTCAGCAAGTTGACTAAACTGTTGTGGGCTCCAGCGTTTCAAGTCCCAATTCCCACCCGGATTTAAGATTACTACGAAATCTGTAGGGGTAATTAATTGGTCTTCCAGAAACTTCGCTATTTTTTTACGCGAGGCAGAATCTAAGAAAAATTCATATTCATTAGTTGGGCAATTGATTCCACAATTTTTTAAAATATTTAGAAAGTAATCTACTCGATGCAGGTTTTGTTTCGGCAAAACTATCCTTTTGGTAAGCATGAGAGCAGTTCTTTTCTTTGCCTTATAGCCGATGCGATTGGGTATCTTAGCTAAAGCCATAAGCATGGAACGGGTAAATGAGCGATGAAAAAGATATACAGTATCAAAATTTCTCTTTCGTAGGCTCGAAACAAATTTTAATTTTCCCAATAAACGACTTCCCTTTTGACGCTCATCAAAAACGATAAGTTCGTCTATATTAGGATTATTTTCTAAAATTTCTTTAGTTCGCGGATGCACTATAACTGCAAGGAAAGCATTTGGGTTAGCCATCCGTAGGGCTTTCAAGGCAGGAGTTGAAAACAATACGTCTCCTAACCAGTTAACATTAAACACAACTATTCGTTTTTGCTCTTCTATATTCTTATTCATAATACTTAATACCGACATCCTTATGTCTTCTCTGCCAATCTTTCATTGCAACATAGAATCCGCTCAATTTCATTCTAAAAACAAAAAGGTTTTTATCTTTTTCTCTAATACTTATTCGTTTCAAGGCAAAGATGTCGTTTTCAGGATAGCGCAATCCTGGTTTGGTGGCCACCGCCGAAACATAGCCAGAGTCTATCACCATCTGCCTAATCTCTTTATTAAATCCTCCGCCAGGATAAGAAAATAAATCTACTGGTTCATCCAATAACTTCTGAAGTATTTTTTTTGAATTCCGTATACGATGCACTAAGCCATCTTTATCTTTTATGTCCAGTAAAAAATTATGGTCAAGGCTATGGGAACCAATCTCTATCAAAGGAGAATCTGATAACTCTTTTAACTCATTCCAATTTAAATAATCCGGAACAACCGAAATCTCTTTTGGCGCAACAAAAATAGTTGCGGCAAGATTATATTTTTTGAGTATAGGAAAGGCAACAGTCAAGTTATTGCGATAACCGTCGTCAAAAGTAATTACCACGCTCCTGGCTGGAATGGGGGCTTTATCTTTCATAAATTTTGCCAACTGGCTAAGACTTATTACATTATAGTTGCGCTCGCTCAAAAATTTCATTTGCCTTTCAAATGTAGCAGATGATACTGTCAATAGATTATCTTTACTGGACCGAGGCTCTCCTACGCTATGGTACATCAGTATCGGTACAGTATAGTGTTGGCGAAGGTATAATGTGGCTGTGCAAAGAAAAATAAGCACACTAACAAATAAGCCGGCAAAAAATATCTTTAGAATTTTCTTTAGATTTAGTTTCATTTAAAATTGCCTTTAATTGTTTTTAGATACTGCATCAGAATAAACTCTTAAGGTGTCCTCTACCATCTTATCTATATTAAATTTTCGTCTGACGTTATCTTTTGCCTCTTTTATAATAGAATTTTGAAGTTCTTTATCCGTCAAAATCCTGATTATTGCTTCTGCCAGGGCTGTTGTTTCAAACGGTTTTACTAAAAGGCCGGTCTTTTCGTGCTGTATAAGAGAAGGGATTCCGCCAATAGCAAATGCCGCAACTGGCACACCAGCTGCCTGTGCTTCCAGGATTGACAAACCTAAGCCTTCTTGCAAAGAAGGACAAACCAGAGAATCTACAATTGCCAGCACCTTTGAGGTATCTGCTTGAGTAGGTATAAAAAATACGGATCTGTCTATTTTAAGTTTAGCAACTTGTTCTAAAAGCTTAAGTTTCAGCCGGCCTTCGCCAACAATAAGGAAACTTGACTTTGGAAATTTTTCCAAAATCAAGGGAATTGCCTGAATAAAAAAACTATGGCCTTTTACTTCTGAAAGGCGCGCCACCATTGCAACCACTGGACCGTCTTTGGGCAAATTCAGGCTATTTTTTATATCTATCTTTGCCTGGTTATCCAAACTAATAAATTTGTCATATTCAATGCCGTTATGAATTACGGTTATATTTTTTTTCTCTAATCTAAAATCCTTCTCTAAATTATCTGCTACTGCTTTGCTTATGGCAATTACATTTTTTCCCCAGGCAGGAAAAATTCTGCGGGAAAACCTATTTTTAAAAAAACCATGGCAAGTAGTAACATATGCGCAGCTTAGCGACGTTGATAATAATTTACCTAATACCTGGCTAACGCGAGTATGTGCATGGATTATGTCAGTATCGGAATTTTTTAACTGTTTTTTCAAGGCAAATAAGGATAGTAATATTTTAGGACTCACCTCACACTTGGTGTGAATTGGTATATTAATAGAGTTAATTCCATAAGAAGAAAAGACTTCTTCGGCCTCACCGCCGCTTGAAGCTATTGATACGTGATGGCCTCTTTTCTTTAATCCTTTTGCTAAAGAAATAAGGTAATTGGTAATCCCGCCGTAATTTAAATGCGTGGTCAACAACAATATTTTCATTTTCTATAGCAGATTCTTAAGCGCAGCAACAACTTCTTTAGGGCTAATCTCCTGCATACACTTATTATTGAACTTGCATTTTCTTTTATAACAGGGGCTGCATGTCAAATCTTTTCGGATAGTGATATACTTTTTTGCCGGAGGAATGTGTCTTTGGACATTGGTGGGGCCAAACAAAGCAACAAACGGCACATTAACTGCCGCGGCAATATGCATAGCCAAAGAATCATAGGTTAATATACAATTACATCTTCTAATAACTGCGGCTAATTGCAAAATGGTGGTTTTGGCGCATAAATTAACCGGCCGGGACTTAGTCAAAGATAATATCTCCTCGGCTCGTTTTTCATCAGCAGTGCCACCCATAATAACAATCCTTATATTCTCTTTGGATAATTCATCTATTGCCGATGCTACCAAGCGATTCGGCCATAACTTTGTCGGCCAGAGAGAACTCGCTCCTATATGAATCCCTACTACAGGAACGCTACCTTCAAGCCAATAAGATTTTAATAAGCCGTTCGCATAATTTTCATCAGCCTGTGTAGGCCAAATCTCTAGCTCGTCTGATTTTATTTCTAGACCCAAGGGTTTTAACATTTTCGCCTGATGTTCGACCGGCCCTAAAACAGAGCCGTCGTCTTTTGTTTTTTTATTTAAAAGAAAAGATAACTTTCCATTATCATAGCCTAACCTGAGCCTTGCTAAGCTTAAAAATGCCAATAGGTGACTGCGATTGCTATTCTGAAAATCAATTACCTCATCAAAAGCTTTACTGCGTAATTTAGCGCCTACTTTGATGATTGCAGCGGGCCTGGAATCTGCGCCTTTATAGTCATAGATTATTAACTCATCCAAAGAAGGGCAATTCTGCAAAATCTGGCTACCTGCCAAAGAAGTTATACAGGAAATTTTAGCCTGCTTAAATTTTTCGCGAATAGCGCGTAAAGACGGCGTAATAAGAAGAATATCTCCCAGGGCGCTTAATTTTATAATTAATATTCTCTGAGAATCCTTTGCCTGTTTATAAACTTCTAAATTTTTATCTACCATTTTCTCAAGGGTATAGAAATCTTTAATCTTTTTATAGGCATTGTCAGCTAACATCTGCGCAAGTTTAGGGTTCTTTAATACCCTTATTATTGCATCAGCCAACGCCTGCGGGTCTTTAGGCGCAACTAATATCCCAGTAAGTCCATCTTCAATAATTTCAACAACCCCGCCCACCTTTGTTGCTATCACAGGAGCACCGCTTGCCTGTGCTTCTATAATTACCCTGCCAAATGCCTCTTGAGTTACTGTGGTAAGAACCAGCAGATTTACCTTCATTAATATCTGAGGTATGTCTTGTCGCTGGCCCATAAACTTGACACAATGAGAAAGGCCTAACCTGCGGCTTAAAATCTCCAGTTGTTGTAGGTATGATTCATTGGGACTATCTCCTATAATCCAAACTTGGATATGAGGCAAGGTGCGAATTAATTTTGCGATTGCCTTCAAAAAATATTCATGGCCTTTTATAGGAGTAAGCCGGGCAATATTGGCTATAATAAATTCTGTCTTGCTCCTGTCGGAAATTGGCTTAAAGACGAACCTTTCCAAATTAACCCCACGCTCAATCAAGCAGATTCGTTCTGGCGCAACATTAAAATCATTAATCATATGCCTACCGATAATCTGGCTTGCAACAATAACAAACTTTCCCTGAGCCATTATCCGCGAAAAGAAATGATTGGAATAATACCCGTGAGCAGTAGTAATAAAAACGCGCTTGGTTTTTCTTGCTGCAAAATAAGAAATCCAACCTGGCACTCGGCTTCTTGCATGTACAATATCAATATCTTCTTTCTGAATAATTTCTGCTACTTTTGAAATCTGTCTAATAATATTAATAAGGGATTTTTTATGTACTGGCAGGCAATAATGTTTTATTCCTAAATTTTCCAGTTCCTTTACTAATTTTCCGCCGCCAGATACAACAACCGGCTTATGGCCTCTTTTTTTTAATTCGCGCGCCAAATCAACTGTTCCAGTTTCGACTCCGCCAAAATTCAGTTGAGGGACAACTTGTAGAATGTTCATAATAATATTCGCTCTAAAGCTTGCCGAATTAATCGCTTATCTTCTAATGTCTTCTTTTTGGCGCCTTTAAGCCAAATCTGTTTAATAAGCTCGTCAATCTTTGAATCAGAAAAATAGATTAATCCTTCCCCCTTCAGAGATGCCAAAAACCGGTTATGTTTTAGACTTTCCCTCCCCGGTAATTTAAAAACAATTATCTCTTTACCAGAACTTACTGCTTCGCAAACCATTGAAATGCTGTCGCCTGATACAACCACTATCTGGCAAAGGCCCAAAATACCGCCCACTGCCTCAGGGAAATTTTTTTCATTAGCAATAATCAACAAAGGGCAATTTGACTGATTAGTAAATTTTTCCTTTAATACCTGTTCGATCTCTCTATTTGTTCGGCGCGAACTCGATACCAGTATCTGGGCATTATTTTCCTTGGCGATAGTTAATATCTTATCGCAGACATCTCTAACTAACTCTTTGGTAAGCTTCAAATATTTTGTATCGCCTCCTATCAGCAAACCGATCTTTAATCTCTTTTCGGCAGTATCAATGTTAAATTTTTTACTGACAGATAAGCTATTTTTTTCTAAGTAAGCCTCGTCAATTAAGTTTGGCGAAACATCTACTCTAACAATATTTTTTGCGGCCCTGACTCTATCGTGGCGAGGAATTATAGCCAAATCGAATTTCTTAAGAGAAAATAAAGACGGCTTCATTGCTACAATTGATTTTGCCTGATTTTCTTTGGATATCAAGATATTTAAACCTGCTAAACTGTTACCTGCGGAAATTACAAAATCTGGACAAATGCTTAGTAACTTATTATAACAATCTTTTTTTAAGCAACTTTTCAAATACCAATGGGCAAATTTATTCCAGAAGAATTTAACCAGCAAAGCCAAAGTGATATTAGTAAAATGTGAATTAAATTCTATGTCGATAATTTCAACATCTGCGATAAAACCCTTCATCTTTAAAATTTCGCATAATTCATTTGCTACTGCCTGTGACTGCCTTAAGTGGCCGGCTTTAGTATCATTTAAGATAAGAATTTTTCTATCCAGCCTGCTTTTAAACCGTTTAAATTGCCATAAATAATCTTGCGGGAATTTACGAATGAAATCTTCTAACCTATTATTTAATTCTTGCACGCCTGCCTGAATCTGGGTTGCTTCCTTCTGGGTTCTAATCGCGGGTAGAATAGTTAAAGAAAGCACCGGACCTTTTATGCGCCTGATATATGTCAAAAAAACAGGGACATCAAATTCTAAACTCAGCTTTATTGCCCCTACTGGAGAACGAACTCGGTGATTAAAAAAGTCTGCGTACAAGTCTGATTTGCCCATACCTTGGTCAATTACCATGCCTAAGATAGCGCCGTTCTTTAGGGCTTCTATTGACTTGCGTAACCCTTCTACGTTAGTAGAAATGATGTTATAGCCTTGCCTGTGCCTATATTGGTTAAGTAGTTCTCCTAATTTCCCAATTCGAGGCTGCTCTTTAGCCAATACAAAATAATCCCTGTCTGGAAAGAGATATTTGCAAACAATATTAGGTACTTCCCAGTTGCCGAAATGACCAGATGTTACAATTATGCCCTTTTTGTGCTGGAGTGCTTCTTTGAGATAGTTTACGCCTTCTATCTTTATGTATTTGCGTATGTAGAGAGAATCAATTCTGGACATATAAAGGACTTCAACGAAATTCTCAAGCATATTCAGGTAATAGCTTTTAAGAATCCTTTTAAGTTGGCTGGGCTGAAAGTCCTTAGCTAAAGCCAGACGCAGATTATGATAACTAATCCTTCTATGCTTAGGGTCAAAAAAATAATAAATTCGCCCTAAAACCCTGGCAAAAAAAAGCGAAACTGCAGGAGGTAATTTAGAAAAGATAAAACTTAAAATCCTAACCAAGACAAACATTTTCGACTCTTTCGAAAAACTTATCCTTATTTTTCAATATCTCAAGCTCAACCTCCAAGACAGCAATCTTTACCAGCAAGGAATTATCGATAAATTGCTTAAGCCTAACAAGATCCTTCTCGGTAGTTATGATTAAATTAACCCCCTGTTTAATACAGGCGTCCTGAATTTCCAATAAATCTTGTTTCTGGTATTGATAATGGTCAGGAAAATTAAATTCTAACTTTACATTTCCCCCTATGGAACTGACAAAAGTATTCCTGAATGACTCGAAATTGCCAATGCCAGCAAAAAGACAAACCGGTTTACCAACCATATGGGAAGGTATTATGACCTGGCCGCTCGGAAAATCGCGCACGCATAAAGCCCTGTAAGAGGCATAGACAATTGGCGCTTTAGAGTTTATATCTCTTATGTCAAATTCTAATTCTTTAGCTTCTTCTTTGTTAAATTCAGCGTTAGTCAAGACGACTAAATCAGCCCGCTCTAGACTGCTTTTCGGCTCCCTAAGAATACCCCTGGGGATACAGTATCCGTTACCAAACGGATTTAAGCAATCAATTGATACGATATCCAAATCTCTTTTTATCCGCCTGTGCTGAAAACCATCGTCGAGCAAAACCACTTCTGCTTGGAAATCTTTAACTGCCTTAATCGCATTTTCAACCCTGTCTCTGCCTACCAACACAGGTATCTCGGGAAATTTTTCTTTTAAAAGGCACGCCTCATCGCCCATTAGTTGATACTCTTCTCTTGTTTTCTGTTCTCTGTACTCTGTGCTCTGTACTCTCTTATATCCTCGACTTAGAATCGCTATTCTTTTTCCTTTACCAGAAAGAAATTTTGCTAAAATGCTGACCAGAGATGTTTTTCCTGTCCCGCCCCACGTTATGTTGCCCACTGATATAACCTTAACCTCAAGATGGGCTGGACGTAAAATTTTTTTCTTATAGACAAAATCCTGTAGTCGCACCAGGGCGCAATAAAAGAAGCTCAAAATATGGAATACCACCCGTAAACTCTGGGCTTTGATGTCGAGAGCTTTATCAGTAATTACCTCATAAAGATAGTTTTCCATAAGCACCTAAAACCTTGTTTAAGATTGCTATATTGCGCTTTGTTGTGCCCATATTACTATTTACTAATTGTGCTGCCTTTATACTTAAGTTCTTTGCCATTGAACTGTCTTTTAAAATTTCGATAATTTTATCCTGAAGTTCTATGGCATCTTCCACTTCTATCGCTGCCTTATTTTTTAAAAATAAATCTTTAATATCAGAAAAATTATCCATATGTTTTCCAAAGATTATCGGCTTGGCAAAGTAAGCCGGCTCTAAAATGTTGTGGCCACCTGCCGCAACTAAAGACCCACCTACAAAAGCTAAAGAGCAAACCGCATAATAAGTCTTAAGGCTTCCTATTGTATCCAAAAGATAAATATCTCCTCTGCCGATAGCTTGCCCGCCTAATTGACTAATCCGCAAGGCCCTAAAGCCCTGTTCTCTAATTAAATTTTCTATTACGCTCACCCGCTCCACATGCCGAGGAGCAATTAATAAGCGTAAATCATGACTAAGGGAGCTTAAATTCCTATAAACCGATAAGATTATCTCTTCCTCACCCTGATGGGTACATCCAGCCACAAATAAATCCTCACCAGGTTTTAAATGCAATTTAGTACGCGTTACCTGAGGATCAGATGCGTCCTCATCTGTTGCTTGAGCATCAAACTTCATGTTGCCACTAACTTCTATTTTTTCTATGGGTGCGCCTAAATTAATAATCCTTGCTGCATATTCATCAGATTGCATGGCAAAATAATCTACTTTTCTCAATATCGGCTTTAATAACAGCCTAAAAAAATTATATTTTTTAAAAGAACTGTTAGAAATCCTGCCATTTAGAATTACCTTGGGTATTGATTGGCGCTCTAACTCAAATATCAAATTTGGCCAAATCTCTGTTTCCAGCCCAATAAAAATATAAGGATTAAACCTCTTAATAAAATTCTTAATAATAAAACTTACATCTAAAGGCAAATAGGAAACTATTGTATCCTCGCCAGCAATATCCTTGGCAACTTTATTTCCAGTCTGGGTAATCGTGGTTATGACAATTCTTTTATCTGGAAATTTTACTTTTAATAGCCTAATTAATTCTTTTGAACTTAAAACTTCTCCTACGCTGACAGCGTGAAGCCAAATACTACTTTCACAAATTTTGCCTTTATCAATAAATCCTAAACGCTCTAAGTAACCTCGGTGCAATTTCCCCTTAAACAATAAAAATGGAAATGCGAATATAGAGAATATTATAAATAAGATATCGTATAGTATCATGTTATAAATAAATTACAGATTAACAGATATAGCAATAAGTCATACATAGTCATAAATAGTCAAATATGGTCATACATTGCAAAACACAACTTATGACAATAGTATGACAATTGTATGACAACTTTTGACTTTGGGCTAATTGCTACCCTGAGCTTCAATGCTCTAGGCACGCGGATGCGCCTTATCATAAACCGCTTTTAATCTCTCGGTAGTTAAATGCGTGTAAACTTGAGTGGTAGAAAGATTACTGTGACCTAAAAGTTCCTGGACACTCCTTAAATCTGCGCCCCGATTTAAAAGGTGTGTCGCAAACGAATGGCGTAATGTATGAGGGGATATTCCTTGTTTAAGCGAGGCTTTCTTAATATATTTATTTAAAATTAACCTTGCTCCTCGGGTAGTTAGCCTGGTCTTGTTTTTGTTTAAAAAAATAGTCTGGGATTTGTCTAACCTGTTATCTAAATACCGGCGAATCGAATTAATTGCACTGTTTCCTATGGGGATAAGCCGCTCTTTTTTGCCTTTGCCCCTTACCTTTACCACTCCGGAAATAAAATCAATGTCATCTAAATTTAAACCTAATAACTCTGAGATTCTCATCCCTGTTGAATATAGTGTCTCCAGTATCGCCCTGTCGCGTAATGACAGCCAGTCATGCCCATCTGCTGCTTCTAATAATTTAACTGTTTCATCCTCAGTCATAAATAAAGGCAGGTGTTTATCAAGCTTTGGGCTAGAAAGAAGCGCCGCTGGATTAGTTTTTATCAGACCCTCTTTGAAAAGAAATTTAAAAAATGCCCTTAGGCTGGACAATTTTCTATTGATAGAACGTTTGGATAAATTCCTTGCTTTTAAATGCGCCAAGTACCTACGCAAAACCAAATAATCAATCGACTCCATAGGCGTATCTTTTAGAAATGAGTCAAATTCCTTAAGATCGTGCCCATAATTTATTTTTGTAAACTCCGACGCATTCTTCTCTATTTCCAAATACCTAAAAAATTTCTCGACAAACCTTTCAATCATATTTTTGTATTTGATTTAAGAACTACCTTAACACCGCTAAAGCGCCAAAAATTCGCAAAAGCGCAAAATTTCTCTAATAAGTTTTTAGCGTTTTTGCGGAATTTAGCGTTTTTGCGGTGTTACTGTTATTAACTTTCAGAGTTTTCCTTAGGTAATACATTAGAGACAAACGTACACTTAGGATAATTTGTGCAGCCGTAGAAAAACCTTCCCCTCTTAGAGCGCCGCTCTACTACCTCGCCACCACAACCCTCGTTTGGACATTTTATACCAGTGGTTATCGATTTAGAAAACTTACAGTTTGGAAATCCGGAACAGCTCAAAAATCTGCCTTTT
Source organism: Candidatus Omnitrophota bacterium (assembly GCA_040753675.1). Classification (GTDB taxonomy): domain Bacteria; phylum Omnitrophota; class Gorgyraeia; order JAHJTE01; family JAHJTE01; genus JBFMEB01. The sequence continues at coordinate 25,895 of JBFMEB010000010.1, read as the reverse complement.
CTACCCCATTTTATAACCATTGGTTTGCCGCACTGCGGACACACTTCCTTACTAGTAACTACTTCTTTTTTTGCATATTCATTGGCAAAATCCAATTTTTTTCGGAAAGTAGGATAAAAATCATTCAACACCTTCAGCCATTTTATATCGCCCTCTTCAACTAAATCTAATTCTTCTTCCATGCGTGCTGTAAAATCTAAATCCATGATTTCCTTAAAATATTTTATTAATAAATCAAATACCTTTATGCCTAATTCGGTTGGCGAGAAGTACCCTTTTAGGCGACGAACATAATCTCTGAATATTAAGGTTTGGATTATCGGAACATAAGTGCTGGGCCTGCCTATACCTTTCTCTTCTAAAAATTTTACCAAAGAAGCATCAGAAAATCGCGGTGGCGGCTTGGTAAAATGCTGTGTGGGAAGGAGATTAATTAAATTCAATTTATCTCCAACTGATAAGGCCGGTAGTTTCACTTGTTCTTTTTTTTCATCCTTCTCTGCATATACTGATAAAAATCCATCGAATGTCAATTGGGTACCTGTGGCTTGAAATAGAAATTTGCCCGCTGAAATCTTTACGGTAGTAACAAACATCTCGGCCGGCTTCATCTGACTAGCAACAAAGCGCCTCCAAATAAGTTCATATAATTTATATTCGTCGTTATTTAAATACCCTTTCAAATCTTCAGGCCTTCTTAATACCTTAGTCGGCCTTATTGCTTCATGAGCAGCTTGGGCTCGCTTAGACAACTTGTAGACATTAGGTTTTTCTGGTAAATATCGCCTACCGAATTGCGTAGCGATAAAATCCCTTACCTCAAACAATGCGTTCTGGCTTACATGAACTGAATCAGTGCGCATATAAGTGATTAATCCTACCGGACCCAACTTACCTAATTCTATGCCTTCATAAAGATGCTGGGCAATAAGCATTGTCTTTTTAGCAGTAAAATGTAGTCTATTAAAGGCTTCTTGCTGCAAAGAGCTGGTGGTAAACGGCGCCGGAGCTGACCTTTTCTTTTCCTTGCCTTCAACTTCGCAAACTTTGAATTGCTCTTTTTTTATCAGCTGAACTAAGGATTTAGCTTCATGTTCATTATTTATTTGCGGATCTTTATTATCAATCTTGGTTAATTTGGCGTTGAATTCCGTCTGAACTTCCTTTTTCTTTAATTTTGCCTCAATCTCCCAGTATTCTTTAGACTTAAAGCTTAAGATTTCGCGCTCGCGCTCAACTATTATGCGTAGCGCAACTGACTGGACTCTGCCGGCACTTAATCCACGGGCAATTTTACGCCACAGAAACGGGCTTAAAAAGTAGCCTACCAATCTATCCAGGACTCTCCTTGTCTTTTGGGCATCGAATTTGGACTTATCCAAGTCCTGTGGATTTTTGAACGCTTCTTTTACTGCCTCAGTAGTAATCTCATGAAATATTACTCTTAAAAATTTATCCTTGGCATCTTTAGGATTAGCAATTTCAGATTTTATATGCCAGCCGATTGCTTCTCCTTCCCGGTCAGGGTCAGTAGCTAAATAAACATGGCGTTTATCTTTTGCATGGGCTTTTAACTGATTCAATAACTTAATTTTCGCAGGTATTACAACAAACTCAGGCTTAAAGCTATCGTCTATATTTATCCCTAATTTCTTTGCCGGCAGATCAACAATGTGGCCCATTGATGACTCGACAACGAAGTTGGCCCCTAAAATCGAGCCAATGGTTTTAGCTTTTGCCGGTGATTCTACAATAACTAATGATTTTTCTTTACTGGCCATCAAATCCTCACTTTAATGAGCGCATAACTTATGGAACGGCAGTGAACATAAGTTATTTGCGCGAATTAAATCCAGCACTACTTTTACTGCACTGCTTGGAGCTAAAATAAAATTTTTGATTTTATGTACAAACTTTTATTTTTTATTCAAAGCTATTTAGTAAAATTAGTGCTGGGTAAATTCAGCCAATAAACTTACGAATATCATTGTCCCGTAAGTTTAGGCTTCATTTGACCTCACTTTAAAATTTTTTAGTAAACCTTTTTCCAGGTAGCTGGCTTACAACACCTTTAAGTTCAAGTCGGGTTAGGCAACTTAAAAGCTCTGCTGTGGTAAAATCAGTATCCTCTAAAATCTTTTCAAAGAGAACAGGTTCATCAACAAGAGAATCCAAGATTTTTCTTTCTCTTTCGTTTAAATTTAAGTTCTGGCCTTCTTTGGTTCTTGCTTTTGAAGGTTGAAGTTTAGGATCAGGGTTTAAATTTAATTCTTGAATTATCTCACTTGCATCATCTACTAATTTTGCCCCTTCTTTAATAAGTTTATTTGTCCCAAAGGATGTTGGCGAATCTGCCTTGCCAGGAACCACAAATACTTCCCTACCCTGCTCTAAGGCACAATTTACAGTTATTAATGCACCGCTTCGTTTGGCTGCCTCTACAATCAAGATGCCTGAACTTAAGCCGCTGATAATTCTATTTCGGCGCGGAAAATTATAACTTAACGGTCTTGTAACAATCGGAAATTCAGAGATAACTGCTCCAGAATTTGAAATTTGCTCAAATAATCCTTTATTCTCAGGAGGATAAATGCAAGATAAGCCACTGCCTAAAACCGCCAAAGTTTTTCCGCCTGCTTTTAATGCCGCCTTATGAGCTGCGCTATCTATTCCACGAGCCATGCCAGAGACAATAGTTAGACCACAAGAAGCCAATTCATAACCAAATTTCTCTGTCATTTTAAGACCATACATTGACGCCTGCCGCGAACCGACTATAGCAATTTTTAAACTATCTTTTTCTAATTTTCCTTTAACATAAAGTATAGGCGGCGGATCGTAAATCTCTCTTAAAAGCGTTGGATAATCAGAATCATCAAGAGAGAGAATCTTAATTTTATTTTTTTCTATAAGCGCTAATTCTTTTTTAAGGCTTTCGCCTTTAATAAGCGTATTTAACTTTGCTAATGTTTCTTTTTTTAGGCCGCAAGCCCTTTCTAATTCTTCGGGACTTGTCTTAAAAACAGCTAAAGCATTCTTAAAATAATCTAATAATTTTTTATAACAAATAGTCGAGAGCTCTGGTAGTAAATTCAGCGCAATCTTTGCTTCTAATTCAGTCATCGGTCTTCTCATCCCTTCTTATGCCTTCTAATATTTTTTCGGCTACTTCTTCAACACTCAAATCCGAAGTATCAATGTTAAAATGTGCCTGTGCGTAGAAAGGTGCTCTAAATCTTAATAATTCTTCAATTCTTTTTTTGGGATTTTCGATATTTAATAATGGCCTATCTGTACAATTCTCGCAACGTTTTAAAATTATCTCTGGCCTGGCGTTTAAACAAATAATGCTTCCGGTGGCCTTTAGTATATTTAGATTATCCTTATCCAAAACTACTCCTCCGCCACAAGCAACAACTGTGTCCAATTTGGCGCTTAACTCTTTAACTGTTTCTTTCTCTAATTGTCTAAAGTAGGTTTCACCTCTTTCAGCAAAGATATCTTTAATCTTTAGGCCTTCTTTCTTTTCAATGAGAGTATCCATGTCAATAAATTTTAGATTTAGCCTCTTTGCCAGCACCTTAGCTACAACTGACTTACCAGTTCCCATAAACCCTACCAAATAAATGTTCTTCATCTTATCTTGTACTATTCAAACCTAACCCTTACAAGTCTATCAAGGCACTCAGGGCATTCAAGGCTATAAAAGGGAACAGGGCTTAAAGGCAAAGGGGCTAAAATGGTATCTTATCTTGATAGCCATTTTCCCCTTATTTGCCTTATTAGCCTTGGTTGCCATAGATGCCATTATAGTCTTGGAAACTTGGATAGATGTATTGAATTGCATGCTATCTTAATAATTGTAATCTGTGTAATCTTGGTTTAAAAATCTGCGTAATCATTAATTACATATCCGCAATTTTATCATCTACTTACAACTCTGTCAATCTATTCAAAAAAGCCAAAACCCCACAGCGTAATGTGGGGTTTTTGACAACAATTTCAAAAAAATGCCTAACAACCTGCTCTCTTCTTATAATTGGCAACGCTTACCTTAATATCTTCGAGGCTGTCGCTGCCAAATTTATCTAAAAGAGCTCCGGCCAGAATAAAAGCAACCATGTTCTCAGCTATTACAGCTGCTGATTCAACTGCGCATGTATCATAACGCTCTATCGCTGCCTTCGCCTTCTTTTTAGTTAGGATATTAACCGAATCTAAAGGATTACCTATTGTGGCAATGGGTTTCATAGCTGCCTTGATAATTAGATCCTGGCCATTAGTGACTCCACCTTCTAAGCCACCGGCATTATTTGTCTTTCTGAAAAATTTTCCTTTAGAAAAATAAATAGCATCATGGACTTGCGACCCAAACTTTTCAGCCGAAATAATGCCTTCGCCTATCTCTATGGCCTTAATAGCAGGAATGGACATAATTGCCTGAGTTAAGAGGCCATCAAGCCTGCGGTCATAATGCACATAACTTCCTAATCCAGCAAGAACATTCTTTACGCAAACTTCAAACACACCTCCTAAGGTATCTTTTTTCTTCTTAGCCAAGTGTATTAATTTCTTAATTTCTCTTAGACTCGTCTTTCCGCCTATATGCAGAACTTGCGAGGTGACCTTCATCTTGAATTCTTCTAAGAGTATTTTACATACTGCTCCTATTGCTACGCGCATTACAGTCTCTCTTGCCGAAGCCCGCTCTAATACCTTTCGAGCATCTTTAAAACCATACTTTAAAACACCAGCTAAATCAGCATGGCCAGGGCGCGGAATGAGCACTGCCGGCAATCTATCAATGCTCTTATCTTTGTTTTCAACAATCAAACCAATGGGCGCACCAATACTAATATTATTTTTTAAGCCGGTAATAGAGAAAATCCTATCCGTTTCTAAACCCATTCTTGCTGAACGGCCGATGCCAATTTTGCGACGAGCTAATTCATTATTTATCTTTTTAATTTCAATCTTTAGGCCTGCCGGTATTCCTTCTAAAATAGCCACGAGGAACTTGCCATGTGATTCTCCTGCGGTTAAAAATCGTAACATGTTAATACCTCCTTATACTCTGCTTTTATCTGCGATCATCTGTTCTTTTATCTTGCGATCATCTGTGTTTCAGTATTTAAATATCCAGCCAACAATCTGTTCACCCCAAAAAACAGCAATAAAAGTACATAAAGAAATAAACGGACCATAAGGAATAATGCTTATCTTTTTTCTTATTTTAACTATTAAACCTACAATTGCACCAAAAATGGGAGCCCCAAAAAAAACAAAAAGCGCAATCCTCCAGCCTAAAAGAGCACCAATCCCTGCTAATAACTTGATATCCCCCCCACCCATTGATTCTTTTTTAAAGATTATATCACCTATTATACCAGTTAAATAAAGCGTTCCGCCTCCCACCAATATGCCTAAGCCGGAAAAAACCAAAGATTGTCTTAAACTTAAAAGCCCGTTAAAGGCAGGATAGAAGATATTGACTAATAATCCGATAATTATCGCCCCAACCGAAATCTCATCCGGAATAATCTGATATTCAAGGTCTATAAATGAGGATACTATCAAGGCGCAAAACAAAACCGCATATATAAAAAATTTTACAGATAAGCCAAATTGGGTAAACAAAAACAATGCTAGGGCGGCGCTAAGAAGTTCTACAACTGGATAGCGCAAATTTATTCTCTGTTTACAGTATCTACATTTCGCACCCAAGAAAAGAAAACTAAATATAGGAATATTATCATACCAATCAATCGGGTTTTTGCAATTTGGGCAATGCGAAGCCGGTTTTATGATAGATTCATTCTTAGGCATGCGATAAATACATACATTTAAGAAACTTCCCACTATAGAGCCAAAAATAAACACAATTATTTTCTCTAACATAATCTTTTCACCCCGTTAGAAAACTCCACAATTTATTTATGGCGGAGCTAACAAGTAACTTAATTAAGATACATCCCCCTGTGGAAAGAATTAAGAAGTCTCATCCTTTCTAACGGGGTTAACCTCTTTCTCTAAAGCCTCTCTCATTATTGCAATGGGAGCTCTCTCTCCTGTCCAATGCTCGAAAGAACTTGCGCCTTGATATAATAACATACTTAAGCCGTCAGCTACGCGATCTTTTCCTAAAATTTCTTTTGCGTCTTTGACTAACTGTGTTTGACCGTTTCTATTATATACTATATCATAAACATATAAATTTTTATGTAATAAATTCTTATCAATAACAGAGCCATCCTCATCTTCCATACCAACCGGAGATGCATTAACCAATAAATCAATATCCATTATAATCTTACTAATATCTTTACTACGGATAAATTGTAATCTGTCTACAAAATTTAAATTTTTGGAATGTTCTTGAATATTTAAAAAATATGATCTGGCAGAATTGATTGCTTCTTTATTAATATCCGTAACGTAAATCTTTTTAATTCTGATTTCCTTATTTTTCCACCAGGCTAAGGCAGCTATAACTGCTCTGCCTGCCCCGCCACAGCCAATAAGTAAAACGTTTTTATCTTTGGTATCAAATTTTAACTCATCACGTAAAGACTCTAGAAAGCCTGATGCGTCAGTATTGAAATATTCTAATATATCTCCCTGTCTCTTCACTGTATTCACTGCTCCGCTTACCAGAACATAATGCAGGTCTTCTGGCCTCTGTTTGGTATCTTTGCTAACTGGAAATTCTCTCTCGAGCATCTCTCGTACTTTTACCTTATAAGGAATAGTCACATTGAAACCTGACATATCTTTAATGTTTACTTCTTTGCCCTCAGTATCTTTGATTGCAACTTTTCCCAGCAAAAAACTCTCTAATTCTTCGGCTCTTAATTCAAATAACCTATACTCAGCGTCAATATTATAGTACCTAAATGCTGCCATTTGCATCGCTGGCGAAAGACTATGTTTTACCGGATTACCAATTAGACCAAATATCTGTTTCATCCTTTGACTCGCTTGTTATTTTTTGCTAAATATCAGTGTCCAAAAGTCATGCCACGTTTGAGAATCAAATTTAGGGAAAATATGCGGATAATCTTGGCGTAAAATCTCTTCAATCTCATCAATATTTAGCTGTCTCTTTCTCTTAGGAGTATAATTTATGCCGTAGTCATCAGTCTCGTGAACTCCATAGATAAGATTCCAGAAACTATCCCAATCTCCTTGACCAAATTTAGCAAAAGGATCTGGAAGAAACTGTTTTAGTTTTTCTTCGGCTAATAAAAGAGAACCGGGTTGTTTACGAGGGGGGACTATTAAATCACGCGTATTTTCTTTTATGATACCTAGTTGGAGTTTAAAATCCTGCAAATCATTACTAAAATTTAATCTAAGCCCATCCAAGGCACCGGAACTTATAAGCTTAAATGCTGCTACCCCAAAGAGGGCAATAATTATCAATAACGTAATACCAAAATAATCTCTTAGTCTCGTCCGTAGCATTAAATGTTGGCAATCTTACTTACAGCATTAAGATACGCCTTAACCGAGGCCTCGACAATATCAGTGCTCCTGCCTTTACCTAAAGACTCCTTACCTTTAGCCGCTATGCGAACACTAACTTCTCCTATTGCATCTTTTCCGGCAGTAACCGACTGAATAGAATAATCCAATAATTTCCCCTTTATCCCTGTAATCTTATCAACAGCTTTAAAGCAGGCATCGACCGGACCGTCGCCTGATGAACAGCTATTCTTGGTTTTATTTTTTAACTTTAGAGTTACCTGGGCATTGGGAGTAATATGCATACCGCTTTCAACCCTTAAGTCTTCCAACTTCCAGAAATCCTGAGTCTTGCCTAATTCTTCTTCAACAAGTGCAATTAAATCTTCATCAAAAACTTCCTTTTTCTTATCAGCTAAATCCTTAAAGTCTCTAAAAACCTCATCTAATTCCTTATCAGTCAAATGCATGCCTAATAATTTTAGCCGCTCTCTTAAAGCATGCCGACCCGAGTGTTTGCCTAACACTAACCCTACTCCAGTAAAACCAACATCCTCGGGTTTTATTATCTCGTAAGTAATGGCTTTTTTTATAACTCCATCCTGATGGATTCCAGACTCATGACGAAAGGCATTTAAACCCACAATTGCTTTATTAGGAGGCACTACAAAACCTGTAAGTTTGCTTACCAGCCTGGAAGTCTTATAAATTTCGCGACTCTTAATCTCGGTAAACATAGTATCGAAAATATCCGGCCGTGTCTTTATTGCCATAACCAACTCTTCCATAGATGCATTTCCAGCGCGTTCGCCTATGCCGTTAATCGTACATTCAACTTGCCTGGCTCCATTCTTAATTGCAGAAAGGGAATTGGCAACTGCCAGGCCCAAATCATTATGGCAATGTACTGAGATTATTGCCTTTCCGATATTAGGAACGTTTTCTTTTATCGAAGCAATTAAGCGTCCATATTCTTCGGGTTCAGTAAAGCCAACTGTATCAGGAATATTTATAACTGTAGCCCCAGCATTAATAACCGATTCAATCACCTTGAATAAAAATTCAGGCTCAGTGCGAGTAGCATCTTCAGGTGAAAATTCTATGGTTTCGATTTTTTTTCTGGCATAGCTTACTGTCTCAACTGCGATGCGCAGTATCTCTTCTTTGGCTTTTTTTAATTTATACTGCATATGGATTTTTGAGGTTGCCAAAAATATATGCAATAATTTTTTCTTTGCCGGCTTTATGGCTAATACAGCTGTATCAATATCCTTTTTTAAAGCACGAGCCAGGCCACAGATAGTGACTCCGCTAACAGTCTTGGCAATTTTGTTAACTGACTCAAAATCGCCTTTTGAAGAGACTGGAAAACCAGCCTCAATTATATCAACGCCTAAGTTGACTAACTGCCTGGCAATCTCTAACTTTTCCTTCATAGTCAGACTTGCCCCAGGTGCCTGCTCCCCGTCTCTTAAGGTTGTGTCGAATATGATTAGTTTATCCATGGTATTAAATTTAAATATCAAAAATCAAATATCAAAATGACATATCAAAATTAAAAATTTTGAATTTTAAATTGTAATTTTGATTTTTAAACTTTGATTTTTGCATTACTTATGCATCCACGGCATCATCTCACGCAGTTTTTTACCAACTGCTTCTATAGGATGCTCATCGCCTTTTTTAAGTAAATCATTAAATACCGGCCTGCCTGCTTCATTTTCTTTAATCCATTCCCTAGCAAATTTTCCGCTCTTTACCTCTTTTAAAATTTTCTTCATCACTTTGCGGGTTTTTTCAGTGATAATTTTTGGGCCTCGGGTTAAATCGCCGTAACAGGCAGTATTAGAAACCCGCCTGCGCATCCCGCTAATTCCAGTCTCCTGAATTAAATCAGTAATCAGTTTCAACTCGTGCAAAACTTCAAAATAGGCAATCTCTGGTTGATAACCTGCTTCAACCAACGTATCAAATCCTGCCTTGATTAATTCTGTAACTCCGCCACAAAGAACTGCCTGTTCACCAAAAAGATCAGTTTCAGTTTCTTCCTCAAATGTTGTCTCAATCACTCCTGCGCGAGTTGCACCAATTGCCTTAGCATAAGCTAATCCCAATTGCTTGGCTGAACCTGTTGCATCCTGAAAAACTGCTAACAAGGACGGCACACCTTTTCCTTCTTCATACATCCTGCGCACTAAAGCGCCTGGTCCTTTAGGCGCAACCATAAAAACATCGACGTTCTTTGGCGGCTTTATTTGTTTAAATCTTATATTAAAGCCGTGCGAAAAACAAAGCGCTTTGCCCTTCTTTAAATTTGGCTTTATTGCCTCTTTATAAACATTTGCCTGGACATGGTCTTGAGTTAAAATCTGGATAATATCCGCTCGTTGGGCTGCCTCAGCTGCAGAAACCGGAAAAAATCCGTCTTTCTTAGCTTGCTCAAAATTTGGCGTACCTTCTATCTCAGAAACAGTTACCTTGCATTCTGAATCTTTAAGGCATAATGCCTGGCCGCGGCCTTGTATGCCATAGCCAATAATCGCAATTATCTTATCTTTTAAAATATCCAGATTCGCATCATTATCATAATAAATTTTAAGCATTTATCCTCCACAATTAATGTTTATCCATCGCAATCCTGCCGGTCCTGACTAACTCTTTAATTTTAAATTTTTCCAATTCTTTTAAAAACTCATCGATTTTTTGTCTCTCTGCTGAAATCTCTACGATGGCGCTATTTTCTTTACTAAAAACAATATGCGCTCTAAATTTTTCAGCCAAAACTTCAAGGTGTTTTTTATCTTTTGGGTCTAATTCTAACTTTATCAAAATTAATTCTCTCTCAACAATTTCTCTTTTAGTAAAATCAACAACTGAAATCGTATCGATTAATTTATTCAGCTGTTTCTTTATCTGGTCTAAAATCATCTCATCTTTAGCATCCACAACAATGGTCATACGTGACATTGTCGGGTCATTGGTCTCCCCCACTGCCAAAGAATCAATGTTAAAACCCCGTGCGCTAAATAGCCCGGCAATCCGCGCCAGCACGCCGGGTTTATTCTCGACTAATACTGAAATGGTATGTTTCATTCGTCGCTTCGCTCCTCATTACACAGATTAGCACAGATAAAAGAACAGACTATCGCAGATTTTATCTGCGATCATCTGTGTGCAGTACTCTAATATATCTGCTACCACGACCATCTGTGTTCATCTGTGTTCTATGCCATGCCGCCTATCATCCTATTTATGGCTTCGCCCGCAGGCACCATAGGATAGACATTTTCTTCTGGCTCGATATGAAAATCAATAAACACAGTGTTATCTATTGCTATTGCCTTTTCAATAGCAGGCCGCACCTCTTCTTTTTTTGTAACCCGGATGCCTGCTGCGCCATAACTTTCTGCTAATTTTACGAAATCAGGGCCGGATATACACGTATGCGCATAGCGTTTCTTATAAAATAATTCCTGCCACTGCCTGACCATTCCTAAATATCCATTATTTAAAATCGCCACCTTAACATTTATTTTATTACATACACAAGTAGCTAATTCCTGTATGTTCATCTGAATAGAGCCGTCACCAGCAATGTCAAAAACTATTTTTTCAGGACAACCCAATTTAGCGCCCATTGCCGCAGGAAAACCAAAACCCATAGTCCCTAATCCGCCGGATGAAATAAAAGTGCGCGGATGCGAATATTTATACCACTGGCAAGCCCACATCTGATTCTGGCCAACCTCTGTAGTGATTATTGCCTCGCCCTGGGTCGCCTCATCAATCTGTTCAATAACATACTGTGGCTTAATTTTACCTTCGCTCTTATAACTAAGAGGATACTTCTTCTTCCAGGTCTCAATAGTCTTAAGCCAATCTGAGGTATCAGCCTGCTTACCTAATTCCTCTAACACTTGGCCTAAAACATTTTTAGCATCTCCTACAATAGGAATATCAACCCTAATATTTTTACTGATAGAAGCAGGATCTATATCAATATGAATAACTTTAGCGTGCGGCGCAAACGCATCAATTCTTCCGGTTACACGGTCATCGAATCTTGCTCCGATTGCAATAATAAGATCTGATTCCATAATTGCGTGGTTTGCATAAGCTGTGCCATGCATCCCAAGCATACCTAATGCAAGTTTATGTGTAGCGGGAAAACCACCTATGCCCATAAGCGTCCAAGTCACAGGCGCATTTATTTTTTCTGCTAACTCTCTCAATTCATGGCTTGCGCCAGATGTGATAATTCCGCCGCCTGTATAGATAATCGGCCTTTTAGACGAACTGATTAATTTAGCTGCCTTTTTAATCTGACCCGGATGGCCAAAATATGTTGGCTTATAGCCGCGTATATTAACTTCCTCTGGCCAGATAAATTCTAGCTGCTGTTGCTGAATATCAACCGGAACATCAATTACCACAGGGCCAGGTCTACCAGTTGAGGCAATGTGAAATGCCTCTCGAATAATACGTATTAAATCCTTGATATCTTTAACCAAATAATTATGCTTTGTTATTGGCCGAGTTATGCCTGTAATATCTGCCTCTTGAAAAGCATCATTGCCAATCAGAAATGTTTTAACCTGTCCGGTTATAGCTACCATCGGAATTGAATCCATATACGCATTTGCAATTCCAGTGGTTAAATTTGTAGCACCCGGGCCAGAAGTTGCCATGCAAACGCCAACCTTTCCAGTTGCGCGGCTAAAGCCATCTGCTGCATGTGCTGCTGCCTGTTCATGACGAGTCAGAATAAATTTAAACGGCGCATCATATAAAGCGTCAAAAAGAGGCAAAACTGACCCACCTGGATAACCAAAGATTACTTCAACCCCTTCTTTTTTTAAACTCTCGACTAAAATCTGTGCACCAGTCATCTTTTTATCGAACCCTCTATTGGCTTAGGCCTGACTACTGCTCCTATGCTAGCAGAACTTACTAAGCTTGCATATTTTTCAAGGTAACCGCCTACTACTTTTGGTTTTGCTTCATGTTTTATATTAAGTCTTTCCCGTAGCCTTTTTGCAGGGATAAGTAATTCTAATTTACGTTTTTGAATATCTATTTCTATACGGTCATCATTCTCAATAATTGAGATTGGTCCGCCTACTGCTGCTTCCGGGCTAATATGGCCGATGCAAGGCCCGCGTGTTCCTCCGGAAAATCTTCCGTCAGTAATTAGGGCAACGCTATCTGCCAAACCCATGCCCACGATTGCTGATGTAGGCGAGAGCATCTCCCGCATTCCCGGGCCGCCTTTAGGCCCTTCGTTACGAATAACCACAACCTGGCCTTTTTTGATTTTACCGTGCAAGATTGCCTGCATTGCTTCTTCTTCTGATTCAAAAATTACTGCTTTACCAATAAAGCGCATCATCTCCTTACTTACCGCGCTCTGCTTAACTACTGCCCCTTCTGGCGCAAGATTGCCGAAGAGAATTGCAATGCCTCCTTCTTTATTATAAGGTTGATTTAAAGGCCGTATAACCTCTTCATCGAAAATTTGCGCCTCAGCTGCGATTTGATAAATTGATTTACCGTTAATGGTTGAGGTATTGTTTAATTTAGGCCTTAATCTTTTCAAAACCGCAGGAATCCCTCCTGCTGTCTCTAAATCCTCCATATAATGATTACCTGCAGGCTCCAGAGAACAGATTGTAGGTATTTTTCGTGAAATTAAATCAAAAAGTTTTAAAGGCAAATGAATATTTGCTTCATAACTAATTGCCAAAAGATGAAGTACGCTATTACTCGAACCACCCAAAGCCATATCCACCACAATCGCGTTTTCAAACGCAGTTCGGGTTAAGATACTACGAGGAGTAACATTTTTTCTTACTAATTCTATGATTTTTTGTCCAGATTCAAAGGCAATGCGCATTTTTTTAGCACTAACTGCTGATGCGCAAGCACAGCCCGGTAAAGACAACCCTAAGGCTTCTGTCAAACAAGCTAAAGTATTAGCAGTATAAAGCCCCTGACAAGAACCAGCACCAGGACAGGCTGACATTTCCAGACAAGCAAGCTCTTCAGGCTTTATCTCGCCTTTCTTAGCTAACGCAACTGCCTCAAAAGTATCACGTACTAAAGATAATCTTCTATTTTTCATTCTTCCAGTTAACATTGGCCCGGCAGTAACCACAATGCTTGGAATATTTAAACGCGCTAAAGCCATAAGCATACCTGGAGTAATTTTATCGCAATTAGTCAGCAAGACTAATCCGTCCAGACAATGAGCGTTAGCAACTGACTCAATCGCATCAGCCACAATTTCACGCAAGGGCAAGGAATATCTCATTCCAGAATGGCCCATAGCAATGCCATCGCAGATAGCAGGAACCCCGAAAATAAACGGCCTGCCGCCTGCAGAATATATCCCATTTTCAATCGCGCGCTCCAAAGAACGCATGGAAATATGGCCTGGAACTAAATCAGAGAATGATGAGGCTATCCCGATAAAAGGCTTATCCATATCTGAGGAAGATAGCCCGGTAGCATAAAGAAGTGCCCGATGCGGAATACGCTCAATTCCTTTTTTAGTGATATCTGATCTAAGTTGCAATTCCTTCTTCTCTTTTTTATCTTTCTTTTCTCTTTTTATTGCCTTCTTTTTTGCCATAATTAATCAGCCCCCTGTGAATCGTGTTGGATTACTTTTTCTGTCCGCTGGCGTTTACGACTAATGACGCGCTTTAAAGTTACGAATTTATTGACTAATTCTTTGTTATTTATGCAATTTAATTGTTTAAATAGGAATTCGAATTTATCCTCAATCTCAGCAGCTATTGCCGCTCGCGTTTGCGGACTTAAGCCCATAATCTCTTTTTTAAATGGCCCTAACGCCTTTTTACGGGTCCTATAGAAAAACTGCTCTTCGCTATCGCTTTCTTTTCTCTCCGATGCTGCATTTATCTTAAGCCAATCATAAATTTTTGTTTTTAATTCCTGCGAGAAATGCTTGCTTTCATAAATCATATTCTGAAATTCTGTTGCCAGATGCACCTCTGCTGTTTCTGTTTGGGCAAATTTATGAAATGCCTCAGCAGGCAAGGTTGAGGCGCCATGTTGCACTGCGCCGGCCAGGCCATATTCATTTCTGGCAATTTCCGAAAGAGTTTTTAAAGTTTCAAAGTCTAATTTTACTTCTGCCACTGTGCCGTCTGGCAATACTACCCCACCATGGCTAGTCCCTGTCTGAATGCTAATCTTGCTAATGCCGTTATAACCTTTACGCAGCCTCTCCCGGTAACCTGTCATAAATGCCTTTAAATCTTCAGCAGTAGAATTTTTGCTACCTACCTCACCAATTTCTCCGCCAACAGATACTTCTATCGCCTTAGGCTGAACCTGACGGATAAATTGAGTCAGCTTGGCACAAACCTCATAATTTAAATATTGCTGTTTTTTAACATCAGGCTTTGATAAATCTACTAAGGTAGATGAATCAATATCGATGTTATAAAAACCTGCTTCTATAGCATCTTCGATTAAATCCTTTAAGCCTTGTAATTCTGCTTCTGGATTTTCTGCAAATTTTTTGGCGTTGACCTGAAAATGGTCGCCCTGGATAAATACAGGGCCAATAAAACCTTCTTTTATAGCTGCAGATAAGACTACACTGGCATACTCTAAAGGCGTTTGATTTGTATAACCCATCTCTGACTTGGCAATTTCAAAGATGAAAGCCGCGCAATTATTTTTCTTTGCTACCCTGAATATCGCCTTGGCCAAATCATAAGTCATGCTTCTTAAATTTATTGCTGGCACAGTAAATCCGCTAAATTCTCCTCTGCCGCGTGCCATATAAAACTCATGAATACTAGATGGATATATGCCTTTCTTATAAGCCAAGGTGCGAATCTTCGCTGCCAATTTTTTCTTGGCTTGGAAATCATCAGTCATAATTAAATCTAAAGCGTATTTCTCAATGTCTAAAGCCTTCCTTCCCATGACAATTTCTCCCCTAAGTTAGAACCCTTACCAATTTATATAAGTTCTCTAAATCTAATTCTTTTTTCTTCATAGCAGTTTCTATGTCTAAGATATTTAATTCTTCTCCTTTAAGGCCGACTGTTTTGCCAAATTCATTTTTCAAAACTAAATCTACTGCAGCGGTCCCTAAGCGCGCGGCCAAAATTCTGTCTCTGGCAGAAGGTGTTCCGCCTCTTTGAACATGACCTAAGACTACAACCTTTGTCTCCAAATCTGTTAATTCTTCTATTTTTTTTCCAATTTCTTGGCCGCTGGCAGCTCCTTCTGCTACAATAATAATCCAAGAAATTTTTCCTCGCAGATTTCCTTCTACAATATCATGGCAGATTTTTTCAAAGTCAAATTTAACTTCGGGTATTAAAACTTCTTCTGCGCCAGCAGCAAGCGCAACCTGCAAAGCTATTAGACCAGAGTCTCTGCCCATTACCTCAACTACAAAAATTCTCTCCATTGACGTAGCTGTGTCTCTAATTTTATCTATTGCCTCAAGAGCTGTATTTACTGCTGTGTCGTAGCCTAAAGTATAATCTATGCCATTCAAATCATTATCAATTGTAGAACCAACCCCTACCACGGGAACTTTCCATTTTTTAAATAATTCATACGCTCCGCGGTGAGTACCATTTCCGCCAATAATAATCAAGGCATCAATATTATTTTTCTTTATCACCTCAACTGCTCTTTTTTGGCCTTCGGGAGTCTTGAATTCCTTAGAGCGAGCAGTCTTTAAAATTGTGCCGCCCCGGTTAATAATATTAGAAACTGAGCGATGAGTAAGTGGCTCGAGCTCTTCATTTATCAGGCCAGCATAGCCACGTGATATTCCGATGACTTCTAACTTGTTATGTATAGCATAGCGCACAATAGAACGGATTGCGGCGTTCATTCCAGGCGCATCCCCTCCGCTGGTCAAGACCCCTATTCTTTTTATTGATTTTGTCGCCATAAATTGTGTTCTACGTGCCTTCCTGCCAACTTGCTAGATATTGCCTCTGGCGCTGGGTTAATTTATCTATTTTAATACCCATAGAGTTTAATTTTAAACGTGCTATTTTTTCATCGATATCCTGCGGCACTGGATAAACTTTATTTGACAATTTTTGGTTATTCTTATAGATATACTCAGCACATAAGGCCTGATTAGCAAAGCTCATATCCATAACCTGCGCTGGATGACCTTCAGCAGCTGCTAAATTAACTAATCTACCTTCGCCTAAAAGATAAATTTTTCGATTATTTTTGAGGGTATATTCATCAACAAAATCTCTTATTCGTTTTATAGATTTACTCATCTTTTTTAGAGAAGAAATATCTATCTCAACATTAAAATGGCCTGAATTAGCCACTATTGCACCGGATTTCATCAAAGAAAATTCATCTCTACCTATAACATTTATATCCCCAGTAGTGGTTAAAAATATATCCCCTATTTTAGCTGCCTGGACTATAGGCATAACCATAATTCCGTCCATAGTCGCTTCCAAAGCCCTTAGGCTGTCTACCTCAGTTACAATGACCTTTGCGCCCATTCCTCTGGCGCGCATAGCCACGCCTTTACCACACCAGCCATATCCACAAACAACAAAATTAGCCCCCGCTAAAAGCCTATTAGTAGCACGGATTATCCCATCAATAGTCGACTGACCTGTGCCGTAACGGTTATCAAACATATATTTTGTCGTAGCATCATTAACCGCAATAATCGGATAACGCAATGCTCCTGCTTTCTCCATAGCCCTTAGTCTGATTACTCCTGTGGTTGTCTCTTCTGTGCCGCCAATACAATTACCTAACGCAAACTTTGAAGGATATTTATGCAAAGTAGAAACCAAATCTGCTCCATCATCCATTGTTATTTGAGGAAAGATATTAAGCACGCTTGTTATATGCTTATAGTAAGTACGGCTGTCTTCGCCTTTTATGGCAAAGACACTTATTTTAAAATCCCTAACAAGGGCTGCTGCTACGTCATCCTGAGTACTTAAGGGATTAGAAGCACAAAGCGCAATATTTGCCCCACCTGCCTTTAAAGTAAGTGCTAAATTTGCAGTCTCTGTTGTAACATGTAGACAGGCTGCGATTCTTACACCGGAAAGCGGCTTTTCCTTCTTAAATCTTTCATAGATAGAAGATAGCACTTTCATATCCTGCGCTGCCCACTCGATTCTATTACGGCCCTTTTTTGCCAAGCTTAAATCTTTAATGTCGTAATTCATAAGCATGCCTCTTTCTGAATTTCTTTCACTTTGTCTAAGCGCTCCCAATTAAAGCCGCTTGTTGCGCTACGGCCAAAATGGCCATACGAAGCAGTCTGTCTGTAAATCGGCTTAAGCAGGTCTAAACAATTTATAATTCCTCGGGGAGTAAGAGGAAATATTTTTCTCACCATAGTTACTAATTTCGAATTAGAAATTTTTGACGTATCAAAAGTATCAATCATAATTGATAAAGGATCAGCCCGGCCAATACAATAAGATAATTGAATCAAACAACGCTTAGCTAATTTACCTGCAACAATATTTTTGGCAATATAGCGGGCCATATAAGCAGCAGACCTATCGACTTTAGTTGGGTCTTTTCCGGAAAATGCTCCTCCACCATGCGGCACAATACCGCCATAAGTATCAACAATAATTTTTCTTCCGGTCATTCCTGTATCAGATTGAGGCCCACCAATAAGGAATTTACCGGTTTCATTAACAAAAAATTTAGTTTTCTTGTCAATCCAGTTTCCTAAAACAGGTTTAGCCACTTTATCAATTATTGCTTCTTTTGCAGATTGTTTCATCTTTGCACCTGTCTTATCCAATGCTTCTTCGGTGTGCTGGCTAGCCAAGATAACAGAATCCACTCGAACTGGTTTTGAATTACTATATTGCACTGTCACTTGCGACTTACCGTCAGGGCCTAAGAATTTTAGAATATTATTTTTCCTGACAAATGCGAGCCTCGCAGTCAATTTATGCGCTAACATTATGGGTAGCGGCATAAGTTCTTCTGTCTCGTCGCAAGCAAAACCAAACATCATTCCTTGGTCACCTGCTCCGCCGCGATCTACGCCTTGAGATATATCTGGAGACTGAGCATGTATAGCATTTAATATTGCGCAGGTATGAAAATCCATTCCATATTTAGGCGAAATATAACCTATCTCTTCAATAATTTTCCTTGTAACCTTATGCACGTCAATATAGGCATTAGTTGTAATCTCTCCGCCTACTATTATTAAGCCCATAGTTGCATAAGTCTCGCAGGCAACTCTGCCGGTTGGGTCCTGCCTTAACACCTCATCCAAAACAGCGTCGGAAACCTGGTCACAGACTTTATCAGGATGGCCTTCGGTAACTGACTCTGATGCAAAAAAGAAATCTTCTTTTTTCATGCGTTATCCTTTCTTTTTTAAACTAAATCCGGGTGAAGAGGAACTTGAAAAGTTTTATTGGCTTTAAAATATTGTTTTTTGTCCCCGATATCAAACCATTCGCCAGAGAATATATAGCCGTATGCCTCGCCTTTTTTAATCAGCCAACTAATATAATGCCCAATGGCATCCGTCTTTTTATTTGATTTTAAATATCTGTCAATAAGGAATAACCTTTCTTTTGGAAAGAAATAAAGACACATCGCTACCAGAGAAGATTTTGGCTCTCTGGGTTTCTCTTTGAAATCAATGATTTTGTTATTCTTGTCCAATTTAATTACACCGTATTTATCAACTTCGTTTCTTTTTTTAAAATCAAAAACTCCGACGCATACCCTGCGTGCGCTTCGGCAAGACTTAATAAAGTTACCTAATTTCGAATCGAATAAATTATCTGCGCCGATTACAATTATATCGTCATTTAATTTTCTTTTCTTTATTACGAATGCTAAATCAGCTACCGCACCTAACTTGTCCTCATCAGAGGTGGTATTGTCGTTAAGTAAAGTCAGCCTTTTCTTAAGGCGGTATTCTTTCTGCCAATTTTTAAAATCTTCAAAAAACCTATTATTAGTTACGATAATTATCTCGTCTATATCAGGGATAAGTTCGAGTTTACGAATAATAATATTAATTACTGGAACACAATTAATAGGCAGTAGCGCCTTAGGGAAATTTAAAGTCAGAGGATAAAGTCGTGTTGCATAACCAGCAGCAAGTAGTATTGCCTTCATGTCTTTCTGTCCAGAATCTCTCTTAGTTTTGAATTAGTAAAATCTTGCACATCTTTTGCGTTAGATAAAGTCAACACCGTATTGGCAATCTCCTTTGCCTCTTTAAAGCTTACTGAACGGATTATTCTCTTAACTGCCGACAAGGCAATTGTGGAAACGCTAAATTCATCTAAACCCATTCCTAAAAGCGTTATTGCAAAAGTAGGCTCACCTGCCATCTCACCGCACATTCCTACCCATATATTTGCTCTATGGGCCGTATCAATTATAGTCTTAATTAACCGCAAGACCGCCGGATGTGCTGGCTCATAAAGATATGCCACCTTTTCGTTGCTGCGGTCTACGGCGAGCGAATATTGAATCAAGTCATTTGTGCCAATACTAAAAAAATTTACTTCCCTAGCCAAAATATCGCAGGTCAATGCAGCAGAAGGAACCTCAATCATAGCTCCTACTTCGATATTCTCATCAAAAGCCTTTTTTTCTTTTTTTAATTCTCTCTTACATTCATCAAGAAGTTTGTTTGCCTGTCTTAATTCTTCTATTCCGGAAATCATCGGATACATTAATTTTAAATTCCCGTGAGCAGAGGCCCGTAAGATTGCACGTAACTGCACTTTAAAAATTTCAGGTTGAGCCAAACAAAATCTTATGGCTCGCCAACCTAAAAACGGCACCATGTCATTCGGCAGTTTTAACGCGGACAAGAATTTATCTCCTCCTAAGTCAAGAGTGCGTACGACAACTGAATCAGGTGCCACTTTTTCAGCAACCACACGATATCTTTCATAATGCTCATTTTCCGTGGGCAGGTCTTTCCTATTCATATAGAAGAACTCAGTCCTATATAGACCAATGCCTTCTGCGCCATGTGCGATAACCGAGTCCACTTCTTCTGGTAATTCTATATTAGCAGCCAAAGCAATCTTCTTACCATCCAGAGTCACCGCTGGTAAATCTTTATATTCTTTTACTAAAGTTTCTAACTTAATAATATTTTGTTGTTCCTGAGTATATTTATTAATCTGCTCTTTGCTTGGATTGATTATTATAATTCCTGCCTCACCGTCAACTATAATTCTGTCTCCACTTTTTAAGAGCCGCGTAGCATTTTCTAAACCTACTACCGCTGGAATTTGAAGGCTTTTTGCCATAATAGCAGTATGGGATGTTCTGCCTCCGATGTCGGTAACTATAGCAATAACGTGTTGTTTTTGCATCACTGCAGTATCAGAAGGAGAAAGATCATGTGCTACAACAATGACAGGTTCCTCAAGATCAATAAGGGCCTTCTGCCTTTTGCCCATTAAATTATGAATAACCCGTCGAGCAACGTCGTTAATATCAGACACCCTTTCGCGCAAATATTCGTCTTTAATCTTTGAGAATACCTTTATATATTTGGATAACGCCTGACCGAATATATATTCGACACAAAGCTTTTCCTTCTTTAGGCGCGAGATTACTTCATCAATAAGCATCCTGTCTTCCAAAACTAGAAGATGTGCATCAAATATTTCACTACCAGCAGAGCCCATATCTTTGGATATCTTCTTCTGGATATCCATAATTTCTCTGCGCGTCTTGATTAATGCTTCTTCAAAACGGGCAATCTCTAAGGGGATTTTAGATTCGTCGATCGGAATCTTTTCTAATAACAAATCTGGCTTGCCGAAAAGATAAACCATGCCAATCGCAATTCCCGGGGCTGCTGGTATTCCTTTTAATTGGATAGTTTTACTCATCTTTACTCACCAAGGCAACTAATTGCTCTATTGCCTCTTGAGCGTCATTACCTTGTGCTATTATCATAATACGCGCTCCTTTTTCAGCAGCAAGCATAAGTACGCCCATGATAGATTTACCATTAACCTCTTGCTCTTCTTTTTTCAAGGTTATAACAGAATCGAATTTATTAGCCAACTGCACAAATAAAGCAGCAGGCCGTGCATGCAGACCCTGTTTATTGCGTATAACTACATCTTTCTTGATGATTTTCATTTTAATTAAATTCGCTTTTACTTGCTAAACATAATTGGCTATTATATTTATTATTGCTTTGGCCAGCTTTTTACTATCGTGCCTTACGAAATTCGTAAAATTAACAAAATCACTCTCAAGCACTATAAAACCCGCATCGCGTATTCGTTGGCTATCAGACTCAACGGGAAACGATTGTTCTTGACGGTATTTTTCCAAAAATTCTTGAGGGATCTTTGCATTATTGACTAAGCAGCAATCAACTATCCGCTTGTCAGTATGCTTGATTAATGCCTGCAGATGATCAAAAGCGCTATAACCGTCTGTCTCGCCGTGCTGGGTCATAACATTGCAAATGTAAATTTTAAAAGCCTTGGAATTCACTATCGACTCGGATATTTCCTTTATTAATAAGTTTGGGATTACACTAGTGTAAAGGCTTCCTGGGCCTAAGATAATTAATTCTGCCTGAGCGATTGCCTCCAAAGCAGTGTTAGCCGCCCTGGCTTGTGCTGGCCTAAGAGAAACAGTTTTAATCCGGCCTCCTTTTTGGGGTATATTAGCTTCGCCTACTGTTTTACTGCCGTCGGCGAAGTTAGCTTCTAACGCCACCTTATCTAATGTCGCCGGAACTACTCTGCCGCGAATTGCTAATACTTTACTAGACTCTTCAATTGCCTTCTCAAAATCTCCGTCGGTTAATTTAGTCATTGCGGTAATAAATATATTTCCAAAATTATGCCCTTTAAATTCTGATTCATCATTAAAACGGAATTGGAATAAATTCTGCATCAATGGCTCTGCATCCGCCAAGGCAACCAGGCAGTTGCGGATATCACCCGGAGGTAAAACGTCGAATTGCTCTCTTAACCTACCTGATGAACCTCCATCATCAGCTACTGTGACAATAGCGGTAATTTTACTGGTAAAGCTTTTTAAACCGTGTAATAACACTGATAAACCTGTCCCACCACCAATAACAACTATTGATGGGCCTTTTTCTAACTGGCGCTTGCGGTAAATAATATCCACTAACTCCTTATCGCCCGCAGGTAAGAGTATTGTTATAAAAGACTTCATCATCTTTTTTATCCCTGCTACCACTAAGCCTATTCCGCCTATGACAATAATAAAATCAGCTACTTGTAAAAAAAATAATTCATCTCGGATAAGCCTGGCTGAACCATAACCGACAAAAAATAGGCCAAGACCGGTCATAAGTATCCAGCGCTTTATGCGCATTCCAGGAGAAAGCCATTTTAAAATTCTTTTAATCTGCGCTAACATTACATTTTCCTATCGTCTTCCTGAGAAATAATTTTTAATATAGAGGCCTCATCGCGCGCTGCTTTTAATTTCTCACGGAAATATTTATCTTTTAGAAGTCGGGATATCCTTGCTAATGCCTTAAGGTGCGGCCCGGCAGAATCCTGCGGTGCGAGCAAAAGGAAAAATAGATAAACCGGCTCTCCGTCTAAAGAATCAAAATTAACTCCGCTTCTGGATAAGCCAAAGGCAGCCACCAATTTGGAAATATTATCGCTTTTACCGTGTGGTATGCCTATACCCTGGCCAATAGCAGTTGAACCCAATGCCTCGCGGGCTAAGAGAAGTTCCATAAATTTATTTTTGTGTTTCTTTTCAATTTCTCCGGAGTTAATAAGCAAATCTAATAATTCCGAAAGTATCTCCTGTTTATTTGTTCCTTTTAAATCAGCGCTGATTGCCTTTTTTGGCAAAAACTCCATTACTTTCATTTCAAAAACCTCCGGTTTTTACACAGATGATCACTGATATCTGTGTTTATCTGTTTCATTTAATCTGTGATAATCTGCGTTAGAAAGAGCGGCGGATGGGATTTGAACCCACGCCATCCTGCTTGGCAAGCAGGCATTCTAGCCGCTGAATTACCGCCGCATAATATTCGAGACACTCTCTATCCAAACCTGCATTGTAAATAAATAATCTTTACTATTTATGTATACGCAACAAGTACCATAAGTCAACTTGGTTTTAGTTAATAAACTCCTGCTTGGTAATATTTGAGTCTTTATAAACTGATTTAAGGGAATTTTTAAACGACTTGACCAAAAAAATTTAGCTTTGGATTCATCAATATCTTTATAGATATACAAAGCAGCCCTGAAGACTGAATCCACATCAGTAAAGTATCTACGAACAAAATTACAGTATATTTCCAGTAGCTCAGGATCAGAGTTTGTAATGGTCAATTGATATTTTCTATATTTAGCTAAACGTGTACCCTCTGCCCAGTAAAGCATCACGCCAGCAACAAAAAGTGGATCATTTTTATATTTTTCGAAAGATAACTTCGCTTCTTCTGTATTTTTTGCCTCGCGTTCAAATCTATAATTTGCCCGAGCTTCATTCATAATAGCAACTTTATCCATAATCTAATTCCTCAATAATTTTTGATTTTTGTTGCCTTAAAATCAGTAAATTCTGGTTTGCCGCTAACATCAACATTCCAAGTATATGAAAAACGATACTTACCTGAAACATGTTTAGCCGAAACACCAAAGACAAGTTCGGGATCTCCTATATAACATGTGCGTATACCTGGCTGAAAGGGAATCTTTTGCATATGGGGAAGTACCTCCAGAACAAGTTTCCATTTAGGATCAGCATCCATGATGTAACCTTCTTCTCCAGAGAGAGGCGACCTTTCCATGCGATTTAATTCTATCACCTTAGCATCAAAATGCACCTGGATAACTTGATTAGAAGCCATCTGTTGTGGATCCCTCTCTGCTTCTCCTAATGTAGATTCTCCCCGGTCAGCACAAAAAGCTTTAGAGTAAATAAAAATGATGGACAGCAACAGAAATATTCTAAGTGTGCTTTGAAAAAATTTATTCATTATTCAATAACCTATGGGCGGAAGAGGATTTGAACCTCCAAGGGTCTCCCCATATGGTCCTAAGCCATACGCGTCTGCCAATTCCGCCATCCGCCCAAAAAGGTAGATAAACTTTTTATCCTTTTGCGCGTTCTTCGTCGCTGGCTTTAAATTTTTGATATTTGATATTTGATATTTATATGAGCCACCCGCGACTCGAACGCGGCACACCCACCTTAAACATTAGTGTTAACTGCATGTCGCCATGCAGATCAGACTATCCCATCCTCCAAAACAAAAAATTGTAACTCAAAAATTTAAAAATTGGAGGTCTTGATTATAGTCGTTGAACCTTCTCTTAGAATTCTATTACTAAGAGCTTGGCTGCGGATTATCTGCATTCAAGAATTATTACTTTTATCCAAATTGAGTATCTTGAAATACCCCAGACCTCCCCGCACTTTACAAGATTTGCTACTATTGGTTGCCCAATAGTGCCCCCTTCGTGAGGGTGGTGCTCTACCAGATGAGCTAGTGGCCCATAATCAATTCTTACCAAAGAACAAAATAAACTTATTCCCTCCTCTGATACGACTTCAAGAGAAGGCTTAATATTCTTCTTTTTGAAATTCTTTTTTTCCAGATTCCATTTCTTCTCTTTGGATTAATATAAATCTTGGGAGAAAAATTTATTTCATTAGCAAATTTTATTAAATTGCAATAACCAGAAACTTCAATATTAGTACCATCTTTATTTATTTTGCTTCCAATCTCAAAATTACTTAATAAATTACGCACTTGTTCCAATAGCATAGGTGATTTCTGATACCCGCGCACCCTACGTTTATCGCCTCTATAAAAAACATTACCTTCATCATCAAAAAAAGCTTTTAAAAAAATTCTCTTTTCTAACTTAGATGCTCCATTATTAAGATATGCAAATAGCTCTTCTTTCCTTCTCCTGATGTAAGCAGCAAGTTCAACATGGTAAATAGTTAAACCATAAACACTATTGTCTCGCAATTGGATTTTTGGCTTAGCTCTAAACATTTTGCATAAAAGCTGTTTCATATGGTTAATCTGGTATATATCTTTACTATAATAAATACAGGAGTCGTTGCTTACTCTGCCATCAAACATGAAATGAGCTATAATATGTACTAAATCGTTCGACCATAAATTGGGTTTTATAATTTCTCTGCCAGGGAGACATTTCCCTTTCCTAGGATTTATTCTATTTTTGCTCTTTTCTCTGATTCTCATTTTTATTGTTCTTATTTGTTCGAAGTTTAGAACTATATCTTTTACATGATACCGTCGGAGAACCCCTGATTTTCTACTAGCAGGACTTTTCGTCTGTTTTCAAAGAGCAAAAATTGCTAAGACACAATCATTCTGTGTCTTTTAACCTCCTAAAACCCCGTTACCACTT
>JBFMEB010000009.1:0-68204 GCA_040753675.1 Candidatus Omnitrophota bacterium | reverse complement strand
GCTTAATTCCTTTGCTTTACGGAAAGCGATGGATAAAAAACTTAAAACAATTCTTGATCTTTGTTACCCTAAAAAATTATGAGTCTGCTATTTCCTTCCGGTAACATTTAGTAATGAGTCATTAGGTCGCTCATTACACAGATTAGCACAGATTTAGAAGCGACAGATTATCACAGATAAAACTATCCGTGATCATCTGTGAGCTTTACTCTAATACATTACGCTACCATGAACATCTGTGATCATCTGTGTCTTTAACGCCAAAGCCGTTGCAGAGTATAGTAGCTTTTGCGTAACTGGCGTAAGAAAGGACTTAATTTTCCGTCGCCTTGTGAAGTTACTCCAAGCCACTCTTCATACATAAAACCATCTAAGAACGGCCCTTTGAACAATCCTTTGCTATCATGTACTGCTGGCTCATATGCCTTCCACCATTCATCAGCCCATTCAAAGACAACGCCGCCTAAGGCATTACCGAAACCTTCCTTACGAAATGCGCTGTTAGAGATAATATCGTACCAGGCGCCTTCCAGATAGTCTGATTGACCTCGTTCAGCTTCTTCCGTGCTTAAATTCGCTGCAAACGCCGGGCAACCAAACTCAGTAATAAATGTTGGTTTGTCTGCCTCAAAAAGCACTGACTGCCAGAAATCGGAAAATCCAAAACCACCCCGATAGGCATTGGCAGCAAATATATCAACATGGGGTGCGTATTTAGCAAACTTATCCAGAAAGAGCGTATCGCCATTAGCAATACCTATGGGGTGTTCCTGGTCTATCTTTTTAATCTCCTCGGCAACTTTATCGCAAAACGCGAAGAAGGCCTGCGGCTTTTTATCGGCGTTACACGCAATTCCGTAAACATTTTCATTACCCAATAACCACATCAGAATATAGGGCTCATCTTTAAATTCATTCACCATCTTAATAACTGAATCTAACATATTCTTTTGATGTTCGGGATTCTCATAGTCCGTGCCTTCGTACCAACTCGCTCCTGAACCAATGGCATATTTACCTAAAAAATCGCCCATAATCACCATAATTCCAAAATCATCGTAAAGTTTCCTTAAGAGTTTTTTGTTGGCCTTCGTAAAGGTAAAAGGCTGATGATAAACTCTAATGGTATTAACGCCCATATTCTTCATCAACTGAAAATCTCCGATAGGAAATTCATCCTTATCCTGTTTATTATTCAAATTTTTATCTATAAAGGAATCAAATGGTCCGTCGCAGAGACCATTATGGTTATAATCATAATCCATCCAGTTGGAGAGCGACCCGTCATCCGGACTCTGACCCACCTTTGTAGGCGCATAGGATATACCTTTAATTATATAGGGTTTAGAGTTTACGTAGAGCCGCCAATGGCGATTATCGAACTGAACGAGCTTTATCCGTGTCCCCCCGATTTTCTTTACCACCTTTACCTTAATCTTCTCGCTAGTCTGCGCTAGACTAACCTTATCTAACATAGTTTTTTTAACCAATTTGCCAGGGTCAGCAATAACCAGGTCATTACTAATATTCTTATCAAAGGCATTAATTATCCTCACCTTTGCCCCTTCAAGTTTTATACCCAACTTCGGATACCGGAAAGTCAAATACTTTATCTTGCCAATTGCTGCTGGTCCTACATACCAAGGCGTCTGCCAATAAGTCCAGCCGTAACTCGCAGGAAAATGTACCACAATGGCATAATAGGCTTTTATGGCATGCTCGATGAAGCCAGCCCGCTCTAAAGCCAGCCCGATATAAAAAAGTTTTACTCCTTCGGGTTCACTGGCCGTGGCCCATTTATAAAAGTTTGCTTCTAAATCAGGAGTGTACACAAAATCCCAATGACTGCCTTCTAATCTGCCTGCCTTCATCGCCTTCCTGAAATTAGGATCCCAGCGCACGCTCGTAGTATTCGGATAAATGCCTTCTCCCACTGCCTGGACCAGGCCTTCCTGGTCAGTAATTTCATATTTATAATCTTTGCTGCCCCTGCCAATAAACTTTCCGTATTTTTCATAATTTACGACTGATTCTTTTCCAGAATCATAAAGTGTCAATTTTGTTGCGGGTCTTTCAAGTGGTCTTGTCTCTAAATTTCCAGGGGTAAGTTCTCCTTCTTCCATCACTTTAATTTTATCAAGAATCGCTTGACTCTTCTCGGCTACTGACCAGAACCAACCCCGCGGATCCCAAGCTTGAGCATAATGATAATTATCAATTACTTCTTTAAGGTCGACTTTTGCTTCTTTTAACTTGCCGGCTTTAAAATTTGCCTCGCCGCGAATAAAATAGCATGTTGCTACATCATTTAGAGCTGGATAATCTTGTGCCTTATCTTTCGTAGCAAGGGCATGCAAACTGGCTTGCTGCTCTAATGCTTCTTCCGAATAGTTTTCAATACAGGTGTTCACGATCTTTTCCAACGACTCAAGGTCCTTTTTACTTGACGCATCCCAGGCATTTCGCACGTATTCAGTGGATGGAAGAACTTCTGCATGGCTCGATGCTAGATGCCAGATGCTAGATGCTAGCAAAAAAAACGTTAGCAAATAAATTATCGAGTATCGAGTATCGAGTATCGAGTATCTACGAATTTTCATCCTACTATCACTCCCGTCTTTCTTCTTCTCGTCTTTCTTCTTCTACTCGTCTTTCTTCTTCTACTCGTCTTTCTTCTCTGCGTCTTTCTTCTTCTACTCGTCTTTCTCCTCTTCTGCGCTCTACATGGACACGGATTTCACAGGCTTTAGCTTCTGTGATATCAAAAGTCATAATAACAAAAATGGCGATTAAAGTGGTCACAATCGGGATACCGATATCGCACAGCCGCAAATTTAATAATGTTTGCGTTGTTTGAGCAAGCCCTAATGTAACTTTGAAACCAGTTGCATTCAGTAGAATTCCGGAGATAAACGATGAAAGCGCGACTCCTAATTTTACCATCCACCAGTAAATAGCACCAAACATGCCTTCTCTGCGTGTTTCGGTAGTAAGTTCATCAAGGTCACATACATCAGCTACCATGGAGCTGACTAATGTGAAAAGTGATCCCAGACCGAATGAGATGAACGGAGCGGCGACCAAAAGTAAGTACGGATGCGCAGGATTATAACCAATCCACTTCAAAGCGTAACCGATGATTGAAAGAGGCAGAGTTATAAAAAATGTATTTCTCTTGCCGAGCCTTCTAGATAGCCATGTGGTTAAATAAATGACTCCCATAGTACAAATAGCAGAAAAAGTCCCATAGATACC
The DNA here is from genome assembly GCA_040753675.1 of Candidatus Omnitrophota bacterium. Lineage (GTDB taxonomy): Bacteria > Omnitrophota > Gorgyraeia > JAHJTE01 > JAHJTE01 > JBFMEB01. The sequence continues at coordinate 64,949 of JBFMEB010000009.1, read as the reverse complement.
GAGCAGGCGACCGCCGTTTGCATAGGCTTGATCAAGCACTGGAGCATTTCCAAAGACATAGAAGAAAACAACGTAGATGGTAAAAGCTGAAGCGCACATGAATCCGCCAAAGATCAGTAAGGTAAATAGGCACAGCTTCAAGAATGGCCTACATTTAAGAGTTACGAAACCCCCAGCAAAGAAGTCTTTCGTCACGCTCCAAGCGCCCCTAACATCAGGTTTTGGTAAGGTGTGGAAGTATTCTTTATTAAAAATAGCAGGAAGGATACCACAACCGATGATAACACTGCCGATAATGATAGCAAGAACTCTTCCGCCGTAAACTATATCTGGGAACCAGTTCTGGTTGTGCATAATGGCCCAGCACCAAGGAGCGATAAGCCAGGGTAATTGGCCAACAAAATTACTAGCCCCCTGCAAGCGTGTGCGCTCATGATAATCAGGGGTCATTTCGTATCCCAGCGCTATCCAGGGAATGGAAAAACAGGTAAACCCAATAAAATAAAGGGCCTGGAATATTCCGAAATACCAGACATAGAAACCTTCGCTATGGCCCTTATAGAGCTGATACATCAATGCGTAAGTAATTCCGCCGGTAACAGCGCCAAAGAATATAAGCGGCCTTCGGCGTCCCCAACGGGTCCGTAGATTATCAGAAAAGTATCCAGTTATAGGATCAGATATGGCGTCAATAATACGGGGTAGGGCTCCGACTAAACCCACTAAGGCGGGATTTACGCCTAACCCCAGGTTTAAAACAATGACCATCTGTCCGATAAAAGCTGCCTGGGCAGTATTCGCAAATGCTCCTATACTGTATATGAATTTCTGAAAAAAAGGAATGCGGTCTTGGGGGGCGGTGACATGGTGTGTCGTCATTTGATCTCCATTCTTGTAATTGAATTAGTGATAAATATGGTAATTATAACAATTAATCTTGGCGTAAGCAAGATTAAATACCTTTCTTATGGTGCCTTGTCAACTAAATGACAATTGCATTTGGTTTATAAATGCAAATATCAAAAATTAAATATCAAAATGACAATGTAAAATGTAAAAATTAGAAACCCTAAATCCGAAACCCTAAACTCTAAACAAACTCAAATGTCCAAAACCTAAAATCCAAAAGCGTATGAAGACATTTTATGCCTGAGAGGTCAAATGAGGTTTTGAGTTTTATGTTTTGAATTTTGGATTTATTTAGGATTTAGAATTTAGTGTTTAGAGTTTATATAAATTTATGTAATAGATTTTTGCACTTTAATTTTTGAATTAAACCCTTATTTATTTGATAAGGCATTATGGAAATACCACCTGAGAAGTTGCTCCCTTGACAATATACTTCTGCATCAACAGGTATAAGATAATTATAGGTAAGGCCGCTATAGTAAGCCCTGCCATCAAAAGTGGGTAATTAGTCAGGAATTCTCCCCGAAACATCATCAACCCACGTTGAAGAGGCATCAGGTCTTTACTACTAAATATTATCAAAGCCAGCACATATTCGTTCCAAACATTCAGGGCGTTAAAAACCACTACCACTGCAAGAGCCGGCCTGGCAAAGGGCAGAGCCACGTGTCTATAAATTCCCAATCTGTTGCAACCGTCAATTCTCGCGGCATCCTCTAACTCTTTAGGCATCTTATCAAAATACGTCTTAAGCAAAAATATGCTAAAAGACAGCCCCACGTTAATAAGGCATAAACAATAGCCTAAGCGCGTATTGACCAAATGAAGTTTCACCATAAGCACATATAAAGGAACAAAACTGCCCGGCAGCGGTATCATCATCGCGGCAAGAAACATGATAAAAAATGCGTTTCTTCCAGGAAATTCCAATCGCGAAAACGCAAATGCGGCCAGCGACGATACCAAAACTATACCTAACACTACAGCGATGGTGTATATTAAACTATTAAAGAAATACCTGCCGAAACCCCCGTCAGTCCAGGCTTTTATATAATTCTCGAAATGCGGATGTTGAGGAATTATGCTCAAGTCAGAAAAAACCGTGCCTTGAGTCTTTAAAGAAGAACCAAACATCCACAATAGCGGGAAAAGACAGGTAATCGACACTGAAATCAATAAAAGATGAACTAGGATGTTTGTAGTTGTTTTCTTTACGCTAAAATTAAGCATTATGCCTGCCTCATATTTTGGGAGAGCCTCTTCTGTATAAAGGAAATCGCAAGGAGGATTGCACCGAATACTATACTCTGTGAACAAGCATACCCAAATCTAGAAGAGCCGATCATAGAAGTTAGAATTCTGGTTACCGGCACCTCGGTATGAAATGCCGGCCCGCCGTCTGTCATAGTAAGTATTAAAACAAACGACTGCATAGAACCTAGCACTGTCAGTATCGCCACCAGCACGAATACGGGTATCATCAAAGGCGCGGTAATATTTTTAAATACCTGCCAAGTATTCGCTCCGTCAACACGTGCAGCTTCATAAAGCTGGCGGGGTATAGTTTGTAATCCAGCCAAGAGAATTACAAATCCCCAGCCAAAACCTTTCCAGGAATGCACGATAGCCACGCAGGTAAGAGCGGTCTTTGGATCAGACAGCCAAGACCTGGCAAGATTAGGGAAACCTATTGTGTAAAGCCAGTGGTTTAACAGACCGTAATCTGCGTTGTACAGCCACTGCCATACCAGACCCACCACGACCTCTGACAATACCGGAGGTATAAAAAATATAACGCGGTAGAAATTCCCTGCCTTCATTTGCCTATCGCAGGCTAATGCCAAAATCAAAGCCAGGGCATTCTGGAAGGTCAATGCGATAAAGGTAATGTAACCGGCGTTGAACATCGACTGCCACCAGACTTTATCTTTTAAGACCTCTAAAAAGTTATAAAAGGCCACGAATTTCATTGTAGGTAATATTCCATCCCAGCTGTAGTGAGCCAGTTGTAAAACTTTTATAAAAGGATAAATATAAAATATTGAAAAAATTGCTAAGGCAGGAACTATAAAAAGAAAACTTTTGAATTGTCTTGCTGAAATAATTTTAATGACGAGGATAATAGAAATCAAGACTGCCAATAATATTAACAGAGGAGATATGAATCTGAGGTTGTGGAATTTTTGATAAATTAATTCTGCTAAAATGATACAGGAGGTAACTATGATTGATTTTACATAGATATTTTTAAATATCATCAAGCGTCTAATTTAGAAGAGATTTCTAAAAAACCTTTTCTTGAACGCAGATTCTCGCCGATGTAACGCAAATGGTCGCAGATATTTAGTAGAGAAATCTGCGAAAATCTGCGTTAGATTTGCGTATATCTGCGTTAAAAAATATTTTTTCAGAACTAACTAGAAACTACTTAAATAACTCTTTCTCTTTTAAAGCCTGCAATTCTTCTCCTAACTCTTGAGGAGTCTTTTCTCCAATCAATATTGACTGAATGCCTTTACCCATTGCCTCAATCACAATCGAAGACTCACTCACTGGCCAAATGCTAGGATGAGTAGTGTTATCCATACCCGCTGCAAACTGAGCCAAAATCTTAGGTATTTGGGCAAGCGCAAATTTGTTGGAAGGTAAGTTCTTAGTTTCATTCGATAAATATGCCTGTTGGTCTTTATCGGTTAACCACTTTAAAAACTTTATTGCCTCTAATTTCTTAGTAGATCTATCATTTACCAGAAATGAGAATGAAGAGCCTCCTCCCCAAATATACATAGGTTTTTTCATATTTACTTTTGGCGGTAAAAATGGAGCATACTCTAAATTAGGATTCATCCCCTCATAAACATTAATACACCATGAACCATTAAATGCAAATGCCGCTCTTTCATTAGCAAAAGTCTGCTCAGCGACTTTGTTTTTCATTATCACAACGCCGGATGCTAAGGCATCTTTATCTGCCAGTTCTTTAAATAATGAAAAGACCTTAATCCAATCCGGATCCGTATAAGGTACCTCTCCTTTTAAAGTAGCGATAACCTTATCTTCCCCCATAATATTAAATGCATAATTGGAGGCAAAGCAATCAATCATCCAAATCTCTCCCCACCCTGAAACCAAACCCGGCGCGCCCACTTTTTTTAGGCTTTCGATATCCTCAATAAATTCCTTCCAGTTTAAGGGTGGCCTCTCTGGGTCAAGGCCTCCCCTTTTAAATAATTTTTTATTGTAAAGCATCTGGATGTTCATTATATCAATGGGAGCACCATAGATGCCTGGCTTTATGCCATAGGCATTATTCTCCTTGAATTCCACCACCTCGAGAGCTTTAGAAAAGAAACTTTCTTTCCAAGCGCCATTTTCCTCAAACATTGGCTCACTTAAATCTGCTACGTGGCCACTTTTTATAAATGCGGCAAAATCTCTCTTTTCGCCCAGAAGCCCATATATATCTGGCAAGGTTATCCCTTGAGCAGCAGCGCGCACCTTTTGGCTATAGATATCAGAAGGGGCATAGAGTTCAAAATTAACCTTTATGCCGGTATCATCTTCGTAGCGTTTAGCTAATTCTTGAAAGGCCGCCTCCCGGTCAGTCATCCAATGCCAAACGGTTATGGTTTTTTTGGCTGAAGCACTATCTTCTGCAACACAGCCAATAAGACTCAATGAAAAACAAACAATAATAAACAATGTAGACAATCTCTTCATATCTATTCTTTTTAAATATAAACTCTAAATCCTAAACCTAAATCCTAAACAAATACAAAACGCAAAATCTAAAACTCAAAAGAATTATTTGGATCGTTCAACTATTGAACCAAAAATTTTTGTTAATTCTACCGCTTCATTAATTAAAGCCTCCTGCTCACTCTTCTGATCTTCTCTGTGCTCGGTTAATTCTAACCAGTATCTGCTTTCTTTTGCCTCTTTTCTTGAAATTTTTATTCTCATTATAAAATCTTTTTTACTCAAAGCCTCTTCAGCTTCTATATAATTGGCACCAACTGAACCAGAAGCTTTAATAAGCTGCTTAGCATCTTCTATGTTAGCCAATGTCTTTGGTAAAGCTTTTACATAATCCCTTACTCTTTTAGCAAATTTAAGGGTCCTGGCTCCTAAATCATATGGTTTTGAATTTGGGGTTTTGGACATTTGAGTTTATTTAGAGTTTAGAGTTTTGAATTTAGGGTTTAATTATAGATAAGTTCTATAAGGTCATCCCATCACCACTCTAACTTTATAAGTCTTTCCAGCTTGTCCTGGTTTTATTAAATTCCCGTCTATCAACTCGCCGTTAACATAAACAGCGCTTACGCCTTTTTGTTTTCCTCTTGGATTCTCAATCTCAATATCGTATATTGCTCCTCGAAAAGGCCTTCTAATACGGCAATGTTTCCAGTGACTGGGAATACAAGGGTCTATTCTTAAGCCATCAAAATCTCTGCGCGCGCCTAACAGCCACTCAGTTGCTGCCATAAAAGTCCATCCAGCTGTGCCAGTAATCCAGGTAAACGCTCCTTCTCCATATAGGTAAGGATGCTGGGGCCCCACAATATATTCAGACCAGACATATGGCTCAGTCTTATATAATTCATAATCTTGCTGTAAATTTGGCATAAGTTTTCGCATTGACTGATAGCCAATATTTCCAAAGCCTTCTGATAATAATGCAACAATCATAAATGTTGCAGCGTGGCAAAACACTGCTGCATTTTCTTTTGTGCCTTCGGAAAACATACTGATACGTCCGAGTTTAGGATTAAATTTACTGTAGGCGGGGTAGAATAAAGCAAAACCGTGCTTGCCGTCTAAATATTTCATTGTCGAATCAACAACCTGTTTGGTTTTACCGCCGTCATCGCTCACCCCGGATAAAAGCGCCCAGGCCTGGGTATTGATAAAAATTTTTCCTTCATTATTTACTTTACTGCCGTAAACTGTGCCATCATCAGTAAAGCCCCGCTTATACCAGGCACCGTCCCAGCCAACATCGTTTATCCGCTCGCTCATTGTCTTTGCTTTATGCAAGAACTCTTCTTTTTTGCCTTTCTCACCGATAAGCTCGCAGATGTCGGCAAAAAGCCGCAAACTTCTTACCAAAGCCTGCGCCAACCAGACGCTATCGCCTTTGTGCTCTTTGCCTGCTGCATCAATAGCATCATTCCAATCCGCATGGCCAATTAAGGGAAAACCCCTCTCGCCAACGTCATTAAAGCAGAAATTTAAATTCTTTTCTAAGTGCTCTAAAAGCGTTCCTTCTCCGTCGGTGGTAGCCCCGCCTTTATAATTTACATCTACTTCCCATCCGCCAATCCATCTATCTTTCAAATATGGCACATATTCGCTAAGTATAGATTTATCGCCTGTCTCCCTAATGTAGGCATGCACTGTTGCGGTAAGCCAAATCTGATGGTCTTTATTCGGCCTATGGCCTGCCGGCCCAGTAGTATCGCCCCAACCCGGAGCAGAAGTGCCGTCTTTGCGGATTAAAGAGGCAATATGCAATATGCGCTTACGGGTAAACTCGCTATTTATCGAACAAAGGCTTTCTGAATCCTGGCAAGAATCCCGGTAGCCTCTTCCTCCACTACCTTCATGGTAGTAACTCGGCGAGCGGCTCCATAAATTACAAATATAAAGCTGATACTTAACCCAGATATTCATCATAAAATCAAAGTCTTTATCCGCAGTCTGTATCCAGATATTATCTAAAATCCTCATCCGCCACAAGGATTTTACCGCTGCTAATTCCTTCTTTGAATTTTTTAAATTGCGGTATTTAGTAAGCAATTTTGAAACAGTGGTTTGGCCCTCGGTCTGACCTAAGATGATTACAAATTCTTTATTTTTTCCGGGGGCTAAAGTGAGTTTATGCCTAAAGCAACCTATTGCATCTTCTCCGGAACAGAAATCAATATTTTTAAAATTATCTTCGAATATCATTTGCGGACGTTCACAGGTATTATGCCTGCCTAAGAAAGGATATTTTTGAGTTACATAGCCGTCTACTTTTAATGATGAAGCAAAAAATGCCAGATAGGCAAATGGCTGGATGTCCATATCTCCCCAACTAGCCGTCTTTTTGGCAAAAATCGCAGAGTGCTGCTTATCAAACCAGACACGATTATATAAATTCAGAATATTGCGATAGCGTAGTTCCAAATGATAATCTCCTAAAAGCCATTCGCAATAAGGAAAGAGTTCTAAATGTTTGGTTTGCTTAGTTTCGTTTTTGATATTTACTAACCAGATTTCACAATGGTCATGGACAGGGACAAAATAAGTAATATCGGAAGAAGTCCCGTTATATTTTGTTTTGATTTGTGTATAACCTAATCCATGCCTTGCTTCATAAAAATCTAATTTTTCTCTCACCGGCTGGTAAGTCAAGGACCAAACTTTTGCTTTCTGCTTTCTGCTTTCTGCTTTCTGCTTAACATAAATATATCGCCCTGGCCTGTCTGTTTGCCAATTTTCCGGAAGCCAGCGTAGGACTCTGTCAGAGCGGCAGTCTTTAAAAAAACTATATCCGCCGGCGCAGTGAGAAATAACTGAACCATATTCTTCGTTAGTCAAATAATTAATCCAGGGACGGGGTGTTAGCGGGTCAGTGATGATAAACTCTGTGTTGTCTTTACTAAAGTGGCCGTACTTCATATTTTTAACTTGCTCCTTTCTTTTTAGCACAGATGATCACAGATAACTGAACAGATGATCACTGATAAATAATTTAAAATATTTTGGTATTTTCTTTTAAGATTGATTATCTATTACGAGATGCAAAGAAAAAATTTACCATAAATCTTTAGGCGGGTCAAGCACTTTTGCAACCGCAAAGATAATAATTTTGCGTTTTTGCGATTAGTGATTTTGCGTTTTAGCGGTTAGCCTTATCTAAAAGCACCGAAAAACTAACCAAATCAGTTGACTGTTCCCTTAGCCAAATTCCTGCTCGCCAGCCGTCAGGAAAATTCTCTCTTGACCAGACAATCTGGCCGACAAGATTGAGGTAATTTTTCTGGCCAGGAATTTCTATTCTCAAATTCACCCGGCCTTCTTGAGGAATCCTGTCTCTGCTGGTTATACCAAGCCCTTTAGCTGCCAAATCCTGGATTTGTGCCTCGAATACCGAACCATCAGTCTGTGCCCTGACTACTGCAGGTAACTTTGTTGACAACCGCTCAAATAAGCGCCGCTCGTCTTGCATTTTATTTCACCCCCTGCCACCATTTTTTTGCCAAATCCTCTCGGCAAAATTTATAGGCATAATTAAAAATTCTTTCCTTATCAGCATCGCGAAGGATATCAAAACTAACCCCTGTCATAATAACCCGTTGTTGGTCGTCCAAGATCTTCTCTTTCTCCCAAACCACTTTGCCTTTGGCAAAGATGGAATTTTTCTCATCTGGAAAATCAATAACAAAATCTAATTCTGTCTGATGGACAATCATCCTGGGAGAAAGAAAACATAATCCCCCAATACTAATATCGTTCGTTTTTGCCTGGAATCCTTCGCTATCTGTGCCAGATTCTCTTACTAAAAGATTACTTGCCAACTGCCAACGGCTATGTCTTCTTTTATCTTCCATGATCCATCCCCCGCTATCGTAGGTTAAATCTTAAATATCATTATACAAGAATTCGTTCTATGTATCAATCTGTGATCATCTGTTCAATTATCAGCGATCATCTGTGCCCTATCCGCAGATTGCCACAAATATCTCCTTCATCACCAGGCTTATAGCCCCGAGAGCTATAGCATTTTTCTCGTCAACGTCTGAGCTAAGCACTTTAATACCCTGAGTTTCGCTAATATCAGTTCTCTTCAAGCGTTCCGTAAGCGCCTGTTTCAAAAGAGGGGACTCTTTCTCAGCTTTCTTTGAAATATAAACTATATCTGGACCTAGCAACTCTAATAAAGCCAATACCTTATCCTGCAAATCTATTGGAGTTAATTCAACTTTATTCTCAATTTCTCTCTCAGGTTTATAGATATCACCTTGCAAGATTAAACTTAAGTGATGTTTGGAATGTATGTAAAGTATATTCTTATTCGACAATGCCCTGGTAATCCAACTCTGCGCAAAAGACTCTAAGTGAAAACCCTCCTCAATAATAACAGGTAGGCCAACAGCTTCTGATAAATAATCTGCTAATCTATGGTCAGTGTGCGATTCACCAAGGCCGATTCCAATTCCTAAGATATTATTGCCATTATTAGCTATCTTAAATTTAATTGCATTGATGAAATTAATTAAAATATTTTTTATATCATCCTGTTTCCCAAAGGGTTTTGTTTCTTCCATAATGATTTCTAAATCCATATTAGCAACTAAAGCATAGAGATTTCCGCTATCTCTATCAACATCTATGCCTAAAATAAACCCAAAATCTTTATTAATTCTAAATAGCTGGGCTCTGCGGCCGCCGCTGGATAAATCAAGGCCGCAGTCAAATACTATTCCTAATCTTAAAAAGTCTTCAATAAACTTGCCAACGCTAACAGCATTTAAATCTATTTCTTTACAGATATCTGCCTTTGAAACCGGACCAAATCTACGAATATAATCTAAGATTTGGAAACACCTGCGCTCTTTATCTGGCAGTTTAGATATGGGCTGCCTTAAGAATTTTATCTTGCAGGGCATTCTCTTTGGCTTGACTCTGCTATATATATAGGTAAGGAAAATTTGCCTATGTTTTTGCTCTATTTGGATTATTTTTAAACCAAAGCCAGCTGCTATATCATTTTCTCTCTTTACCCAAGCAACCTGACATATAATTCGCAATAAGCTATTATCAATATTCAAATCAACATGCACAACATCGCCAATCTCATCTAAGCTCAAATTATTGGTAACAAACAAACCACCCTCAGAGATATTTTGGGTCTTTGCATCATACCAGACAGAGCCCTGCCTATCCGAGAATCTAAACCGCACCGGCAGCGTCTCGCTTATGCGCTGGAACTTTCTTTTCTCGTTGTTAATCATTGAGTTACTATACATTAACTAAGTTCTCCCACAGATGAACACAGATTCAAATGCGACAGATAAACACAGATGTAATCATTTACCTCTCCACGCTAAAAACCTCTGGAAATGTTTCTTTCAGCCAATCTAAAGTATCTTTATCATCAGCAAAAATTCTCTCCAATCTCTCTGTGCCAATTGCTTCTAATTCTCTCAACATGCCTTGTCTAATTTCTGGATCAATTCTTATTAAACCTCTAGTACTAAAGTTAAAACTGGTATTCTGAATTAAAGACTTTATAGAATGATCACTAAGGTAACTGCTTATCGCATCTTTCCTTTTTGCAGATTGAAAAAGCCAAACCATAGCAATCCCATAAAAGACATCTCTAGATGTTTCTCTTTTTTGCAATTTGCTTATGCTATAATCAAACATATCAGCAACCAAATCGGCACTTATTTGTGTAAAATTTTCATAAACCAAGTGGTGCAGTCCTTGAAGATGTGTGAAGAATTGACAGATATTTTCAGGATCAACATAATAATATGCTCTCAAGATTTCCTCAACTGTAAACGCCTTTGTAAATCTTACGGCAAACGGCGTAGTAAGCCATGTAACGATATGGTTTGCTTCTGAAAAATTTATCCCATCTAAAGTCGGCGATTGCCACTTCCAACCTCGCTCTCTCCAATACGGATGGATATGTTTCTGAACCTCATCGCTATTATCTGCTTGTTGTGCCAAAAGGCCGCCAAGACTAATTAAAGAATAGTATTTTAAACCACCGTTATCTGATTTTTTTAAAGGCGCTGATTCCACCTTGGAATCGTATATTATTACTTTACTTTTTATTGGCACAATTGCCCAGAGGACTTCTACATCTTCGTCAAACATACGGATACATCCGTCGGTAACATATTTACCCACTAACCATGGATAATGTGTGCCGTGAATGCCATATCCTTTGCCTGTGCCAATGCTTAATGGCTTTAAACCCAGCCATCTGCTGCCCAAAGGATACCATTTATTATTTTCATCATACTCCCAGCCTGTAGCGGGTTCTATCCAAACTGGTCGAATGGCACTAGATTCTATTTCGTAATCTCCTAATTTAGTCCGTCTTTTTTTGCCGCTTGCCACCGAATATTCTTTTAATGCCCTGCCATCACTAGTTTCTAAAAACAATTTATTCGCGCCCCGGTCAATTCTAATCTGAAGCTCAACTGAGATAATTTTTAGCTTTGCCCCTGGTTCTAATTCTTCTATATCTAAATCATTAAGGCACATAATCAATTGTTTTGTTGTTTTGAATTTAGTGGCAATATCAGCCAATTTATCGCCTGGTAATACTTCATAAATCTGGAATTCCCCTCTTTCTAAATATTCTTTAAATATTTCCTTAATCCTTTCTCTTAATTTCTCTATGGTTAGCGTATCTTTGGGATGAATCTTTTTCTTTGTTGCTGCTAAAACATCTAATGGCGTAAGCGCCAAACCCACCAAAAATCCCAGACCCCCGACTAAAAAATCTCTTCGACCCATACTGCTCGATGACGACTTGGATTCAGAAGTTTCAGCTGAGAGAATGCCTTCTTTAACTGCAACAAATGACCCCCAGTTTTCGGGATCGGGCAGGAAATCAAAACCAACATTATGCATTATCTCATTCACAAATTCATCTGATTGTAATATTACAAAACCGCCTGGCCTAAGCATTCGATACATCTCTTTAGCACGGTTGAAAATTATCGTTTCTATTTCCCTGTTACCTCCCGCCTCAATAGCAAGTTGCCTCCAGAGCCCATGTATAGCTGGCTCAGCTTCTAATTCGCCTTCAAAAACAGTTGGGTCCATACTAGCAAAGGTAAAAATAAGGCCTAATTGATCTGTTTGGATATAACGCTCTAAGAATTCGGCATTAGCTGGAACGAATTCTACTCTTTTCACATCTTCCGGGGTAAGATTAAACATGGCAAGCGCATGAGGATCATTAAGCTTTTCTTTTATGTTCTCTATTAAGAAATGAAAGATTTCAATTGCATAAATCTTCTTCACATTTTTAAAGCGACTTAGAATGTATAAGAATTTTTCATAGTGAGGCCCAAAGCCAATAAGAGCTATCTGGCTCTCCGGTTCAAATATTTGGGCAAATCCCTCAGGCCTGAATTCTTGTATTGTCCTCAGGCTATAATCGATTTTATCTCTTTCAATTTCATAGACTTCCTTATCTTGTTCAATAAACCCATAAGTGCGGTAACGAGTATATATTCCTTTTAAGTCTGCTGGTTCAATCTTTGATAAACACTCTCCAACTAAGTTGCGCCATTCAGGCTCGCTGTTATTATCAATAAGTTGTGCAGCAATATCTTTAACCAAATCTTCTACATACTTATATTCTCTGCTTTCTAAAAAGGACTTTTTTAGTCTATCAACCATTGTTCTTACCAGTGTATACTTATATGAGGCTGTTAATTCAATTGCCTGCTCAATCGCTCTAACATATCCTGGCGCACTATCTTCATTAATTAAACAGGCAGCTTTAATATCGCTAACGAAAGACTGAAAAGAAGTATATATTTTCTTCTGCACAAATTTTTTAGGATTCGTTAATCTTTGTATTATGCTTTTAAGATAGTTAGAGTCTATTCCTTCCACATAGAAAATCTCATTAGCATATAAAGCTAATTTTTCATAATCAAAATTTAATAACTTTAAGGTAATATCTAAATCTTCTTCAGCCATTTCATCTTCTGACATTCCTTCTTGTATCTTACGCAGTATCTCGCCTAAACCTACAACAAAGAGAATTCTTCTCATCCGAACATCTTTGAGCTTTTTTAATGATGTACTGACAGCAATAGCCCTATTATTAAGACAAATAAACGGCTCAGAAAGATTTTCTGAAAACCAAATATTAATTTCTTTATCTAAAATCCAAGCTTGTGGCAACCTATCATATCCGTACATATCTTCTAAATCTTCTCGATTTCTAACTTCAATTGACTTCTTTATAAGCCCAGTAACCCAGACTTGGTCTAACTCTAAAATTTCTTCAAAAACACTAAACGCCCCTGGTTCGCCCTGGACTATTATTCTTCCTTCGCTTCTAAAAATCTTAATACTCTTATCCTTTACTGAATTATATCCCGGCCAATTCGCCACGCGATGAGGTCCGAATTCGCAGGCCATTGGATCTGGGCCATCCCAGCCGCGATTCCTGTCTTCTCCTAGATTTTTCTTGACATCTTTTGTATATACAGATATACTTGGCGTCGAAGATATGCGAGGAGGTAAATAAAAATGAAAAAGATTAAACATATCCCTAAATTTTCCCGCACCAGTAGAGGTAAAAAAGTCAGCGGGATCCCGACTTTGTCGGGAAAATCCCTGGAAGAAGAACGCCGATTCTGGGATACCCATAGCATCACTGAATTTTTGGACGAACTCAAACCAGTTAAGGTAGAATTCGTCAGGCCAAAAAAGAAACTTATCTCTCTGCGATTGGATACCAACCAGATTACCTCTCTCAAAGAAATTGCTTCTCGCAAGGGACTTGGATACCTGTCCCTCATACGTTATTGGCTCGTTGAACGGTTGAGCAAAGAACGTAAATTTCTCCATTCCCACCGCCCCTAAAGAGATAGTACAATTATTCCAATTAAATACAGGAATTCTCCTTGTTGGCTTATTTGAACGTCTCCACGATCCTGGCACCTGCGTGCCGTAATCATTGCCGTTGCATCCTTCAGGCCCAGGCCAATTCGCAACGCGATGAGAAGAAAATTCAGAAGCCATTGGATTAGGAAAATCTAAACCCTCTAACCCATGTCGCTGGACTAAAGAATGCCCTCTTAAACCCGGCTCGCCTACTTTCTCTAAAATAACAACCGTATTTGGCATTAGAAAATGCCAACATGAATCTTTTTTATTCGAATAACTCGGGAACTGGTTTTTATAGTTTGCTCTTCTAGAAACCATCCTTGCCAATGCAGCTTGCAATTTTGATTTTTGTTCTCTGGATAACCAACTATCTACTATTCTATATCTATCAGGCAATAAATGGCTTAATACGTGCTTTGCTTCGTTAAGATTCATTAATATAATTCTGTCACCTGGATTTAAAAAACTATCAAGCTCAGCAAGATAAACAAAGAAATCTTCGGGAATCTGTGCAGCATAATCAAAAAATCCTTTCAGGAGAACTGTTTTATGTGAAGTTCTTATTGGGCCAATATATCTATTATATAAATCTACCCGTAATGCATTAACCATTTCACCTCCATATTCTCCTGCAAACACTCCAGCAACATATCTCAATCGCTTAGTATATCTTTCAAAATCGCGAATAAATAAACCAGAAGCAGCACTGTATAACTCATCGCGATTAATTACTATAGTATCAACATAAGCGCCTGGAACAATATCAAGGCCAGCAGCAGGATAGATAAGCGTCTGACCCTCAAAAATACCTTGTTTTGCTAAAAGCGCTAACAGGGCCTCATAAAATCTTATTAATCGCCGCCTGCGGCTATTCGTATCTTCTTCTCTCTTTGGCGGCTTGGATTCCTTCTCAATTTTTTCAATCAATCCATCCACAGCCATATCCGACAACCGAGAACTGCCATCTGCCATCTCCAATCTACCATCTGAATTTGACCCCGGCCAAAATGCCCATCTGCCAAACCTATTCCCATCAGTCGGCCCGAGTTCAGATTCCCAGATATTCGGCTGATGATGATGTTGAGCCTGATTTGACACCAGTGAGCTATTATTGGAAATTCCGTTCCTACTAATCTGACATTCCCAAATATGCGGCAAGGCATGCCTTTTATAATAAAATAAGAATTTTGTTCTGACTTTTTCCCATATATCTGAAATACTGCAGGGTTTTAAACCATAGCGAGCAGCTATCTGGTAGCGAGGCATCTTAATTATTCCAGCCTTATGCATAGCTGTTAAAATAAATACCTCTTGGTTTCTCCCAAAAGGATCTAATCCAAGAGGTTCTAATAGTCTAATTAAATAATTTTCTGCTTGCTGACGAGTCAACAGAATACTTGATTCATCGGGATGTTTCTTTTCACCCACCTTATCCTTATAAATTTCCTCTAACAAGTCTCCGATAGAGATATCCTTTTGTCTATCCTTCCATGCTGTCCTTAAGTTAGAGTTAAATTTTAAGAAAGCCAATGTTTCTATGCGAGCACCTGCGGTGGAGTTATATATCCTGGCAACATAATAGATAGCGCTGATGCAGACATCGAGACAATCATCGTAAGGCAAATCCTTTGAATTATGTTTGGCTGCAAAGTCCTCTGCATACCATTGTAAAGAATAAACAAGCGCCCAATACGCTGCCAGGTTGCCTTTCTCTTGAACTTCTCGCGCTAATTGTAATTGCTGCTCCTTACTCATCTCTCTGCTTTCTACCCACATCCTTCCGCCAAGAATATTCATTACTTTTCGCTCATCATAATAAGTGCTTTGTGCTAAATTCCCTGTGGCGATGCCTATTGTCGCGGCAAAGGCGAGGATTGAGCCTTGAGCTAGCTCTCCCAACGTCCCTCCTCGAATAAGATGGTAAAGCGCTGATAACAATATCGCCAAGCCAAAGCTTACAATAACACAATGACTCCTAATCCGTTGCCAGAGCCTTTGAATAAAGTTGTTGGCGGTTTCGGAAGAATTCACGGGTTTCTCTTGTGCGACCTTAACCTTATAATCCATAATCTTCATACAAAGCCAAGTTGCGATATTAAGAGAAAGTAAATTGCAAATCTTTTCCCAGATAAACCATGAAATATCGCTTTGTTTGAATATATGTGCATCTAACTTTGTCCTGCCGCCACCAATTTCCAACCATATTTTATTTATTGCTTCTAATAAACTGGCTTCGTCAGACCTATCATTAATTACTATCCTTAGGTCAACATCAGAAGAATTTGATTGTCTGCCTTTTGCCCTTGAACCAACAAGATAAGCAGCTCTAAATGGCATTGTTTCATATAGTCTTCTTAAAGCTTCAGCTAAATTGTTAATAACGTCTTCCTGTCCTTCTAATTTAACTTTAGTTATATCAATCGACAATTCTTTCTCTTTTGCATCTTTTCTCCCAGTAAATAGTCTCTTTAATGAAGCTATTATTTTGTTAATGCCCCACTTGTCATACAAATTCCAAAATGGTACACCTTTATTTATCGCCCAAACCATAACCCCAACCTTAAGCATATCCAAGCCATAAAAGAAAACCAATACGTCTTTCTGATCGAGTACTATTGCAGCGAAAGGATATTTGAATAAACCAATAAGTGCTTTAAAAACAAGAACATCAAATATAATTTTTCCTAAATTTGCATTGTCAAAAATCTTAAATAACCGTTTTTCAAATTTTTTGTAAAATGCATATATAAGCATATTGAATACTGAAATTGAAAATAGTAGTGAGGTCCGTACAAAATAAATGAAGTAAGAAGATTGGTCTTTAGGAAAATAGGCTTCAATAATATAATGCTGAAAGATTGTAAAGATAAGACCCGCGGCAGCACCTATAGCCAGCTCAAAAGGTAGTCTTAGAATTGGATAATGCTGTCTTTTTTTAGAAAGATACACTGATAGCAAATCTGAGAGCGCAGTAAATATAGTCGCTGTAATTATATTAAAGAAAAACTGATTTGTATCTTTTAACGACCAATATAATGAAAAAATTCCACTGTAATATAACCCCACACTCAAAATAGCTGAAAATAAAATTACCTTTAACAATCTATTTTTTAAAGTGCTACCACCCAGCTTCTCTGGGATTGATTTAATCGTATCTCTGATAAGATGTCTGATACCAACTGGAAAGGCATCGTGCACATATCCATTTTCTGCAACCAGTATCTCTAAAGCAAAAATTCTTAGTTTAAATCGCAATTTAAGAGGTAAGCGGTAGTTTCTACAAACGGCGCAATCTCTGCCTTTAGGTGTTGTAAAATTGCCAGCATACCTACCAAATCTGGCTGTTAAATATATTGCCTTTTCAATTAATTCTGGCGCAGCTCCTGACCAAAACCATCTACCGCCAGTTCGTTTCTTACCTATGCGCTTAAGTATCAGTCTCATATTCGACCAGGATAAATTAATCCGTCGCAAATCAAATATGTTCTTTACTCTCGCTGGAAATAGATCATTTTCAAAGTTAGAACATTTCTCTCCTCTAATTAATATCAAGAAGTTTTTACCAGCAGTTGGTAAGGCAGTTGCCAAGCTTGAAAATGATGTATTTTTCTTGCGCTTTCTAACTCTCGCTTCCATACGGCGTATTCCAGTTTTTTTAGCTAAATAGTCTGCTACATACCAAACATATGTAAACCAGTGGTTCGCTCCTCTGTAATAGATAGGATAACCTTCTTGACAAGTTTCTCTAATTAAAATAATAATCTGATCTAAAGTAACCTGGTTAGAAAAGACAAAGTTTTTCCACAACTTCATTAATTTTAAATAGTTTTCACTATGGCTTGCCAAAATATGCTCCAGAGCTCTGAGATGAATCCAAATCTTTTCTTTGCTATTTTCGTTTGTTACTGTAAAGCCAAATTTACCTTCTTCAATCAAAGCCTTTATTTTTTCCTCTCCCAACTCTTCTAAATCTTCTAAGCTCCCTAATTTTAATATTGAATTTAAAATTATTGTCTCTTCATATTCATCAGCTGGTTTTATGGTTTTTAATGCCCGGACAACGTCAGAAGCCTCACCCAGAGCTTCAATCTCATCCATTAGCTCGTAGGCTGAAGTTTCATTTTGCCTACCTTTGTTAATTAACTTCTGAATTCTCTCAAATAATTGCGTATTCTCATTTCTCGGCGAAAGAAGCCAGACGCTGAACAGAACCATTGACAAGGCAAGCGCCTCTAAAAACCAAGCGCTGGCGCTTAAACTTGCCTGCTCAAATAACAATACTGATATCGGAATTGTTCCTGCTAACACGCCAGCCAAAGAAGCTGGCAAAAGGCGGATTCCATAAATACTACATAATAAAAATGTAGCGCGCATTAAACCTAAACCAAGAATCTTCCATTCAAAAATAGGGGAAAGTTTAGAAACTAATAAAACTATACCAAACAAAACCAAAGAAGTTATTGAGCTAAAAAACAAAATCTGTGTAGAGGCAATACCTTGATTAGATGAGAATTTACGTTGAATAAGAAGTAAGCTTGTTGCGAAAAAGAAAGTGCCTATAAATGCTACAGCAATCCCTAATAGAGTTAAAACGCTAAACGTAACTATTTCAGCACTACCCTTACCTGCAATAATTGAAAGCGCAATCCCGGATGCGCCAAACAGCACGCCAAAGAATACTGTCTTCGGAATATTTAGTTTATGCTTGAGTAAAGCAACTATTATTGGAACAAATGGTGAATAAAAAAGCGCTGCCAGAAACGGCGTGCTAAGATTAACCGCGCTGTAAATACAAGTTGCCGCCAGGAATGAACCAAAAACGCCGACTAAAACAATCCATCCAAATTCACTGTGTTTAAGTTTAGGTCTAAATACTGTCTTTATTGACTTTTCTTTAGCTAACTGATAGATAAATAAAACTGTTGTTGCAACTAAGGCAAAGGTAAATAGCATACGTATCGGCACCCAGCCAGCTGCTTCGCCCATATTCGCATATTCCTGCATAATCGGCTTTGCAAGAACATACACTGCCCCAGCTAAGATAGAACTTAATAGCAATGCCGAGATGCCTTTTAATAAATTGCTGTAATCCGCTGCACGGGCACGGAGGTTGGAAAGGCCCGCCAGTTGGCGACCGCGGCCTCTCAACTGTGCACTGATGTAGCTTTGGCCTTCTTCTGTTTGTAATAAATCAAAAGACTCAACTCCAATGACCTCTACATCATCATAACCACTCTGAACCAAGAGTTCCTCAATAACCTTCTTGCGTCCATTAACTACAATAACCGCCCTTAAATAAGATAAATCAACTGGAGAAGAAAATCGCAGGTAACCTTTTAGAGCAGAGAAAAGTCTGCCAAATGAATAATCAATTAAAGAATTTTCAATGGCTTTTCCAGAAAATATCAGAATTATTTCCCCATCAAAAATTTCTCCCCTACTTTCATTGCTTACATGTAAAGCATTAAGTTTTTTTTTGCTCTCATAGCAGGCATGTCTTAAGGTATTTGTTAAATAGACATAATTGAAGTTGGTTCTAAATCTATACATTATGTTTATATTCCAAAATAAATGAGCAAAAGTTCTAATCCTCCCATATCCTTTTTCTTTATATTTAAGAGTCAATCTCTGCGATTCGGTTTGTCTGTTTCTTGTTACCTCTCTATTAAACAGCAAGGCAGATGCTGAATAAGACATAAGTTGTCCGTATCTAACTATGAGAGGTAATCTATTAAGCGTACCACCATGGAATACCCAGTGAGGTTGTCTAAATATGTGATTAATCAGATATTTCAAAATCTGCTTTCTTAATAAATAACCAAACCCTACAACCACTCCCAAGCCAATTATCATTCCCCAGAGTGGCAGACTGCCAAAACCAGCGGTGAGTACTTGTGGACTTGTGGCAGGGTGGATTAAATTATGAATTAACTCGGCGGCAAACACTAAAAATAATAAACCATATATCGGTCCTGGTCTTCTTGTGCGGTATTGCGAAATTGCTTTTAATCGTTCTTCAGCAACATGAAATCTAGCTACCAAAGCCTTAAGCTCATCGCTTCTCTCGCCTAAGATCTCTCTTTCTAAAGAAGCTTGTTCTGATAAATTTGTTTTTATGGCTGCCAATAGCGTACTTGCTTTTAATCTTTGTTGATTATCAAGCAGAATATTCACTTTATCTAATAAGAAACTTACCTCTCTTCTCTTTAACCATAATCCTGACTGCTCTTCTTTAATTTGTCTAATTTTAGCTTTAACCTTGCTTAATAGGTCTGTAATTTCTTCTAAAGTATTTTTATTTATATTAAACACAGCCAACTCTGAATTTAAGCCTATAATCAAATTAATGTTCTCAAGAATTTTTTCTGTCTGAACAAGCTTACCTAAATCTGATTCTTCGCTCATCTGCTTAGCCATTCTGATATCTGCCTCAATATTCTCTAACAAAGTGCTTCTTAGATGACTTATCAATTCCTGTCCCAGCGCTTCCGCTGATGAGAATGTCTTAAATAATAAATATAAAATTGCCAGCCTGGTTTCGTAATCCATTTTAGAGCCAAACAAATCTGTGAATGCTTGAGCAAACTCTGGTTTCATCCTATTGGCCATAGAATCAAGAAAACTCTTTTTAGCTTTAGGAATAGCGATATCCTTTAGTTTTTCTAAATCTGCCAAAATTGAAAGTTCCGGTGCGAGCGCTTTTATTCTCCTTAAAGCAACATTTTTAACTAAATTGCAAACCGTCTTTTTTTCTTGCTCAGTTACATCTAATCCTTCTATTGCCGCATCGATATTTCTTATTATCTCATCAACTAAATATCGCAATAATTGCGAATACGTCTTCTTAGAAAGAGAAAAAATATTTAATTTAGGCATAAGAGCTGATTTGATGGCTAAAATAAACATTTTTCTTCTAACATTTAAATCTGAATTATTGTGGTTGTAGCCTGTAGAGATATAAATCTTCTCCATAACTATTGATAATATATCCTGGAGGATTAATTCCGCGCATAATCTTACGCCTATTTCATAATCAACTTTTGTCAGATCAAAGAGCGAAACAATTGATTTTGAGCGCTGATGAGTTTTTTCGTTGAATTCTAATAAATATATTTCTGCATCAAGATTACCTGCTTCCCAATCAGGGCAACTAAGCGCTATCCGGGGAAAACCATCCTTTACTAAGAGCGTAACTTCGTTCTCTTTAAAAGAGCTGCCTAAACACCATCTCAAGGTTTTAAGTCTTCCTTTCGATGTTCTTATCTTCCAATACAAGGCTTTACTGCTGCCAAACAATTGCTTTCTACTAATAAGAAAGTTGCCATTAAAAGGCTGTTCATTAATCTCATCAACGTTTGGCACAGCATTACCGGTACGGACAAAAACCCCAAAACGGTCAAATAATAAAATATTCCCAAATAAATTATTTTCATCATTTCTTCCAGACTGCGCATAAAAAATAAGCGCTGGTGGCTGATCTTTGCTAATTAAAAACCAACCATCAACGCATCCTTTAATATCTGCGCCACTCTTCAAAAAGAATCTCTCATCAAAGGCAACTATATATCTCGTTACGCCCTTTGTATCCAGTTTTCTCGCTGAATCTTTTCTCTGATACTTACGAATAGTTAAATTCTCCACTTTCGCTATCGATATACTATCTCTATCGGACATTTTATTTGCTATGCGCCACAATATGCTTGGTAGTCCGTCGTCGCCTGGAAATACCCTAATCAAGGTAAATATCTTCCTCTGGGTATATGAGGTTATACGAGCAACCCTCCTTGCCAGCCCAATACTTTCTATCGGCATAGCGAAGAGGGGCTCATCAGCTTCTTTTAACACCATATGCTTCTTCGCCTTTGCAAATACCAAATAGGGCTTGCCAGCCACAGATATTCTCCGTTTATATGCATCGTTTGATGATTCTATTCCTATTGAGACTGTTAAATCAGCGTCTTGTCCTGGAAAATCAAACCAGAACGTATCTAAAAGTTCACCATCTAAACTAAACCTCTCCCTAAAAATATCGGTATCAGCATCTTTAGAAAAATCTGTTATAGGTATTGCGCTAACAGTACGCACACCGGCTCTTAATGGTTCTATGTTTATTCTGGTTATCAGAATCCTTGTCTTTGTGCCAGGGGTAAATGTTATAGTTTTATTGATTGGCGCGCTTAAATGTATCCTGCCATCACCTATAGACTCTATGCCCTCAACCATAAGTTGTCCGTTTGTTAATAATAGACTTGTTAGAATCTTATAGAAAAATAAACGGTCACGCTTTCCTTGCCAAAATCTCTGAACCTGTCCTGATTTTGGATGCTTAAACTCTAAAACCTCCCCATTAGCGGGATTAACAAATGTTATAAACTCTCTTTCAAGGTTACTACGCCTTTCTTCAAATGAAGCCTTAGAAATAGAGACCTCCGCCATCTTTGCCTCGCTGACAATATCAGGCCAGTAAGAATGCAAAATTCTTAAGGTTCTTATAGAGAAGTTTTTAAGACAACCACTGCCCGGATGTTGTAATAAATCCTCTAATATTACAGATAGTGCCAAGGCTACATCAGCATTAGTCCTTGCTTTTCTTATTGCCTTATTAAAAAGTTCCTGGAATTTATTTATGATTTCTGGATGAAAACTATTCCTGGCAAATGGTAATAATTCCTCTATGGTTTTAAATAAATCTGGCTGCTCATCATCTTTAAGTCCATCGTAGAGACTGAAGATGGAGCCGAAGATAAAAGGCAAAAAGAAGTAGTTTGTAGTTGGTAGTTGGTAGTTGGTGGAAAGGAAATTGGAGATGATAGATACTAGATGCTCGATACTCGATACTAGAACATGTGACAGATGAGTTATGGCTTGTGATATTAATTCCGGTGGAGCAAGAGTGGCCTGGGAACCGAATAGTAAATTGTAAAGATAAAATGCGCCAAAACCTGCTAAGCCTAAACCAAGAAAAAGTAACGGCAAAAATGGAGAATCAAGGAAGGAAGATGCCGCTCCTTTTTTTCTGGTTAGGCCTCCTAATCTATTTTTAGTAATTTCTATTTCAAAATCTTCTAACCAATCTGAAGCTAAATTCAGAAAATTCTCTTTCTCGGCAAATGTATTTAAGGGCATCCCGAATATGTCTTGCGCTTTTTTAATCAAATCTTTGCTATTCCTATTAAGCTGTCTTAATCTGCCTCTAATTTTATTTTGTAAATTTTTTAAAGCTTCAGAAATTAATCTATCTACCTCTTTGAACCATTTTAATGACTCATCTAAAGCTTGCTTTAAAAGTTCTACCTGACGACAATAAGGCCTAATCTGCTCTAAGTTTAAAAGTATGTCCTGCCCTCTCCTAATAACCTCACTAAAATCTCTTTCTTCTATCTGCGAAATCTTTTCCAATAATCCAACCATAATTGGTATGCTTCTTGTATAGTAGCCAATGATTAAAGGCGAAAGCCAGCAAAGCAATGTTGTAGTTAATGTCTTTAATCTATTTGAATCCTCTTCTGTTTTTATACCATTTCTTACACTTTGAGCAATCAGCTCTTCAAAACCAGTGACTATTTTACCAAGTTTAAATATTCTGCCTAATTTAATAAATTCGATAAGCCTAATAATGAATTGCGCTGCAGCTAACGCATCCTGTTTTTGTTTTCTCTCATCGGGCCTAGTTCTTTTTCCACTCTTTCTTCTAAACTTGGGTTTAATTCCGAGCCGGTTCTTAAAGGCATAAACTTGATACTCTGCGTCTTGGACGATTTGCCGCTTATCATCTATTTTATGCTTTAATAGACGTAAGCTATTGCCAACTAATGCTAAGTTTTGGTTGACTTCCTGCAGTGCAATACCAAATTCCACATCATAATCATTAATTAGTCTATGTAAATATAGCTGGATTATACCCAAAGAAGCCAATTCTCTGTAAATTCCAGAAAATGCCTCATTCGGACTTGTTAAATTATGCTGACTCATTTGCAGTTCTTCAAATGCCTTCCCGTATCTCTCAAAATATTCATTAATCTGCATCTCTACTGGTTTTATCATTCCCGAAAATGCGCCAAGTGTTTGAGCAAGCTTGCCGCGCTGATATTTTTCTCTGATTTTCTTAAAGATTATTGGCTTGTCCATTCTCCAGTGCTCAAGATCGGCATTCCCAATTTCCTCAAAGCTAACCGGTAACAAATAATCAGAAGGATTCTGCTTAACGCGAGAAATGCTGGGGAAGCCTTCTTTTTCATAGTCTCGGATTTGATGACTTGAATATCTTTTATGAACTGGGAAGAATAAATAACATACTAACTCTTCGATAAGAATTACTCTTAATTTTACGACTCCCCTTTTCATGTCGCCTGTTGCCATACAAGCTGTCACAGAGCGCTTGCCTATATTTATGTTGAACGTAAGTAGCCCTCTATCCTTAGCTGGCAAAATATATTCCCTGTCGCCAAACTGCTTAGAATTTAGGTCCTGACTAGAAATTTGTTCAGCAATCTCATGTTTATTACCTTTTAAATTAGGAAACTGAGGCAAGAATAGTTCAAACCCAATCGAATCACTAACAATTCGATAATAAACATATTCTTTCTTTTTGCCCTGTACGTTCTGCCATCTGAAGACATAATAACCTAATTTTGAGTCAAAATAACAGTCTATCCTAACCATAACCGGCCCCTTTGTATCACGTAAAAAGTGTGGAACCATAACTGCGCTATAATTCCTCCTTGGTTTATCGTATACACATTGCAACCCTCGAACCGGGCATAGAATTTCTGCTACAAATGCCGGAAATCTCAGACTGCTTGGATCTACACTGCTTACTTGTTTGTCTATCAATTCTCTTGTCTCTTCAAAACTGGTAATCCTGTTTTCTAAAACTCCAATACCTTTTAAGATCTCAATGGCTAACCCTGCTGATTCACCATTATCCCGAGATATCTCCATTAGTCTTTGGGTAACTCTTGCATAAAGTGCAGCGCTATAAGAAAGAGAGTTAGCAATAGCTATGCCAACAGATACTAATCTTTCCTTATCACCTTTATGGCGCTCTAACATTGTGCTGATAAGTTGCTTAACAGTCTCTTTTGACTTTGATAAAACAAGAAGTTCTTGTCTGGCATGTTCTGAAAGCTCTCTATCCTCATACATTGCCATCAAGTCTTCATCAAGAAGGATTGTCCTCGCCTTTAACAAAGAATTGCCTCTTAAAGAGGCAGCTCTTCGCACATCCAAATCTGGATAATAATCTCTTATATAACTAATTATTGCTTTTAACGCAGTGTCAATATGTTCACTATGACTAAAGGTATCAACGAGCCGTTCAAATGCCGCGATCTGCTCCTGTGTAACTTGTGGAAATCGCATAAGACCAGTCAAAAATAAGTGCAAATCAAATAATTGCTTATCAGTACGCCTATTTTTAGAAAGCGCCTGAATCAACCTATATAAAACAAGTATTTTTTCTAATAAAAGTTGTTGGCTCCGAGCCGAAGAATCTTTAGATAAATATTTTTTAGATAAAATCTCTTCATATATAAACACTTTCAATAAACCCTTCTTTTGCTCTCGGTTAAGTCTTCTATTCGTAAAAATACTGATGCCTAAGTAGAGTTCTTTATCTCTGCGCGCTGCAAAAAATGGCTCTGCAGAATATAAATTGTTATAGATGTTTATTATCTCTACATCCCTGGCACCTGCCAAGCCCTGCTGAATAAGCTCTTCTAAAACCTCAGCAACTAAAATCTCATCTTCTTTGCTGACCCCATCAATCTCGAAGTATTTGTCTGCTAAACGCAATCTCTTAATAATCTCTGATAGCGATAATTCATTTATATTTTTGCTTAATTGCTTGCCGGCCATCCCTTTATTGAATGAGGTCTGGCGCATAACATGACACCTCTGGCTAACTAATGCTTCTATATCAACATGTTCATCGTTAATTACGATTAAATCTCTGCCAACCAAATTCGGCAATTCTCTATGCTGTCTTGAAAATTCACTTAAACCTTTATTCGGGTCGTACTTTTTTCCATCGCGCTCTTTTAATCTGTTTTGCCTGATTCTTTCATGGGTTTCGAGGAGGACGTGAATATCTATTAAATCAATACCACGGATGTCCTCAAATAGACGATAACTAAATATGCCGTCTACTATTATTACTTTTTTTGTTTTTAAAACACGATTAAACACTCTTAAGAATGCCTTTGGCTTTATTGTATCTTCTAATGCCCAAAATGCCAAAAATCTATCTGCAGCTATAACTTCAACATTGTCGGCTCGTATCTCTCCTATACCGCGTTTTGCGATAACTTTTCCTAGAGTGGTCTTGCCAGCCCCGCTTTTGCCAGTGATTACCACAACCAAGCATTCATCTTGCGAGCTGGCTTTCAATCTTTGTCCAACTAATCGGTCCAAGGCCTCAATACCTTCGTTTAGATGCCTTACAATAATTCTCTTTGAATGATTATCAATTGGCTTTTTTAAACTGGCATTGATGGTATTTTTAGTTTTTGTTGAGGCACTAAGAATAAAATAAATCAAAATTGCACTTAAGGCGATTATGCCTAAGGTTGACAAATTAATGCTTAAGCCAAAAAACGCTAAAGGAAATACAGCACTTAAAATTTGTCTTGCTCCTTGCAAATTTCCTGCATTAGATGACCCAATCACTGATTCAACTGCTATTTTCAGACTTTCATTATCAGGTAAATACTGGTGGGCATTTGGCTGTGTAATTATTAATTCTATATATCCTTCTGGAACACATTCTATGCTACGAATTCTCCTCTCTATCTCAGCGCTATTAATCGCCTCATTATGGCTACTAAAAACCAAGAGAATAAATCCTTTGGGACTACGGCCAAATTTATCTTTTGAATATCTTTCAATATCTTCTCTATGTCTAATAAATATATGAAATAATTTATGTCTTAAATTGTGGTGCCAACTCAAATTAAAAATTTCAACCATGTATATTTCATCTTCTGCGCTTCTTACAAACGCATCTATTTCTAACTCCCCTGACTGCGTTGGAACAAAAACATCAATGGCTTCTAACCTAAGTCCTCTTCTGTAAAGCTCCTCTATTTGCAACAACTCATAAATTATTGATCTCGCCTCATGTATATCTTGAGAACTTAAGCGTCTTCGCATGCGAGAAGTTGAATCAGACAGGAAGCGACTGTATTTAATAAGCAAATTCCTTACATTTACCTCTCTGGAAACGAAGGTCTTTGGTATAGGCCAGCCTTTAGCGCTAATAAAGCGTCTGGCAATTCTTATTAAGAAAGCATCCTCTAAAGACAGTTGCACTCTCAGCTTGGTTCTCGCTGCCTCCATTGCCAACCAGTTTAATACTGTCTCAATAATTGATATGTCTTTATACTCTTCTAAAATTGAGAAGGCCAAAATCTCAATAGTATGCTGTTTTTTGTCTATTCTATATGTAACAAGTCCTATAGTTTTATTTCCAAGAACAATTGAAAATCTCTGGACTCTTTCTTCCTCATCGCATATCGAAGGCTTTAAAAATATATCACTATCATCTGCTCCAAAAATATTCTTTAACCTAATACTCCTAAATAAATCTCTCTGCCGCTCTCGAGGATAATATTCATACTCTGCCCATAACTGGCCTTTGCTATCAACTATAGAATCTATAAACCCATCCTTAGTATAAAGGCAGGTAAAGCCTTCGAAAGGAATTCGGTTAAGGTTATTGCCCGAAGGTTGAGAAGCTTGTGAAACACCGCCGAGCTCACCTTGTGGATGTTCGCGATTAAGCACCTTCGGCGCCAACTCTAATGCTTTCTTATACTTTTCTATTTCCTTCTCTATTTGCCTGCTTGAACTATCCCAGAATAGACACAAAGGCACACCGGCAGTAACAAAAAGACAGGCAAAGCTTGTAACCAACAGGTGTGTTATGTGGTTTTTATAAAGAGGGTAAATTCTTCCTGGCAACACAAATATTTCTATATCCTGCTCTGTGGCCATCTCCTCTTCTAAGGTAAGCAATTTAGTAGTATCTTGGCTGTTGCCTTGTAAAAATAATCTTATTGCCTGCAATTTTAAATCGTCTCTTAGATATGTAATCAAAGATTTAACTGCCCAGTAATTTTCATTAGTTAGCCAAACCCTCTCGTTAATATGGGCTAAACCTGTTATGGTTTGGCCATCTTTTTTGCCCTGGAAGGCAATTGCCAAGCAATTACCAAAAGGATAAGTGCTGATTACATCATTATCAGTTAATGCTCCCCAACCCATTTCTTCGTAAGAGATATGATAAGAACCTTTAACTATCCGATGTAAGCCTTCAAGCGGCTGAAACTCTAATCCCGTAATCGGCGGCGAAACAGATAAATTGCACTTAGGAATTTTTAATAAATGAAATCTATCAAGGCCTTTTATGGCTTGAGGCTGATATGCAGACAAGCTCCTATAGTCAGCTAATAGAGGCCTAAGTCTTCCAAATAATAAGCTCATGCGTCTTCGGCCAGTCCCAATCGTATAAACTTTAGATTGAATTGAACCGAGGGTGACTTTTAATATTTTACTTCCATCAGGGTATCTGTAATACTCGTCATCTGGCTTAATAAGCTCTTCTTTGATTTCTATGTTTAACCTAATGGCAGTCTTGCGCAAAAAGTCTATTTGGCTAAAGCTACTCGCTGGGTCTGCGCTTGTGTAACAACGTAAATCTCTAAGGCCTTTATTTTTGGCATAATTAACCAATGCTCTAAGTAGGGCAATGCCAATTCCTTTATGCTGATAATCTGGATAGACACCAGAATACGCTATATATCGAACAAGGCATCCTTTACGCAAAGCTTTATCAGAATCGAGAAATATCAAGTAACCAATAATTTTACCTTGAGCATTCCTTGCAACGAATATCTTGATTTGAGGCATCATAAGCCATTTACGACAAATAAAACGCAGTGTCTTATGCTGTTTTTTGTTCCAGCGCTCTTTACCAGTGCTAATATTAATTTCTCTTATGGCAGAGAATAATTCGAACCAGTTTTCTGTGCAATTCGACACTAAACTAAAAGAGAATTCTCCGTCTGGAGTTAAAACAATAGTGTCCTTGGTTATGGGCTTTGGGCTATAGGTTTTGAATCTCAATGCCTCTTCTACTTCACTGCCTGCATCTATCGGTCCTCTCGGACTAAAGAAACTAACTATTACAGAGTTATCTTGAGGAGCTAAACGAAGGATATAACCTTGGAGGTACTGCAAATAGCCCTTTAGCGCATCTGTCACTTTAGCCTTTGCTATATTATTATTTTTTGATTGTTTTAGGACACTTAGAAGAATAAATAAAGTAAATTCAAGGCTCAAAAAGTTTCTTTTTCTAACTGGATAAAAGATGAATAGATGTTTCAAGGCTTCTCTTATTTTTAATATAAGCTCTCTAGAACGTCCTGAAAGTTTATTACGTAAAATTCTTAAAATTTGTTCATATGCTTTTCTTGACTGTCTCAAAGACTTAAGCTGAGGTACCACTTCCTTAAATAAGCTACGAATAACTTCGTGAATTGATCCTATGTCATCTGAATTTTTACTGCTTGCAAGTATAGCCGTATGCCTTCTTGATTTCTGGCTGGAGCGCCTATTTTTTATGTTCACCCCTAATAAAAACATAGGGACAATCGCACAAGCGTGGCCCAAACTAAATGTAATAACAATTCCTACAAGACTAATACCAAAAAGTAATAAAAGAGTCTTTAAGATTATGGTGCCGGATTGGGATTTTTTATCCGCAACTATACGCGTGCCGGCTTTGCCAGCCAGAGCATCTTCTACGTGATCAATATCAGTGATGATGGCAATTCTTCCACCTGCCTCAATATGCAGAACTCCTGCCTTGACTTTCTCAAACATGCTGCCTACGCCAAAATAACCTTTAGCCATATATGCCTTTGCTTGCGAAACAGTAATTTCTCCTAAAGGTTCCTGTTCCGGTTTGCCAAAATTAATAAATGCAGATGGCACATTAGTAAGAATAATTAATATTTTAGAGCCGACTTTCTCTGCTAATTTTTGTGCTGCTAAATCCTTATCAATAACTCCCTGCACTGGTTTAACTAAATTTTTACCGATTCTGACTACAGGTATGCCGCCGCCTCCGCAGCAAATTGGAATCATTCCTTCATCTATCATAGCTTTAATGTTATCGGACATTGGTATATCAACAGGTTCAGGAGATAGCACTAGCCAACGCCAAGTTTTGCCATTTTCAGATTGCCGCTTCTGTGCATAAACTCTATCTGTATGTTGTTGCTCTGCTTCTTGTTTTTCAACCAAAGTCAACCAAGGCCCGATTGGCTTTGTGGGTTCTTTAGCTAAACTCTCCTGGGATACTTCTACATAAGTAAGTAAAAAGCGGACTTTATCCTTTAAGGCGAGGTTTCTTCTCTCTGATTCGTTAACTAAGGCATTTCTTATCTTTCTGCCCAAGTCAAATTGTGTATTGGCATTTGCTTCGACACTCGTCAAATTCCTTACAGCTTCGTATTCGCTCTTAGCTGCTTTATTTAAGAAATCGCCTGACTGGGGACCGTTCCCATGTACGAATGCAAGCCGGTAATCAGTCAATAAATCGACCATAGTTATTGCTCGTTCTCTAATATTCTCTTGTTCAGCCTGGTCAATACCATCACCTAAAGTCTCGCGCGATTGGCCTTCTTTCCTGAAATCATTCCCACCCAAAGCAACCACAGCCAACTCCTTTTCTGCTGCTTTGCCTCCGAGAAGATGAATATTATTAGATGTAGAGCGTAGTGGCGGGAAATTTGGCAGGCGGCTGCCAAGAGTTGCCTTAAGTTGTTTGTAAGCATCTTCTTGCTTATCTCTTAGATTATAGATAACCGCATCGTCAGGTGTTATTTTAGCGAGTATTTCAATGCCGGTCCTAATGCGCTCTTCAACATTCTCATCTGGCGATGTTTGCCGCATATTATGCCTAAATTTAAGTTCTTTTCTAATAAACTCTGCATCTCGTAATTGGTCTTCACTGACCGGGGAAATATAAACGTAAGTAAGGCGAGTGCCTAATATTTTTTCTAGTTCAGAATCTTTACTTCCCAATGGCAAGATAAGGATTTTTGAAGTAATCAGTTTTTCTTTTAATTCTGACATTGACACTGCGCGGCGAGCGCCGTAACTACTTTCCACGGCTAAAAACTCATTAGCTGCTAATCTTTGTTCGAATTCAACATCAGAAATAAAATAATAGTCGCGTCCTTCAATCTCACCGGTTCGCTGAGGTCTTGTGGTATACCTGACTGTTTTACCTATCTGACTAAACTCCTGGATAAGCCTTCCTATTAGTGAGTCTGTACCTGCTGCAGATGGGCTAATGATACAAATTAGCTGACCTAAACTATATTGCATTATTACACCGGGAACAGGCGGGCGGCCTTTCCAACGAGTTACATCTCGAACTTTCCTTGCTCCATAACGCTCGTGCAGAGGCTGTGCTGTAATAGGACTATGGGTAAACAAATATTCCATTCCTTCATTAAGCGCAAGTTCCATCTGAACACCAATGAAATGCTTAATAATCCCATCGCCGTTAAATTCAGGCACTGTGCCCATTGCATAGCAAATTTTAGAGTCCCCATGAGGAATATGAATTAATTTATTAACCGGAGTAGGTATGCTATTAGCATCGCCTTTTGTATGGATAACCTTTGAAAATACTTTACCTATAATTCCTCCGTCAACTTCTGCTACAACTTGGCCGGTTGGGTATTCGCGATTACGCCTTCTGGCAACTCGAGGATTAATATATTCTTTTTTGTTTTTCCAGATTCTGTTGTTTACCTGGCTAAGTTCTCTTGCCTCTTTGCTTGTATCAACCTGCCAGCGCAGCATCGCAGTTTTGCCGGATTTCGTTTTTATTATTCTGTATAATATTAGTTTTTCAGCTTGAATTGGGCCATCTTTTTCTAAGCGCTCAACCCGTGCCTTAAGTTGGGGCGAAATCTCTTTATCTCTCACTTTTAAATAAAGGTTTTCTAAAGGCAAAGTTTCACTACTAAGTTTAATCCGTAATAAATAATAGAATACCTGCTTAGCTACTTCAAATTTCGTGTCTAAGATAACCCTATCACCTTTTTCAAGGTGAATTCTAATATCAGATGGTAATTGCGGCTTATAACGATTAGTAGAGATTGTAACCTCGTTAATAAAATAAGAAAGCAGCTGGCTTATTTGTAAAATTATACCCTCAAAAGAAGCGCCTTCCTCTTTAGTCGCTTTTGCAATTAAGATAGCAGCACTTAAGCCAAGATTGATTTTATCTAATGCCTTATCCTCATAAATTTTTCCTTGCAGGAAATGTCTTTCTTTTAAATCAGTTAAAATATTTATGCACCAGTCAAGCCGTCTATCTCTTTCTACTGACTGTAAAGCAAGACGCAGGCCTGCTTTTATATCCTCCTGGGTAGAAATTTTCGTCCTTAATTGTTCTAACAAAATAGAAATCTGCTCAATAGAACTTGTGCGTTTGTTATCAAGATTAGCCATCCTCTTCTTAAATTTAGAAATCGTATATTCTAAATACTCGATAACCTTACCGTAACCTTCTGACTCTAAATATTTAGAGGCATTTTCTAAATCAGCGTAAACTTTCTTTCTTGCATAAGGTGAAATGCCACGGCTGACCCACGCTTTTACTCTCTTAATAATCTCTAATGCCTCATCTTGAGTCCTTTGAGAAACCACGGCAGTTTTATAATTACTAATATTAATAATGATATGGCGTAAATGCGCTGCCATATCAATTAAGACCATATATTCCTTACATTGGCCTATATATTTATGAATAATACTACGCAGGCCTTCGGAAAGGGTGGATAAATTAAGCGTGATATCTATCTGCTTTTTAGATACTCGAATAGTTCCGTCTTGTAGTCTTCCGTAATGATTTACCCATGGATGTGTAACAAGATTACACCCCTGCTCTTCTGGCGCTTCTATTTTCCATTCGCCAATTTCAACTGACCTTACTACTGCAGCCAACCAATCTTTAAGCTCAATATCTATTCGTCTTGCCTCCTTAAACTTCCTTACCTTAAACCAGAAAAATTCTACATTTTGCAAAGTCTGCATATTATTGCGAGCGCCAATGATTAAAACGAGCGCTGTAGAAACAAAAAAGCCCCATCTTTCCTTTTTATTCATAAATTCTAAAGCCAATAATAATTGCGCCTTTGTTCTAAGCCAAAGTTTTTCTTGTTTTTCGCTATTTAATTTAGTCAATGTCTCATCATCTTCGCGCTTATCAGCTGCAAGAATTTTCTCATCTAAAACTTCAATCTCATTCTTTAACTCTTTATTAAATCCTCTTAAATCAGAGAATTTTTCTTGAGGCACTTCTTCAGGAATTTCTCCGATGAGAAATTCAATTTGTTTTCTTATTGATTTGAACTGTCTTCTTAACCCAGAGAGCTCTTTTTGTTTCTCTGGCTTGTTTCTATATCTCGCGACTTGCGTAGAAACATGCTCCAACTGCCGGTTTATTTGATGTAGCCGCTCTTTTAGCCAGGCAGTTAATCCTTCTTCGTTGACACGTTTAGCTTGATTAGCCCGGACAGCCACCATGCCTAAGATAAAGGGAGTATATAAGAAGAAGGAAAGATGGGTCGCAAAGCTCAAGCCCAGCCAAAGGAGAATTAATAATCCTATGAGTTTAACGGCCCGGTCAAATTTTGGAGCCGGCATTAACCCTAATATTCTCGCAACAAGTTGCACCCGATGAATCAGTCTACGGGGAAGATCCGCGCCTAAAATCCCTGTTGTCTCACAGGTGCTATCATGAATTCTTATTACTTTCGGCCTGCCGCTAATACGTAGTAAGTTTTCTGTGGTCCTGTGACATCTAAGAACATTACCATCTCTATCAATTATCCGGATAGATGCCCCATTTACTATCTCTACGCTAAGGTTTGGCGCATCAATAATTGCCACTCCGGTTGGCTCAACTTTTACTTCATAAAAACTACCATTCTGATCAGCATAGACAGAAATTTTGCCTAAATTAGCTAAGAGCGCTTCCCGGGGAATCTTCTTCCAACGACTTACGCCAAATCCAACTCTTGGCTGTAAATAAAACCCGACAGAATCTGGTTCTAGCACTTTTAAAAATATATCAAGAACATCTAAATTAGCGGTTCTGCAATTGCTAAGTGTTGTTATGCCCCTTTCTGCCGCATGTTGAGCGAGCCATTTAACCAACACAAAACCTACGCCATTATTACGATAATCGGGTTTTAGGAATAGAGCTCCAACTTCCAAAATGCGCCCTCTCCTAAAATCAAATCTTTCTTTAAAAGCAAATCCATAAGGCAAATCCTCATCTATACGCTTGCCGGCAAACCAAATTTCATAAGAATCCGGATGCCTTTTAGAGACGCGGACAATTTCAAGATATTCTCCCCGATAAGGCACCCGTGCTCGAACTAATTTTCCTCTTTCCCATTCTTCAATAGAACCATCGCCTCTTTTTATAGTAGCAAACTGTGCCTGTTGATTTTGGAAAATCGAACCTATAAAGCCAGCAATCAGCCCACAGCTTATGGCCGATAATCCATCTGCCGGCGAGGCAGGGATGAGGAACGGAAAACTGGATGCCAGATACTGAATACTAGATGCTGGATGCTGGATGCTAGATAAAAGCGGGCTATGAGCTATGAGCGACGAGCTATGAGCTAAAAGCGGCGGGGCAAGGCTTGCCTGTGGCCAAAGGATTGAAGAAATGAAAGATAAACCCCCAAACATAAGTAAGATCACCGACAACCCTCTAGTAAGCATGTCTCTTATTGTCCGGCCTCGAATCTCCTGCACTACCCTATCATGCTGTGGACTTATTGCTAAATTCCTTTGTTCCAAAGGAGTTGTCTTGTAGCCTAGAAGTCCGATGCGATGGATAACCACCTCTTGAATTTTAGGTACGGCTAAATAAGAAGGCTCATACTCATATCTTTTACCCTGCCACATATTAGAATCTGAATAGGTAATCAATGCGCCTCTTTTACTGCCAAAGACTCTTCTAGCAAAAGCAATCATAAATCTATCGCCGCGCTTGCCTTCTCCGACATAACAACTGCTAATTACGACAGTTGCCCCTTCTACAAGGAATTCGCCTATCTTACTTAGTTTAGCTACCACATCCAAATCATCCATATTAGATAGGCAAAGATAAAATTCATTATTAAATGTAAAAGTCCCCGTAGCCCCGTGCCCATACAAAACCAACCGGCCGATTTTTCTCCCACCGAATTTTTCAACCTTGGCCTGAAGTATACTGATCAGATGATCCAAGCTTGTAATTAAAGAGCGCTTTACGTCTACACTATAAAGCCACCTTACTAATAATCCTCTTAATTCATCCTCAGACGTCTCTTCTCCTGTCCTAGTAACCAAGCGTGGATCAATATTTGTATTTATAGTCTGTGCACCTACAAAAATCTTTCCTTCATCATAAAGAAGATGGAAATGATAAAAGATAAAATGGATACCGAAATTGCCCAGATTAAATATAATAATTACGAATAATAAAACTAGTGGCGTAAAATATAGGTATCCAAAAGTATCTATCAATGATTCTCTAGACTCCATCACCCATACAAGAGAAAATGCCACTAAACTTAAGATGGCACTTCCGATAAGAATGCCAATTACCTCAATGATCAGTTCCCGTATCTTAGATAATTTTGATCTGACAATATGCTTTGGTAAGAATCTTTGTGTATTTAAAAATCTAACCGAATGTCTTAATTTAATTTCGTCAATTAATGCTAAGTCATCGAGATCCTCAACAGTCTTAGTGTTTCTCTGAACCTTTTGAATTTCTGCTCCCAAAATTCTTGCCATCCAATTACTAATGCTAAAGTAAAAGAGATTAGGATAGAAAAGTTTGGCAAATTTTGGAAAAATTAAATGTTGCACTGGCTCAAATGATTCCATAACCAATAAAGATAACATAATAACCGAAGGATAGAAAATTTGTTTAAAGTCTGATAAGGGTTCGTTGGTAAAATACGTGTTATAAATAATTATTGCCAAAAATACTGAAGAATTAGCAGCAAGTAATTTCATAACTGCGCCTACCAACAATAATGGCCTATTTAAAATTGTCCCGCCTAGGTTTGTATCTTTCCACCTCTCTAATTTTTCTACCAATTTAGATTTCAGATTGTCAGACTTTGCAAGAAAGACAAAACCAGCAGCAAATACTTCTGGATTTGTCCCTGAATGTATTAGATTGTAAACTAAGGCAAGGCCTAATCCAATCATAAGAATAGAGACGCCGAAAAGTTCGCCTTGCGCAGGAAGCCTAAGAGATGATTTTTGTTTGGGTTTCTTTTGCCAGTTGGGATTGATTGCCCTACGGATATGCTCGTAGATTATTTTCTCTGTAAGCGGACGTTTTAAAGTAAGAGTTGAGATGAATCCGCTAATAACGTCGTCTATTTGTTTTTCGTTAGATAATTGGGATATTTGCTTGAAAAGGTCAATTAACTCAAGTGTTTTTTGTCTTATGGCAGGATAAATAACGCAGGCAGCGTAAAAAGAGGGCCAAAGGGTATCGAGGGGCGAGCCGCGCAGACGATTAAGTTTTGCTGCATAGTGAGTATATGCCTGCCTGAAGAAAAGCGCTCTTATATTAATGGTAAGAGGACTTTTAGGATTTAATTCCTGCCATCTGGTTATTAAATATTTAAAATGCCTGGTAACAGCATCTTGAATTTGTAAATCAGTCGGTTTGAGTGCTTGCGGCACATCAGCTATGTCTATCTCAATCTGCTTTTCTTTGGAGGTTTTAATAGTTAAAATTTTAGCTAGAGGCTGTACATCAATTGAATAACCTATAATATAACGTTGAACTTGCCTTGCCAGTATGGCATTATGCATCGTATCAACTACAGCAGTACGGCATTGAATAGCAAAAAGCTGATCTCTCCTCATTCTCTGCGCTTTTTCTCTTGCTTCCTCTCCAAAGCGGTTAACAAACCAATTCACTAAATCTTCGTTACTCTGGCCAATATCTAAGCCTGCCTGATGTAGGGAATGAATTTCTGAAGCTACATAATCACTAATCCCCTCTCCAATAAACTCAATATGGAAATTACCAACGCCTGTTTCATCCCTTAAATTATTCAAGGCATCAGAGATTTTCGGCCTTATCTTTTGCGGCACATCTGCAGCAAAATGACAAGTGATATGCGGAATATCTAACAAGCTTCTGAAGCGTTTTGATCTGTTACTGGTATCTTTACATAAACTAAAGACAGCTTTAAATAGCTCTTTATCAATCTCGCCTGTTGGAAGCCTTTTCTCTAACCCTTTAAGAAACTTATCTATATCGCTAACTTCAGGTGAAATAAGAGAATCTAATACATAAAGAGCTTGCTGTAAAATCACTAAGTCGAAATTAACTCCTGCTGTAGCGACTAATATGCCTTGTTTACCTGTTTTGAACTCCTTATGGCTTAAATTAAGAATAGATACTGCTTCTCTTATATCATCATCCTTTAGGGTCTCGCTTATTACTTCTTTGACTCCACTCAAAGTTACGAAGTCGTCTACAGGTAAAAGTAACGAGGCAGTTATTAATATTCTCTTACGTCGTTCATCAAGGCCTAATTTATTAGCTATGATATAAGAAGCCAGGTCCAGTTGTAGTGCACGCTCTAATACATCTGGGATATTGCGATATAAATCTAAAATTTGCGTAAATTTGATATTTAAAATGCCAATTTTATCGACCAACAAATTTATTAATTGGTCCTTCTTACCGTCTGGATTATCTTCGTTTTTAGCAGCCATGCCGAATATAAATGGCAAAAAGGCAAGGGTGCTATGGGATATGGGCTGTGAGCCATGGGCTAGAAAATCTGAGATACTAGATGCTGGATGCTGGATGCTGGATAAAAATGCGCTAGGAGCTAAGAACAATGAGCTAAGGGCTAAAAGATCTGAGATACTGGATGCTAGATACCAGATGCTAGTTAAAATTATAAACGATGTAAGAAATCCGCCTTTAGGTTTTTCAAATACCACCTTCATAACCAAATCTTCAAACACATTTTTCGATATCTTTCCTCGCCAACCCAATTCTTCTAAAATACCAATTAAAAGTCTTTCAGCAGCCTCAACATTAATCACTGGCTTTTTATTTTGTTTTTTCCAAGCCTTAACCGCTTCTATTAGCCGCTCTCTAACTATTCCTATATCAGGTTTTTGATCTTTACCAACAGTACTTGAAGCTGACTTTTCCTTGTTGACAGCTGGTCTTGTTATTAGCTGTGGCGCTTTATCGCCCGCCTCTGTTAAGCGCCCAACTTTTCTGGGTTGCAGAGTTGGCGGTCTCTGCTCAGGTTTATTTGTGGTTGATTCTGCGTCGCACTCCCACCAACTTGGACCTAGTAACTTAGTGTTAGCTAATATAAACATTAACAAACCAAAAATAAAGGTTGATAGCCAATAGTCGAAAGCAAAATAATTAAAAAAGAACAAAGGAGCAAGACAAAAAACTGTTGTTTGTAATTTTGCTTTCTGTTTGCCAATTTTAATTTTAAATATGGTACTGTAAGTCAAATCCGGCTCAAGAGGCACTCTCTCATACATCGGTATCAAACTAACGCACATATCATCAGTCAAATCATATACTGGAATTTCTGCAGGCAATTCCTTCATCGCATTAAACCGATTGATGGCTGCATTTATTAGCGTTAAATTCAATGAATCAAATACGCGCTCTATTTGATAATCGGTTAACCCTAATTCAAATTCAACTGCACAAATATTATTTGTATTAATTCCACTTAGAGTAAACATCTTAGTTACCCAACGCCACAATCTTTTTAGCTCTTCATCAGTTTCATTTTCTCCTAATACTACATTTGCGCTTGCTGCCCTGGGCTTAAAAGCGGCAGTTAAAAATAAACTAAATATTTCTTCTGCGAATTTTGCTCTTGAATTTATTCGACGCTTAACACCGCTTTTTAGACCCTTGCCAGCTATTAATCTTATCAAAGAATCTCTCTCTTCTGTCTTTAACCATCTTGGTTTTGCCGTTAGCCTCGCCATGAATTCTCTTAAGATAACTAAATCAACTTTTGAGCCAACTCGCGTGAAAATCTTCAACGTCTGCCTTACTATAGGCAAATTTTCTATTAAAAGATAGCGCCTTAAAACATTTAACACTGCTCTCGTAGCAACAGTTCGTTTGATAATCTTCAAAATACCCGGATAATTAACATCGCGTTTGTCATAAATAATAAAGCGATCTCTAAATTCTGGCAAATCGAAATCCGCAAATATTTTCTCTATATATAGAGGATTTCCCAAGAAATGAATCAGGATTCGACTACTTATCAAATTTTTCCTCTCTGCAAAAACCTTGATAGTAATCATGCGGACAACTGCATCTTCGTTAAAGAAAAGCACTTCTAAACGGCTACATATCGCCTCCACATCATCATATCCAAACAAACTTATTGCCGAATCTATTAAACCAGTTACAGCTTTCTCTAATAATGGCGGCCAGACAATTTCTTCTTTCGCAGCAAACTCATCAGGCATAATTGCAAGCACCTTCTCAGGTTCTTTGCCTTTGAAAGCAACTAAACCTGCTCTTCTTTTCCTATCTAAAATATTTAAAAACCATTCAATTGCTTCGGGATGTCTCGCTGAGTCCATAAGAATTTCTGCCATCTGCATTGCGCTACTCACAAGCAATGAGCCGCCATAATCATCAATAACTCTCTGACAATAAAGCATACCTTCTTCGTACATCTTATATGCAGTATCATTTAGATGCATCCTTCTGTATTTATCATGAAGTTTTGCAAAAATATTAGCAAGTGTAGCAAATTTTTGCTGGCTATCTTTTGCTTTCCGAAGCAATTTAATTACATTAACTTGCAATTCTATTAAATCAATGTCTGCCTGGGGCAGGCCGCATTCTTTTCCTATTTCAAGCAGGGTATTTAGTGCTTTAACAGTATTAAAACTAATTTTCCTGGCTTGGCTCCTGGATTCTCTGATATCCTCGGGACTGGCCTCTATCTTTCTCTTAATTTCCAAATTTTTAAACTGTTTTATTGAGAGGTCAAAAATAAACAATGAAATAAATTTTATTAATGATATTAAAAGCTGTCTTGAATCTAAGTCATCATCCGGATCATACTTAGCAACTTTTCTTAATTGCTGCAGGGCTGCATCATATTGTCCTCTATACCTTCTTCGTTTAACCTCTTGTTTCTTATAATCCGCAGGACTATCAATTTTTATTATTCTTACTGCAGTAATATATGCTTCCAAAGCAATTATTAAATCACCAAAACCGCTTTTATGCCTTGAGGCCAATCTTTTTATTCCCACATAGAGTATGCTTGCTTGTTCAATAAGACCGCGCTTACAATAATATTGTGCCAGGCGAAACATTGGCAGAAATCTATCTTTTCCTTTGGCAACTTTTAAATTATTGATTTCCTGGGTTATGTTAGTCTCAAAACTTATATAGGCAATAGTTATTTCGCCAGTCTCGTCACCAAAAAGAACCGGAACAGTAATGAGGCCTGTTCTTAAATCCATCTTCGCGCCTTTAAAACCCCATGGATTATCCTCAATAAATCCGAATGAGAACAATGTTTCTTTATCAGCTTTAAACAAATCTCCTGCTGAACGTGTCTTATTCCAAGAGACTTGTTTGCCTTTTTCCGTTCCCGGCTCAACGATTCCGATTCTTTTCATTTCGGCTATCTCAGTGGTATTGAATTTATCCCTGTCTGTATTGATATCTGCCTCTTTTCTGCTCAACGCGGCAATAGATGCAGGTATGGTATAAATCTCACCGCCATTAAATTTAAGCACTGCCGCTGCAAATACACTTTCTAACGTCCTGCCAGCTCCAATAAAGCAATCTATTGTCCCTCTTTCTAAGGCTAAATCTAGGGCGGGCGTGCAATCTCCTTCTGCCACTAAAATAATGTTACCATTTTTATATATGCCTCTTTCTCTGGCAATCTCTAAAGCGCGCTCGAAATCTTTCTCTTTTACCGGCACACCTCTTCTGACTAATTCGTCAAATCGAGATTTATGTCTAGGCCTTGCCAGCATCCCAACTTTAATAAATCTCCAAATAATTTTATCTGCGGGAAGCCAAAACCAACCTACAATACTTTTTACAACTCGCTTAAACTTTTCACCGGTAAGAGAAAATATTGGGTCAAGTATTCTCTTTGGCAAAGACTCCTCATATTTAACCCTGGCTAATTCCTCAAGGACTTTATTATAATCTCCGGAAAGATCTATGCTAGGACGGCCTCTGCAGAGCCTCGGAGACAATATGAATTTTTCATAATAAACAGCGCCCCTGGTACGCTCCATTGGAAACTCATGTTCTGGAAAGTAGCTTGAATAAATACCCAGAGAGCATAATCCTAACTTAACTGAAGAATTTAAACCAGCGCTACATTCAATAACGTCAAGCCCAACATGTGTTCCAGGATCAAGCCTATCCTGACCAATAACCATTCCTTCAAATAAAGCAGTGGCTCTCATAGCTAATTCCCGCTCTTCTACAGCGTTGGTTATTCTAACGGTCTGATTAGTCTGAGACGTTACTTTCTCTAAAGCTTGTCTTGCAACAATACCCGCTCTTTCTAACAGGTAAGGCGGAACAAAATTCAACTTATTGAAGGAGCGTCTTTCAACTATGCTTGCCACAATCTTTGCCTGAACCAGAATATAAGCTAAATACTTCTCAATTCCACTTATTTCTCCTGCAATAGTATTTGTCGGCTTCTTTAAAGTTTTAAACCGTATTCTCCTGATGTTGGTTAATTCCTCGTCTGGAACAAAAGCAGATAAAATCTTGTCTTCTCGTTTTTTCTCAAGCTCTTTCTTCTGTTTATAATATCTGTGTTTCTTAGAAATAATGCTGTATACCCAAATTGCAAAAACAACTGTAGCTAAGGTAATTATTCCCCACGCAACCAAGTAGCCAAATATACTTTCTCTAAAATCAACAAGTCCTAAAGGAGGTAAGCTTGCTGATAAAAGCAAAGACTGGCCATGTCCTACTGATTTAATAATCGATTCCAATTCTCCTTTACTAACACCTAAAATTCTTAAAGTAGCTAATGCCCTTCTCGTTGCTTTTGGAGTTATACGTTGATGAGAAATTAGTGTTTGGCTATCAAAGATAATCCTATCTATCAAAATATGCCTTAGCTCTTCAGGGCTTACAGGTTCATTTATAAGTACCTCGCCAAATATCTCTCCCTCCTCTGACTCAAGTAACCCTATTATTGCCTTAATTGCCTCTCGGTCATCTCTTTTAAAATAAAGAGGCAAATCAGGCCTCTCACTTTTAAGGCGCTTTAAAACAAAATGACTGACTGGCCATAATCTCTCTAGTGTCCTCATGCGAAAATCTACTGCAGGAAGCTTTAAATATTCTAAGTTATCAATTGCCTCAACAACCAGATAAACCGCCTCAATGTTATCAATCGCCAACAGAAAAGCTTCTAACTCTTCAACATCTTGGTATGGAGGATCCCTTATCAAGTCAATGATTGGCTTGATTAATTCCTTAGGCATATTAAACATAAAACCTGAGCGCCTTATACTTAGTAATGCCATATTCTTAAGCCCTGAATTCTGGTCCTTTAGCGCTTTTTCAAATATTTGAATTTGTTCAAAGCCAAGACTATTATTCGGACTGTCGTCTTCATTTTCTTTTTGCTTTAAAATTAAATCTATACTTGTCCAAAGTTCTAATGCAACTATTCGTACAGAATCATTTGGATGATTTTCTATCAGCCAGCCCAATTTATCTTTTACATTGCAGAGGAATTCTAGTTCTTCCCTATCAAGCAACTGGCTTATTACATCTATTGCCCCGGAAACAATCTGTGAATGCACTCTGCTATCTAAACAGTTTATTAAACGATTCTGTATAAGCGGCGGATTTCTACGATAAGCATTTACCAATGCTTCCTTAATAAATAGGGCCTCGGCTCCGGCAGCAACAATAAAAGCATTAATCAAAAACCCTGCCACTTGTTCTTCATTCTTCTGAACCACTAATAGATGATTTAATACGCATCCTAAGTTACTAAGTCCGGGAACTGACAAATTAACAATGTCATCGTAAATTACCCATACTTCTAGGTAACTGCCAACTTTTAACCACTTCATTAAACAATATAAATTATCCCTTAAATTCCGTTTATCTATTGGACTTAGCTCTCTACCCTCCTCAACCTTAAATGCAATACCCTCTCTGGTTATTTTTGCCAGAACCCGTTTGGGATAAGAAGGTAGTATTCTCTCCAGAACAACATTTGGCGATCTTATGAATCCAAAGAAAAATGGAAGGAAAGATATCCCGAATGAAGCTACCCCCTTAAGAATAACTTCGGGATCCCGAAGAATAGCTAAAGCAGTTTCTACATTCGGGACTAGATGATGGATAAAGCCGAAAGCCACAAGCAAAACTATAATTGCGGATAAAAACCAGATTGCACTTTTTATCTTTGCCTCTGTCTGGATTTTTCTTAATGTATCTTTATTAGCGCCTAAAATATTTAACCAAGCCAATGCCCTAACTCTATCTCTATCAGTTAAACCGCGCGCCTCATTAAAAATTATCCCCGAAGTTAAATTAAGCTCAAGACTCTGAATATCCTGTGGTTTTTCCGGTTCTGTAACGAGTTTGTAAAAAATTCCTGACTCGCTATCTTCGAATAAAACTACTATTCCTCCTATAGCCTTTTCCGGATTATCTTCTGGTAAGCTAATTTCAAGCTCAGGTCTTTGGCTATGAATTCTTTTTAGTAGAAAATAACTTACCGGAGTCAATTCTTGTAGCGTCCTAAGGTAGAAATATATCTTTTCTGGCCTTGGATTTTCCGATGAAAGTTCTATCTCGAGAACTCGTTCTAACATTAGAACTGCTTCCAAAGAGTCAAGGTTGCTAAATAATATTCCTAAGTTGTCTCTTTCTAAATCTAACATATCTTCCCTTAGGCATAACTCAATAATCGGAATTCTTAATTCATCTGGCAGGTTATACTTTATCCCTAACTTAATTAAACTTATTATCGCCACTTCTCGAACTCTATAACTATCATCTCCTAAGGCCCGCGATAACAACTCTATTGACGAAAAAGGCAATATTGTAATGTGTCTTTTGTCTTCTGCAATTGCTTTAACTAACTGCTGCATTACATATATGTCGGTAAACAACATTAAGGCCTCGGCTCTTATATCTTCATTAGGATGAGATCTGACTAATATAGTTAATCCATCGAATAATTTTCTAAGTAATTTTTTACTTAACTTCTCAAGAAACAGCGATTGAGAATCCGGCGGCACAATTGTATTAACTAATGTGGAAATTGTATCTATTACACCTTTGAGTATACTAA
Source organism: Candidatus Omnitrophota bacterium (assembly GCA_040753675.1). GTDB lineage: Bacteria > Omnitrophota > Gorgyraeia > JAHJTE01 > JAHJTE01 > JBFMEB01. The sequence continues at coordinate 20,946 of JBFMEB010000009.1, read as the reverse complement.
CCTCACTTTGTTCATCGAGGGCGAATATCAACTTAACTGCAACCACAGATGAGTTTTCCTGATAAATTTGAGCTAATCTAATTTGTAGATACAGACTTTTCTCAGGAGATATGCTAAAACCATTAATTAAAAAAGTTGTGAGCGGGTCGATGTTTTCTTTTACCTTCGAAAGTTCGTATAATATAGCTGCGAGTTTGTGATAGCCAACAGAAGAAACATTAAGCCCATCTTTCTCATGAATAACCAAAACTCTAAGTTCTCCATTTTCAGGTAAAAGATCTCTCAGGCAAGATAAGCTAATTCTCAGGCCAAATTTTTCTTCTATCGTTATTTCTCCTTCAAAATCTATGGAATCTCTCCTGATTATTGCTTTGACTCTCCTATAGTGAGGATTGTGGCTTGGAGAGAATATAAAACCGAAGAGGATAAATGCAGAAAAGTTATGAGCTATCGGTAGTGAGTTGTGAGCTAGAAGGACAAAACCAACACTAATAAGTAAAGCTAATATTAAAACCAAAGGATGCAAGTTAACGCTACTGCCATTTTCCTTTTGCGCTTTAAATTGCTCAAGCGCCCTCGCGGCTGCGGCTTTGAAATTAGGACTAACTAAAAGGGAAGTTGTCTTATCAGTAATTAAGTGTTCGACTGTTCTGGCAAGTTTTTCCTTAAACTCATCAAGGCCCAGCAAGAAGTTAAGTAATTCTAAATGCAAATCGAAAGATACCTCTGTGAACTTCTTCTTGCAACTAATCTCGCTTATCAAATGTTTTAGCCAAATTAAATTATCTAACTTTTTAATCAAATCGAAATCCAACTTGCCTGACTCAAGCCTGCTAAGTATATCTTTAACTAAATTTCGATGAACCTGTCGGGTGCCTTGGCTATGTTTAAGGATTCGTATATCTCGTTGAATTTGAGCTACTGCACGGTGCTTACTAACCTGATGTCGGCTATCTCTCTTTTTATGGCCCCTCTTATATACCGCAGCTACAAGGACCAAATAAGGAGTAGAATCAATACTAAAAATACCAGTTATATCAACGCCAGCAGCGCCTAATATAGGTAAAGCCAGTAAAGCGAGCATAACTATTCTTCTTAGGAGAACTTCTGCTGAATGCTTAATCGATTCATTAGCCCATCTATCAACTCGTTCGAGGAGTCTGCGCATATCCTGTACGCCAGCTCTGTGCATATGCCAGATTATCTGTGCTGCCTTTTTGCGCACTATATTTATCGGATGAGATAACGCCCAAACAATAATCTCAGCTGCTTTGGAAGGCTTATAGCCTTTCTTTATTATTACGTCTGCGATTTCCTGTTCGGGTATACTGGAAAGTGCGCTCAAGAGCTCAATCGCCTGGACATCCTCTGGAATTTTACCTGAAATAATATTCTCAAAAATTCCAATATATTCTCTAAGGGGATTAATCCAGCGACTATCTGTGTTAGCGGCATTAAAACTTATAGTGCGATACTTTATTGGCCTGCCTCGTCTGTCTGTACGGCTATGCACCTCGTCAAAATAAATTCTTTTTGCCTCAATAAGTATCGCCAGCAATGCCGGACCATTAAAGCCTTCAAACTTTATACCGTTTATCGGCTCGCTATCGCCAAAATATGGATCGTGAATTGTAGTTTTAAGGCCATCCTGATTATGGGCAATCACAGGTGTGCCTGCTGCCAAAGCTTCTAAATTACTCAAGCCCCCTGGTTCACCAACTTCACCGCCAGAAGGCATTACAAACCAATTAGCGCCCAAATATATATTTCGATAAAGTGCTCTCTCGCTAACAGGATTAACAAAGGTATTGCGATATGCAAATCTGCCTTTAAATCTAACATCTTGGCTGATTCGCCTGAATTCTTTATCAAAGTATTCTCCATCAGGACTATGTTCTGGCTCTCCGGCAATAATAAATTGTATCCTTTCATCGGAAAGCAGCAATCTCTCTAAAATCGTTTCTTCCTTGCCTGTCTCTGGGTCATTGACTTTCCAAACCAATAACTGAAATCCCTTTTGATTGGAGATGCGATGCAACATTGAGTAAAGAATGTGTTTTCTATCTTGGCTATCTTTATCCAGTCCAAAATATTCTTGCAGAGCTTGCTTAGCTGTCTTTTTAAGATGCAACCATCTTGCAAATAAGCGATGTTTTGTCTTGACATCAGCAATCTCTGCCATACTGCTTCTGGATATAAACCATACCCTCTGCCTTTCGGACATCCTGAAAGCATTCTGTATGCCATAGAATAATCCGGCTTTGTGTTTCTCGCTATATGCAGCTTGATAACGAAAGACATGCGGCTCATTAATAATTCTATCTCTTATCGGCTGACTAACTGTAATTAGAAAATCAGACATTTTTAGCGCACAATTAGTAAGTGACAACTCACCGCTATCTGGGTCTGTAACTACCCGCCAATGTTGCCAAGGATCTAAACCCATAACCTTTATAAAGTAATCTTTTCTCGTACGATTATCTTCCTTTATAGTTATGCTGTAATTCGGATGAGGATTATGCAAGACTGAGCCTATCTTAGTGTGTACAAAATGTTCATCACTGGCTAATTCGCTGTATAACTTTAAATAAGCTGGCGCTAAGAATGTCGGCCAATCATTAGTCAAAATTATTGACGGATAGATATTTTGATTACGCAATGCCAGCAGGGCTGCTAACGAAAATAAATGGCTACGTCTTAACTTATCTTCTCCAGTAAGCCCGCCGTAAGGATAATCTAAATATGAACTATTCTCCAAATATAATACTCTGACTTTACCCACTTTTGAATTCAGTATATTTACTCTCTGGCCAGCACCATAAGTAACCGGTTCGCCTTCCTTATAGGCATTCGGAAAGTTTATAAATACAGAGGCCCCATTAAATCGCGGATGGAAATTCTTAAAAATAAATTCTCTGTTTATGCCATAAAGCGCTGTCACCACAACAACGTCAAAGCCTAAATCAGCTAATGATTCGGCAAAATCTGAAACGTAAAGCGCTACGCCGCCTTTGCCTCCGCCATAACGTGCCTCGGGAGAAATAAGAACAATCGTGCCTACCTCTAAAACCCGCAATGTCGCAACTGCCTGCTGGCGTATGAAAGAATCGGGTATAAGTTTTTCGTTTGCCGCTATCAATGTTAATCGTTCAACCAATCTTTGCCTTAAAAGAGGATTCTGGTTAGTTATATCATTTAAAAGGTTTGCTATACTGCCGATTTCTAAATCAATTTTTCTTTCTTTAATTAAATTAACTATTGTTACAAATATATCAATAAATGCCTCTCGTCCACTTTTGCGATTATTGACTAAAGATGATTTGATTAGTTTGGCTATAAAGCTATGCTCTATGCGATTTTTACCATACCTGTGATATCTGCGCAGGGATTCCATTATCAGCGTTTGCCTATTAGGCTCTGAAGGAATCTCTTTGATGCTGAATATCCTTGTTGCTACCGGACCCATATTTGCCCAGAATCCAAGATGTATCAACTCTTCACCGGTATAGAACTTCTTCCTTAACCTCTTAGCTCGGCCTAACTCATTGTTGTAGATTTCCTGAATCCAATAGAAGCTATCCGGCTTTAGACCTAAGTTCTCTAAACTAAAACTAACTTGATGTGCGATAGGAACTAACTCATTACCTATAACCTCTGGAAAATTAAATAGACAAATGACAGTTTCGCCTTTTTGTCTGCGAGCAAAACCAGCCACGCGCTCGTTCCCTGTCAAAAGAGGTATAATTTCACCGTGAGTAATTATCCGATTGCGCTTTGCAAAGTCAAAAAGTTGCCTAATATAATCGGGATAATTCCTCAATAATGGATATTTATCCAAAATCATTCTGCGCGCCTCTTCTTCTCCTTGCCAGGGATGATTTAAGCGATTCATTACCCAATGCTTCCAACTCTCTAAATAAGCTACTGCAAAGCGCTCTTTTAAATCTCCAACTTCAGGGCCGGGTAAGCGACTTAAATGATAAAGCAAAGGTCCGTAAGTAGAGAAAACCAGGAAACTTGCTACCGGCCAGATAGAATTCTGGTAATTACTTAGAGGCGCTTCTTCATCTTGAGAATTAAATAAACTAACGGTTTGTCCGCCGCAGGCAGATAAAATTTTGTTAAGATAACACATGGTTTCGTAAAGACCTTGCGGCTGATAAACACCTGCGCCATTATGAACAGTATTTTCTAATACCTTTTGGAGCGGATTGTAAGGAGCAGTAACACCAGATTTAATCATCCGCGCCTCATTTCCATGCCATTGCTCTGCATACATAACCGATCCATGGAATTCCTTTTGTGTTTCATAAGCAATTGCCAATAGAGAAATATTTGGCTCCCAAGTTCCGCGTAAATCTAATGAATCAAAACCAGTACTGACCACTTCTCCTAAGAGACGGCTACGCTCGTTTTGCCTAAAGTGAAGTGGAAAGACGCTATCAAAGGCATGTCCAACATCAACGCGTAAATAAATTCCTAAGCTTGCCAATTCTTTAGAAATATTAACCAAGGCATTTACATTTTTTAATTGACGCATATTTATCATAAATGAATCAAACCATTCAGATGAAATCCCATCCCAGCCAGCACGACGCTCTAACCTTTCCCTATCAGCAATATAAACCGGTAATATGGGTTCATACGAATAATTTGCTCTGGCAAAATGCGACATTAAATCCAGCACTATCTTTATGCCTAATTTATTGGCTTTGTCTCTTAACCTAATCATACCTTCTAAGCCGCCTAAGTCCCGACGAATAGTTACCCCATCCCAGATGCTGAATACAGAAGGATCAGGACCGGCTTCACCTGCCCAACCCAATTCCAAGGCACCTAAAAGGTAGATACGTGAATATCCTTCATTTTTAATCACCTCAAGCTGATTTGCTAAATCATCGAATGCCCCATACACATAAGTGCCAGTTTCATCTTTTAATGGCGACAATTTTTCATCAAGATGCAAATTCCAAGTATCTGCATAAGTACTTAAGACTCTTTCACCCAGCTCATCAGCGATAACTTTTATCAAGCCATTTGAATAAGGATGAACTAATTCATATTCCCAGGTTTTTCCAGCATCTTTCGAGATCTGGATAGTGTAATGAATCCAGCCCTTTTTCGCTTTTACCTCAGTGGCAAAAGCTATCTCTGCCTCGTTAGAATTATCCAAATCAAGTGCCATGGGTATGGCCTGCTTCTTTAATTTGCCGTTTATTGATAGCCTGATTCTCGCCTGATATCTTTGACTCATCTTTTTATTAACTAAAGGATTGAAGTTAACCGGCAAACTAATTCTAATCGTCTGGGTTTGGCCTTTAAACACGCTTAAATTTATCACACTCTGAGGAAATGTAAGTGGTCGTTCAGTTATTATATCTTCAAGCAATTTGTTCATCATAACTCTAATGTCTTGACTCACTCCCCATTGTGGATTGTGACAATAATAGAGACTAGCGTACAAAAGTTCTTTTAAGGTCTCTGGACTCTCCCCCCTAGCAAGCTTTGTTTTTATGATAGTTATTGCTCGTCTTACATCGTGAGTATTATTAGAAATAAGCAAGGATATAATCTGATACAGTTGCGGGTCATTTTGATATATCAAGAGTTTCCTAATATAGCCAAAGGCAAGCTTACCGTTGTCCCTAAAAATGCTTGTGCGCACTTCAGCATTGAAAATATTCTGGCTGACTGAATCTGAACTATATGCATCTAATATATCTCTCTTCGCTATGCAGATGATTTTGTAAGTTGAGCTGCCCAGTTTATAGACGATAATTACGCTGTCATATTCAAAGAAAATATGTTCAAATTTCTTTACCAGCTGTTCGTTTACTCCGGAATCTGCGAGTATGCTTGAAAATCTCTTTATGGCCTTAGCGATTAGGTCTTGGGCTCGAGCTTTGCTGCTTCTATATCTGTCTAATTTTATCTCTAAAAATTCTTTTACTAATTCAGTCTTTGCTACCTCAGACCAGAATCTCTCTAAAACAATTATTCTTTTTATATTCTTAAGGATTGCAAGCCACTCTGGGTCAATGAGAAAGCCCTTTTCAAACTGGCTTATTGTTGCCTGTAAGATATCAAGGTGACCTTGATAAAAATAAATACTATGCTGTCTTACTTGGGATTCGTGAAGGTGAGGATTTTCTAAGTGGGCAAATTCATGTTCTAATATGCCGATTAGGGCAAGTTCCCAATCTTGTGCTTCTTCCTTAGCAGGCCTTAAACAATCAATGTTGATAACCAACTCGTGTGCAGTCACGTAACTGGCTTGTTCAATTTCAGTAGATAAGCGCAGGCGCATCTTTCTATTAACTAAAGCATTAAAAATATAAGGATATTCTCTTGAAATTATTCTTATGGCTTTCAGGAGCGCTCTTTTTAACCTAATAAACTCAGCCCTGCCGATTTTTTCTCTTAAGTTGTTTTGCCCGCTAAAATATACTTTCTTTGCTTCATCAAAGCAAACAAGCGTAACTACATCTTGAAATTCTCTCTTTGATTCAGTTCGCCTTACTTTAGCTGGGTAATTAAATAATGGAGGAGATGGTGGGCCTCGAGTTTGGTTAATTTTATTTCTTTCTAAAACTAAAATAAGTCGATTTATATATTGAACTGTTGCCTCTGGCCCCACCCACGGAGGAGTTAATTTAAGAGGTTTAATCAACAAGGTTTCTGAATGCTTTGTCTTGATAGTCTCAGGCAATCTACTTTTGCCTATGGCAACAACTATTCCTAATTTCTCCCTTAAGACTGAATCATCTATTCCTATGCTTGGGAAATCTCCAATAAATATAAAATCTTCTAAACTTACGCCTAAATAATGTGCTAACTTTCTCATTGCTTTTCCTTTAGTCGTAGCTGTAATCGGTAATTTAATATATCTTTTCTCAGTTTCGTTCCAGGCATAAATTTCTCTACCTATCTCAATAATCATAAATGAGAAGTTAAATAATCCACCTAAGCTATCTAGTACTTGCCTCTTTACCCCATCAATAGCTGTTGCAGTATTTAAGCCAAAGATTCCACCCCTAAGATAAAGTTCTTTAAGTGCATCTTTTACTCTATCAACTAATTCTGAGCCAAAAGATTCAGTAATTGTATAATCCATATCTACAAAAACTATCGGCATACTTCCTCTATCGATAATCTCTTGAAGTCTTACCTGGAATCTATCTAAGGCATCATCAGAACTATCTTGAGCCATAATTATGCCGTTGCCGTAAGGCATTTCTGCATAATGCCAAGTAGCTCCATCAGTAGAGAATCTAACAGTAAACTCAGACTTTCCTGGAACAAATGGAATCAAGCTTCCCTTAAATAAGTAATTTCCGTCTTCATATTTATAGAACTCGAGGAGTCCTTCACTATGCCAGATTCCAGAGTTAATATCAGTCCAAACCTGAGCAATAATGTTTGTTGCAATAAGTGGTTCATAATCTACATCGCGCATATTAAGGCGGACATACAAAGTTATTTTCTCTCCTATCTTAGAGTTTATGCTAACTCCAGAAACCGGTCCATAATCAGTATCCACGCCTCCTGCCCAAACAATAACATCTTGTCCTAAATTAACATTCAAGATATTTTCTAAGCCGGGTATAGAAAATCTTTTCATGACTAATAATTTTTTAGCCAGGGCTATTCTCCATTGTGCCCATTCTCTCATTCCCCACTTCCAATAAAATTGATATGCATCAATTAACAGTTGGCTGGCTAAAATGTAATGCAGCCGCGCATATAATTTCTCTTTATCAATATTGGCTATCCTTGTATATTCGTCTATAAATTCAGATACAAGCTCTCCTATATGTAATACTAACAAATGATTATTCTTGCGCGCATCTATCAATCCTTCAATCGCAGCAACAAGTTCTCTACTGTGAGTATTAAAACGCTCGGACTCCGGATCAATGACTGCTTCTATCTGACCACTCTTTGGGTCTACAAATATATTCCAAGGAGAGAAGTCGCCATGAGCAACAACCTTTTGTTCTTTGAAATCATCTTGTGGCAATTTAACAGAATTGGTATCGGGCAAATCATTAAAGCCTGCGTCTCTTAAAATTCTTATTTCATCAGAGATATCAAGTATTGGCGCTGAATGAGCAGGCATTTGAGGTATATTAATTCTGGCTAATGCTCCGGCTGCTAAACGCATAACAACTCTCAATTCTTCTATAGATATATCTGGCGACTGCATGAACTCAAAAAGACTTGTAAAGCCGAGGGCTTTTAGATTATCCGTAACTAAGGCCTGTGCCTTATCATCATAATAATAGAGCATCGGCCTTAATGTTGGATTTAGCTCCTGTAGAAATTCTTTCTCTCTCTCATATTTAGCTGTCGCATATTTGTAAACCTTTATAATGTAACGCTCATCAGAAGATAAAAATACTATAGTTGAGCGTCCATCAAACAATGTCTTAAGCCCAAGGGCAGCTTTTAATTCATCGGTATTTGAGCCTGCGAGTCTGATGTTATTTTTTATCCACTCTAAATCAGATAGCAAAACCACTGCCTCATTCTTTAATGAGGCCAACCAATCGGCTTTGGGAATTAAACTGAGATTATTGTTAGTGAGAAACTCTATATGGCTTAATAGTAAATTAGTTTTGAGGAGATATTGAATGGTGAATTGGCGGGCCTCTTGGTCTGATTTTTGCGGATATAATAAGTGGAATAATTCGTGACCTTCAAAAATTACTCTTAATTGTTCTGGCGGCCCTCGTAGTGTATTAGGATTAACGTAAAGTAAGCCATTTTTTACTTCTGCAGGGGCATTTAAGGAGGGACTGATTATTAAATTATTCTCATCAATATCTATCCTTCCAAAGCCGCCAAAAATCTCATATACTTTATCTAATTCTCCCTGAGTAGGTTTTCTATCTGGCTCATCTGAGACAGGTATTGTTGCAGGATAAGCTATCTTTTTAGCTAACTGCTGTCCCCAGAGCCGAAGTAGGCCTTTGGCTTGATTACGAATATCGCCGTCAAGCATTCCGGTTTTTCCGGCATTGAAAGCCACTTCCTTATAATTGTCTCTATCAAAATAATCTGAGCAGGCCTGTTCAATCTCGCTTACTAAAGATTCTCTATCCGGCATAATCTCGCCTGTAGGCGAGCGTTCATTTCCATAGGCCACAATATATCCATTGCCGCTAATTATTTTACCTTGCTTATCTCTCTTTATCTGCTCGACCCTCTCATCAATTACGCCGTCACTAGTGGCGACTGTAGGAGAAAAATTCTGCTCTGAATTGGTAGGGCTGGTTGGTCCTGCCTCTTTATCCTTCCAGGAAAGCATTCCGCCAAAATCTGTGCCTTGCTGAATAATCCAAGAAGTGAATACATTGTGATTTTCAATAAATATAATGTGATATTTCATTCTTCTATCAAGTTCAATTAATTTCTTAATCCTTCTCTTTTGTATATCAGCAAACCCATCGAATTTCCTTCCGCCAATAAAGATTATTGCCCTACTCTTTATAATCCTCTCTCTAAAATCAGGGTTATAAAGGATATCTACAATAAGATCGGCGCACTTATAAGGCACCATTCTCCTAACAAATGGAAAGAACGGCATATCTTCAAGCTCAACTGCATCTGTCTCTAAATCTTCAGTGGTAAAGTTTATTTGGCCAAATGTCCCTTGCAATAATTCATCAATAAAAACCCTCTTTTGTTGCCTTTTAGCAGCTAATATCTCATCCATAAATTTAAGCTTGAGAGACTCTGCTCTTTCTAACGCTTTAAACAAACTGCTATAATCGTCAACACTTGATTCTCTCATATATTTCTTAATAATTTCCCCAATTGCTTCGCCTTGCCAGCGTTCTATATCCGAGCCTTCACTGTTTCCGAATAAATCATCCTCCAGCACCTTTTGGGCAAATTTTGCAAAAATCTCTTCTCGAAGCTTTCTGGTGTGGGCTTTGGAGCAGCCGGTAATAAAATCACAGACTTCTCCGGTAATACTGATTAAATCTATCTTTCCATCTTTGATGGTTTTTCTGAGCTGTTCAGCTATATTTAATGCGTCAAAAAGATACCAGTTATAGCGAGGGATTCCTGCAGGAACTATTGTGTGATTGTAATGATGTATCAGGATATTGCTAAAATCTTTATCATCCTTAAATTCATCGTCTACCACGGCTGGAATTGCTAATGTTGTATTTACCTCGCTGGTTGAAAATAATAGGACTCTACTAATACGGCCTTCATTCATTTCCTCTTTAATAAATCTTAACACCACTTTTCTATATAATAAGCTCTGCACAGCCCTAAAATCATCATCTCGTTCACCACAATATGCCTCATGAAAAACATGCGGGCAATAAAGCCAATATTCATTTAATTCTGAATAAGGATTCATATAGATTTCTACGTCAACCTTACCTACGCCATTCATATTAAGCTCTATGCCTCTATAAACTTTAACCTTCTGCAAAGCTCCTCTTACCAGATTAATAATATTGGAATCCGATGATAAGCCCCGTGGCTTTATAGGTCCTTGACCTTTAATAGCCGAAGAATATAATATGCCAAAAACATGCAGGCGTTTTCTTGCTTCAACTCCACTCCAATGTTCTCCTAAGACCTCGTACCAACCTTTTACTAAATCAGGTTTAAAACTCCCCAAGCCGCCGGCCATAAGAATCTTAGCTACTTCTCCTGTGTTATATACTGCATCCTTTAATGAACATCTCAAATCTCTTATTAAATAACCGCAAAATTCTTTCAAAAATCTCATTGATAACTCATATTCCATCTGAAGTATAACAATATCTCTTCCTCTTAACTGCTCAATAGCATCCTTTAAAGACGCTTCATTAGCTTCTTTAGAGATATCCCCAACCTTAACAGTCAAGCCAAGAATAATAGGTATGGCAAATAATGAATAGGTGTTATCAAAAGCCGTTCCTGCCACTAATAAAAATAGAATAGAAGAGAAGAGTTTTTCTAAAATTTTCGCCATCCCTACTTCATTTCCTCTTAATTTTAATTTAGCCAGCGCCTCTTTAATATTTGCAAATTTTCTACCTCGCTGTCTGGCTCTTATTATTCTAACCATAAGATTGCGGCCAAATCTGTGAGGAAGTTCTCTGGCCTCTTCTAATGAAATAGCTCGGCTATCTCTCTTTGGAATAATTTCAGACTCTACATATTCAACACCTCTTGTATATGCCTCCCAGATTTCTCTCATCTCTTTTATATCTTCTTTGCTGATTCTTTCTGTAGGAATCCATACTCCTCGTTTTAATACTCCTAAACCGGATAAATTGAAAAATTTGAATATCGCGTTAATCTCTGCGATATTTTGGCGGATTGCTTCTTTAGTAGCCGGCTTAGAGCCCGGCGCTGCGCTCAACTGAGCAATTAAGTCATATTTAGGATACTGACCATGCTTGTAAAGATAGGCCTGGTGGATTATGAACCGCTCTCTGTCTAAATCATCAAACAATTCCCTATATATGTAAACTAAGCGTTTTCTCTCTATTGAGTCAGGTGCACTATTAACTAATAATTCTGTTGGATTAGCGTTAACGCCATAAAATGCTAATGCAAAAGGAATGAGGAATATTAGAGAAACGAGTAAAGTCAAAATATCCGGATTATCTAAGTTAAATATATTCAAAGCCCCTGGCATAACTACTGCTGCAACAGAAGATGTTCTTATCCGTTGTGAAATAGGCATGGTAGGATTAAGCAAACAGTGCTTAAACTCTTCAAGGTAAGATGGCCTGTAACCCCGTATCTGAGAAAAATCTTCCCAGCGCCTTATATATATTCCACCTTTTAGATGCTGCAATATTATAGATTCAATAAGTAACTGGCGAGCACCCTTACTTAACGGCAGGCTCATTGCCTGTTCTTCAGTTATAGTACGAGGATGAAACTTAAATTCTGGCCAAATAATCTCAGCATCTTTTAAACCTCTTTTATGTTCATGCTTATCTCTTTCGGTTATGCCCAAGGCCTCGATTAACTCTGCGAGTTTTCCTTTTAATTCTTTCCTCCTTAACCACTGCTTTATAGCAATGTGGCGAGCCGAATCCAGATTATTTTCCAAAACATCCAAAACAGGGCTTAATATGCCTTTGTGTCTGCGGAAAATTGAATGTAGCGAATATTTGCGCTGTAAATCTTTAATAATAATAACGACGTTTAAAATAAATTCTAACTCAGCATCGGAAATACAAGCCTTTTTAATTAAGTCGACAAACGGCTCATTAAAGCTTTTAACTCTGCCAGAGCGGCTTCTCCAGTTCACATCTCGAGGGCCTCTACGAGCAGGCAAGGCAGGGAGTCTATTCAAAAACTCGACAGGAATAATATTTGCTATTTCTTCATTGCTTATAGGAACTTCTAACTTACCAAGATAATAAAACCGCCTCAAAATAGCAATTTTTATTCTTCCGCAGCCCCAAAGCCTCTCTTTTATCTCTTCAAATTCTTTGAATGGTTTACGAGTCCTCGCTAATTCATTGGCAATATCCATAAGCAACTCCCTAACCCGAGTCGTGTGAAATGCCTCTTCTTCACTAAGTGACACGCTATTAAGATTCTTCAGTTCAATTCCAGGTACCTTGATGCCTGATGTTAACTCATACCAAAGCCCCTGCATCTTAAACATATCTGCTTGCGAGAGTGTCTTTTTTTGGCAATCTTTATCAAGCTCAAGCAATGGTAAGCCGAAAAATCGCAAAATAGGGTTAATATCATCCTTTATAATCTGCCTTGCCCGTTCTCTGGTCAACAAAGCAATCTCAGCTAATACAGCAAGTGAGGGATAATGATGATATGTCTCCACATAAGTCTGATAAATAATAAATAATTCTCTGCGTGAAGGCGTTAAAATATCTTTATCTGTGTATATAAAACTTAATAACCTTCTAATCTGAGATGTTTCATCATTTGTTTTTAATAGCTCTGTTAAAGTTGGCTTGACAACTTCTTGTTTGTTTGTTTCATCTATTGTTTCAATGGCTGTTGCTGTCTGAGTAGCAACAGGCTTGTCTGACCATGTGCGGAAAAGCTTCTGGGTTCCAGCAATAACAGGCAAATCAGTAATAAATTTACCGACAATTTCTTCGGTGGCTCCAAAACCCACTGAATCGGTCCGACCTTCCTGGATAAACATTTTATCTTGAGACCTAACTTCAAAATCCGGCATAAGGCAGGCAACTATACAATGTCCTCGACCAACCTCTTTAAATCTATGGTCTGCATCATCGTAACCTGCTGCTGTTGTTTCTCTTGGCGCTTCTTCAGACTGGCCAATGGCATAATATTTTTCCAGGTCATAACCTCTTCCGTTATCGATAACCATAGTTTCAAGTACTGTTTTGTTATTTTCGTCAGTAATTAGCCTAAATATAAATACGCCTAATCCCTCAGGGACATGCTTGCGGATATCTTCTTTTAATTCAGAAGTAGAAATTTCTATATCGTCAATCCTACTTGCCTCAAAATAATCATCCAATTTTAATTTTTTGGTAAAAGGAAAACGTGTGCCGCTTTCAGGAGGAAACTGTTCTATTATCTCGCTGGTTAGTGCCCTGTCAGCCCAGGTCCCCTTCATGCTATTGTCTATTCTCTCACCAAAAAAAGGAAAAATTACAAAACCAAATTTATTTTCAAGGATTTTCCGCACTGCTAAAAATCTCTCTCTATCCAGCTCTATTATTGCCTGCCAGAGAATTTCGATATTTAATTTAATCGCCAGTTCATTTAAGATTAGCAACCTCTCGTCTTTTTCTCTTTGCATAAACATAGTAACTCGCAAAAGCGCTTCCTCTGGACTAAGGCCGCTGTTTCTGTATTCCTCTATAATATTCCTCACGATAGCATTTACTTCGCGTAAACCCAAACCTCCGCCTATAAATTTCAGGTTTGCCAAACTATCTATAAAGGGTTTTCTTATTCTGTGCCGCATATGAACTGATGTTGAACCTCCTACTAATGCATCTTCGTTAACCATATTTCCCAAATCAGGATACGCTATGCCGCTGGGGACTTTAGGCTCTTTCCAATCTTGAACTTGGGCATGATGGAGAATCTCTGCTTTTCTGGTAATGTAAATTACTTTGTGCCTATTAGCACCACTACAATCTTCAAATACCATGCGTATTGTATTTTCATCAATGCGGCTGATACATAATAGCCTCATCCCCCCAATTACCTTGCCCATTAAATTCTGATGAATAATCTCTAATGATTTCCGCAAAGGAATTACTGTGGTTTCTATCGGCTCAAGGCCTGCCTCTAAAAACCATTTAATAACCTCATCTTTATGCTCAGTGCCTAAGATTTGTATCAGGCAAGCAATAAGGCAATTTGCCTGTAATAACAAAATGGCCTTATCTCGTTTAGCCCCACTTGGCCGGCCTAAAAACATATCCAAAAGATAATCATCAACTCTCCATCTATCTCTAAAACCTCTGACAGTTGCCTCATCTAACCCAAGTATAATTAGCCATCTTAAAATCTTTATTCGAGTTTCCTGTGAAGCATCCTGTGAATCTGCCAAAAGTATTAGCTTTTGCTGGAACTCTCTAATATCTAATCTTGACAATCTATCATCCCAGCTTATAGACTCTATATGAATGCCTAAATCTTCTAATATTTCTTCAGCCATAAAGTCATTGAGAAGAGCCTTAATTACGTGCGGGTCTCCTGCTTTAGAATCTCTGCTTGCAAATGCCTCTGCGCCATAACTATCATTTTGAGGATAAACAATGTAATAGGTTGGACCTAAAGCCTCATCTGAAGACTCAATTAATAGACGGCTAATCGCTCCTTCTATTAAACCCACATTTTGTTCAATAACTGCAATCTCTCTGTCATTTAATCTGTGGTAATTAGTATTAAGCGAAAAATCAACTTGCGAAATAATCCCATACGGCGATTTAGCTAATGAAGCTGCATCGACAAGGTCTCTCCTACGTCCAGTAGCGTCACTATTTTCTAAATAACGACTTAGCAATAACAGGCTTAAGGGTTGGTAGTGCAATAATGTATTTATTGCTATGCGCCGGACTTCTTGGCTTTGAGCGCTTCTTAAAGCTAAAGCGCTAACTAAAATTGCCTCATCAACAGGCCTACTCTTAACTAAACAATCAGCTATGAATTTACCTTCTGTTAAATTTGCTTTTGTTAATACTCCTAAGATATGGCTTAAAACTTGAGTATTATCAGAATCTTGTGTAGGCTTCTCAGCAAGAGGTTTAGTTTTTTGCATGGCTGTTTCGATAATGCTGCTAACTGTTTCGCCTTTTAATCCCAGACGTTCTCTGCCAGACTTGACTGCTTCTATAAATGCTAAACAGAATGCCGGAACAATTTTTAAATTTATTCCTTCTCGAATATACCAGTCAACAATCTCATCTTTGAATTCTCTCCCAAAAATCTCAATTAAGCGCATTACCAGACAATTATGGCCTGATAAAAGCCTAAGATTTACCTGCTCTAAAATTCTTGATCTTACCTCTTCAGCTATCTGCCAAATCCAAAGTGTATTTTGGACACTGTTGATTGGGCTAGCGCCTTGCTCTATTGCCCTAAAGAAGTCAGCTAATTCTAAAGAAATCAAATCTTTTCTTTCAGGCTTGATTACTTCTTTCTTAAATGGCTCATACGTAAGTATCAGAATTTCGCCAGTATCTAAGTTTAAAATTAAGAATCCTTTTTTACCCTTGATGTATACTTCTCGCTTATTAGCTTCCCCCTGATAATCACTATCTACATCTAATCTCACTGGAATGCCTGCATAATTAAACTTTAAGCTAACCCTGTCCATCCAGTCTCTTACATCAGAGACAACTTTCAAGTCTCTTGCTTCACTAATGCCTAAGATTATCTGTAGTATGCTCAAGAGATGCACGCCTAAATTATCAAAAACCGGGATAATATTTTTCTTGTTATTCTTTTGCTTATTGAGCAAACTCAAAGCTATGCCTTCCAGCTCGCCAATCTGCTCTAAATAGCCTCTAAGAGCATTCACTGCAGCATCATACACATACTGTATGCCAACAGCCAAAACTACTCGTCTTTCTTTAGCAAGCCTTACAAATTCTGGGGCTATCTCACCTCCAATTGGCTTTTCAACAAGAACGTGTTTGCCGGCAAGAATTGCCTGTTTGGCTAATTCATCGTGGGATTTTTTATCGCGCGTAGCAATAATCACTGATTTTATTTTTCTCTTCTTAAAAACCTCTTCATATGATGCCCTGCCACTAAAATCTCCATCACATCTAATAATTCTTATGGTAGGATATTGGCGTCTAATTGCTTTTAATTTTGCTTTATTAAATTCAGTTAAGGCAACATAGATAGGAATATGCGGGAATTCATCTCTTAATTTAGGAAGGTATGTTCTCGAGGACCAATCTCCGAAACCAATAATAGCAATTCCGTCTTGATGCAAATCTAGGAGGGAGAGATTTAATGCTCTTATTAATTTTGGAGGTGCTTTGTTTTTTAATGCAAAATTCAATATCTGCTGCTTGAAGGAAGAGACGAGAATATAGAGGCCGATTAGAATTATTAGAGATATAGCAACTGTCTCTGCACCAAAAGGCAGCCAGAATGGCTCGACAAGGCTCACCATTGGTAAACCAAACATCGTAAAACCAAAGTTCTTAGTGATCGTCTTATCCTTATTTCTTTTCCTAATCCGAGTAAACCAGTCTATAACATCATCAGCTACTGCTTGAAGAAGAGGAGTAATAAAGAGGGTTAAGGCAGTAGCAATGCCTAAACCCCAGGTCAAGGCCTGAGCCATTGCAGTAAAGAAAGGAATATTCCCGCTCATACCTATTGCCAAAGGCAGGAATCCAAGCAATGTGGTTATCGAAGTCAGTAGTATTGGCCTCATCCTTGACTGGCTGGCATTTAATATTGAGGCAGTTTTTTCTAATCCCTGGCCTCTTAAACGGTTAATCTCATAAAGTAAGACCAAAGAATTGTTGACAACTAAACCACCTAAAGCAAAAATTGTCACCAAAGTAGAGAATTCAAATGGGCTACCCACCAAAATAGAAGCAACAAAAACGCCAGAAGTTGAGAACATAATGCTTGAAAGCACCACAAATGTCTGGCTAATACTTGCTCTTAGAGTTAAAAATGTCATAAACCAAATGGCTACTATTGCCAGAATAAAATTATAGCCAATCTTTTTCATTGCCTCATCTTCTTCTCGTTCAAGCTCGCCAAATTTTAAATCTTGGTCTCGGTAATTTAACTTTTCTTTCTCCCATAATTCTTTGACTGCTGCTTTTAATCTTCTCTCATCAGTCAGACGAGTATCAGGTTCAATTAAAATGCTTATGGCATTTCTGCCACCTTGTCTATAAACTTCGTTAAATTGATTTTCATAATTTATTTTTGCAAATTGGCTTAAATAAATTAGATTGCCATCGCGATTTACCAGGCGAATATTACGAATCCTCTCTAAATCATCTCTTAAATCATCCTGGACTCTAACAATAACATCAATCTCCTCTGCCCTGCTACTTGAGGCAAATGAAAATGCCCGAATTCCGCTGATATATACCTTTAGCTGCTGGCGCACGCTAAGCTCATCAAGACCTAAATGCCGAGCCATTTCCCAATCAAAGGCATAAGTGTAAGCCAATTGTTTAGTCTGGTTAAGTTTTATGCTCTTAACAGCCGGCAGCCTTTGTAACTTCTTTTGGAATTCTTTAACAGTATTATCTACTGATTCTAAAGTGCCACCGCTGATAATTATTTCAATAAGGTTTGTGACGGGCGGACCTATTGCCTTCTCTTGCATAACAATGCTTAAACAGGCAACTTCTGGGTCAGTTCTCCTTGCTAAATTTATTCTTTCTTCGCTCTCTTGCATAAGTCGCCTGCCAATTGCTAAGGAATCAGTTTTTATTTCAACAAAAATATTGGCTAAATTTATAGAATTATTACTGCCTGCAATTTCAGAATTAACGCTGGTATTAGCCTTTGGAATAAAACCTTCTATTCTTTTTGTTAAGCGGCGCATTTCCTGAAAACTGGTGTTAGCCGGCGCCTCAACAAAGATATTAAATCCGGTGATGTCTTTAACTTTGACAAATTCAGCGCGCATAAAAATCATACTAAGGGTTATAATTAACGTCATTGCTGTCAGGGTAGAGGCAATGATTCGTTTTCTAACGTTCAATAACCGCTGCAAAATTTTTGTATATTTTGATTTTAATCTTTCAGTAAGTTGACTCTTATCTTTATTTGTGGTCAGTATAATTTTGCTCTGGTTAGCCAAGATAAAAGGTATAACTCCAATAGCAATAGCCAATGAACTTAAAAGCGCAACGCTCATAACAATCGGAATAACTTTTAAGAAATCTCCCATATATCCAGGCACAAATGCAAGAGGTATGAACGCAACAATAGTGGTGAGACTTGATACTATAACTGGCCAAAGCACCTTGTTAACTCCAACCTTCATTGCCTTATGAGGGGGAAGCCCTTGCTCTATCTCCTGCTGGATACTTTCATTTATAACTATATTGTCATCTGCTAACATTCCTAAGACCAAGATTGCGGCAAATAATGAAATCATATTTAAATTTATTCCCAACATATACATAATAGTAGCAGTGGCAAATACTGGCGTAACAATGCCTGCTGAGACGTTATAAGCATCCTTAAACTTTTTGAATGCCAAATAAAGGCTTAAGAATACAAGGCCTAAGCCAAAGACCAGAGACTGTTGCAGATTTTTAAATATCTTTAGAGGCGCCTGAGAACTATCGTTGGCAAAGGCTAATTTTGTTTCCGGCCTACTTTCTTGGAATTGGCTTACAATCTTTCTAAGCTCTTGGCTTGCTTTTTCTATGTCATAGTTATCCTGCTTGTAGACTACAAACTGCACTGACGAGCTGCCATTACTTCTACTCTCAAACGGAGTATCATCGAATGAGTCTTCTATATCTGCCAATTCTGATAAAGTAACAATATAAGTGCCTCCTTGTTGAGTCTGTAGCGTCTTAACTGCTAAACTGGCTAAGTTAAGAGAATTAACCCTTTCATCATTGACTACTAATGGTAAACTCTGCCGGTCTGTATATTTAACTAAGTTAGAGAAACTGGTTCCTTTCGCTTCTCTTAATGCCTTGACTACCTCAAGGCAAGATATATTATATTTTTGTAAGTCAAACTCTCTTAAACTAATGCGTATTTGCTTCTTTAAAAGACCCTTAGTTTCAACTTTTTTCACGCCAGGAAGAGCAGCCAACTCATCATAAAGAGTGCGACCTTGAGCCTGAAGTCTATTAGCATCCTCTTTTTCGAAATAGAGCATAACAGTAATCATAGGCCTTTCTTTTATATATCGGAAAATGCGCCATTCTACTTCATCGGATAAATTAAGACGTTCAATTAAAGTGCGGCTATTGTTAATAAACTCTGTTATTACTCCTGGTTCTTCGTCTTGTTTAAAATCAACAGTAATAACGGAAAACCCAGCGTCTGTATTTGACTTTATATTCTTAAAATTGCCTTTTTCTTGATTTACAATTTCTGTCTCAATTTGCTGGATGAGGTCTGACATGCCATCCACAGTCTGTCCAGGTTCAATAATTTCAATCTTAACCTGCGTCCTTTTAATTGCAGGCTCAAACTCTTTAGGAATCAGAGACAGTGAAGTAAGACCCATTAACATAATTAAAGCCAAAACTGCTTTTGCAATTTTGGCTCTTATTTTTACTGCACTTGGAATAGATATAGATGAGATTTGTGGTTTGTTTATTCTGCTTCTGCCTGACAGGTCAAAAAGCAAGGAGTTCAGAATCTTCTTTATCACAGGCGGCGCTCTGCTGATAAGTTTTGAATTCAATATCTGCTGCTTGAATAAAGAAGCAAGTAACCAAATACTAATTAACACTGCCGCACCCATTCCAACTGTCTGCGCACCAAAAGGTAGGCCCAGCACAAAGAGACCTGCATTATTTATGTCTCCTCTGTCCATCTCCTGAAGAATAGTAAAAGCTTGCCGCTGTCTTGCTACATTATCAGGAAAAAACCGAAATTCAAGCTCATCTCTAGCCCGGGCTGCAGCAAGGCGGTTAGCGAGACGACAATCTCGCATCATATTCTCTAAAGCTGGAATGGCTGGCGCACCAAGATCAACTGCCTCATCTAATTTACCTTGACCGACTAAAAGAAAAGCAAATTCTTCAGCCGTTAATACAGAACCTAATTGTACTAATTTATCTGCAGCATAAGAACGGATGGAAGATGTTTTACTCTGGAGTAATAAAAGGAACCATTCCTTTTTGATATTTTGCTTCCAGGTCGGCCAACGCGGCTTAAACACCTTTTGCCATAGGAAAAATATTCCTATTGAGACAATTAAAAAGATAACTCCTAACCACTCTGCTTTTATTGGTAAGCCGAAATAGTTAGACGAGCCAAGCGATAATGCCGGGCTGATAGCTAAGCCGGCTAATGAAATGTCCTTGCCTTTAATATCTTTGAGCGGTAATTCAGCGCCGACAATTTCATTAATTGTCTTTTCCCTGCCAGATACTAAACCAAAGAGAAGCGTCGATGATATCAGCCCTAACCATCCTCCCAAAGACCCCAAAATCCCGGATAAGTGGTCAAAACTAATTTCAGCCTGAATTGCCTGAGCCTGGCTACTCAAATCAAAACCCAAATAATTCACTAAGGCAGGGCCAAAGGTAAGGAGACCGCCTATGATGCTTGCCACAATCTCGCCTTTTGCGCCTGGCTTAGTATCAAGATCTTCGTAAAGAGTGGTATGTTGCCTGAAGGCAGCTTCGCACTCTTCGGCGCTGTAGCCGGCAAACCTAAGCATTTGCCCCTCGAAATCTCTCGGTAAAACCAATTTAGCATCTACGATTTTTCCTTTTTTTAGAACCGGGACAATCTCCGGCTGAACCTCAATAGTGTATAAAGGAAGAT
>JBFMEB010000008.1:0-70910 GCA_040753675.1 Candidatus Omnitrophota bacterium | reverse complement strand
TGGGCGCTCCTTTTAATTGAGGATTGACTCGGCCCACGGCATGGCCAGCTCCTTCGTGGAATCCAATGATAAGTTCATCTGAAACTCTTCCCCAGCGTTGCCAAAGGGCTACGTCACGCTCAGGATTCCAAGAAAATTCTTCGATGACTTTGCTCCCCCTCACCGCCTCTAATGTGGGAACAATATTCTGAATAATCGTATTCTTAGAGCCGTATCTTTCCCGCCACCGGGGATTATCAGGAAGATTTTCGCCGGCAAGATGGATAACCCCTCCCCATAACCCTGTCCTGATGAGGTCCTGGACAAACCTAATCGTCGGAAGATTTACTTCAGCCTTTTTGTAGATATCATCCCACGGAGCAGATTGCTCCAGATAAAGACCGAGGCCTTGCAAAGAAGAAGTTATTTTTTGCATGTGCGGATCGAGAAAGTTTACAATTCCCATGAAACTTCCTTTTTGAGCCAGGGGGTCGTCATAGACCTCAATAGGGCCAACCGCAATATCCACGACTGCCCCATCTCTCACCCACGCCTCATTGTAGCGTTCAAAATCTTCTTCTTCTCCAGTTTGAAAATATCGAATGAGCTGTCGCAGCGCCTGCGCTTGAGGGGCTTCGGCATAAGGGATTGCCCGGCGAAGATGTTCAATGATTAGAGTAATTTTATCTACGTAGAGTCCCGGTGGAATTTTACGTTTTCTGTCTCCGGCGCGGTAAACTTGCTCAACCAATTCTCCGTACAACTTTATAAGACGGCTATTGAGAGCGTACCGCGGTTTGAATGACGCGACTTCCGCCTCTGTTACGCCAAAATAGAGGTTTGTTGCACTCTCAGTGATTTTATCTACGCCAGGCGACACATTTTTCTTCAGCGGCTGAAATTCCGGATCAAACATGGTCTGATGCAAATCTTTCAGCATGTGAAGAAGGGCTACCTCACTGGCCAAGTATCGAAATGCTCCGTTGTGACGCGCCTGTTTTGCAGCGTTAGTTAATTCTTCGGCTGTAAATTCGGGAATAATTTTTTTATCAGTTACAGCATCATAAATACCTCTCATCAGCCAAACACGAAGAGTGTATCGGTAAATTTTTTCCATCACATCACAGTCGATCCCCTGGTGATGCGTCAGGATTTCCTCAAGAAGCCGGCGGATATAAAGTCCGAAACGATTTAATTGATAGAAATAAATATCCCATACCGCCTGGCAAGCTTGACTCAAGTGATAAGCAAGAATCCTTTGTTTTGGAGTCAAGGTTTCAAAACCATCCACGCTAATCTGAGAGATTGCCAAATCTCCCACGCGTTTTACATAGAGACTTTGTCTCTCTTCGGGTTCTCTGCTCCCCACCACTTGGCAGAGAATTGTTGATGATATTAGCGCTAGCCAGCCTCCGAAAGAACCAAAAATCCCAGATATATTCCCAAAACCAAAACTCGCTCCAATAATCTGGCTGTGAACCGGAACTAAAATCTTACTCAAGATAGCACCGAAGTTGACGATTGCTTCTGAGGCAATATTGACATTATTAAATAAATATGGTATGGTAACAATTAGAGGTGAATAAATATGAGAAAAAATATCAAAGAAGCCAAAAAGAGGCTTGCGAGACTCAGAGAAATTATTGCTAAAAATCCTCCGCCAATTTTCAAGATGTCTAAAGAGGAGGTAATAAAAACTCTTCGCAAAACCAGAGAGAGACTGTGGAGGGAAAAACTTGCTTATCGTCATTGACTCTAATGAATATATATTTGCCTTTGGCCATGTTGAAAAATCAGCTACAAGGGCACTTTTTGATAAACTACTTACGAGACCCCAAACACATAACCTACGTATACCGCGGACAGTATTTGAAGAAGTTAAACGCAATTTATCTCCGGAGGCCTTCCGAGAATTTAATGCATTTATTTGTGACTTAACAAACGTAGATGAAGATATATCTGTGCCCTTTGAACTTGGTGTCAAATATGAATACCTAGGCCTTAAATCGTCAGATGCATTTATTGCTGCATATACAGATTGGGTAGGCGCAGACGCCCTGGTAACTGAAAATAGACACTTCCTTTCCCGCAAAGAAAACCTTCCTTTTAAAGTTGTTAACGCTGAGCGCTGCCTTAGGATGCTGTTTAAATAATAAACCCCTCCCAAAATGCCCAAAGAACCCAAGATCCCGGATATGTTTTCAAACCCAATCCCTGCTAACTTAACTGTTCCGGCTTGAAGGTTCAAATCCAAACCCAAATAATTAGCTAATAGAGGGCTAAAGATAAAAAGAATAGCAACAATAGTAACAGATAAAATAGCGGCTAAAACTTTTTCACTCACACGAGAATACCATGTTTTATCAGTAAATGGCTGTAAGCTGGTAGGTCGATCTCCGTTAGTAACCACCTGAAGTCCCGCGGATGTCAAGATATCCCAACCCTCAAAAGGAACCGTATAAAATGGCTTTGCCTGTTTTCTGCTCCCTTTTGCTTCTATTCTCTCTATAAACTCTGGGGTTGGATATCTACCATAGAAATTCAATAATCCGAATTTTGCTGCAATTAAAACTCTGATATGGTCTATTGACTCTTTAGGCCAAGCTTGATGGATTTGGGCTAACTCATCACCAACACTCCCCGCTGTGACCCGTCTCATTGCTCGGCTCGGCTGAATTTCTCTAAAGAAAATAGCTAACCCTTCTTCATCTATAAAAAATTCTATACGGATAAGCCCATATGAAGCGCTTGGAGGCATCAGTGATTCTGTTGCCCTTAACTTTTTAGAACTTAAAATCTTATATACAGGAAGATGCGGCGAGTCTGGCTCGGATTCCATAACCGGATTGACATAAACATAAAATTTTCCATCATAGGTAATCACTTCGAGGCGTGCTTTAACTTTTAGTCCCCCAACTTTCCATTCAAATGTCGAATTATTTAAAAGCGCTTCTCTGATAGTATTCCAGAGAAATTTACTTCTTTCTTCCCCCGGCGGAGGAATCTGTCCAAAGAAATCTTTATAAGTAATCACAAAACAATCGCTTGTCCATTTATGTCTTCTTTGCAGGTATGCGACTACTGCTTTGAAATAGCTCTCTTCGGCAGGAGTTAGGGTATCTTTTAGAACGGTTCTTCCTGGATTAAAAAAGAGTGCAAACTTTTCTGCAAACAATATCATTAAATTTGGTGTATCTACTTCCATTTTTCTATCTTCTTGGACCTCGAATATCCTGGCTCGCGCCTGCCAGATTGTACCTGATGGATTAACTGACTTCCCCCAGTCTGACTGCAGAAAGCCAGGCAAGAGACTCCAAACGCTCCTGCCAATCGCGTGCAAGAGGTTTAATCGCAAAAATTCCTCATATGATGCTTCATCTATGGGAATACCAAAAATATTTTCAAGCCATTTCATAGAGGCCGCAAGATAATCATCTTTCACGTCTGCTATGATTATTTCAGCGCCATGGCGCACTCCGCCTCTTTCCAGCTCACCCACTGCAAGCCTCATTACCGGCAAAGCTGGGATTGTCTCTTCTGTGACCGGGTCATGTTTTTCTGTTCTCGCGTAGGTTATTCCAGTAAATAAGAAAGGCATTTCTCGATAAACCGTAGAGACTGCTTCTTGCAACGCTGCATCGGAAAGAAGGCGCCTAAAGCCTGTGCGAGGCGCAGCTAATGATGTATAAATTCCAGCCCCATCCATACCGTCCCGCAACATCGCCCTCGCTGCTTTCATTAAACGAGCTGTATTATCAGGCCCTACAATTCTTCTTAATGTATTGTTCATCGTCTGCCCAAGTGCCCTCGATCTAACGTGAAATCTGCTTCCATAACGCTCTGATGTAGAAAGGAAATATTTTTCTTGGCATATTGCTCCAATATAAACATCGCCATCAAAATCAGCCCAATCTGAAGTTAATTTCAAATTAACTCCTAAGACTTGCTCTTGGCCCAACCTTTCAAATTTAACTTTATTAATCTGTGATTTTAGAAATTCTGCCTCCGCAACGTCTGCTCTAATAATTATCCTGGCATTAGCTTTAAACTTATTTGCTAAACCAAATTCATTAAATAAGACGATTAGTGCATAGAGAATCTCTGTTTCTGGGTTCACTATTAATAAGTAATCTATAGATTTATCAGCTAAACGTAAAAGAATATCCACCTCTGCACGCGCTGTGGCTAAATTAGCTAAAGTAGACAACTGCGCAGCTAAGCTTCTCCTGCTCCAAGCTTGCGCGTATACAAGATAGGCAGGGGACTCAAGCAAGCCAAGCGAATACTTATCTGTAGTTAAGACGTCTATACCGCTATTTCTTTGCGCTATTGCTAAGCCAACAGCTGTATTTCCGCTCCCTAATTCTACTAATAGTTTTCTTTCACTCCCAGCGCTGAGCATAACTCTTTTGGCATTCTCAATGTCATCGCTATGATTATCAAATCCTTCCAGATATGTTTCCAGATTACTATTACGCCTTGCCCGGATACCCCAACTGATTGTTGTCGCCTGACGCTGCATATTACTATTTAAGCCGGCTAACCTGGTTTCTCTACGTTCAGTTTCCACTTCCGTAGCTTCCGCGCCAACGAGAGTTTCCGCAGGGATTTTTTTCGCTATCACTAAACGAGACAGAAGAGTTGAAGGATTCCATACAAATGAACATTCGCGCCCAATTTCTGCATGCCACTCCAATGAATCGTCCAATTTCTTAATTACCATTGACTTGTAGCGTCCTAATTGGGCTGCATGGAATAAAATCTCCACCCGGTCAATTTCACCAAGCGTAGCAATAATAAAAGCCGCGTAACAAAGAGAGACAATTATGCCAAAGAGTGCGATAACCAGACTAAAGGCTCCAAGCGAAGTAACTACAACAGCCATAAAGTAAACTGCGGCAGTCAGCGCAAAGGGAGGCAGAATTTTTAAGATAGAAGGAAGTAGGACGATATTGGATCTTTTAATTTTAATATCTACGAGCTTATTTTGGTATGCGCCAAATATGGCATTTAAAATTTTTGCCAGGGAAACCTTGTTGCCTCTAAAATCATATATATTTAACGGCCGGCCTGTTTTGACTGCGCCTCTAATAGTCTTATCCGCAACTTCTTCTACGGATTCTCCCAGTATCTGAGAAACTGTTCTTACTGCACAATTTTTACCTAAAAGTTCCCTAAAGGTTGAATTTTTATCCTGATTAATTATTCCTAATTCTTCCAAAGCGGCATTAACATACACGCTGGGCTTATAGTCAACCCAGCAGCCAAAAATTCCTATGCTTGAAGCAACATCGGCATTTTCTTTTGTATCATCGAAGAAAACTGCTTCCTCGGGTTTTACTCCTAACTGCTCTAACGCATATCTATAAATAGCTGTATCTGGCTTTCTCATTTTGAGTTCATAAGATAAAAACAATCCGTCTATCTTTGAAAGTACGGGTATTGTATCAAGCATATGTTGGTGCCTGATTTGGCTGCTATTGGAAATGATTGCCACTTTATACCCTAATGTCTTTAGAGTTTCAATTAGGTTTGCAATATCCTCATTGATAGTAAACACATCGTTATAAATTCTTACAAACTCTTGGTCGCTGATATTGGTTAATTGTAACTCACCTTTAGCATCACTTATAAATTCAGCCAATGATATCTCACCCTTATCTGCAGACTCTCTTGTATCAAGAATTATAAGCTTAGCTATCAACTCATCTTCGTTCAGGCTGCTATATGGCGCAAAGCCGCGGGCGGCTTTAAAATAATCAACGCGTCTTATCACTCCACCTAAATCAAATATAATTGCCTTAAAAGTCCCACAGAAACTTACTCGATCTCTATCGATATCTCCCAAGTTTTCTGTCAATAATCTGAACCTCGCTTTGTCGTCCCCGATTACGCCGCGCTCTACTTTATCTGCGAATGCTTGAGAAACTGCTTCGATAAGTCCTTGTTTTGTTCTATCTTGTGCGGTCCCAAGAGCATTCCTTAATTCTGGCTCATCAAGGTAAATCCTCGCTAAGATTCTATCTTCATCAATAATAACGCTCCTGCCAGCTTCGCTATCCCTAAGGATAAACGAACCCCAGGCTCTTGAACTAGCCACATTAGGATCTAAAAAGAATTCTCTTGTCCTAAAAATAACCAAACAAGGTCCGCCTGTCTCTAATAATACTCTTTCAATGTCTTGCTCTTCTACATCAGACAATGTGCGTCTTAAGACTTCTCCTACTGCCCTATTAATTAGATAATCTAAATCTAAACTGGCATGCAAACCTTCTTGCACTTTAGCTATTCGCCTGCCTTCGAGTAATCTGCTTTCATTTAGAGGAACAACCCTTGCGGCAATATCGGCATTTAGTTCTGCCACCAACTTAAGACGCGCAATGTAGGAGGCAGTAAATTCCCTCCTTTCCAACAAGGCATCAATTAACCTCTCTAAATCTTTAAATTCTTCAAAAAGCGCTTCGTAGATACTTGCCCCTCTAGCTAATCTCTCAAGCTGAGCATCTTCCTGGTTATTTTCCAAGAAATATTGGCCAGCTGCATCGCCGAAGCGTCCTTTAATAGATTTTCTAACCTCTTCAGTAATCCATCGAATTTCAGATGGGCTTAATAAATCTTCAACTAAAGGATCAAAAATACAGGAATCTAAGCTCCTTACTTGTGAAAATCTAATTCTAACTAAAGGCGAATCCGTTAAAATAACTGCCTCACCAAACATAGCTGAAATTCTCTCTGAAATGTATTCTGTTACTACCTGTTCGTAAGCTCGTTCTAGATAGATTAAATAACTGATATGGCGGCTAAAAATTTCTCTAAAGCGCGGATGGCTAAAAAGTCTTTTCAGCTCTTCTCTTGCTGGGTGGGCTGACTCTAATAATGACGATGCTGCCTGCCTTTGAGCAACTATATCAGAAGTATTGTGTCGCAATTTATTTAATAATAGTAACGAGTTACTACGATTTGATTTAAGGAGGGTTTCTTTGTTAGGGTAATTTGAGAAAAAGCGCGGGGCATTAAAAGATCGCCATAGAAATTTAGCCTGGTCAGCATTGCCTGCTTGAAGGATAGATTCTATAACAGCTACAAATTCATCAAAAAAGCCGAAAACAAAATTTACATATTCGGCCTTCATAATATTTATTAGGTTAGTAGATGCTTGTTTTAATTTTTGCCAGGCTACCTCTATATCTGCCTGTGGCGTCATTATAAAGGCATCCGATGCCTCAATAAAAGCAGTAATTAAAGAGTCTGCCTTTCCTTCTTCTTTAAATATCTGACGCCTCTCATTTAATATTGCTTTAACTGCCGTGAAAACTTCACTTGCGCTTATATAACTTATACAGCTTTTGGTAGAACAAGAATGTCCTTCAAAGGGCAATTTCATAAAATTACAACAGTTATGGCCGGCAAGATTTTTCGAGCTTATCCAGAATGCGTTGTTAGCGCTCGGCGCATCAACATAGGGTGAAGTCGGGCCATAAAGAGTGAGAGTAGTTATGCCTAAAGCTGATGCAAGATGTGCAGGGAATGAATCCCCGCCGATATGGAGACAACATTGTCTCATAATTTCCTCGATTACTCCCAGGCGATATTGCTCTAACAGCGATACTCTGTGTTTTTGGGCAATGCCTTGTAAAAATTCCGGGAAATTATTCTTAATACCAACACAGTTAAATAAGATATGAACGTTAGGAAATTCAAGCAAAATAGAATTTATTATTTGCGCCCAATTACTTAGCGGCCAATTTTTAATTGCTGTGCTGGTAAAGGGACTAACCATAATTAAATCACTACCGATATCCCTCCTTAAGCTCTTAAGCAAATTAATTGCTTGCACTCTGTCTTCTGGGCTAACGACTTGAATTGGATTACGAGGAACACTTAGGCCCAAAGCACTAATAGCAATTCTATTTGTATCTTGGCGGCCTGCGGGCAACTCTTTGGGCATAGCCAGTCTAAATATTTCTGACTGGCTGTCAGAAGTTCTTATGAAAATATATTCTAATGCACCCTGACCCGGTTTTGACCTGGTTCTGATTACTCTGTATCTTGCCGACACTTGTAAGCTCATATATTTAAGAGACCTACGGCTATTAAGATTTATAACGAGGTCGTAGTTTTCTTTTAAGCTTAGAGATTGAATAGGCACAGCTGCCTGAGCCCAAATGCTATGATAATTGGAATATACTTCTATTTTAGCATCTGGATAACGCTGACGAAGTCCTTTTAAAATCAGACTATTATTAAGCTGATCGCCCGCGGCAAAATAGCCATTACATATAATCAGGATATTTCTAACATCGCTTAAATTTTGCAACGGATTACTAATTTCAGGAAGCGAATTATAAGGATAAAAAACTGCGCTGCCATTTCTACCCATAAAATAAAATCCGCTGCCATCATTTAGAAAATTCAATCTATGGGCTAATGAAACGACGTCTTCTGATATTGAAATTAATTCCCAACCCTCAATATCTTCTAAATGCTTAGCTATTGTTTCATATATCTGTTTTGTTGCTTTCTGGCTGAAAATATCATTAGCATTTATTGAGAGGACTATTTCTATGTCTGCTCCTTCTCCAATATTAGACAAGAGGTTTGAATCTACCAGTTCAACGCTTAACCAGGGATTAGAAGCAACACCTCCTAAGATTAAATCTTCCCGTATTCTTTCCAAGATAAGTTTATCAACGAAGTAATCTTGCCTGCCGGGCTGCTTTCTTCTAAGTTTTATAGTAACAACCCTCTCCTGAAGAGAAAGCTGGCTTATATTTATCAAATCAACTGACTCGGCTCTTTTCAATTTCTTTAAATCATCATAAACTTCTGTATCATATGTGTAAGATAGTTTTTCTTCGAACAAGCATTTTCTTGCTACTGCAATAAGTCCTGCTTGGGCGGGGTTTTTAGAATATTCGCTCCAGCAAGATTGCTCATTGGCTGAACCATCAGGCAATCTCCCCTCTCTGATTTGTTTCCGAAGTCGGAAATAATTTGGATGATGAATATTCTTATCAGCTGTAATAATGAAATATAATAGATTACCTATGTTTAATATATCTTTCAGGCTATTTTTTGTAACGCCATCCGGCAATTTAGGGTCAACAAGCTTAAAGCCGTTATCGCTTACAATGATATGCCTAGACATTAAATCGCCGTGATAAATACCAAATTTCCTTCTTATATATGCCAGTGCGCCTATTGCTTCAATCACAGCATTAACAACCCTGCTTGATGAAGTTCTAAATTCTATTGTCGAGCCCAAAATAAGTTCTTGCAGATTAATTCCCTCTGCGTATTCCATCAGAATTGCATTTAAACGAGGGTCGTAAGAATAATATTTAACAAAAAACCGGCAGACATTTTCAGGGTCTTTTTCAAATTCTCTATAAGCTGAAGCCCAATAATCATATTCTGCCTTTAAATTTATCCTACCCACTTTAAGCGCGAAAGTTTCCCCATTATCTTGCGCCCGCACTCTGAAAACTTTGGCTTCATAACCATAACCCAATACTTTCTCAACAACAAATTCTCTACCATTAACAAACACAGGAGTGCCATTCTTTAATGAATTGGAGAAGGCGTTTTCCGAGTATCCTCTATTTGGAGCGAATCTAAAGCCGTGGTCCCGGAACCATTTATCATATATATCATCAAGGCAAATAGCTTGAATTTTTAAAACATTGCCGGCATAGTTAATAACCCTCTGGACGAGAGGATTTATATCATCCTTAAAATCTCTATCAACGATGCGTATTGCAAACCCTGTATTATCAGCGGTCTTGTAGACTATATAATTACTGCTGGTCCTGAAGATATAATCAAATCTTACTTTGAAGTTACCAATAGCCCAATCCTCTGAAATTCTGGTAATTCTACCAATCTCTCTTTCTATAATCGGCTCTATAACCGGATGCGAACGATCGCTATGAGCATTTATCCAAAGATTTAACAAAATAAATCTTCTATCATTAAGGAGCCGGGCCAATTGCTCATAAAATATTGTATTATCTCGATATGCCAAAGAAGGCGCAGCAGAGATTGTATTGGCTCCGGCGTGAAGTGTTGTTGTATTCGCTAATACAAAAGAATTATTCTCTGAACCTATAAAGGCCGGACAGACTTGGTTTCCAGCAGAAACATTTTGTAAAATTTTTCTAAGCCAGGTGGGAGCGCACCTAACAAGTTTCGAATTTAATATTTGCTGTCTGAAAAGGAAGATTAAGCATAAAAATGTAATTGCTGCTATAAGTAATACCCCGGATCCTTTTATACCGATCGGCAAACCAAACATAGAACTGAATCCTAACCCTGCTACGTAGAAAGAGTTAAAATGAAGCATCCCATCATCTTGCCTATTAAACAAACCACTTCTATAAACAGCCTCAGAGAATTCTCCGACAGTTAGTTCATTATTATCATATTGGGGAGGTAAGTTTATACCGTTGTCTCTAAAAATCGACTTAATATCTCCGCGAACAATAAATAGTTTATCCGGATGCACACCTTCTTCGCGTCCTGGACCAAGCAAGAAATCCACAAAATTGACAATCTGCTCAATTACTAATAAATTGAATTCTCTATCAGAGGCATCACTCAACCTACGATTGCGGTTTAAAAAAGCTTCTCTTTGGGGCGGATCAAAACGAAGTAAATCATATTTAGAGCCGATAGAAAAAACTTCTCCTCCTAATGAGCCTTTGAGCATACTCTCAGAGCCTGGCACTGTTTTAAGTAAGTCTGATCCTTTTAACTGCACAATTTCACCGGGTTTAGCACCGACAGGCACGCTCATCCTTGGAAAACATACATACCTAACAAGAGCAATTTCAAAAAGTCTAATGCCCTTATGATGCGACATATGTGCCCCGATAATCGGATTTTCAAAAGAAAACGGCACAGCATAAAATTCTACTTCTTGCCTATCAAAATAAGCTAAGAATAAACTCAATATTTCTGTTTGCGTAGCTGCGGGTAGCACAGTATCAACATGAACAGCGGCGTCTAATGTCGCTAAAGCAAGGTAACGATCAAATCTCCTGATTTCTAATTGCACTGCATTTCTCAAAGAAGAATCCTTAATTTGCGCTTTAGATAAGCTTTCTTTTAAATCAAAGGCAGCTAACAAATTATGCCTAAATCTTTTTTCTTTGCACAAATCAAGTTCCCTGCGTAATCTTTCTAATTGTGTTCTTATAAAAATATCGTCTCCAGAGATATCTAAAGCCGTAACAGCAGCCACCGCGCAAAAATCAGCGATACCAAATCTGCCTCCTAAAACCTGCCACCATATAAATAAAAGAATTAATACAAAGCCAGCCACATTTGTAAATTTAGTAGTGTAAGGCTTCCTGGTCGCTGGCCTTGGTTTTAGGTGTATATCCTGTTCTCTGGTAAGAAAATCAACGATAATATCTGCTACAGAAACTTTGGAATATTCAGATATAATCGTATCAGTTGAAACAAGCTCCACTGTCTCGGCTAAAATAAGTGCTAATTTATGCTTATCAGAGAATATGCCGTCAATACATCCGGCAAATATACGGCTCGCGCCTAACTTCTTTAAAACATCCTGTATGCCTCTTACAAAAGTCCCCCCTGTAGAAATAATATCATCGACGAATATGATATCCTTGTCCTTTATGTCTAAAACTTGTCCGCTTTCATCAAAAACATATTCCTCTACGCTGACATCATCAGAGGAGATGCGCGTCTTTCTAATGAAACCGGCGGATATGCCCAGGGTCCTGGCAGCAGGCAGAACATATCCGAATGCCTTCTTGTCCCCGGAAACTAAAACAGTATTTTTGGGGTCTAATCTATATTTATCCATAAAGTATTGAGCAATATTCTTAAAGGCATTCAAATTATGAATTATTAAACCCGGGATTGCCTTAAAAAAGTGGGCGCCTTCACTGTCTAAGAAATGGATATTGAAGGTAAATATCCTGCTCGCAAATGAATCAATAATTTCTAATATAACTGGAGCGCTTGCAATTTTACGCGCCTCTCGTCCTAATCCAAATTCTATCTGTTCCTCAGAGTCAAGTGGGAAGTTTTTGTCTCCCCTGGCATAACCAAATCCAGGAATTAAACATTGTACGCTTTTTACTTTTTCCTCTTCTAAAGCAGATAAGATTAATAATAACTCGACTAGACCGTTTAATGTCTTAGTCGAATGCATTAAAAGACATCGCTTACCTCTTAGCTCTTGGCGGCTGCTTATGTTGACATAGGCCTTAATAGCCTCATCTAAAGTCCTAACATTAACACCGCATGTCTGAACTCGCTGCAGTTTTTCAGAGGTAGCAACTCTTTTCTTTAATCCTAAATAGGCAGGAGTAAACAATAAGACATCAATACTTCTTATCGGAATCTTAATTCTTTCAAGTAACTTTCTGATAATCGCTTTCCTTCTTAGGTAAGGCCTCAAGAGATGATGGGCTATACTGCTGAAGAATTTAACAAGCCTTTTTACTAAAGCCTTTAGCAAACTAACTGAGGAACTAAGAATATTCGGCCTGACCACCCGGCTAAATTCTTCAAGCCTGATTTCATCAAACAAACAAACTTCTCCCTTGATGTCGAATAACTCTGCCTTGGTTACATAAATATTGCTAATCTGGCCCAATATATCTAATAATTTTTGTTCAATCAAAAATTCTTCCTGTAATATAGTCGTAATATTAGCTGCCCCAAACTGTCTCTGGAGGCTGCGAGTAATGAAGATTGCCTCAACAAGGTCTTGATTACTACCTATTCTCTGGATAAATAAAACCTTTTTGTTCTTAATCCGCGCTGGCTCGGGAACTACTATGAATATTTCTCCATCAGGGTAACTACCAACTTTTAACTCCATTGATTCAATATCTCTTCCATCCTTACCCTTTAGTTTTGAGGATAATAACTCACGGACAAACTTATGTTTTGGCAAAGAAATAATAAAATCAGTGTCTAAATCTGATAGTTTTTTCTCTCTTAAAGGCACGAGGCGGTCTTTGGCTTTTCTCTTAAAGGTAGGCGAAGTAGAACTTTGTCTGGCGAGGCGGCTAATTTCAGAGACGACATCTAAGCTAAAATGTTTGTTTAAAAGCGCTAAAGACAATATTCTAGACATCATTGCCAAGGAATAGCTATCAGACCTTATTGTCATACCAGCTACAAGCCTCAAGAAATATATCAGAAACTCTCTGTCGTCTGTTTCTTTTAGCTGTCCATAGAGTCTATCTAAACGCTCATCTCTTAGCGACCCTCTGGAACGTATAGCACTACCGGCAAGTGAAACAAGAGATTGCCTCTTCTCATCTTTGGGCAATTTTTTGCCGGCAGTTCTTACCAACTCAAACAATCTGGCAGCTTCGCTATTTACATTCCTTATATGGCTTAATTTAGACTCTGCGAGAGGCAGGCTGACGTCATCGCCAGTTAAAATTGATCTCAAAACATCATAATATTTTTGCCATTGTTGCTTATCCCCATCTGGCGCTAAGATGGAAAATATTGCATCAGCCCTTTCATACAATCTAAGCTCTGCGTAGAGCTTGGCAATATCAATTATTTGGCTTTCTCCTTCGAAGTCAGTCGCTCTGGAACTTAACCTCTTGAAGGTTTTATTTAAATCATACAATTTAGTCCTATATTTTACTATTATACTGAAACGCCCTAAAGGAGAAGAAACTAAATAGGGGATACTAATAAACTCGCCATCATCTGATATCTCGATATGCCTTATGGCAACAGAAACCGTAATATTGTATGGGCCAACAGTTAAATCTCTGACAGTGTATTTTTTAGCTGGATTTATCTTTCTCTCACTCAAATCCTTAGCTTCCCCCTGGGTAAATCTCCTTGCCTCTGCGGAATTGACCTGAGCCAAAGGAAAAGAAAGAGTCGTCTTATGACCAGAGACTAACCTGCCGGAAAAAGAAATCCTGCCTTGAGCCATCCTCAAAATAATGTATGTCTCTGTAGTGCCACCCGCACCCAGAAGAATATGAATTCTTCCATCCAATAATTCTTTGCCTTTCTGGACATCGCCATCGTTAAAAAGTATGAGACGGCCGTCCTGTGCATTATTTAAGATTAACTCGCCTTCTCTATTATCGAGCTTTTCTCTTAAAAGTCCAATAGAGGCTATATCTATATGAGCCAAACCATTATTATAATCTTTGCTAAAATAATCTCTGTATTCTTGCGGAATATCTTCGTACCTAATGCCAAGGCGAGTAAGTAATGTGTTGATGTAATCATGATGTCTTGTTCTCAAAAGAATCGCTACTTTTAACCCGAACAACTTCCTTGGCGACAAATCTTCCAAATTATGGGTCGATTTAGAGACCTCTGCTGCAACTCTGCTAAGACTATAATCTATATCATCTATATCGACGTCAATTCCTTCAGGGGCAAAGATCCTGTTCATAAATACAATATCCGGAAATTTAGGCGCACTCTTAAGTTTAAAACCAAATCGTTTAGTAATATCAAACGAGGCAACAGATATGGGGTCAATATATGAGCTTCTACCCAGGCCCTGACGGCAATCAACTGGATCAATTACAGCTGTTACATCCGGACTTGCAGTAGGATTAAATAAACGCCTGAGACCATAAATTCCTATTGGCATTGTTTCCTGCCCCCTCCTTATTCCTTCCTCAGTTTGTGTGGCAATGCAAATATTTAAAGCATCGAGAGAATCAGCCATAGCCTGGTTCGCCTGGGCATTACCCAAACGGCTGGCAAGAGAACAATTCTTTGCGGACCGTCTCCAGGCAGCAAATGCTGCTATGCCTACGCTATGCATAAGTTTTCCGATTAGACCATTTACCTGCCAATCCGGTAACTTCCTGGCTGTTAGAAAAGTAGTTCTTTTTTCCTTGTGCACTTGTGCACTTTCTACGCCGGCTATAATAGAATCTATACCTTCAAGAAAACCATCTTTTATTTCTCGCTCTAAAGTTTTAACAAAAGGCGGAATCTCAACTTTAATAAACCTAATTCCAAAAATCAAAACAAATATCGTAGCTATGGCTAAACCACTATATGCCCCTAAGTCTAACTTGTAAGTAGTGTTAATAAAACCTGAATAAAAAGCAGAAGTGCAAATAATAAATATTATAACATTTACATAAGCATTAACTGACCGTTTAAAAATTCTCATCACTATATTTAAGAATCCCCCAACAGCTATGCCAACTATTGCGCTAATTGCCAACCAAACAATATTTTCTTGTGTGAAAAACTTGCTAATAAATCCTGAATTTGAAGCAACTGCTAGAACGTCTGATTCATTGCTTGGAGCCTGGGCATTGGCAATTGAAGCCATCAATAAAATCAAAGCCGCTACAGTCACGAATGTTATCTGTGCCAATCTGTTTTCTTTAATCTGCGCAAATCCTCCTGTTCTTATCCGCGCTAATCTCCGCCACAAAGCGTTGGCGGACAGGCGCGTAATAAGAAACTTTATAAAGTTTCTCAAGAAGTGAGCAAAAAATAATCCGCTTAATCCGGCGAGGATTAATAAATCTAAGAATAGACCCAGATAAATGATTTCTGCAGGCAGGCCACCGGAAGAAGCGCTTAAGACAGTTAAAATTGTTCCTGGGAAAGGATAGGCTTTAGGGCTGGAACTGACTTGTTCAAATTCAATTCCAGCTTCTTTTAATATTTCCCTAATCTCTCGCCTAATATCCGAATCGCGTAACTTTTGATGTTTATGAAGTCTGGAAATTGCACAAACAACTCTGCGAATTTCATCTTCACTAAGTTTATAGGCAAACCAATTGCTTATAATCGTCTCAATCTGGGCTTTATTGTGCCTTACTGCATCGACAAGTTGTTTAAGAAGTTGACTATCTGTTCCTGTTTCAGATCTTTGAGGCTTACTCTTTTCAACCTTCGTCTCCTCTCTTTGTGCCGACTTGTCTCCCTTTTGCCTTTTGACTCTTCTGGCATTTTTCCTTCTTGTTTTAGTTTGAGAAGGTGGCTTGGGTGCTCTTGTGGGTTCTGAGAGTGGCATGACTTCTTCAGATGAAGTAGTAACTAGATCAATACTGGCTTGAGAATCTGAAGCAACGAAAACTACAGGTATACCGTATTGCCATCCGATAACATTTAATTTAAGAGAAGAGTCTTTCAAAACTGCTAAAACTCCATAAATAATATCTTGCATTTCATCAGAATTAAATTCTGGCAATTTCAATAAATTTTCTAAATCTCTTTGACTAATATCAAGGGCCCTAAGTTTTGCTTTAATTTCATCAGAAGTTATTCTGCCTTTCTCAAGCCCTCTATAAAACCTTTCGAATTTTGCCTGTACGCCATTTTCTGTTGCTGGCTTAACTGTGACGGTTTCTTTGCGTTGCATATTTAACTTAATCTTTCTTGCAATACACCACATAATAGCTATAACGACGAATAAAGCATAGATTCCCCCTACTAACCAATTAGCAATATTAGAATCAGAATTGACAAGGTTGCTAACAGTATCTGTGGCAACTGTATCTGTGGCAAAAATCCCAAGTACAGTATCTTCTATAATATTAACTTTTGCATGTTGGTGGTTATGCGAAGCAATTGCCTTTTCAAGGTGCCATTGCGCTAATTTGGCGTACCTTATGAATTTCTGTAACTGACCTTCACCCACTCTACCTGAGTTAGTTTTAATCTCGTTCTTAAGCGATAAACTTACAAATAGCATTAACCTCGTAATAGTAAGATAAATAAATATGTTGCTGATTGTCTCTTCATACCAGCCCTTCTTGGGATTTTCTTTTAAAGACCTTAGTTCTAATAATAAAGATTGCTCGCTTGCTTTAAGCCTTCGATAAACTAAGCTTAAATAAACATCATACTGAGAATCTTTCTCAAAATGAATTCCTTTGAAGAATTCATCTATTGCTTTAGTAAACTCGTCCATCATATCCACAAATGAAGCACTCTCAGTTTTACTAACGAGCTCTATTAATGTGCGGGTAATTACCACGCGTTGAATCTGTGAAGTTCCTTCATATAGTCTGGTTACCCGTGCATCGCGCAATAATCTTTCAGCAGGATACTCCTTCATATATCCATAACCGCCATGGATTTGAATATCTGCATCACTAACTTTGCAAGCTTTTTCTGAATTAAAGAGTTTGGCGCTGGAAGCAGCCAAAATCAACAAATTCCTATCTACTTGCAAATCTTTTAAATAAGCAGCCCAGTAAAGCAAAAGCTTGCTACAAATTTCAGCAAGTTCTGCCTCTGCTAACATATCACGGATAGCTGGAAATTCCTCTATTAGTTTTTTAAATTGTCTTCTTTGTGCTGCATATTCTTTTGCGTCTCTAAAAGCCGCCTCAATAATACCAGAGGCAACCGCGGCAATACCGATTCTGCCAGGGTCCATCATTCCCAGAAAAACATTCAAGCCTTTGCCGCGTGTACCTACCATATTTTCTTTTAGCACTCTTACATCAGTAAAAGACAATACAGCTGTCGGAGATGCCCTCTGGCCTAACTTATGTTCTACTTTACCAATCTCAAATCCTTTCATACTTGGCTCAACCAGAAAAGCAGTAATTTCTTTTTTGTCTTTTTTGCCTTCTTGTTTTATAGTTCCAGTAACAGCAAGAACTATATAAATATCGGCTAAGCCAGCAGTAGAAATAAATATCTTATTAACATTGCCTTCTAAAACAAAAAATTCGCCATCTTCATGCGCTTTCAATGCTATATTACCGACATCAGACCCAGCATCCGGCTCAGTCGCAGCGATTGCTCCAACCACCCCCCCTTCAGCTAATCCTCTTGCTAATTTTGGTAGATATAGTTTTTTCTGCTCTTCTGTGCCAAAATTAGCAATAGCATAAACTGTTGTAAAATGCACAGCAAGGGTTACTGCCAGAGCAGGACAACCCTTCGAGAGCTCGACTATAACGCGATACAAATCAAAAGAATCTATCACCAGGCCTTTGAATTCTTCCGGTCTATATTCATCCGGAACGTTCATAGAAAAATATCCTAATTCTGACAACTCAAGTAAGACAGCTCTAAAACCATCCGGAACAACAACATTGCCAGCATCATCTTTATAAGAACCTCGTTCATCCCATTCTTTAGCCGTATCTAATGAAACTCTTTCTGCCACAAAATCTCTTGCCATCTGGCCAAAATCGTCATCCCTAAAGCCGGGAATCTTTGTGCCTATTAAATAAGAAAGTGCCTTGCCAAGGTCAGCAATATTTGTCGCACTATCTGAAGCGCTTCGATCAAGAACTTTGGAACGGATAAATTCTCCACGAAGCCCTTGCTTGATGCGTTGGTATAAATCATACGACAATGCCGGAGGATTTTTTGATAACGTTGCGTCGATAAACAGGTTTTCTTCATGAGTGAGATCAGGAATAAGGACAGCTTGAATTTCGTGGGCAATAATTTTTGGCGTGACTTTCTGTGGAAGGATAATTACAGGTTGCCAGCCATATAGTAAACCAATGGCTGCTCCAATTGACCAGCCATCCGGAGCTCGCGCAAAATGAATACCGCGACTTTGTATTAAATTAAGGAATTCCAGATAGCCCTCAAAGCGCAAATTTAATGCTGCTTTATCAATGCCCTTAATAATAATTTGGACAAGCCTATCTCCTTGCTGCTCTTTAAGAGATCTGATGATGTTACCATCGTATTTTAATACTCTGCCTTTTTTAAGAATTTTTTCAATGCCGCCGAAACGTTTGATTTCGCGGTCAATGGTTTCATCGTCTAACCCCTGGCTAGAGCGGTCTTGAAGAGCTAATTTTACTTCTAAAAGTTCTTTTTCTGCTAATTCTTTCAAAGTAAATGGGTCTGAAGAAAAACCTTGGTCAAAAACTTCGAAACACGTTCTCAAATCTTGTAATTCAAAAGTAACTAATGTACCTGGATTCATTCCTGTATCAATTAAGATACGAGCAATCAAAACAGCATCGTTATGCTCCATTCTTTTGACAATAGCTATATTCGTTTCTTGTGGATTATCTTTCATTAGTTGCCAAAGTTTCTTTTCCTCTAAATACTCTCTCCATCCAAGCGGAAAAGCTAACTTTAAAACTTTTTCATACCCAGGCAAATCCTCAAACCTTCCTCTAAATAGTGCACTATTGCTAATCATTATGCCGTCAACTAGATAACTATGCATTATCTTTTCATCATCCTGATAAGGCCTATGTGCAAAAAAGTCGACTTCGCCTTTGTGGTCAAGACTAATTGAGAAAATACTACCAGGATATTTATGTCTTATTGTGCTATCAAAATCACTCTCTATAATCCTTCCATATTCCTGCCTCTTAACTTTTATTGGTGCTCTAATGCTATCTTCTCTAAGTATGGGGCCCTCGCGAGTTGTTGTTTCCTCTTCTGAACCTCTTATCTTCCCGGTCCGGCCTATTTTACTTAGCCGAGGTAGGCTAACGATAACAATCGTACCTCTACCTAATTTGCTATCAATTGCTACCCACCCTCCTAAATCAGCAACTGT
Organism: Candidatus Omnitrophota bacterium; assembly: GCA_040753675.1. Classification (GTDB taxonomy): domain Bacteria; phylum Omnitrophota; class Gorgyraeia; order JAHJTE01; family JAHJTE01; genus JBFMEB01. Next base: position 51,436 of record JBFMEB010000008.1, on the reverse strand, counting down.
CTGTTTTACAAATTCAAAACCTAAAGAGTGTAATTCGCCATCCAAATTATTCCTCGGCATAAGGAGATAGTCTATTCTTTCCTTAGACATCCCCTTGCCACTATCAGAAACCTTTAAATATATTATTGACTCGGTAGCCTCTACATCAATAATAACCAAACCGTATTGTCCGCCTGCCATAGCATCTACGGCGTTCATCACCAGATTAAAAAACATCCTTCTGAATCGCGAGATGCTTCCTTTTATGCTCCCACGATAGACGCTACGCAATCTTATATCTACACTTTTGCTTGTCTGAACCACATAAGTTTTTAAAACACGCTCGACATAATCAGAAATAATTTCACCTACATCAAATTCTTCAATAATGTCTCCTGCTTTAAAATAATGCCTAAAGTGCTCTATGCGTTTTCTTACCGAACTTAACCATTTTAAACAATTCTGAAAATCTTCTTTTTCATCTAGTAAAGTAGAATGGGAAGGTAAAATTGCTGATATCTTTTCAAAATCATTGAACTTTGAACCTTCTAACTTAGAGCATAGCTTTTCTAAAGCTATTATAAAGGCAAGTCCTTTTTTCATAATCTTATCGTCTGATTCTCTACCCCTTACGCTATTCTCATATAATAACCTTAACTTAGCTACGCTTTCATTTTCCTCTTTCAATGTGCTTACAAAATCTGAGTGATTCTCTATAATGCCAATTAGTTGGCTATGTATTGCAATAACCTTTAGAATAAACCTTCTATAGCGCAAATCATGGATTAAAAATTTGATCTCATCTACGCGTTTTTTAAGGGTCCGAGTTGCAAATTTTACATCCAAGACTCTAGTAAGAGTTGTATCTACCCTTGATTGTTCAGGTAAGCTAACCGATTTCTTTCCAAACCAGGTGTGTTTTGAGATATTAAATTCTAAGGTACCAGCATTTAATCTATTCTTTGCCTCATCCAAGCTGATTTGTTCTGGTATCTCTCCTTCTCTTTCTACGGTAATCTTGCCAACATTTTGCGTTTCTAAGTAATCAATAAAGCCAAGAAGTATATTTCTGTAAACATCCTGCGAATCTGCTCTAACTATCAAATATTTTTGACCGTATTTTTCTAAAGGGCCTTCCTTAACAAATCCAATCTGGAAAGCTAAATTCAACATCCTCTCATTATCTTCCTCAATATAAAGCCGACAGGTAGATATTCTGCGATCGATTGCCTCTTTAATGGATGCAAAAAGCAATGCCCTGCCAACGCCTTTTCTACGCAATTGTTCGTCCACGTTTACCCTGCCTCTACCTAAGAACGCTTCATAAGTCTGTTCATCTAACTCAATCTTTACGATATAAGAACCAACGACTTTGCCGTCTAATACTGCTGCCTTGCTTACTCTTTCATTTAATATCCACCAAGCTTCTGACTCTTCTTTGCCAAGGAGTAGATTGCCTTTGTTTTCATCGCTGAGCGGCTCAATCTTTAGCCCTTCTGGCCCAAAATAGGTTTTGGTACCTCTATTTACTCTGTTATTTGAATTGCTGTTGGCCGCTGCGGTTATGGCTGAAGATATTCTTTTCTCAAAATTAAACCTATCTAATATGCCTAAACTTAATCTGCGATATAGGCTGCGATATTCATCGTGATGAATAAACAAGTGCGTAAGAGCATCTCGGGCCTCTGAAGAGAACTGATTATTAATATGTAAAGTTCTATCTATAAACTCTGCATCTTTTTCGGGTAGAGCCTGGCGGCTTGCCTTAAGAAACTCTCTTAACGCCAATTCCTGAAATCCTAAAATCTCCCAGACAAAAGCCCTTCCGCTGGTATGGCTATTAAGGTAAAGCATATTGCTTAAATTATCCTGGCCAGTAATTAAAGCAGGCAAATTATCGCTTAATAAGAAGAGCTCGTTAAATCGTGGGCGGGTTAAGCCGCAATTGATAATGATAGTCACGGGACTATCTGTTTCGACTAAAGCTCTTATAGGTGTCTGTTCATTCTCATAGAAATAAACATTAAACCCTTCTTCTGTACCAATCTTTATAACCCTCTGGCGTACGCATGCATCTCCAAGGCCGCAGACCATAAATATAAGAACTTCCTTTTTAGCAAATTGCAAATCCTGACGTGCCTGTTTAAAAGCTGCAAAATACTCATCCATACTGTGTTCTCTATGAGCATAAACAAAACCCCAATTTGCCCTAGATAACTTATCAACATCCAAGACAACACTGCCACGAATGTTTCTAAGAACGTTCAATCTTTCAAGGTATATGTTATTATCCCTCAAAGCATCTAATTTTCTGATAAAATCTCTGCTCACAGGCGTCGGACCTAATTTATCATCACTTAAGCCAATGGCATAATCTGATGTTGTATTTGAGCTAATCAAAGACACATCTCGTCCTAATTCATGAATATTAATTCTGGCAGCAGCATTACTTCCTGAAAATTCTGGTCTGAACGATGAGGCATCATTTAGAGGATTTATAATTGTAAAGTTTCCGGAAGAAACTGCATTTGCATTAAGAAGTTGACCTTCGTAGAATTCATCTGGATAAACAGCATAAATAACTGCTAAATCATCTGGCCCAATAACTGCTTCTTCTATCCCTTGCGGATTTTCTGAAGCATCGATATAAACTATGCCCTCTATTTCCTGCGTCTTTTCATCTACCCTTAAGCCCTGAACAAACTCTAAGCTGGAAAAAACTATAAAATCATCACGAGTATGAAAGAGTACGCGAATTGTCTTTGAAGGATATAATCTCTTTAGCGCCTGTGCAGTATTTACCATAAAGGCCAAATCACCCATTCCTGCAAGACGTTTCTCTAAGATTAGATTAACTGCAGCAAACCCTCTTAGAGAACCTGGTTCTATATTAGTTAGGTTTTGCGAATTTCCATATTCGTCGCTGACTTCCAAATTAGATCTAAGCTCTCCTAGTCTTTCGTCAAAAATCTGTCCACGGAATACATATGACTTTGCTATATACCAATGCTCCAAAGATTGGCAGCCCTGTCTCATTGCTTGTTCTATATTTTCCCAAGTCGGTCGTATGCTTCTCTCTTCAAGTTTTCTGGCCACTTCATAAACTGCAGCTATGCTTGCATTTATTTTTTTGTCAGGATGAAATGTGTATTGGCTTTTCTTGCTTCTAAATACCATGCCTAAGACAAAGGCTAATGAACCTAAATCAAAGAGCACTTTCAATAGGGGCTGGATATCTATGTTGGTAAAGAATAGCGCAAATAATGCAAAACTTAATAATAATGTTTCTGCCGATGTCTTGTCTTGCTCTTTAGTTGACAGATGTAACAAAACTTTTCTGCTATAGCTTAATTCTTCAGTTGAGAGTTTTTCTCTTTGAATTAATCTTTGGCGGCTAATTCTAATTTCTATCAAACGAGCTAATCTCTCTCTTAATTCTAATTCTCGGCTCTCTCTCCTTACCTGGGTATATTCTTTAACACCTAAAAATAATGGATAATTACGTGTTAATAATAATTCTCTAAGATTGGAAGCGAACTCTTGTCTTCTTTCTCTCTTTTGTTGTTCATCAACAACCGTATAGCCAGCATGCCAGGCTAACTTGGATATCTCAATCTCAACTAAGCACTCGAAAATAGATGCAAATTCTTCTTCTTCAAGTAATGACTGAATAAATCTCGCGTCTTCTTCTTTTGCAAAATTAGCTGCCTCTAAGATAATAGCATTTTTCAAAATATACTTTAATTCACTTACCCGTATGTCCCTGCCGCCTAATCCCATAATCCTGTCAATCAAAGGTAAATTAATCCTTTGCCAATATAAGGCGATAGCAATATCAGCAGCTAAAGGCGAATAAGTTATGCCTGGCGCATTAAAGATATCAACGCTAACCACAGACTTTGCCCCTTTTAGAGCTTTTATCACATCTTGCTCCTGCCAAGGCCGATATACAGTTGGGCTAACTAGGCCGACTCTTAATCCTTCTCTCCTTAGCTCATTAATTGCTTGTTTTGCTGTTCGGGCAGTTGAGCCTAAGACTGAAATAACTGTATCTGCATCCTCAATTTTGTAAGTATCGAAGAAACTATAGCGCCTGCCAGAAACATCAGCGAATATTTGTGCCACCATCTTAAATGCCTCTTTTGTGGCAATTCGGCTTGCTTCAAATGTGGTCTGGTAATTGTGTTCGCTAAATACATGGGGTAAGTCTATACCGCCAAAAGTAAACCCGGACGAATAAAGAGTAGGCCGATTACGCATCATTCTTAATAATTCAATTGTTGATTTACCATCTAATTCTTCAGCGCTGAATATAGGACTTAAATATCTTATGGCGACCTGCCGGAACAATCGCTCTGACTCCTCTTCTCTTAAGAGCTCAACTAAATTTGTTGTATGAGTAAGATAAAAACCGTCCATTGCAACTATCACCGGGAAGGAGGCAACTAATGAAGTCAAAACCCCAATCATGCCTAAATCATAAACCTCTTGTTGAGTCGCTGCATAAATTTGAATAAAACCTGTATCGCGAATAAGCATCGTATCTGAATGACCGCGGTGGATATTAAGATTAGCGTTTACCTCACGGTTGCCTGCAAACATTAAGAACCCTTGCGTGCGTAAATCATCAAGTGCAGGTAGGACATCCCCTTTATAAGTAATACCGACAGAGCTTGAGGCATCAAAGGCGAAAGCGCCGGTCAAAACCCCTGATAATCCTGCACTTATAGCAGAATGTTCAGAATCAGCGCGCACGTATTCAATATCAATCTCTCCGGCAGCAAGTAATCCATTGACCCATTCTGGGATATGTGTATTCGGTGTAATGGGATAGCCCGAGAACATCGTTGGTATTAATTCTGAAGTGCGTTTAATAACCTGTACCGCTGCTCCGCAACCAGTCATTATTTTGCCGCGAGGCGGGATATCTTGAAAACCTTCTTCAAATCTTTCTGGTAGAGCAGAAGGCGAACTTTTTTCCTCTCTCGTCTGTTTATATCCGACAATTAACCCTTGCATATTCTTATCTACCAGGGCTGCGGCTAAAGACTCACCCAGCCAGATTCTTATCTGATTTCGTAAGCTTTGTGTGTCTATATCAAACTCTAATCCATAATATTTCAAAGCTCGTAGCACCGTACCCAATACCACCATATTCGGATGGCCGCGGCTTCCCACATGCTCCTGAGCAAGACTCGCTGCATTCACAGTATAAATCTTTCCACCTTTTATGCCTTTTGATTTTCTTAATTCTTCTGGCGAAAGGTTAGTATTCACTACCATTACTGCCTCAGGTCCTAAATTCTTATAAAACTCTGGCCAGGCAGCTAAGTCTAATACCAGACCCATCTCTTTAACTTCAGGTTCGCCTACTGGTAAAATCTCTGCACCGCTAAAAGTTGCAAAAGCCTCAATCGGAGCACCTTGACGCTCTGGACCAAATTTTGGAAAGCCCTGCGGATAAAGACCAAGAACAGAATATAAGAATTTAACTAACACGCTGTTAGCGCTGACTGCACCTTTGCCGCCTCTGGAATACCATACACCGCAAAGAACTCTACTGCCAATTCTATGGCGATTGCGACTCTGAACTTCCGGACTAACTATTGAAGCTTCGATTTTAGGCGCCTCTACTTTAGTTTGCTCCTTTGCATCGGACTTTGCCAGAGCTTCTTTCCTTAATCTATCTAATTCTTCTTGACCTTTAATTGCTATCTCTACGATTTTTTCAAATTTCAAGGCATGTTTTCTGTATGCAGCCTTTAATTCTTCATCACTAACTAACCTGGTATAATCAAGACTAACTGGAAGTTCTCCTTCTATTTCCTCCAGGGTTCGACTTTGACTAATAAGTTTACGTATATTGCCTAAAAGTTCGCGCTGGGCTTCTCTAATATCGGCAAATAAATCCTGCTGTAAATCCTCAGTAGTTGCCTCTTGGAAAAGTGCAAGATTATTTTTTTGCTCTTGCCAGAGATCAAAAAGTGCACGTAATATACCGTCGGTACGGAAGGTTTGCCTGTGTTGGCGATGATAAAAATCAAGATATAAATCTACTGTGTGTTGGAGCTCTGCCACAAGGTCTGGTCGGGTTAACGCCGGACGCAATCTTCCCTGTAAGATTAAGGATTCATTTATTGGTAAGCGGCTGCTTCTCTCAGGCGTAAATGGAGCTATCCTAATCAGGCCATCTACATATTCGCAGGCTACCACTGCACCAGTAGCCAATTCCATATCTTTTATTTTATTTGCCTCTTCGGGCTGTATACGATGACCTGGCACGCAAGAAGCAAACACCTCAATAAATGACGGACCTTTGCCAGATAAATAATGCTCAATTGCCTTTCTGAACTTTTGATGCAAATCGTGCATCTGACTGGTTGCGCCAGCCGCAATATAGGTATTTGAACCAACCCGATGATGCGCCCATAGTATTGCCGGCACATTCTTTGGCCACTGACGTTTTCCCTCTTCAGTTGTAGTAGTGCGACCCAAGTAAGAAGTTTGACCTGAGCCTTGAATTCCAGTATTCATATAAGCTTCATTATTATATTCAAGGTAAATAATATTTTCTCTCCTTTCCCAAGCGCCTGACAAAGCCTGAATGCCAATATCAGCAGTGCCTCCGTCACCAGCAAGACCAATGATAATTACTATTTCATCTTCTGGAATCTCGCCTTTTCGTCTGCGTATTTTAATTGCCCGGTATATACCAGTCAATGTTGCACCTAAGTTGCCAAAGCAACTGTGGAAATAAGCACCCTTAACTCTGTATCCAGCTGCGCTTCTGGGAAAATATGATGTCTGCTGGGCAGTAGTAGCAACCTCAAGACAGCCAGTGGCTCCGGCAATAATTAAACGCACAGATTTACCTTGTTTTCTTGCAGTATGTATAGCCACAGCAAAAACATTCCGAGCTACAATTCCAGCATCGCAGCCTCGGCACAAACCATGACCGCCGCCAAATGAATCCATATAAGGTGCAAGTTGTTCCTGGAAAGAGCCCAGTATCTCTTGTTCAGTCTGTTTTGTGTCTTCAAATAAAGAATCCAGAAAATTATCAATATCAGTCTTTCGACTTGTTGCAGTTGCATCTGGAGAAATAACAGGAAAGCCACTAATATAGAAGAACAGACGATTAACACTCATATGCACATTTTCTCTCTCGCGCGTTAACACATAATCAAAATGTGAATTTATGCCCTTATCTTTCAAATCCTGCCTCACTCTCTTCGCTTCACCTCTTACTTTAGAATAGCTAACTTCATCTTGTGGGCTTATCTGCGCCAACTCCAGCTCTTTTCTTAACCAATCAAAAACTTCCCTTTCAATTAATAAGGGGTGAATAAACTGTCCGTACTCCTGCCACAAATAAGGTGAAACCTGCACAGAATAGCCCATCTCTTGTAATGGCCTAATCATATCTAATTCTTTAGCTGATGTTCCATAAATTAGAATTATTTCTTTCGGCCGGATGATTAACTCTATTTCATTTCCTCTCCTGATAAAGGTATAAACTCCATGCCTAAATTGAGTTGATAGGCCTTTAGGCCCAATTTCAAATTGAGAAATCTTCTCATCTGCATAGACCTTATTTATCTCTAAGTTACCAATAATTTGTGAATCTTCTCCTATTGTTTTGGCAATGAATCCATAAATTGCGCCAGATTCAGGCTCATTAATCTTTATTTTCCAAAGTTTTGGTCTGCTTAATAAAGATAGCGGTTCTTGGTTAGTTTTATCTCTCATTCTGATAGCGTTGTGACCTTGGTCTTGACAGGCGCCCACGCATATTGAGCAACCCTTGCAATGGTCTTCATCAATCCCAAGAATATAGACGCGTCCATCTCTGATTTCTAATTTGAAAGCTGAATCTGGACAACGCGTAACGCAATGCTGGCAGTTCACGCATTTAGTTGGGTCAAACTCTGCCATTTGCTCTGCCCAAGATGAGGTGCGCGACCAAGTTGTGCTCTGCTCTTCGTTATCCATAAGCCCGGCTTCGACATACCTCTCATAAGGACGATTGATATAGTGTTGTATTGGCGAAGACTTGGAGATAGTATTTAATATTTCAAACACTAAACTATGGGTTCTTTTTGCATAAGGACTTAAATATAATATTTCATCCTGGATATTTCGCTCTAAGCCAATAGCGATAAATAAAGGAAGCCCAACTTTTCCTATCAGATATAGCCTCTCCCCTCTATTTAAATTGAAATTTTTATCTAATCCGGCAATATCCCTTATTGCTGGAATTGCTTCGTTACCAATATAGGCCTTAAATATTCCTGTGCCTTCCTCAATATTGTTTATTGAACTAATTAGATAAGAGCCAGAATTTTGCGGGAATCTTGCAACATCTGATTCTGCAAGCTTTATATGCTTAATGCCGAAGTCTACATATTTATCATTTTCAAAAACTACACCTGCATAGCCAGACTCAAGTAATTCATCAATTATGCTTAAATCTTCTACTAAAATTTGCGCATCTTCCTTAGATAAACTTCCCCTTTCTTCTAATTTTGCGATGAATAGAGATTGTAAGCTTAAAACAGGCGGCCCTCTGGTTAAAACATCCCAGGTGATTGCTTCAAAAGCGGTTCGGCTTAAGTCCGGACTTATTCTGCTTGCGCCAAAATTCATAGCAATAAATGCTTCAACTCTCTGATGAATCTGTTGGCTGGTATAATTATCTCTTACACCTGCTTGCTCTAAAATTTGTTTTATTCTGGACTCTATTCTTTCATGCAATATCGCAATAAACATATCTCTGAAATTGCCTTTATCCAAGAGATGGATAAGATAATCCTCTCTAAAAATAATATTTCCGTTACGGATAATAGTAAACCAGCCAGGAGTGGTTGAAGCGATTTCTCGTCCGCTATAGATATTTTCAATGTTAAAGTCATCTAAAGTTAATTCTACTATGCGATTTACTAATTCTTCAGGTAGGCCTTCTAAGACGAGTCCTAATGTTATTAATTGTTTTTTGGCAAGGTAAGTATTTACTTCTTGACTCAAGCCAGAACGAATGCCAGCAGAGACAGGAGTGATTTCTAATTGGCCTTGGGGTAAGATGCCAGTGAGGGAGGAAGTGTTTTTACTGCGAGAGCTTTCAATTAATTCTATAATCTGCCATCTGATTTCTTGCTCATTTATGATGCCTTCACGCACATCCGGATATTCAGGTATGCCTAAGAAGTTAGTGTAATCTCGTTCTTTTAAAAAGGCGAGCATTCTTCTTAAATAATCTTCTCGATATCCTTGAAGAGTCTCTTGGCTGGGAAAGAAATTAGGATGCTCTCTTTCTATATCTCTTACGTGTAACCAGCTTAATTCATTAAGTAGAATATTTAACTCGGGAGAATCAAATATTGTTGTCTCAGTAAGCGCTATTGTGCTTTGTCTTAAAATATCTGCTCTATCTAAGAGTTTCATTAAAAGTTCTGGTTTTGGCCTTCTGCCACCTAAGCCTAAGACTGCGTTGCTAACTATCGGCCTCTCTCTTAAGTTTATTAAAGCGCCTGAAACCAAACTGAATAAAGGCGCGCCTCTTCCGCCAGGAGTTATTGCTCTGTCAAGCACATACATTGCCTCAACTCCTTCCACTGCCTCAATAAGTTCTTTCTTAGGGAACGGAATAAGAACCTTAGGAACGATTAACTTTGCCTTCATGCCTTTGCTTTGGGAATTATCAATAGCTACTTGCGCGGTATTTGCAGTTACAGCCATAAGCATAATCGCAACATTTGCATCATCTTCGCCATATTCCTGTATCAGTCTATAAGAGCGGCCGGTAAATTCTTGGAATGCTTTAAAAATTCTTTCTATTTTTAATGGACCTTGCTCAATCAATCTTGCCTCCCTTACCACGCCTTCAGTATAATCTGACGGCGCTGAACCCGGACCAAAAGTTCCGACCCACTCTTCCTGTTTAGGCACAATTATACTTTCCTTAAATTTGTCTACCTGTTCTTCGCTTAAAGTATAAGCTAATTCTCGGGTATGGCTTATAGCAAAACCATCAGCAATTACCATAATAGGCGCTTTAATAGACTTGGCAATTAACGGTGCCATAATCATCATATCGTAAAGTTCCTGAGCATTAGAACAATAGACCTGAATCCAGCCGCTATCTCGCTGCATCAGGGTATCTGATAAGTCATCAAAGATAGTAAGCTCTCGTCTGCTTATTCCGCGCGCGCTTACATACATAACTATAGGTAAGCCAAAACCGCTGGCTAAAGGTAATAACTCATGCATACGTAATAATCCTTGGGATGCGGTAATAGTAACTGCGTCCACACCCATTGCTTGTGCACCTATTACAGAGGCCTGAGCTGAATCTTCTGCCTCAACAATAACCAAGACTGTATCGCATTTACCTTGGGCTATCTCTTCAGCGATTAATTCAGCTGCCACTGTGGAAGGTGTAATCGGATAAACCCCTAAAACACCAGGCTTATTCTGCATTATTGCCAAGGCAGATGCTTCATTACCAGTTAAAAATTTCATATTTATCGAAGGCGCTTTAACATCATAGGTCTTTGGTGTTAGTGCTTGTATTTCTTTATCATTCTCTCTTATAATTTCATTCTTTGCTCTCTCAAAAGCCCTCATATTAGCTTGCACCAGATGAGGCCGCGTGGCAAATTGGCTTGAAAGGTCTTTTTTAATTATTGCTTCTATATCGCAAGCTTCCATATCTATGTCTAAATCACCTAACACTCTAATAAATGGAGCAAGACAGGCTATGCTTATCAAATTTCGATTGCCTAATTCCTGCTTAGCAATTCCGGACAAATCAACTGTGTATATAATTAAATCTTGAGTTATATTGAATTCTTCGCGCAAAGCTTGGGCTTTTAGTTTAGTATTAACAATAAGTATCCCGCCTGGCTTTAATCCGCCTAATATTCCTTGTCTTAAGGTAGGAGTACGCAAATGCTGTGTGTTTAAGACAATATCGATTTCAGAAGTAGTAAATTCTGAGCGGTCTAAAATAGGGCTGCCGCTAAATCTATTAAAGCCAGCAGTTGGCGCTCCGCGCCTTTCGGGACCGAATCTCAACCAGGCAAGCGAGTAGAATCCTAAAAGATGCAGAATTGTACCTAAAGTTTTAACTCCGACTTGAGCACCTTGGCCTGCAAAACTATGCCAACGAATCTTTAATTCATCTTTTCCCAAGAGCTGGGCATTTTTATCTCTTAACTCTTCATCCACTCTTATCTTTTCTTCCTCTGATATAGCTCTAAATTTTTCTTTAGCTTTTCTTAAGGCAGTAAGATAATTTTCCCGTATATCAATCTTGGCTTTCTCACGAATCTTGGTTAATTCTTCTATTGCCTGCTGTATATCTCTTGCATTAGCAATAAAACGCTTGTCTTTTTGCAGTAACATTAACCAACGTATAACCACATCTAACTGATTTAACATAAACAGAGGCCGAACCTCGTCTTTTAAGTTCTTTGTCTTTCTGTCAAATAAATGGCTGAATCTGCCTTCTTCCTTCATTACCCTTATTACAGGAATAAGATGAATTAAGGTATCTGCCAATATACTAAATTCTGATTTTAATTTAAGTGTGCCTTTTTTATCAACCAAGGACTTGCCTTCACCCTCAAAGAAAATTTTAAATTCTGGTTGGCTGCTCATCCAGACAAGCAAACTATCTTCAAATGCTGGTTTTAAGAATTGGACTTGGCCTCTCTTTAAAAGTTCCTTTCTCACTGAAGCACCAGCTGGAAGTTCTATCTCAGCCTGACCTCTTAATCTGCGGGTTAAAGGAAACATCCCGCTTAAAGTCTTCAAATACGACACATCTCTGCCGCGTTCTGTTGAAAATTGTAACCCTGGCGGACAGAATGCCGCAACATTTAAAAAGCTAAATCCATCGTGCTCAAAAGCCATCTCTAAAGAGTGGATAAAATGATGCTCTACTTCAGGATTAGTCTCAACAACTAAAACATCTAAATGTGTAGCTAAATAATCAGTAACGTTTCGGCGGGAACGCGCCTTTCCTGGAATTACCTCACCTCCATAAGTTGTAGTAGTAAATGCTCCTGGAGGTGTTGAGCCAGACTGCTGTCTTCCAGTATTCATATATGCCTCATTATCAAAGCAGATATATCGTATGCGATGACCCCGACCAGCAGCAGCTAAGAGAGGTTGCAAGCCAATATCTACTGTGCCGCCTTCTCCACTAAAGACAATAACCTCAAAACGAGTATTAGGAGAAATTTTTTCTGCCTGCTTTAAAAATTCTATTGCTGCGCTAACGCCGCTTGCAGCTGAAACAGCGAAACCAAAACCAGGCCGTAATGCCGGATCTTTAAATATCACGCCGTAAGTTTCGGAAATTCCTGAAGCAGTAGCACAACCAGTATTAATTAAGATAACCCGTTTTAGCTCTTTATCTTCTCTTCTGCTTAATGCCTCAATCGCCATCAATGTCCTTTCCATAATCTTTGGCTGAGGGCAACCTTGGCAAAGGCGCGAGCCAGCTGAAATTCCTCCTTCTAAACCAGCCATCCATTTTTTGACAAAGCTGACTGCCTCATCAATATAATCAGGACTTTGGGAAGTAAATTTATCTGCAAACTCCTGCATTATCGCATCAATAACCTTATCCCGCGTCGGATTAATTCTGTTTCCTTCTGGTGTTAGTAAAGGATAATTAGTAACCTGGAAAATCTGTCTGCGTAATCCTAAAGGCAACATATCCTCCCTGGCTGCTACTACTAAATCCATATCTGCAGTTTTAAGTCGACGTAAAAGCTCTGGTTTACTATCAATAAGATTTACACTATAACCTTCGGATTGAAATCTATTTGCCATTTCCAGCTCAAGTACATCTTTAGAAAACACCGTTATTCTCTTAAGCGACCTCATATATGCGATTCGCCAAGAAGTATTATCTCTATTTAAAGTAAGAAGTATAGACACCTGTGTAAAAGGATTATTTAATTCTATTTGTAACAGAGTTTGGCTTTGATAATGTTTCTTTAAATTTAAATTTCCTATTTTAAACTCTGGCTCTAAGGTTCCTGATAAAAATTCTCCTAATTGATTTGCCAATTCTTCATCAATTATGGTGCGCTCACCTATTTCTTTGTTTAATCTGGTTCTAAAAGGCGCGATTGTTTCCTTCGGATAAAGACTAATTGCACCTGTTGGACAGGCACGGGCACACATCTCGCATTCAGAGCAATGGTCTAAATCAACGCCAATAAAATCACCTTTATTATCAATTATTAATGCCTTGTCCGGGCAAGCAGCAACACAATAATCGCAGTTATCGCAAGCTGCCCAATTCACTTGAGCCTGTCTAACTCCCCAGTCTCCTTTACGATAATCAAATGTGTCTTGTGTAGTAGTAAAATCTAAATCTCTATAACTTTTTGCTTGTTTACTGCGGGGAGCAGCATTTATAGTATATAAAACTTCTAATAAGAGATTTACTCTGTCTCTTTCACTTAAAGAATCACCAGCATTAATCACTAAAATCTTTTCGCCAAACTCGCCTTCTTCAACAATTAATGTAAAATCGCTCCTGCCTTTAATTGAAAGTAGGCCGTATCTTAAATCTTTTTCTTGGCCTAATCTTTTGCCTAAAACCTCTTCTAACTTAGCTATTGCAGAAGCACCTAAATACCTCTTTTCTAAAGTTTGGCTAATAATCGTGGGCTTCGTAACGTAAACCTTTTCGCCCTGTAATTGGAGTTTATCAAATTTCGTATGAGTAGTTATAGACGCCCTGGTATTAACCACAGTCAAGCCAAACCCCATTAGAAATAGTCCTTGTAACAGACCTAAAATTTCTAACGGGGCAAGCGCTTCCCTGCTATTAAAAAATAAAAATACCAAAGCCGCTAAAGACACAGATGAACACAGATTCAAAAACTGGATTAACACAGATTGCCAACTAAACAGCCCCGCACTATTAGATCTCTGCTTCCCATCCCGAATGAAGTGACTACTCTGGTCACTCTTCGGGATCCCGACGTTTCTCTCCAAAGAGATACTTCGTTCGGGACCAGCCCCGTTAGAAAGTAGCCAATTCTCCCCACCAGCCACGGATTGAGGTAAAGATTGACTTGCGACGAAAATAATCTTTCTAACGGGGCCAGCCAATCTACTTGAAAGTAGTGCAATTAACAACCCAACCCCTAAAACAGCAATAATAAAGTTGAAATCAGGATGAGGCAGTTGACCAGTTGAAGTCAACGCCAAAGGAATGAAACACATTACAGCTGAAGAATCCGGCAGAATAAAACTTAAACTCGTAGACTTAGAAAATATTCCTGCGCGCTCGATTTCTTCCATATATACTCTAACTTGCGCAGGTGCTTCGACCTGTGCGAAACGAGGTAAGCTTTTAGCAACCCTATCCATGCCTACGGCAGTAAACACAAATTCTATCGTTTCTATACTTTCACCTTCTATTTCTTTATCCGTTGCTACCTTGAGAAGATAAGCAGCCAATAAAGACGGCTCTAAGTTATAATCATTAGCAGTGGCTTTAATTAAACGGCTCTTCTTTTCTACCAACTGCCACCATTTTCGTTCTCCTATTTTTATCTGCTTAACTGGTGTTTTAGCTGTGCCTGACGCCACTGTTTGAGCCTGGACGTTATTGGTTAAAAATTTATAACCTTTATTCACTGCAAAAGCCAAAAGGCCAACCGTGGCTAACCGCACAATAAATTTCCGCAGGTTCACCTCTCTCTTTTTTTGCACCCATCTTAACAATTTGCTGATATTCGCAGCTACACCAAAACCGCATATAGCTGTTACGCTAAGAAATGCTGCAAGAAAATAAAGGCTTGTGGAATCTCTAAAATCAATAGGCCTCTGAACGTTGCTCAAATAAGCTATCAACGTAGCGATTTGAGTTATGCCAAAATAAAATATATCTTTTGCTTGCCACAAAAACTCACCAATAATTCCAAAGAAATGAGTTACCACTTTTAAAACGGTTAGCGATTGCCTTTCTAAAATTGCAAGTACAGCAGTATCTAATATTAACCCTGCTACTAATGCATAACACGAAATTCTGCCGATAATTTCAATCAACGCCTGCAAGGTTTCTTTAGTTAAACTTGTTATACGGCTAATAATCATCTGGAAAACGCGCACATTTAACCAAGCCAAACCAATGCACGAAGCGCCGAGAATATAAATAGCAAACTTATGGACTTCTGGGTCATTAGCAAAGCTTGCATTAACGCCGTCAACAACAAAAGCAAAAGTAGAAGCTATTACTAGCCGCCTGATAAACTTCCACATACTATTCTCACGCTGTTCTTGCAGTTTTCTTAACAACTTACTAATAAATGAAGCTACTCCAAAACCAGATAAAGCTGTAACGCTAAGAATCGCCATAAGAAAACACAAACTTGTTGCTAACCCAGGATAAGAAATATCTATTCCGGCTAAAGCAGCTGTCAATGCTGCAAGTTGACTGATAATAAAATAGACAGCATCTTTGGCATGCCCTAAAAATTCTATAATTGCTTTCGGATAATGCGTTAATTGCCCTAAAAGACTCAAGGTTTTTTCTCCAAGAACTTTGAGCAGTGCGAAGTCAGTTAAGCCTCCTATCACTAAGAAATGGAATAAAACGCTGAAAGCGACATCAAACAATGCCTGTTTAGCTTCTTTAATTAAATTCGAAAACCTGTCAATAATTATTTTGACAACGCGCCAGTTAGCCCAAAGCAAACCAAGGCAGACCGCCGCGAGAATATACAAGGTTATATTATCAACTTGCTGAGTCAGCGTAGTCGCAGCAAGACCAAGAAGTCCAGCTTCTTCGTAGCTGGCCCCACTATCTTTCGCTTTTCGATATCGGTCTTGCCAACTCTCAGGTTCTTGTTTTAATTCTGTCAATAAGTCCTCAACTCGTTTTTTATCAGCGAGAGAAAATTTGCCATCTTTATCTCCCCAGATATCCTGCGCTAAAACGAATTCTAATAATTCAATGTCTGTTACGTTTCTGCTATGCCAGATAACAATGCATCTGACATATGAATCCCCGTAGTAACCAGTATGTGGCTCATCTTCAATATGCATTTTTTCTGGGTCAGGTAATGTCCAATTATAGTACTCATATTCCCACTTAATACTAATTCCCTGGAAAGATGAACTTTTTTCTAATTCAACCTCAATACCAAAAGGTCTATTTTGAGCTTCTACTTTCTGAGGAGCTTGGATTGATTCCAAGAGACTTTTTGCCCTACTGAATGGCGTCTGCGAATCAGAGACAGCCTCAGGCAATGCGTTGTCCTGCGTGCTGTCCGCTGTGCGTTGTGCTAGAATCTTACTAAGCTGTGCGATTTCTTCTTCAAGGGAAGCAATTTGTTGGTCAAGGTCAGCTACATTGGCCCCTAAAAGCTTACTTATTTTTTCAAACTCTTCAGCAATTGCCTTAGTAGCCTCTGATTCATATTTATAATCAGTGTTGGCAATTTCTTTAGCTCTTGGTGTTATCGTCTGAGCTAAGATCTCTTCGGGTCTATTTGCTAACCTGGCAAGCCCAGCTGCAATACGTGCAAACTCCTCTGAACCTCCAGCCTTTTTGGCTATAGCCGTAGCCCAGAATAATTCACCTGTTTCAGCTAATTTCTCAACAATGTTGGCAATGAGTATCCCATTCATACCAGCATAATGCAAAGCCTCAGCAAAAGTTTCCATTGCCTGGGCTTTATACTTTGCCCTGGCCTGCTGCAACGCAATGTGAGCAAGAGCTAATGCGCGCGAGAAAAGATCTTGCTCAAAAAATTCGTGACTCCAATGCCTTTTAACAATCTCTTGTGCAGTTGCAATAGCCTGGGAAAAGGTTTCTTCTGTTTTTGGCTGGTCACCTGATCTGGCAAATTCATAGGCGAGGTCAGCTAATGCTATTGCTTTATAATAATTATCAGAAATTTCTTTATTGCAGATTTTTTGGGCTTGGCTGAAATCACCTGACTTAGACAGCGCCGCAACAACAGCAGCAAGGCCTTCTGATTCTCTTGCCATTTGGTTGGCTATTGTATGGGCCTTATCAACCTCGCCTCTTTTGGCTAACTCAATTACAATAGCAGTAAGAATTATTCTTTTAATATTGGGGTCGGAATCGTATCGTTTAGCTATGCCTAATGCCAAAGAAAGATTACCAGCTTTTGTTAATTCTGAAGCAATTGCGGTAAAGGCTTCCCATCTATAGGTTATATTATCTACTTCTTCCGCTACTGAGATGGCTTGAGTGAAGAGCTCCTTGGCTTTAGCCTCATCGCCCAACTTAGCAACCCCAGAGGCAACCATCGCCAGGGCTATTGGTTGATACTCGTTATTTATAATCAGCTGTGCTGTTGTTTCAGCTTCTGAAAGCTCTCCTGCCTCAACTAATCCAGAAACATAAGCAATAAGCGCTTCTCCTTTTTTATATGCAAGACTAATATTTTGGATAACAGTATTTGCCTGAGAGAAAATTTCTTTTGCTTTAGTTTTATTGCCTGCTTTGTTAAGTTCAACAGCAATTGTAACTAAGGCCTTTGCTTTTTCTACTTCCTCGTCCGAAGATTCATCCTTGATTTGGGCAAGGATAGCCAATGCCTCAGAAAAAAAGTCCTTAATTGGCGCCTCTTCGAAATCCTGCATAGCTATTTTTCTTCTTAGCTTTAGCTCTTCGAGTCTTGCCTGAAGCATTTGGAGCCTGGCAGGGCCATCTTCTAAAAGTCCTAATATAATTAGGTAAGTTTTAATCTTTTCTTCGTCTAATGTTTGGTCTTTAAACCCAGGGATAGTTTTCTTAATTAAGTCAGACATTTTCTGCCAGGTATCAGGATTAATCAGGTCTTCTTCTGTGAATTTATCTATGAATTCCAAGTAGGTTAAGAGTTTTTGTTGTTGTTTATGCCTCTTAGCAAAGGATTTGAGGGTTTTCTTGTCTTCTTTTGAGAGCTTTAAGTAGGCCTTAGCCATATTTAAGAAGGTGGCAAGTTCTATAGTGAGGTTATCTGTTTCAAAAGGTAGGAGTAAGTGGGAGGTTTCTTCTACGAGGAGGAGGTATAGTAATAAGTCTCTTCCTCTTTCAAGAGATTTGCGTTTATCTGCGTTTGATTCGCGAATATCTGCGTTACTAAGAAGTTCATCAAATAAGATATTGATATTCTCATCATCTATTGGCTGAAGCAAAGAATATGAAGGCATATCTTCAGCATAGAAGCGGTTAGTGATTCTCTGCTCGTAGAGCTTAGCAAGCTCTCCTGAAAAACCTTTGAGTAATTTCAGGGCTTCGCTTAGGTCTTGGGCAGGGACAGCTTCCTTTGGTATTGGCAGGTGAGGAACGTCAGATGGTGTGCGGCAGAGGTTGGAGGAGACAAAAATTTCATCTCTACCTATATGCCTTCTCTGTTCTTCTAACACACTAATCTGCCTATTTACATCTACAAGTTCTGCTTGTAATTCATCTTTATTCGGATAAATATTGGCAGTTATAAGATGGTTTGTATCATCTACCCTTGCCAAGGTTATTATTCTATCTTCCGAGATATCAGGAAAGTTAAAGCCTCTAATTTTGCCTGCAATTCCAGGGATTGTTCTGCCTCTTAAGCCTATCTTTACTGCTTTTAAGTTTCCTTGCATATACTTAGTAATTAGTGCTGCATTGCAACTACCTGAATATTCTCCTTCTCCCTCAAGTTGTATAACAATAGTATCCACTGTGCTTGAAACGCTATACAAGCTACTAACTTTTTCTTTAATTCCAAAAATGCCATCTCTGCCTGAATGGATTACCTTCTTGCGCCACTTACCAGAACTATCTTCTCTACACTCTATAAGAAGCTGCTTTTTATCGCTATCGTCTACCCATAAGGTAACTACTTCATCCTCAGATATACTGGGAATGTGTGAGTAAATTGGGTTTTTGATTCCAGGTATAATTTCTCCTGAAGCTATTATCACCCTTCCTATCCATTTCCCTCTATTGTTGCGTTTAATTCGTATAATATTGTATCCACTATCCCAAATACTAACATGAGCTACAATTTGGCTTTCTGACACACTGAAACCAACTAAGTCGCTAATTGGCTTTTTGACTCCGGCCAAAACATGTCCTAACTGACTTGCTGATAATACCTTCTCTACTTTCCAAGAATTAGCATTATTATCCCGTTCATAGAATAAAAGGTGTTTTTCATTTGGGTTAATTCCACCGTACCACATCTCTAGCGCGGCCACTATATTTCCTCCTGAGAGCCCAATATCACCAAGCTTATCTATTTGTCCTTCTGAAATATTGGGAATTGGATGTTTTCTATAGCCGGGCCCAAAGGAAGCAACTATCTCAAAGGTATATTTATCTTCCTTTTCCCTAGTTATGTATATAAGATATGTTGTTGAATTTTTCTCAATTTCATATTTATCAGTTTCATTTTCACCACTGCTAATCTTCAACCAAACAGCAGCCTTGTTACCTGAAATAGTCGGGCTACACATACTAACTACTCTCCCCCCAATGCCTGGGATAGTATCTCCCACTGAAAGGATACGTTCAACTCCTGTAACTGTTATTTCCTGTGGCTTGTTTGTGTTCCTTCCTCTGAGTTGGCCAATCTGCCTGTTAATGTTGTCCCGCTTTTGTCTAAGCAGATTCAATTCGCTCTCTAACTTCTCTATGGATTTTAGTAATCCTAAGATAGTTAGATAAGGACGTAGTTGTTCTGTATCTAATTTCTGGTCTTGGTATTCAGTTATTCCCTGTGTTAGAAAGCCTGCTATCTTCTTCAATATATCTGGGTTAGTTAAGTCTATTTCTTTAAATGAATCCAGGAATTCTAAAGTCTCAATGGTTATTAGGCGGTTAGTGTTTTGTTCTTGAGGCTTTATATCTCTGGAAAAGCTTTTTAGACCTTCTCTGTCAGAGTCTGAGAGGCCTAAGTATGCTCTTGCCATATTAAGGAAGGTGGCAAGTTCTATAGTGAGGTTATCTGTTTCAAAAGGTAGGAGTAAGTGGGAGGTTTCTTCTACGAGGAGGAGATATAATAGTGAGTCTTTTGGCCTTGATTTGGGCAGGGTTTTCAGTAATTCATCGAAATGAATTAATATAGCTTCGTCAGGGAGTTTCTGGGTTAGGCTATAAGAGGGTAAATCTTGGCTATAGAAGACCTTTGTTACTTTAGAGCTATACAGGTTATAAAGCTCTTTTGAATAAGCTTTGAGAAGCTTTAAGCTCTCTGCTAAGTCAGAGCCAGGGACTTCTTTTTGGGGTAAAGGCAGGCTCTCAGAGACAAGGCCTTTGCGGCCGAGGATGGAGGAGACTTTGCGAGGCGGAGAACACGGCTTTGTAGTTTCGCCTTTCAGCACATCAATTATCGCCTTAATAGCCTCTTGGACTTTATTACTGTATCCAAAACCCAATTCTATTTCTAATACTTCAATCAAATTGCCAAATCCTTTCTTAGATTTTGCCAAAGGCGCAAGGTATGATTGCAATGATTGTAAGACACTTAACCGCACAGCATCATCTGCTGCAGACTGAAAAGTTCTTATTGCCTTATTAACGCGCTCATCGCCTGATTTAATTTCAAGGCGGAATAGTTTTTTCAAGGGGTCTTTAAGTAATTTAGCTTGCTTTTCATCAAGCTCGGGGAACATATCATCAATGATATTCTCTAAACTTCCGCGGCCACTATCCTTAAGAACTTTTATGCGGCGCAAAAAGTCAATTAAAGTCTGATGGGTAATGCGAACTTTTAATTTGCCTTTAGAAAAATATTCGCGCCATTCGCCCGCTATAGAAAGCAGATTATCCAGGAAAGATTCATCTTCATCTTGTGGAATTGCTCTTTCAATAGCAGCTTTTTCTATTTTTAGCGGCAAGAATATGCTATCCAAGTCAATATTTTTCTCTGGCTCGGTATTCTCCTCTTGAAGCACTTCTATTGTCTTTGCCTTATCTTGCTCAGTTAAGCCAGCAAAACTCTGCAGGAATCGTTCAATAAGGGAATCTGCCTGCTCAGGTTGACGCACAAGCAAGTCAACCAACCGCTCTAAGGTTCTCGCCGGTGGCTGGCTGGGTATGCCTTCCTGTTCATTAGCTTGGCGCAATTTTCCAATTGCCTTAGTTAATCTTTTTAACAAGTCAGGCGCGTCTAAATCTTTCAAAACTTTATCAATTTCTGGATATTCAAAGTGCATACGCTCTACTTCTTCTTCAGGAGAAAGATAATAAAAGTAAAGAACGCTAAAGCGGTCGAAAACTTCTCCGGAGAGTTCGCTTCCTCCATATTCCGGCCGCACCAAAGAAGGAGGATTTGCCGCGCCGATAAAGAAGAAGCCGTCCTCTCGATAATGAATACCGTCCGGCAGAGACACCCAACCAAATTCCAGGATATTATTTAAGCCGCTGAACACTGCCTGATTCTTGGGCTTATCCATCTCGTCTACAAAAGCAGGAATACCTTTATCCAAGGCCTCAACTACCGGCTGTAATTGCCAATGCACTCTCATATCTTTAAGCGTCATCTCTGCCAAAAGGGATTCGCTATCAGTATGATAAGTAGCCTGCTGCGACTGAATCTCAAATCCTAAATCATTTATTAAAAAGTCAAGTATAATTGTGGTCTTGGCGCTTCCGGTCGGGCCATAAACCAAGACATTTTCACCTAAAAGCAGCTTCTTTAACAGCATCAGTTTATAGCGAATATTAATCTGGGAAGCGACTACTCTCTTAGGCCTTATTCCGGGATAATTATTATTGCCTCTTTTTATTTTGATATCACCGATGGCAAATTCATTATTTTTAGTTACGCGCCATTTTGGCAATTTCAGGTTTTCATCATCTTCCATGCTGTAAGTAAATCCTTTTCCTAATTTTGCCTGGATAAGCATTTTAACTTCATTATATACATCAGGATTTAAATAGGATACATTGTAACTTGAGTTAAACACATCCATAAAGTAAGCGATGTCAGCGGGAAACATTTCTAAATGCCGCGCAATCCTTTTTAAAGATCGATAGGTAAAATCAATGGGCAGCTTTCCCTGCCGGCGAGCCTCGCGCAATTCCTGGGCAAGATTGGCTAAGGCAAGATAAAGGTCTTCTTTGAATTCAGGGTCAATCTGTTTTATATTTTTAAGCAAGTCCGGGGCTGCTTCGCGTAAAAGCTCTGCCTCTTCTTCAGGAGGTAAGTAGCCAACATTAATCTGGATTAAACGGCCCCAGACATCGGCAGGCAAACTCTCCGTCACGTAAGTTCCGCCTCCTTCCATCTCTGCAGAAGGATTTGCCAGGGCGATAAACTTAAATTCCGGATGGGCAAATACTGTCCAGCCGTTTTCAACCCTGAAAAACCTGCCTTGTAAGCCGGTGTTTAGACTTGACAGGACTTGAATATTGCGCGGCTTATTATATTCATCGGCAATGGCAATGCCTCCTTCCGGGTCTTCTGCTGCCAGAAGGATTTCTGAAACCTGCTTGCCTGTACTTAATGCCTTTCTCCAGCCCTTAACCAGTTTCATAAAATCAGCCAATGATTCTTTAGTTGGTTTGTCTGAAACTTCAGCATCAATCATCCAGTCTTCATCAATTTTCCCTTCCTGGCCTAAAGTAGTTCTAAATAATAAATCATCCTCGCTCATATCAGCGTGAAAACTCATCTGGTAAATATTGCGCTTAGACAAGGCAGCTAAGACGTATGAGAGTAAGTTTTTGCCGGTTCCTGCCGGGCCGATTAAGGCAATATTATTGCCTGCTGCAGTAGGGCTGGAAAGCCACATCATCATATCCTCTAAGTATCTTAAAACCTGAGGAGTAAGTTTCGCCTTGAAGGAAATCTGTTTAGCAGGATTTTTGGGATGGTCCATACTAATCAGAAGCAAATCATCTTTTAACACTTCAAAATGAGGCGTGCGTGCCCCGCCTTTGCCGCACTTCAAAGAAGAACTGCCGATAATCAAATATTCCCGCTCTTCTAATTCATTGGTTTCTTCAAATATACCTTTAGTATTCTTCCTAATCTTTTTAACCTTGCGATTCTGGTAATAAAAGATAGGGTTTTTCTTTTGGGTTACAGTTAAAGCAAAGATAAAAGCTAAGTTGCCCATAAATTCTGATAAATTTGCGCCAAAGAAGATATTGAAGCCGCAAACCAATATCAATAAAGACAATGCCAAAATTCCAGATTTACCTACAATAAAGTGCCTTCTTTGATGATTCTTGACCTGGCTTGAGCGCCGGGTGAAACCTTTCAGGGCTAAATCATTCAATGCCTTTGGTAAATCACTTGTGTCTAGCACTACAATACCGTATTTACCATAAATGTGTTTGACTCCTGCTTTACCGCTATCACCATAACCAAAAACCGCTATTTCTAAATCTGGATTTTTTCCTTGTCTTGTCTTCTCATCAAATAATTTCTGAAGTTTCCTGCCTTCGCTTTGGTCTATATAAGAATCAGTCATGCCAAAAATCAGAGTAAATATGGTTTCGCCGGGATGGGTTTTTCTGTCCTTTTCTATTTCCTTAAATGTAGTCTGGTATGCTGGATAGTCAGTTGTCAAACTGCCAACCATACCGGAAAAGATATCCCGCACTACCCTTGCCTTGTCTCTTTCTAAAATCCTAGAGCCAAAATAGCGTATGACCTTATGCGTGTCAGCATAAATTACTACCATCACATCAAATTTATCTCTTAATCTGTTTGTTGAGCTAAGTTCTAAAACCAAGGCCGTACTTAATGCTACATTCCACAAGTCACTTCCCTCTTCTGCCGCACCCATTGAGCCGCTGGTATCAATTACCAGGCATACCCTTCCCCTTACTCCTTCCGGCAATAAGGGCTTAAAGAAACGAATCCTTCCCGCAGGAGTCAAGGGCAAGCTTCTTTTTACAAGTTTTCCTGATTTTGTATGAAGCGGTCCGGTTCTTTCCATCTCCTTTAATAATCGTTCGATTGTCTTTGCGGTTGCTTGAACCATTGGCCGGATAGGTTTGATAAATTTGCGATAAAATTGAAGGTCTGCTTGAGTGACTTTATCTTCTTTTCCTTTGTTATTCAGTCTTTGCCCGCTTCCTTTTGCGTAGCCCTTTTCTGATGACGAACTTCTCATTTGAGACAGCCGCTGAAGAGCGGTTGCTAATAAACTTTTCGCAAAATCAGCTGATTCTGCCTCAGCTTTTCTCTCTCTTTCCTGGGCCTCTTTGTCAATTTGGGCTTCGGGTTTGCCAGTTTTATCCTTGCTCTTACCTGAAATTTTCTTGGCGATACCTGATAATTTATCGAGTATTTCATTTACCTTATCTAAGTCCTTATCTATTTGCTCTGCTCTCTTACCTATATTATTAGTATCCTGGTCAACTGTGTTTGATTGACTACGCAGGCTTTGAGCGTCATCCGGCTTAGTTTTAATTGCCTCAGACAAGCTTTGGGCTTTCTCTTCTAATTGTTTAGCCAGTTTTTCGATTTCAGCTGCCTGGTTATCAATATCGCCTGCCTTATCTTTTAAATTATCTACTTCTCTGTCTAAATCGCTTAAATCAGCTTCTTCTTTTCTTTTGGTTATCTTATCTTTTAATTCATCTAAATTAGATGCGCCTTGAGAAAACTCGTTAGTTTCCTGAGAAAGCTTCTCTTGCTGGCCCGAAATCTGATTAGCTAAATTTTCTAATTCATTAGCTAAATTATTCATATCAGTGGTTGCGCCGGCCCGGGTCCTTACCTGGCTTGCCTTTTCATTCATAGCCGCAGCCTGACTTCCTATCTCTTTTGCGTTTTCCTGAATATCTCCAGCTATCTGACTAAGCTGCCCTGACAGCTCGGATAATTGTTTGCCATCCTGCCGGTCCTGAACATCCTGGCTCGCCTGCCTGACATCTGAGGCTTCAGTTTCATTCTCTTTAGAACCTGAACCAAAACCTTTGTCAGTTACTTGAGCCTGCCCAGCTTCGCTATTTTTCGCTAATTCTTGCTCTAAAATATCTTGATATTCTCTGCTTATTTCATCTTCAGCCTTCTCTACCTCTTGGCGAATATCCTCTTGCTCTTCTGGGCTAAGTTGGAATAAATCAACCGGCTGGCCTTGGCGAGCTCTATCCTGCTGGTCTTGCGGTAAACTCACCTTACCTTTATTTGCCATGTCCCTTGCCAGTAACTGGCTTAAATCTTGCGAAACTAATTCTTCAAGTGCAGGCCAAATTTCCTCTTTTACAATTTTATAAAAATCTGCGTCTTTCTTTGCTTCAATTGCTCTCTTACGGCTATCTTTGGTTTTATCTAACAGCTCAAGCACCCGTTCATTTTTAATTCTTTTATCTAGCTTATCCATCCTTGCTTCATATAAAGCTCCCTCTATAAACTGTAGATGTAGGGGAAGCTGAGAAATCAAGTATTGCGCAAATATTTTATCTTTAATATCGTAAAGACTTTCATAAAGCTTTTTAAGCCACGCTAAAGCACCGGGATAGGCATCTTTAGCTACCCCTCTTCTTACAAGTCGTGGCGTATTTAAGGCTCGAAAAAGAAGTTTAAATAAACTATTCTTATTCAAATCTTCATCAATTATTCCCTCATTAGAAAACAGCACTCTGAATATCTCCTGGAATAAAAGTCCTTTAGCCGCATCCTCGCTTAAGCGCAATAAATCTAAAGGCACATATTCAATTACATCTTTCTGACTATAGCGCCAAGCCGGAGTGTCAATATCTGATTCAGGCAGCCAAGGTTTAAGCCTTAAGTCCGGTTTTCTTGTTGCTACCTGAGCAACATCCTGCATAGTAGCCATTAAGGTGGAAAGTCTCTCCTGCTCTTCTTTAGTTAAATCTCGTGGCTTAGAATATGAGAATACCTCTCTCGCATAAGCTAAGATATGCTTAACCACCGGAATTCCTTCTTTTTCCTTTCTAAATTCTGCTTGGCCGGCAAGAATAGCTCCGGCAATACGCTCAACAGCATCAAGAGAAATATTGCGAATGGCTTCATCCATATGCAGAGCCAACTGACAAAGTTGCTCATAACTTAAAACCAAATTACCTTTCTTCGCCAGAGTCTTGCCTAATTCAAACGCCCTAAGGAATATCTCGTCTCTCTTTTTTAAGCCAAGTTCGCCTTCTTCTTCGAAAATTAGACTATTATAAACTGCCTCTGCGATTACCTCATCGCTAAATGAAGTCGGAATTATGCCTAAATGAGTAGCAAAATGCACGCCCTCATGAATAAATGTCCGCTCAAACTCAGGCAAATCTGCCAGAGGATACATGCAGATAAGCGTTTGCTTGGAGGTCCGGGTAGTTACGCCAATCGCTCCCGCCTCTTTTATCCTTGAAAGATTAGAAAGAGTAAAAATCAAATCTTGATATCCTTGCTGGTTAAATTCTTCTGGCTCTTGCTCAATGATATTTTCAAAAGACATAGGCGCAGTTGCTTCAATAAGCTTTTTAGAAAAATCTTCTGCCTGGGCCCCATCGTCAATTAATGAACCGGCAATTCTATTAGAAGCTTTCTTGATCCTGGCGCGGTGCTCATTTGATAACTCCAGACCTGCCATAACCAAAATCTCTTCTGCCTCGCCGATTAAAAATTCATCAAATTCACCTGCCTGCTTTAACCTGTCAACTATTGTCTCTAAATCTTTTGCGCTCTTAATTCTTGCTTTTGCCTCTTTAGAAGTTTGCACTATTTCTCGGTAAGCTATACTGTAGCCATCCTTATCAGCCTGTCGATAAGTATTAATCAGTGCCTTCTTAGCTGTGTAAAATCTCCTTAAGGTTTCCTCAATGCCTTTATTGCCTTTGACTTCGGCTACTGTAGCCATCATCATAAATGACATAGCCATTAAAGATACCGCTTCCTTGCCGCTAAAAAATAATAAAGCCAGCAGAATTATACTAAGCAAGGTAGTTGTGTTATCCCTAAGATGAGCAAGTCGTTCAGCTTCGGACATTTTCCTTAACATTTCTCTTTCTTCTTCAGAAAGCCCTGCCCTATCTGGCCTAACGCCCATAGCTGGCGCATCTGTGAGAGAGATAGTCGGCTCTTTTTTTGGCTGCTCGGCCTTAGAAACAAACACGCCTTCTGTATGTAAAATTTGTTCTGGCGCAGTTACCTCAATTGCCTTTTTGGCTTCAACCAATAATTCTATTATGCCCCATCTTTCTAATAATTTTACAGCTGAACCGGGAGTCTTTTCTCCCCTTTCCATCCTATCAATCTGGCGCTGGATAACTTCTACGTCTACGGTAACCAAAGGATATTCTCCGCTTCTATATTTTTCTATTACTTCTCTCATCCTATCCTGGTCAAACCTGGAGATTTGCGTATCAGTACCAAATGAGGTCCTCAAAGCCCTGACTACATTATTCAAGGTAATATCCTTGTAATCCCCGCCAAAATGAATTTTACCTCTTAAGAAATCAAAAAGGCCGAATAAGCTTCCGTACATCTTGCCGTCCATATCCATAGCAATTCTATTAAGCGCCATAGTGCAATCGGTATAAATTGTATTCCTATCTATATCAACCAAAATCCTTCTTTTATTAATCACCCGGCCGTCTGACAACCTTTGCCTTATCGGGCCGCAATAATCTATTTCCTCACCTTGAAATTTTGCCTTTCCGTTTACCAAAGATTCGGGCTCAACCCCGATAATCTCTGCAACAGTTATGAGTATCTTAAGGCATCTTTCCATATCCACATCAGAGACTTGAGCAATGGTATTGGCATAAAAATCTCCGTTACTCAAACCAGGTAAAGCCACGCTAAAGTCAATATCATTGCTAAATCTTCCAAATATAGGGTCTCTTACCGAGCCGCCTGCAAACACAACCTGCTGGGAAAGATTTGTTCCATGCTTTTTATCATAAGCACGGATGAGTTTGATGAATTCTCCCACGTTTCCTTCAAATAATTCTTCCCTCATCCTGCCATTTTCAATAATATCTACAATTCTTTCGCGATATAATTTGCCTAATCCTGCAGTTGGATAATAGTAACGCGCGAATCTCTTTGCCTCCCTGTTTCTTATGGCATCGATACAATAAAGAATTCTTCCAATCTCTGACATAATATTACGCCATTCGAGATTTTCCTCAATCTCATCCCAGGAAGCGCCTACAAAAGAACTCCCGTGCCTTCCAAATACAATTTGTTTACCATATCTATCCATGCCTGCCGCCTCATCCTGAAGTTGCTTAACTCTGTCATAAAGAGGAACTATTGCCCTTCTGTCGCCTATGCTTTCTAATTCATCAATCGCAAAGTCGCAGAAATCATCAAAAGGATGTTCTAATAATATGGATAATTCCGAAACAGTCAGGTCTTTTGGAAGTGCTTCTACTGACTCAAGCCATTCGCCATCCAAAACACCCTCCCTAACTTCTTCTCTCTTAAACCGGGGCTCTCGCTCAGGCTCTAAGCTCACATAATCCGGTAAGGATGAGGTAAACCATAAATGAGCCCGAGGTTGTCCGCTAAGTAAATTTTCTAATATATTTTTAGCCATACTTTTATAATGAGCGCTGGAATAAAGTATGAATGCATCTGTATATTTTCCAATATTATCTTTAGTAATTATAAAAGGTTTAAACCCGGCTTTGATTAAAACATAATTCATAATAAAATATGCGATACGCAGTTGGCCGTCTGAGAATACCGGCTCACTCCATAAGCCAATAAATACATAACTGGCTGCCTCAAACGGGTCTTTGCGCAATTGCTCCTGGAATTTAGGCGTAAACATATAGAAGAGCAGGCGCTCGAAAGCCACATGCCTTCTTCTCCATTTATCTCTTCGGGGCAGCATCCTGCCGGGAGCGCTAAAAGTTTTGTCTGCCTGGCCTAATAAGATATGCAGCCGTATAATAAAATCCCTCAATTGCCTTGGCCCCTGTTCGCGGCTTAGCGGCTGGTTAACAAATTTATTAAATTCTTCGACTACTGCTCTATATGGCTCTATGCCTTCATCTGAAAAATCCCAATCCCGGCGTTGCCATAATCTATAAACAGTAGAATTTTTATCAAATTCGCCTGAGCTTAAAGCCCTCCCAACCTCCAAAAGGCCTTGTTTATATTCATCGAAGCCCAAATTTACCCATTGCACTTTTTCAAACCAGACCGGGCTGCCAGAATAACCCGGCTCTTCATATATTCCACTGCGCAGAGACTCTGCCTGCGCTAATATTGCCTCATCTTCGCTTGAGTAAGATTCGTGAAGCTTAATCTGCTCCAAGGCAAAATCAATATCTTCAAAAGTATAGCCAAGATTCTTTAGGATTCGCTTAAAGGTTTCTTCGCCGTTGTTAATTTCCCATTTCATTCTGCCGGAAATATGAGAAGCAATCTTTAACTCTTCCGAAATAGGAAGATCAGAGCCATTAGGATAATATCTCTTTAAATATTCTTCGGCAAAATGTTCGAGTATCAAACCTAAGCGCCTGAACTGGGCTTCAATCATCGGCTCTGCCAGGTATTCATCAGCTGCCCTAACCATCGCCTTGGCCGTAATAAAATGAAGAGGATATGCTTCTTGCCTTTTTCTCTTGTCCTCCTGTCTCTTCAAAGACAAGAATAAGCTTTCTGCGAACTCATTCATCTTGAAAGAAAAACTCATTTCATTGTCGTAACCAACAGGAACCCGGAAGGTATTATCGGTAATTTGCGCCAGCATATTAGCATAAAGTATAGAGCCGGTTCTTTTGCCCCCTATTGTATCCTTCCAAAGATAACGACCATCTTTGGCATCTTCTTTTTCAAAGACCTTCAAAACCTCGGGATACTCAAGGCCAACGCGTTGCAAGAAACCTATAATCACTTCTTTGGGGACTGGATAAGGAGTTTGGAACACAAAATCAAAGACTGAACCGCCTACAACATCTACCTCACCGCCTGTCAAAGCAACCGGGGTGCGAAGAGCTGTAAACATAGCTGTAATATCCAGGTGCTGCTTAACACCGTTTGCCGCGCCAGTGGATTTAGGGAATAAGTGTCCGAACGGGCCTTTTTTCCCGTCAGATGTATACATATGGAATGTTGTCCCTAAGAGCGCTGCTCTCATACGGCCAAAACCAAAGAGCGTTGAAAGCATAAGACTAAAGTAAGAGGCGCCGTTGGTAGAGCAAGAGGTTGGCGTTGCATAATAAGGACCCTGTTCTTTTGCCTTAGGCAATTTATGCAAGTATCTACCCATAAAATGAATGCCGCCGCTTAAAGGCAACAAGAGTTTTCCGGTAATCTGGGCTTTAAGATAAATGAAGCGCTGATGCCAGGCCCCGAATCTTGCAGTCTCAACTTGACGCAAGATTTCACGTAGTCGCTCTAACTCTTCTTTAGCAGCGCCTAATTCTTCTGAAGCACTTTCAGTTAATTTGGTTGTGGCAATCATTTCCCAGACAGTCGGCCTTTCTAATTTGGCTTTACCAGCTAGTTCAATTGTGCCATCGCCCATCTGCACACCACCCGGCGTAGCATCAGTGAGCATTCCAAAATAAATGTCTTCACCATCGACTTCGACGATAAAGGGTCGGGGATAATTATCTTCTATAACACCACTGGCTTTAAGGCCTTCGGTAAACTGAGTTACATCAATAGCATAGATGACCCCTATTCTTTTAGCGTCGAGTTCAATATAAATTGGATAGACACTTTCAACCGGGGTTCTATTCACAAAATCCTGCCTGGCAACAAAAACTCTGTCGGCTGGTTTAAAGACTAATTGATTGTCCTTAATCAACTCTGCTAAAGTCCTGCCGCGCAATTTTAAGCCAGATGCCTCAATGACGCTGTCAGCAAACATATCTTTTACGCTTTCAAGGGCGGTCAGGAATTTTTCATCAGCATTGCTTCCTTTGAGAGCGCGCGTTCTAACTGCGTAGCGGCCGGAGTAATCTGCCTCTTGGGCTTTCACATCATTGGCAAGTCTTAAAGCCAAACCTAAACGTCCAATGCGGCCTGTGCCATCAAAAATTTCATTAGGCCTCTCTGATGGCTTTACTGCTCTCGCAGATTCAACTTTCAAGAACCTAAATGCCTTAACAAAACTCTCAATTCCCAAAACTTCAGATAATTGCAAGATATCATAAGCCCAATAGCCGTTCTCTAAAGCATAAGCTTGATACAAGCTTCTAAGATTTTCAGCGTCATAATTTGAGACGTAGGCACCTTTATCTTCAAGGAAGGTAATTAAGCTATCAAAATCAGTGCCATTAATCTCCATAGCGTCCGGTTCTCTAACCACTCTATTGAATTGAGTAATTATTCTACCGAGTTCTATCCTTAATGGCTCAAACATAGCAAAATCACCAAAGTGCCCTATAGCTAATGTGTCTAAATGCCGACTTAGGCGACAAAAGAACTCAACAAGGCCATTTTGTAATTGTTGATTATTAACCGCTATGGGTGAGTTTTGCTCTCTGTCGTAGTTAGGTGTAGCCAACAGATACAAGAGTTGAGCTAATTGCTGGACGCTATTAAGACTACCTAAAAATTTCTCTAAATGCTTTCCAAAGCCAGGGATTTTAGCATCGCTATCCTTTGATGAAATAAACACGCCCAATTGTTCGTCGTAGATAATCCCTTCCGGGTTGATAAGTTTTTCAATATCTCTATTGATAGAATCAATGAGACTGGCTAAAAGATTTGCTCGACCATAATTACCTTCGCTAAATTCCTTAAAGAACATAAATCCGTAACGCGCTAATGATTCTAACGGCTTGCTTAAGTCAATTTCTTTATACCACTCATCGCTAAGACTAACTTCACACTTAGCTAAACCTTCAGCGATTTCTCCATTCCATTCATTAATAAATGCCATATATTTATAATTAATCCAGAAGTGTGTCTGGATTAAAAGGTCGCCGCTACTGCTTATAACTGCAATAGCAGATAATGCATCTAAGATAATTGGACCTAGCGGTTTCCCCTCTGAGTCTTTTTCATCCGCAATCTTATGCGACCGCACTTGTTTAGAAAGGACGCTAATGGATGTGGCGCTAAATTGTTCAGTCAGATATTTCACCACCGCTTGGGAAATCTCTTTTTCAGTTCCCTTGGTTTGAGCAATAAGCTCTTTAAGCGGCTCTGGAATTTTTTCCTTTGAAACAACTAATGGAACAATAACATATTCATAAGGAAGGCTTGAAAGCTCATCATTCTTCGCCTGTGGTATCTCAAAAATCAGCCCATCATTTGCCATTGAAATATCTAAGGCAGCTTCTCTATTTTTATTATCTCCGGCGATGGCAGTATCTTTGCGCTTTGAGAATGACGCGGGTAATTGCAAGGCTCCTGGAAACGCATTGCCAAAGATTTTAGTAATAGCCATAAGAGAACTGAGGGGAGTGAAGCGTAAAACCTTTCCTCCTCTTTTGCTTGGCTTAATATCAAAAATCATTAAGCTCGGGAAAAAGAATTTCATATCAGCAAAGATAGAGTCGATCTTTTGGTCAAAACCGTAAATAGCAGCAAGGTGAGCAAATGCGTTATGCTCACTATCAAATGCCAACCTCTGCCAACTACCCGGAATTAACCATTTTTGTTTTCTTAACAATTCTTCTCTTCTGTCCTGAACTGCTCTGTAGAGCCAATACACATAGGCATCTGCAAAATTATCTACATATTGACTGGTTTCCTCAAAAGGACGAACTATCTCTTCAATAAGTCGGCGATTTAATGTTTGGGCTCTGTTATTTAAATGCTCGATAAACCTATCCATATTCTCTCCACTAAACTCCCCGCTTTCTTCTGAGGCTAACTGCAAAACTTCCGGCTTTGCAAAGGGAGAGCCGAAAAGCTTCTTAAAAGTTGAAAAATCCTGTAGAACATTAAGGACATTGCATAATTTGATTCTTCTTTCTACGAATTCAAAGCCAAAGTCGACTTGGTGAACAACTCCCAGCGAAATTGATAACCCTAAGCTAAATTTCAGAAAGTGATAATTAACCGGGGAATATATCGCTCCGTAGAATCTAAATATTTTTCCCAAATTATTGCTCGAACTTTCCCGAAGATCAAACGGACTAACACCGGCATCACTAATTTGTATCTTACCTTCCCTACTGAGATTATTAACTCTATGCTGCAAAAAGAATAGGGTGCCTAACTCAAGAGTCACCATTCCTCTAAATGGTTCCCATCGTCGCGGACCTAAGTCATCTAGAGTCTCTAAATATTCTCTGTAAGGGTAGTAATGAGTATCTATTTTCTCGTATTTGGTCTTCCATTGGATACGATTGAAAAAGTTTATGCCTAATTTCCTAAGCGCCTCAACATCGCCTTCTAAAATAATTCGTTTTAATTCTGGTATCAAGTAGCGCTTACCTGATAAGTCCGCGATTTCTTCCTCAGGCCCAAGATTCAAATAAGCACGAGTCGTCACCTCTTGGATGTCATCACCCCGCCTGCCACTTATCCTAATCAGCTTTCGAGGCAGAGAATTCAATAAAAGATTGGCCCTAATGAGAATGGCTTTGGGCAGGCTGTCATTGGCCTCTAAGGCATCGGCTTGAATAAATCGTATGACTTGTCTGTGGGGTAATAAATAAGGTTTATCTGCAAAATCTTCAACAACTCTTTGGGAATAATCAATCAAATAATATGCTGACCTTCCATAATAATTTGTCCCGTGTTGCCCGTCGAGTTGGTGCATCATATCTAGAAAGACTGCAGCTGAAAATCCGTCGCCAGCACCCCATTCATGAACGACCATCTCACCCATTGGCAGATTGCCATCTTTTTCTAATTGACGTAATTGTTCATGCAGGTCCTGGGCACTTTGTTTCGCATTTGCCTCTTCCAAAGTCCCCCGTTTATCTAATCTTCCAAAGGCGTCACTGCCAAAAGCACTATAATAAAGGCCGTTGAGCCAATTCACTACGTTTTGATGGTCATCTAGAGTAAAGAAGGTATCTTGTAGCCACAGCTGCTCATCAATCTTGGCTATTTCTTCATCTTCTCCAACATTTTTCTCTTCATCAAGTTTGATTTCAAAACTTTGGTCTTCGCCAACATAATTTAGTTTTTGCAATGTACTTTCTGCTTTGGAAATTTTGTCAATATTATCTTCAATTATTCTTTCCCAGCTAATAAAGGTATCCAGTCCCATATTGGCTTCGCCGTCCATTAAGACCTCAGTTCCCATCTCATGTCTATAACGCGCTCTTGCTATCGATGCATAATGTTGAGACCTTGGTAAAAATGACAAGCCCTTTTGATTGATAATCTCCAATGTGGCGATATCCATCGCTATATCAACGGCATCACCGATTCTAAAGTTTAGCTGACGGCCTTGCTCTTTTTGTATTTCAACTTTCAGCGACCCTGCGCCTATTTTGCCTTTTATGTAATCAGCAAATGGCATATCTTTAGAACCATCGCGCCATTCTTTGACAAAACCTATGAGAAGTTGCAAATTGTTAAGCAATATTCCAAAATCCTGATTGGTCAATATTCTTTTGCCATCTACGCCAATAAAGAGATTTTCCCTTTCCGGCTCAGAAGAATAATAGAAGGGCATCTTTGATTTTGCATAAATCAATTCTTCCAGATGCGCACGTAGCACTTCAATAACTGGAATGTGAGTCAATAAGCCTACGAATAATAATCCAGCCATTAATAGATACGAGATTGAATCTAATTCAAGGGAGAGGCCAGATGGAGTTACCAATCCAATGCCAGAGACGATGCTAAAGAATATATTTTGAGAACCTCCAGAGCGCCCTGAGTTCTCCGCCTTACCAGCGTGCCATAACGTCAAAGGCATAATAACCTTGGCTGGTATTCTGCCTAAACTTCCCTTTTCGGACTCTTGCTCAGTGAATGTTTCTACGCCGGGTGATGGTTTGCTTCTATTAGAATATATAAGCACAGGGACAGGATGGAAAGAATGCGCCTTTATCCGTGCAGGGGTGCTATGGTCTGCTGTCAGGACTAAAGTATCGCTTCTTTCTAAATCAAGCATCTCAAGAATCGTTGGTATAAAGCTATCGAGTTCTTCAATTACCTTAACCTTTGCCTCAAAATTTCCGTCCTCCCCATAGCTATCTGTCTTTTTGATATGAAAATATATAAAGTCATATTTTGAGACGTTTGCTCTTAACGCTTCAATTTGTTCTGGAATACTTTGGCCAGCAAAAGAAATAACATCCATTCCTATTAGAGTAGCTATACCTTTATAAGCAGCGTGAGTGCAGATTGCACCAGCTGTTAGGCCGTAGAGTTCTTTCAAAGTAGGAAATGGTTTTAAAATATCAAATGCCCTAAGCAATACTGTATTTGCTGCTGGTAAAATTTCATTGTCAGCTAATCTTCTATTTATCTCTGGTGTTAGTTTATTTATTAAACCAGCTAACTTGACTCCCTTTTCTGAACGTGCCTGAGCCGGCCAAGGAGCTACTCCTCCCATTCCTGAATCAGTGTCTGTAACATCTGGATATAAATCCTCTCCTTCAATAATTAGCGCCATACGATATTCTTGGGTTGCATAAAAATTAAACCTTACTCCGTTAATCTCTATGCCAGAAAGATATTTTTTAACAATTTCTGCTGTTTGCTCTGTCTTAGGCCTGCCTGCTCTTCTATCAACAACTTTTCCATCTCTTAGCGTGGCAAGATTAGCTCTGGCTACAACATTGCCAGGCCCTACTTTAAGGCCTGCTCCTAAAGCATCTACTGGGCCTCTTCCTAAAAAGTTAAATATGTTATAACCAAAGATGGCAGCGTGACCCGGGCCTGAACCCGGAGTAACGCCTGGCAGGGAAGAAATATCTACTAATCCGACAGAAGATTGTTTTACCAAAGTATCTAAATTAGGATGATGAGCTTTTTCTAATGCTGTATCAGCGTCAAAAGGCACATCCCCTAATCCGTCCATCACCAAGAAAACAATCTTAGAAGGACTCCTTGTATAAGTTAACCCAGGAACTGTTTCGACAAAAGGCTCATTTTTATCGCCAGTATCAACCGGGCCATCTACTTTATCCAATCTACCCGCATGGCCAAGTGTCAAAGATAAAATATCCTGGCCTGATATGACACCTAAACTTCCCTCTCTTGCCTGTTCTTGTGTAAATCTATCTATACCTTTATATTGTCTGCTATTTTTGGAATAAATTAAAATTGGAGCGATGTCAAAAGAGTCTGTAGTAATAACCAATGTATAGGCATTTTCAAAATTCATCATACTGAGGATTTGCGGGATAAAACCATCGAAACTACCTACATCTCTGCTATCTATTTCTAAAGAGAAGAAATTATGATTTGGAATGTTTGTCTCTAATCCTTCGATTTGCTCAGTCAAATTCTTTCCAGCAAAAGAAATAACATCCATCCCCAGGTTAGCAGCTTCTTCTAAAACTAAATTAAGAGTATTGCCTTGGTCGCCAACGATATTTATCAATCCTAAAGCAGATTGCTTTGCTATATTATCTAAATTAGGATGAGCAACTCCTTCAAGTTCTTCTCTTGCGCCTTTAAGCACCACATAAATTATTTTAGAAGCCACCTTATTGTTGAAAAGTTGCTTTAAAATATGCCGCCTTTTATAAACCGCAGAGCCAATCTCTTCTCTCAATCTCTTTGCCCAGCCATAATCTTTATAGGGGCCGTTTGGATCTAAAACAAGGCCGCCTTGATAAGTAACGGTAACATTTTTATAAGGACCTTGGTTATATAGTTCATCTACCTGATTCATAACTGCAATTAAAGCACCTCTTCCAGGTCCCCATAAGGTCCATTTGCCAGCAAATGCACCCATAGCTATAGCCGAAATTGCAGTGTATGTCTCAAGTTCTGGACGAGTGCCGCGGTGAGAGAAGATAACTACATTATTTAAGAAGTGGCTCGTAGCAACTGCCTCAATCATAGCCAATTCTTCTGCTGACTGATTAGCTTTTTGTAAATGGGCATTCATTACTCCTGCCTGGGTAAACTTCCTGATGAGGAGAGCATTTGAGACCACATTATCATCACTCATCTGAATCATTGTCGGCATTATGGCTTTAGCAGATTCCCAGTGCTCTATTTTATTTTCATCTGCCCAGTCTTCGCAGGAGATGAAGCGCGGATATCTCTTAAATAGTTCTAATTTATATTTAGTAAATTCTTCATTTGTAACTAAGCCGCTATCATTGCCGGCAGAAGAAGGACCAATGTAATACATATCAATCTCTGGTATATACATTTCAGAAGAGGCAATGTCTAAGGCATAGCGCACAAATCTTTGCTCTTCTTCTGGCAGGGAATTTACTGCATCTTCTAAAATATCTAAGACTAATTCTAAGGTAATAAGCCGTTTATCTTTGGTGTAGACTTGTTTAGTAGTTCGGCCAGATTCAGCGCCATATTCTATATTAATTCCGTTTTCCTTAAGTAAGGCCTGATATTTTTTGGTAAGCTTAATTCCTATATCACGAGCCTGTCTCCAGGTAGGAGCAAAGACAATGACCTGGGTCTCTTGTGGCGGGACCATTGCCAGCATAACGGATTTATCGCCTTTTGCGATTCTCCCAGGGTCTTTGAATTCCTTTGGGAAGCGGCTGTCATCTTTAATAATGCCTGCTTCTACTAATTCTGGTAAGAATTTGGCTGCACCGTGTTTTCCCCCTTCCCAGACAACTGAATAATTTACTGGAATAGTTATAGGCTTTAGTCCTGTAGCTAAATTATGGGTTAGGGCATATTCATTGTAACGATAATTTAAAACTATTTCCAAAGGAACGCCTAATCTCTCAGCAAAGGCAATTGAGACAATCATCGAGATACCAACTGAAATCTCAGAGCCAATGTAAGAGAAACGAGGTTTATCTTTGTTTTCAGCTTGAGCCTTAAACTTATCGTCTAATTCAATAATTTTTTTAGTTATTTTCTCTGGGTCTGCGACATTTAAGCCAATGAATTCTTTGGCTACATATTCGTTAAAGAATTTAATTGCAGCATTTATACTCTCGTGTGTTCCGGGTTCTGCCTCGCCAGCTGAGATACCTCCCATTACTCCTGCCTGTTCTAATATTGGGCCGCTTTCTAAAACACAACCAAAACTTATTGCATCAGAAGGGGTGGCGCCATGTTTTTGAACCGGGAAGGCATAGAGACTTCTGATTCTAAAGTCAGCTGGTTTTTGTTGACGTGCTCCTGCTACCTTCTCATATAAGAGCCTTAGCCCTTCTTGTGAAGGATGAGGTCCGTAAAGAGATATACTTAGGCGGATTGGATTTTCTTCATGAGTAAGCTCGGGATTTAAGACTGCATTTATTTCGTGAGAGACTTCTTTGGAAGTGGCGGTTTCAGGGATGATAATATAGGTAAGGGAGTTTTCAACATGGTTGGCAACTCCAAGCTCAGGAGGGCCTCGAATAAACTGCACGCCTAAATCAATTAAGCCGGTTAAGTCTGATTCTGGTATCTGATATAATTCCTTAATCTGTTGAATTGTTAAACTGCCGAATTGGTTGATGAGTGCCTGGATGCCGCCGAATTGGCTGATGAGTGTAGTAACTTCTTCGCGAGTTTTGCCTTCAGCAGAGGCGTCTCTTGGTTCTCTTGCCTTTGCCTCCTGAGTCTGGTCAGGGACATAATAAGTCAAGTAGTCTCTAAATGCTGCTTCGAATACAGAGGTATCAGTAGGAAGAACATCTCCTTTCTCTAGTGTGGCATCTTTTCCTGTGGAGACATCGGTGACTACAGTGTAGTCAATAGGCAGGATGATCTTCTGAGCTAAGGTTGGGTCAGCTAAGAGCTTAGCAGCTAATTCCACATCTTGCTTATCCGGATAAGAATCGCCTACTTTAATTCCTTTTGCTTCTAAGAAGGCAACTGACATCTTGCCAGCAATTAAGAAGAGTATTGCCTTATCCTTAACTGCATTGATAATAGGCATCTTGTCAGCAACCTTGCCGCCTGCCAGGAGCACGATGAGAGGTTGAGTGGGGTTTTCACAAAGGGCTTTGAGGTGGAGGTATTCTTTTTCCAAGAGGCGGCCAGCAAACTTATGGCCGAACTTCAAGAATTTAGTCACCCCTACGTTAGAGCTATGTGCCCTGTGGTTTACTGCAAAGGCATCATTGACATAATAAGTAGCCAAGTTAGCTAATTCTTGAGAGAAGCTATCAGAGTTAAGCTCTTCAGCTAATCTGAAGCGGGAGTTTTCCAACAATAGAATCTCGCCGGGGGCTAAGGTATCTTTAATAAATTGTCTTACTGGTTCACCAACGCAGTCATTTACCTTATGTATTTTATATTCAGGTAAGAGTCTTAATAATTCCTCATATATGGGAGTAGTAGTAAGTTTAGGATCATACTTGCCATTGGGTCTGCCAAGATGGGTTAAGAGTATCACCTTTACCTTTTTAGTATTTAATATATCCCTGATAGTAGCTAAGGCCTCAACAATGCGGGTATTATCAGTGACATTGAGCTGGGAATCTAACGGCACGTTAAAGTCAGCACGGATTAAGACGCTATCGCCATCTTTTAATTTAGCTAACAGCTCATCTAATTGGCTGAATTGTTTAGTCTCTGGGTCAACTAATGCCTTTAAGCCAGGAAGGTTTTCAACGCCGAATTGGAATGCCTCTAAGAATGCACCTCCACCAGTTGAGACGTGGGTCATCTGTCTTCGGATAGAATCAGGTAAGGTCTTTAAGGTGTCTCCACCACCAATGACCTTGGTAATACTTGCAGGTAGGCC
This sequence comes from Candidatus Omnitrophota bacterium, assembly GCA_040753675.1. Classification (GTDB taxonomy): domain Bacteria; phylum Omnitrophota; class Gorgyraeia; order JAHJTE01; family JAHJTE01; genus JBFMEB01. The sequence continues at coordinate 11,794 of JBFMEB010000008.1, read as the reverse complement.
TGCAATTGTATCGGCTATTGCCTCTGTGCCTTTGGCTGTAACAGGAACCTCAACTACGCCTAATGGACCGTTCCAGAGAATAGTGCCTTCTGTAGATAGATTATCTTGTAGATGTTTCCTAAATAATTCAATTGTATCAGGACCTATGTCAGCAATGACTCTTCCGGGTAATTGCATTAGGCCTGCAACATACACTGCATGGTCAACCATTCTGGTAGAGAAGCCAGTTTCGTTATCGTACCAGGTCTCAAGTCTTACTATGGTCTGATTAAGTTCTTCATCATAGTTAATCACTTGAATAGAATTACCATCAGCAATGCTGGAAGCTGGATTACCAATAAGGCTGCTTGAGGTAATAGGATTAACAGTGTAGCCAAGTACGCCTTTTAAGTAGGTAAGACTGGCTTTTCTTAAGGCATGTTGTATATCTTCTCGGCTAACCTTGCCTTTAAGCACAGCAGTAATAACTACCACGCTTCCAGTAACTACTGGAGCTCTTACTGCCCAGCCATCAGATTTGCCAATTAAGCTCGTAATAATCTTAGCTGCTGCTGTGGCTGCTCCAGTTGAGCCAGGCAGGATGTTAATCCCTCCATCTCTTCCTCGGGTGGGCTCTTTTTTATGAGGAGCATGTTTGCCAAACACCTGGTCAGTGGTATAGGCATGGTCAGTAAGTATCTCTTGAGCAATAACTCCAAATTCTCTATCTAAAACATAAGTAGCAGGAACTAAGCAATTAGTAGTGCAAGAGGCATTGTCAACAATCCTGGCTGCCTTAGAAGGTAATATTATGGGCAGGACTACTGACTGGCCAGCGCCTTCAGCTGGAGCTGAGATAATGACCTTGCCGCCTGGGATGTTAGTTAAATGCTGGCTTGCCTCATCTGCATTCTTTAAATCACCAGTACATTCTAAGATAATGTTTATACCAGCCTGGTTCCAGGCAAGTTCGCTTACTGCTTTTCGTTCGTTGGTTAAGAGGAGTTTTTTACCAGAGAGGTCTAATATTGCGATTAGAGAGGCTTTTAGTTTACTCACTCCCTGTTCTGGGTTTTGATTAGCCCAGGTAGTTAAGAGCTTGGATAAGGCTTTATTAAACTCATCTTCTTCTAATACCAAGAGCCTACTTGAACTAATCAGTCCTTCTAACATGGTCTGGACTTCTTCGTATGAATAGTTTACTAATAAGGTGTTTAATTCTCTTTTTAGTTGAGTATAGGTAATGATGAGTCTGGCTACTGGCTTATGGGTTGAGGCTTGCACAGTATCTTCTGCTAATAACCACATCAAGACAAAGGCACTGGATGCGCCGTTGATCATACGCAGGTCAATGTTAGGATTGCCAGCCATTGCCCAACAAATAGTGCGGCCAGTTCTGCCTGGGCCATTAATGCCTACAATTGCCCTGATATCATCCGGCAATATCTTAGGAAGTTTGCGAGTAGGATGAGGTAAGTAAGATGAGGTACCAGAACTAATAGATAAATCTTGCCTTTGAGTCCTAACCCAGCTAAGGAGTTGTTCGAGTTTAGTTGGGATAGCTGATAAATCTTTTGAACTGATAATAGTGCCAGGAGTTTTTGTTTGCAAGAGAGATAAAACCTCTGGTAATTGGGTTAAGCTAAACCCAGTATGCTCATTGTGCCAGACTTGTAAGTGGACTATTCTCTTGCCAGTGACCTTGGTAGAGCGGGATAAGTAAATGAGTTTTGGCTCTGCAGCTAAATCAGATGAGACTATAGAATTATCCTCAGAGTAGATGAGTCTATCTTTTAAGCTAGTCAGAGAAGCTTGTTTAAACAACTGATTAATGGTCTTTATGTCAGTATCCTCTTTCAAGATTATGTGTATATCTAAGAGACTACCTTGAGCCTGAGGACTAAAGTGGATGCGGCCTTGGGTAATTTGAGCTAACTGGGGAATAAGCTGGCTAAGGACCTGTTTTACATCCTGGCTAAAGCAAGAGCTAACGTTAATACGCATTGCTCTCATTAAGACTGGGTCAGGACCAGAATTGTCTAAGCCGCGCTGTAAATTAGTAGGCGGCTGGATATCTGTAAATTCAACAGCAATAATCTTATCCTGGGGCAGACTCAAGACTACTTGCCTTAAAGCACTTACTGCAAGGATTGAAGGATGATTTACTAAGACCCTCTTTGCGCCTTGGTTTATATGCACAGGTGCAAGTTTTACCTCTTGAGCTTCTAAGACTACATCAACATCCAAGGACTTCCAGGGAAGGTCTTTGGTCTCAATAATCTCAGTTACAGATAAGAGCTCAACTTCTTTGCCAGAGGTATCCTTACTGGCTAAGCCAGAAGAAGTAGCAAAGATATTCTGGTTAAACCATTGTCTAAAGCTTGGCTCTGCTGCCAAGTCCTTGGTTAATAAGTAATGCAGATTAGCAGGTGATACGCCGTTTACATTTACAAGCTGTATGCTGGATAAGTTGCCTTTCAAGTATTGGCGGATTATTTCAAATTCAGAAGGACCAGGATTGTTGATGGCAAGGCGGATGGGGTTCTGCTGGTGGGTTACTTCTGGATTAAGAACTGCGAATATTTCATGAGAGACTTCTTGGAGAGTTGCGTTTACAGGAATTAAAATGTAAATAGTATTTTCTTGGAAGTGATTTGCAACGCCAAGTTCAGGAGGGCCACGGGTAAACTGCACACCTAAATTAACTAAACGAGTTAAGTCTGATTCTGGTATCTGATATAATTCCTTAATCTGTTGAATTGTTAAACTGCCAAATTGCTGGATGATTGCCTCAATGCCGCCAAATTGGCTGATGAGTGCAGTAACTCCTTCGCGGCTGTTTCCGCGACTCGAGGCATCTATGGGCTCTCTAGCAGTAACGCCAGTGATGCTATGCCTTGATTCAAGCGATTCTTTTAATCCGGCAAGATATTCTTTATAACAGGAATAGCTTTCCATAGAATCTAGCAAATCAGAAATCTCTCCGTTTGCCCTCAGTATATCTAAATCAACTATCTTGGCTACAAATTGCCCCTCTGCGTCTTTGGTCAATACAATATTAGCTGGTTTATAATCACTTATATAAAACTGCTGGGAGGAAAATTTCCAAAGACCTTTAACTAGTCTTACACAAGTTGATACTGCCTTTCGCTTCTCCTCCGGAGAAATATTCTCTTCATCTACACTCTGCTGTAAGTCATGACCTTCTACAAACTCTCGCAATACGACTTGTACATCATTACTAATCAAACGGCTCGTATCGTATGCCTGCCTCTTTAGCGTAGGCAAAATAGGTTTATCTGCTATGCGCGGCCTATAGTCTTCGGCCCATAACGACATACCAAACTTGCAAAGTTGAGGACAATTATTATTAGATAATTCTCGCCAAAATTCTGTAGCTTCATCAATTCTTTTTCTATCAAAGCCTTCTCCGATAGGATCATGCCTGATTGTAGATAAGGCAATACTGAATTCTTTGCCGGAGCGTAAAAATATAGTGGCCCTATAAATATTCTTATTTTGCCCTGCACCAAACCAGCGTATATAAGCATGTGCCAAGTCTTGACTGTTTATCTGGATTTTAAACAATGAATTAATCGTATCGACGATGCTCTGGGGGTCTTCTATGAACATTCTTCTGAATATATGTAAATCTTCGGCAATATTACTCCGTAATGAAAAATCTCTTAGCTCTTCTAACTCTTCAGCCGAGAACCTATTATGCTTTACTAAATTATATAGGCATTTTAACGTGATTCTTCTTATAATCCAGCTCTTGCAGTATATTAAGTCTCTGACTCTTAGAATATCTTCATCTGTGATATCCTGCGTTTTTTTAGAGGCAAGCAGGCCATTAATATGAGAAATCAAACTTAGAGGTGCTATTTGATTATCTATTTTTTCAACGTGGCGCAATAGATCATCAACATCTGATAGGGATAATTGTCTTTTTAAAATGCTATATAATTCTGGTAATAGACGAGGGATACCGGCATCAGTCAATAATATCGAAATTGCAATCCGCGACAGGCCCATAGAACTCCTGAGATGCTCAACGCTACGCACTGTATAATCATCATCTAAAAAGACTACTATTTTGGCTCTATCCCAACCTCGCTCGCCACGCGTCTCTTCTTCTGCGTCATCTGATATTACCGTTTCACTTTGCATTGCGCCATTCATCTCAATAGTTATGGTCATATCTTTTTTAGTAAAGTATATTGCGATTGAGCCACCTAACCTTTTGTCTTTGCCCTCAATATAATCTGCAAAAATTACCCTATTTTCTTCGCCTTCTGCCTGGCTAACCTGTGCTCTGGCAAAATAGTATACAAAGCGTTTATCTCCAGCAATATTTTGAGTAAACCTCGCAACGTCTCCTCTATCCTTATTACTATAGTAGAATTGCTCTGTGTCTGGTGCTTGTTCAGTCATACTTCTTAGAGATGTGCGAGGTGGCGCAAATTGAATAAATGTTTCTCTTTCACTTAACTCTGCTGATGGCTCAAGCTTATTGATAATTACCCTATTGTCCTGAGGCCCCTTATTCAACCAGAACCAAGTTCTACCACCATCGAGTGAACACCTGTAAGTAAATGTACCTGAAAAGAACTGAGGCAAAATGCCTCTAAAGCGATAACTACCATTTTGATAATCATTCACTATCTTCATAGGAATCTCAAACCATGAATGCGGATTATCCAATAAATTGCCCCATACGCGCATCAAGAGTTGTTTCTGCGGCTGCGCTACTCGCTTATTCAACCTTAGCATAATGTATGCTTCGATATTTCTTGTGTTTTCGTATACAGTAGTCTGATTCTCGGGATAATCATCCCCATACCACTCAACTGAAACTGCCTTAGTGAGATTATTGTTATCCCTTGCTTCTTGAGAAAATGCAGTTTCAAATGATGTATCAGCATTTAATAAAACCTGCTCAAGAATAGCCAGATAATCTAAGAGCCCTTCGGGGCCATTCTTTCTGGAAGTAATAACAGTAAGGGTCGGGTGAGGACCTTCAATTTTACCTCCCACATTTACAGCTATATCAACTTTGACTGCTGCCGCCCAATCGTTTCCATCTCGCTGGAATGAATCTCCGCAAAAGACTATGCGGTTAATCGCAATTGCGCTAACCTCTGTAAATTTGTCAATGCCGTACCCCTTATTAATCCCTTTTGGCAGGATGTCAATTGCAGTGGTTCCAGCTACAACCACTTCAAGCTCAAGTCCTTCTTCTTGCAACCTTTGTCTAATATGTTCTGCCCAAACTTGTCTCTTCTGCCTATCAGGGTCGAACGCCTTTCTTTCTTGCTCATCAATAAGTTTGCCTGGCCCGCGGAAAGTAAGTTGGGAACCTAAATCTTCAATCTGTAGATTTTCAGGGATTCTTTCAATTGAGAACTTATCCATTGTCTCTTCTAAAATTCTTTTAATTTTTTCTTTGCCATCTTTGCCAATAAAATCTGACAACTCTAGTCTAAATAAAAGAATAAACTCATCTCTTTCTCTATCAAACTTAAACATTTGTGTTCCATTGCAAGCAAGAATATATATGCCTTCCAGTAAACCTTTATCTTCGCCCACAGCTTCGCGAATGCTCGTAATCACCTCATCGTCAATTCTCTTAAAATCAGCCCCGGAAATAATTATGAATCTACCGCCAGCTCTTAGAATATCAGCAACTTTACCAGCCAGGTTAAAACAAATTCTATCCCGAGATGCAGTTAATGTCTCATCTTTATCAACTACCAGAACCGGCTCAAGCCTAGTCCTGGCAACTTTTCTTATTAGGGCAAAGATAAAAGCTAATTTAGCAGTATCATAGATATAGGTTAGGGACTTGGCACCTACTTCGCCCAAGGCTGCTAATTCACTAATAGCGGCAAATTCTTCAACATAAACCTTAACCCCTCGCGCCTTTAGAAATTCTATTACCTCTCTTTCCCCCACGAGCACATCAAGTATCAATTTCCCTCTGCGGCTTGGGTTTGTCCTCGCCCATTGCGCCTTATGAGTCTCAATCAAATCTTTCAATTCGCTGCTTATCTCGCCAACCTTATTAATAACGACGCTTGAGAAAATCTGCTCAAATCTAAAACCGATTGACAGCTCAATTACCTTAATAATAGAACTGATGGTCAAGTGCTCTAACTCGCTATTTTTATTTGGATTAAAAAGGAAAATAATCTCAACGCCTCTTGCCTTGGCTTTCATCAAGGCATGAGCCAAACCTTTGACTGCTAAGTTAGCTAATATACTGGTGAATAAACTTCCCGGGCCAACTACAATCAGGCCGCCTGAGCGCACGCTATTAACAGCATCTACTGCCTGCGAATTGACCAGTGGCTCTGTTTGATTGCCTTTTTCGTTTCGAAATTCTAATCCTGCGTAAGGGATGCTATGTTCTGTCGCCACTATGTTTGTCTGGCCAACTATATATGTACCATCTGCCAGGAGCACTGCTGGTCTTGCCTCATAATGACTTGATATGCTTGATGGGATAGTTATGGCATTGGAGCCAACAAGTTCGTGGAATCTATAAAAAGCACGCATAAGTTTTCTAGCGTTTACCTTCCTTCTGTACAGTGAAATTGCGCCAATATCCAAGGCAATGCCTAATAAAACCAAATTCTTCAAAGAATGCCCTTTACCAGGTATGGTTAAAATTGAGCGCTCCACTAATTTATTATCAACAACTATCAAATATTTCCTCAGTAAATTAATAAATCTCTCGATGTCTCTGGCGCCTATGACTTCTCCGTAATTAGAATGAATAACTACTCTAATATTCTCTAAGGCCTCCAAGGTCGTTTCTTCTTTGTCTAAGCGGTAATTCAATACGTCTCTCCTCCATGCACCAAGTATCGAACCCACCATAGATGATACAGTATCACCGAAAGATGGTATGTGGATGTTGAAATTATAATATAAGGCACGCTGTATTTCGGCAGAGCTGCCTCCATCATCAGAAAATCCGACAATTACTTTAATGGGTTCGTCGCGAGACACGATATTATATTCATGGAATAAGGCAATATTAGAGCTTGTTCCTGTTCCCCCACCTATCAGTAGCACGTCAGAATGACGCCTAAAAGCACTGTCAGCAGAGTAAATTAATCCTGCTTTAGTAGAAACTCTGACAAATAATTGCCAGCCGGGAATTACAATAAGACCGGCAATCATTGCAATATAAGCCGGAATTTCATTTAGAATTCTATATCTGGTTTTAAGGTGAGCTCTTTCGTGGGCAACTATGAGATTTTGTAAGAAGGGACGCAGGATGTTGGAAATTGCAGCGCGGGCTGATTCATTCTTTAAAACGATTTCGTCATTAACAGCAGCAATAGAATCAGGCAAGTTTGAATCTAAAGGCGCAAGGGCAAATGCGTCGTGCAGCCTATATGCAGCAGGGCCAGCGCGTATCTCTTGTTTGGTTAATTCCTCGATTCTTTTTAGTTTCGTAGCCATCTTAGCGGTAACTAAAGTAGCTAAGATAGTAAGGATTATTAAAGTTGTTCTGGCAAAATCTGTTGGCATTAAATGTATAAAGCTTAAAGTAGACAACACTATGCCAGGGCTAACAATCCATCTCAGCTTCTCAGTAATTCGATAAGTAGCAATAGCTAACATAACCGCCAAAATCATAATGCCAATCTGTAAACCTAACTCAGGTAAAATGGCAACTAATATTCCGGTAATTAGAGTTGCCCTGGCAACAAACCTGCATCCCCAGCTGGTTACAGGCTGAACAACGTCAACCAACTGAACAATACCGGCAATACCCTTACGATACCAACGAGGGTCAAATTGATAAAAAGATTCGACTTCATCTTTATCTGCACCGACAACAACTTGGTTTTTAGCCGTGCGAATAATCAAAACTGGCTTAAGCCCATCAACAATGACATCCTGAATGTCCTGGCTAATGCCCCAATAGAGATTTCCTGTAACTCGTCTATAATTAACATCGCCCTTAACAATCATCAAATCTGATCCTGTGTAAATATTGATTTGCTCCTTAAAACTTATTCCCGCAGTTGAGAACCCATCTGAAATAACAACTAACCGCCCTTCTCGTCTATAGGTATCTAACTCTTTTCCAATTAAGCTAATACCAGCATTAGCTGCATCTTTTAAAACCATAATCGTATTATCAACATCCTCTGCAGTTGCATCACTAACAAGGTAAGGATAATTTTTAACCCGCAGATTAATCCTCTCAACAATATCATTTTTCAACAGATAATGAATTAACCACAGGTCAGCGATGAGCTCAGAGGCAGCATTATCAGCTTCATAAGTAACTACTCTGACTGAAGGATGTTTAAGTTTTGCCACAGCGGTATCAACATCATTTACAATCAACGACTGGCCTTTAGCAATAGGATTAACCGGGTCAAAATTATTCGCCCAGAGGGCATTTAAGAGCAAGAAGGCTAAAGGACTATTCGCTCTGCTTAATGCCTCTAATTTAGCTGGAAACCCTACCAAGGACACTGCTAACTCTCTCTCTTTATCAGCTACGTAAGGATCTTTTCTTGTCTGCCAATAATTGACTGCTTCTAATATCAGCCTGTACAAATAAGAAACGCTTACCATCTGAGGAATATCTCCATCCCATCTTTTACCGATAATCCCTCCTGCGATTTCCTCGTTCCAATATCGGACATCGCCACCTTCTGAATCTTCTGGCAAAGCCTCTATCTCGCCGCCACTAATAACTGCACTCTGTAACGCCCTCAATCTACTTACTGCCTGCGCATCATATTCATTAGTTCTTATAATATGATCAATAACCTCCTTAGCGTGCTGAGGTAACTCTTCATGTGACCAGGCGTCAAAGAAATTATCACTGGCTAAGAAAGGTTCTGGTTTTGGTGCGGGCTCTATAACTTTTGCCGGCCGCACACCTTCGAAATAATTGGCTATCATCCATTTATTTCCAGCATTATTCTCTACAATTTCAAATGAATACTTACCAGCTGTCTTACGGCTAATTTTCAAGCGGAAAATCCCTCTATCTGTTCTAGCCAAATAATCAATATTACTGTCTTTCTCAACTTCTTCTAATTTAACTGTTCCCTCTGAGGCCGTTGCATAGCCTAACATTTCAGTGCGAGTCTTCTCATAGCCATCCCAGGCTCTAAATTCTAAAGTATGCCTCCACTCATCTACTGTTATTTTATCTTCAGCCCCAGCATCTTTAAGCGTGGCCTCTGGGGTTAATAAAGATTCGTATTTATCAGGACGGTTTAAGAATCTCGACTTTTGGGCGAATTCTGCATCTGGTAATCTTACGAGATTATATATAGGTAAGCCTCTTCTAAGACTAAAGACTGGAATCTCATCTCTTGCAACCATCTGGCGTGGGATAGGAAGCTCTTGTGTCTTTGTATATTCTGGATTTGGAAGTAAAACCGGCTCTCCATTTTCTCCTTTTATTACATAGTAAGCTGCACCTTTCTTGTCTTTAAAAGAGCCATAGTAAGAGGTCTGGTTCCAGGTAAGCCAATTAGCTAAAACCAAAGGCTCGGTTTCAGATATGTTTACGCTCACATGACCATAGCTCGGAAGCATAATCGCAATATCTCCGGCCTTGGCTTTTACTGTTATAAAATCTATAACCTTGCCATTACCATCGCATTTCTGTAAAAGCCAGAGGACTTGGCCGGATACTACTTGATAAATCTCTGGCATCTGGACTGGGTCATGGTAATGGCCTACTGTCTTTGCAAAATCTACGCCCCAGAGAGCTGGAGGTATAACAGTAATATCAAAACGAATTTTATTATCATAGAATGCCTTCTGGATATCAGCTTTTGAGGCAAAAGGACCTCGGTGCATAAAGTATGCTTCTTCCGGAATATGTGCATCAGATTGTAATATAAATCCCAGCACTGCCTCGCCTATTCTGACCTGTCCCTCAAATTTCGATACATCATATTCTCTTAGTTCTTCTCCTATATCCGTATCTTCAGAAGCATTTCTAAATGCTAAGGTGCCAGTTATTATTTCAATCAGACCTTCCAAGTATAATAATGATTCTTTTGTGGCCATAGCTACGACAGGATTCTCTAACCCCAATCCGTAGTAATCCTGATTTTCTTCTAAGGGAGATTTCTCGCGCGTAGCATTATAGATATTACGTAATCGTTTAATCAATTCGACTATTTGACTCGACAATATCTTGGCAGCGGTCTTTTTGGCTTGACCCCTGATGCCAACATCTGGATTTGAAAGCTGTTCTCCTAACTTAAATAAGTCATCTGCAGATAATTCTTCTTTACCTCCGACTCTCTCTACTCTTCTATAAATAGATGGCTCAAAATGAAGCACGCGTAGCGCCTCTCTCCAGAAAGCATTGTCAGAAGTCTCTTGCGGAACATTAGAAGGCGTTAGCGCAAATGGTAAACCCGAATTATTTCTTAATTCTTTTAGTTTAGCGGATAGCCCATCATAAGCCGAAGAATATTCTCTTGCCTCAGCTGTGAAAGAGGGAGCAAAATCTATAATCTGCCTTGCTAAATCTTCCATCTCTTCTATGCTTACATTGCCGGTATCAAAGATTAAGTCATAGTTATTTTCACCAAAGATATCAAATGTTCCGCCGCTCATCCTCAGGAACTGCTGGCGGTCAAACTCATCGCGCTCTAAGAGATTTCTTTTTATCTCATTAACATCGGCGATACTATCGGCGCTGCGGTCTCCTTTGGAAACGCCAACCTTAACCCTTTCAGCTCTGATAGTAGCATCAGCTTTAAGTAAAACTCTTACCACCCTTGTCCTCTTAGCTTGCAACTCAGCTCTTAATTTCCCAACTAAATACACGCTAAAACTACTTTCAAAAATTCTATTCCCTTCTTTTAAAGCATCCAGCTGGGCGGTGTCGATTGCTTCATTCACTTTTTCATCTTCTAAAGGATTTTCGGCCAGATAGGTATTAAACTCCTCTATGCTCATACTCCGCTGAGTTGCGAAGGAACGCTTAATATCGCCGCCGCTAAATATGGGAAGGCCCGTCTGTTTAGAAATTAATCTTGCCAGATAACTCTTGCCTGCGCCATGCTGGCTATTGATAACAATCAAAATATTAGAACTAACTCGAGCCTCTGAGCTAAAACCAGTGTCAAACTCCTGGATTAAATCTTTGCCAATTATGCCAAAGCTATTTATTTCTCTTACTTGGCCGGAAACAGTATTCGGCCCAGGTCCAGGAAAGTTTAAAGTGATATATTCGCTGTCTTTGGCTACTGCTCCCAGGCTTACTGAAGAGCCACCGTCAAGATTAAGCGCCCACTCAATATTATTTACACCGAACTCATAGTATAATATTTCAACTGCTTCGGCAAAATTTACACCTGCGCTGGTATTTGTCCTGCCGCTGAAAGAGACGGCAAAGAACTTATTATTCTTTGTTAAACCAACTACCATTCTTGGGCCCCTTGCCCAGTCATGAATCTGCGTCTCTTGAGTCTTCATAGAAAGGGGATTAAACCAGCCTTCTTTGGATAAATTAATTATCATTTCCTTTCTAGTTGCCACTAAATTCCTTCCTCGTTCAACTAAAAGGTTTGCTCCGCCAAAATACCAGACCATATCCTTCCATTCTCCGTTAAAGTCTTCTGGGCCATCTAATTCAAAATGGACTGATATCTCTGAGAATAAATCATATGCTTCTCTCTCAACCTCTTCTCTTGCATCCAGAATTACTTTGTCCTTTAAGGTTCGTTCAAAGATATCTTCACTTATTGATAAAACTACTCCGATTGCCGGCAATAAGACATTGCCTTTGATTATCTTTATAATTTTA
>JBFMEB010000007.1:23932-71444 GCA_040753675.1 Candidatus Omnitrophota bacterium | reverse complement strand
CCTGGATGAAAAGGAAGCCTTGGAATATGTAAAATGGCAAGGGCGACAGGATTCAGGTCAAGCGCAGCTTGAATTTTTGTAAGAAGATGCCACGGGTTTACCCGTGGAGTCTTCACTTCGCAGACGCTTTGCTATAACTTACGTCACTAAAGTTCCGTAAGTTATCTGCTTATTAAAGGAGGTTGGTTATGGAGCATAGTTTAGTTTCACAATTTAAAGATTTGGGGGCAATTTTAGTCTTGGCCCTTTCAGCAGTCGGCTCAGGCTGGGGCGCAGGAATAGCGAGTTTGGCAGCGATAGGCGCCTGGAAGAAGAATTTCGTGCAAAATAAAGCTCCTTCTTTTATGCTCGTAGTTTTTGTAGCTGCGCCACTAACACAGACAGTCTACGGAATGATTCTGATGCGCCAGTTAATGGCGATTGTCAATAAGGGGCTATATCTCTGGGGCATAGGTGCATTTGCCGGTGCGGCAATCGGCGTATCTGCTTTATGGCAGGGAAAGTGCGCTGCAGTCGCTTGCGATGCAATGGGAGAAACCGGGAAAGGATTTGGAAATTATCTTGTAGTTTTGGGTATGACCGAGACAGTAGCGCTTTTAGTTATGGCATTTACCCTGATGCTATTAGGCATACTGTCAGTTTAGCCAAAAACCAAATGATTAATAAGAGCGACTGCATTTTTTGTAAGATTATCGACAAAGAAATCCCAGCTAAGATTGTTTTTGAAAATAAGGACGTTTGTGCATTCCCGGATATAAACCCAAAGGCAAAAGTTCACATTTTAATCGTGCCTAAAGAGCATCGTGAAGGCCTGTTTTCACTTAGCGAGCGAGATGTAGAATTAGTAGGAAAATTAATGGTTTCTGTAGCAGAAGTAGCAAAAAAATTTAATTTAGAAAGTTTTCGCGTTATTATTAATTCTGGCTCTGGCGCAGGCCAGAGCGTATTTCATCTTCACCTGCACCTTTTATCTCCAGAGGGGTTTATAGTTTAGCTTCTCCTCTTCTAACTTCTCTTATATGCAATACAGCTTAGCGGCAATTATAAAAACCATTGTTTTTTTAATAATCTGTTTATTGTTTATTTTTTCCTATGTTAAATATATAGAAAAAAAGAGTGTATTTTTCCCATTTAGCGACATCGAAGCAACTCCTAAAGATTTGCACCTGGCATTTGAAGACGTATATTTTAATACGCAAGACAGAGAAAAACTAAATGCCTGGTTTATCTCAGCCAAAGACAGTCAGAAGATATTGCTATTTTTACACGGAAATGGTGGCAATATCAGCCATAGATTAGAAAAAATATCCCTTTTTAACTCTCTCGGAATCACGATTTTTATAATTGACTACCGCGGTTATGGGCTAAGTACAGGAAGGCCTACTGAAAAAGGAATATATCTGGATGCACAGGCAGCCTATGAATATTTATTGCGCCAGAAAAGTAAAAGACCCGAAGACATTATAGTCTATGGCGAATCTTTAGGCGCTCAGGCAGCAGTCGATTTAGCCAGTAAAAATAAGTTGGCAGCGTTGATTTTAGAAGAGGCATTTACGTCAGCAAAAGATATGTCAGCGGCTATTTACCCGTTTTTACCAACTATATTTTTGTCCATTAAATTTGACTCTGTCAGCAAGATTAAAAAGATATCCTGCCCGAAATTAATAATCCACAGCCGAAATGATGAGATTGTGCCTTTTAGGTTGGGGAAGAAATTATATGATGTTGCTTTAGAGCCAAAAGAATTTTTGGAACTTCTTGGAGGGCACAATACCTGTGTTTTTGATTCCCATGATTTATTTGTTGCCGGCATAAAAAAATTCCTGGCAAAACTACAATAGCGTCTTCTTAAATAAATAACGTTTTAATGTAAAAATCAAAATGCAAAAATTAAAATTAAAATGTAAAATGCAAAATTTAATTTATCTTGTTTCCTTTTCGTTTCTATTGTTTATTCTATAATTTTGAATTTTGATATGTCATTTTGATATTTAATTTTTAATATTTGATATAAAGATAGCAGCATTATTTAGCAGATAACCATATGAGCGAGTTTAACTTAAAATTAGAAATCATACGAGTATTTATAGGGCGCTGGAGTTTATTTTTTATTTATTGTGCATTTATTTATATAAGCCTACCGTTTGCGCCCAAATTCTGGGAGGTAATCCTAAAAGCTTTTGGCGAAGGAGCTCGGGATTTTCCTTATCTCGTTGGTTTTTTAATATTTATAAATATAATCTTTATGTTTTTACTATTAAAAAAACGAAAGCCATTTAAAGGACTGCTTTTAATCTGTTTGGTTTTCTTTGCCGGTTTTATTATTATGCGCAATCTCGAGTTTCTTGCGGAAAGAATGCATTTACTCGAATATATAATATTGCCATTTATTATCTTTAAATCAATAAATAGGCAACAATCTAAAGAGTCGATGCATTTTAAGATTCTCTTAATCGGCTTTATTGTTGGAGCAATTGACGAAATTATTCAACGCTTTATCCCAGGCAGGGTTTTTGATATTAAGGACATTTTTTTAAATGCTGCAAGCGTATCTCTGGGGCAAGTGCTACTTTATACCTTAAAGCATTTATCCTAAAAATTCGATTCTTTCTGTGATATAATAAATTAGAGTTATGATCCCCTCTTTTCCAGATTCGAGGCCGATCGGCTTAAGCGATAAGCCGCTCTTTGATAAGCTTTTTAAAGATTTGCAGCCGGAGATTTCCGAATTCACCTTTACAAATCTTTTTTCTTGGCAAGAGGCCTACGGGTTTAAGATATCCCAAAAAGGGGATTTTTTAATTATCCGCTTTTTGCGAGAAGATAATGAATATTTTTTAGACCCCATAGGCAGGGAGAATTCAAAAAATGTTATTAAAGACTGCCTGGAAAAATTCCCTAATGCGAAATTTGTTCGCCTACCATTTTCAACCGCAGTATTATTCAATAATGAGACTGCTTTCAAGGCAATAGAAGACAGAGACAATTTTGACTATCTCTATAGGCGCAAAGATTTAATAGAACTTAAAGGAAAGAAATATGATGCAAAAAGAAATTTTATCCGGCGCTTCTTTAATTTATATAAACCGGTATGTAGAAAAGCCACTCCCGCTGATGTTGAACAATGCATTAGATTCCATAATCAATGGTGCGATGACAAGTCCTGCGAACAGGATGCTGGGCTAAGAAGAGAAAAACAGGCCATACTGAAGATGTTAAAGAATTGTCAACAATTGGCTCTTTCCGGAGCAATAATAGAGATTGATGGACGCATTCAGGCATTCAGCATTGGCGAGCCGCTTAACCACACAACATTTGTTATCCATGCTGAGAAAGCAAACTCAAAGTTTATAGGCATATATCAGGCAATAAACAATTTTTTTGCCTCTCTTATCCCTGAAAATTTTGAGTTTGTCAATCGCGAGCAAGACTTAGGGATAGATAATTTAAGGAAAGCCAAAACCTCTTACCAGCCAGCAAGTTTTGTAAAAAAATTTACAGTATTTAAAATAGATAAGGAGTAAAACATATGAAGAGGAGAATCTTGTTTTTGATATCAATTTTATTGATTACAGGAGGTGGTGTTGCTATGGCGTTAGAGTTAAACTCTCCAGCATTTAAAAATAATGAATTTATCCCTAAGATTTATACTTGTGAAGGTGCTGATAATTCTCCCAAGCTTTCCTGGTCAGGCGCGCCAGACGGGACAAAAAGTTTTGTATTAATCAATGATGATCCGGATGCGCCTATGGGCACTTGGGTGCACTGGCTGGTATATGACATACCCTCTAGCGTAACTTCTTTAGATGAAAATGTTCCAAAATCCACTTTTCTTGAAAATGGGGCAAAACAAGGCAATACCAGTTTTGGTAGCGTTGGCTATGGCGGGCCTTGTCCTCCTCCGGGTAAAGCACACCGCTATTTCTTTAAACTTTATGCATTAGATACACTCTTGAATTTAAAGCCTGGCGTTAATAAATCGCAATTAATAAAGGCGATGGAAGGCCATGTTTTAGCCGAAGCGCAATTAGTAGGCCTATATAAGAGATAATTTGAGTTCTTAGCTATGAAGATTTTTTTGGAGAGAATAGGTAAGCGGGTAATTGATTTTTTACAAACAAGTGGCCAGATAATCTATTTTTCTTTCGACTGCCTGCGCCTGATAATCAGAAAAGGTATTCGCCTAGAGCAGATAGGCGAAGAGGTTTTTGAGTTAGGGGTTAATGCCTTCGGGATTATAAGTATTAGCGCATTGGCAACTGGGATGGTTTTAGCAGTCCAGTCCGCAGTTGTTTTAGTAAGGTTTGGAGCCACAGAATACATTGCTGGCCTGATTGCTTTGTCTTTGGTCAGAGAATTAGGGCCGGTTTTAGCCAGTTTGATTTTCATCGGAAAATCCGGTGCTAAGATTTCTGCTGAACTTGGCACAATGAGCGTAAATGAACAGTTGTTAGCAACACGTGCCTTAGGAATTGATCCGATTGGTTTTTTTGGTGTAAGCCGTATTATTGCCTGCGTTATTGCCTTGCCACTTTTAGTTTTCTGGTGTGAGATTTTAGGTATTTTTGGAGGGCTACTTATTTCCACATTTCAGGTCGGGATAAATCCGTTTTTCTACATGCATCAGACAATAGATTCTTTGAAATTGATTGATTTTACTGGAGGGATGATTAAGACAGTAGTATTCTCTATTCTTATAGGCATAATTTGCTGTTTTAAAGGTTTTAATACCAGGGGTGGCTCACTTGGGGTAGGTAAAAATACCACCCAAGCTGTGGCACTTTCCAGTATTTTGGTTATAGTTTCTAATTTCTTTTTGACAAAAATAATTATAACTTTCTGGGGGTAAGTATGAAATTTAAAGGTATATTGGTTCTATTTTTGGCAATTGTTTTAGCAGGTTGTGCTGGTAGTTATGCTGCGAGGAGAAATATTGATTATGCGATTAAAGAAGCAGAGTGGATTAAAGATGGTAAGCCACTTATTTATGACAATAAAAGCTGGTATGCAACTGAATTCATCGAGAACCACTTAGATAATGAAATGGAATATGTAGGGGAATTTCAAAACGCGCCTTTTTATGTGGAGCGCCGGCAAATTAAGCCATATAATCGTATTTATACTAAATTTGATTATCATAAGTATCGCCTTTTTCTAGAAAGAAAACCAACAGATTATGATAAATATTAGAAATTTATCTAAGTCATTCGATGGGCATCAGGTTTTAGATAATATTAGTCTGGACATAGAAAGCGGCCAGCTTTTTACGCTTATGGGCGGTAGCGGCCAAGGTAAATCAGTGTTTTTGCAACACGTTATCGGCTTGTTAAAGCCAGATGAAGGCTCTATCATTATTGATGGGAAAGATATTGTACCCCTAAAGGAGAATGAACTTCTTAAGATGCGCCAAGACACGGGCTATGTTTTTCAGGAAGGAGCGCTTTTTGATTTTTTGAATATCTACGATAACCTAACATTGCCAATAAAAGAGCACACCCGTATAGAAAAACAAGAAATGGCCGAAATGGTTAAAAATGCATTAGATGAAGTAGAGTTATCAGGAATAGAATTAAAATTTCCTGAGCAGCTTAGTGTGGGCATGCGTAAACGCGTAGCTTTGGCTCGGGCAATTATTTTAAGGCCAAAACTTTTATTATGCGATGAACCAACTTCTGGCCTTGATCCGGCTACAGGATATTCAATTTCTCGCTTAATTTTTAAATTACGCCAGGAACTTGATACTACAACCATCGTGGTTACTCATGATGTTACAAATTTTTTTGATATAAGTGAGCGTATTGCTATTATCGAGCAAGGTAGAATTATAGCCATAGGCAGGAAAGAAGAGATTAGAGAAAACCCTGACCCAGGTGTAAGGAAATTTATTCTTGCTAATCCGGATTCTAGATGAGAAAATAGCCTTTTAATAGCGCGGAGGATATTTTATGAAACCTACTGTCAATAAAGAAATTATCGCGGGCACTTTTTTTGCCATCAGTTTATTTTTTATTATTATTACTATTTTTGCCTTAGGCGCTAAGACTGGAATCGGTGAAGCAAAATTTTTGCAATACGTGGTATTTAATGATGTGGGTGGCTTAAAGGTTGGCGCACCGGTGCGTATTTCAGGGGTGAATGTTGGCTCAGTAGCTGCTATAGAATTTATTGGCACAGAGTTAAAACCATCTCGGAGAGTTAAGGTTACATTGAGCGTTCTTTCCAGATATAAGAAACAGTTAGACGCGCATTCGGTTTATACTATAAAGACTGAAGGACTTCTTGGTGATAAATTAATAGATATTCAAGAAGATTTGCAGGCTAAGCCAGTCAATTTGACTAAAGAAGGCTACATTATTGGTCAGGATCCGTTAGACATTCATAACTTAGCAGATGACTTCAGCCGGACTACAAAGTATTTTAACTATTTATCTAATAAAATGGCGCAGTTGGTAGAGGACTTGCAATTATTTGCTCGCATTTCTAGCCGGACAGTTGAACGTTTAGAAGACCGGCTTATCGAAGGGAATCTATTTAGTTTATTTACCGGTCCTGGACCAGGTGCTAGTAAGTAAATTTTCGGGCGGTTAGTTCAGTTTCCGCCACAAAGCATGGCGGACCCGCCAAAGCTTTTTGGCGGGGGTTAGAATTTATATTTTCCGGGCGATTAGCTCAGTTGGTTAGAGCATTGCGTTTACATCGCAGGGGTCACAGGTTCAAATCCTGTATCGCCCATTCTACTACGCTAAATACTTCCTCACTTTGCTCCTCCGTGTTTAGCTTCGTAGAATGTTCTTCGAAGTTCAAACGTGCAATGAGCGATAGCGAAATGGAACATTTGAACACAGTAGAACATATACAAAATTATTGAAACATTTGTTTCTATAAGGTAGAATAACTTTCTTAATTTTCTGGGGACGTCGCTTAGCCTGGTTTAAGGCCACGGATTGTCGATCCGTTGATCGCGGGTTCAAATCCCGTCGTCCCCGCATTACTTACCTGAAAAGGGATTTGAACAAAAGAGATTCACGGCTTGCACAACCTAAAATCAAATAAAAGATGAGACAGGCTCTTATTAAACTAAGTAGAAAAGTTACCAAAGGTTTGACCCTTGTCGAGCTCTTGATTGTCTCTTTAATTTTAGCGGTTACTATTGTGGCATTGGTGATTGTGTTTATCAATGCCTTAAATCAGATTAACCTGGCCAGAGAAATGAGTATTGCTGCGGAAGATTTAAGTGATGTGTTAGAAAAAATGAAGACAGTTTCTTTTGCAAATCTCACAAGCCAATTTCCTAACGGTGTAGCTATTTCTGCAAGTGTTATCGGAGGATTTCTCTTGAATAATGAGGCAATTATTGTTACCTATCCTCAAGGAATTAGCGTTGATCCATTGGAGATTAAAGTAGAAGCTACGTGGTTGAGCAAGGATAGCAGAATCCGTTCTATGGCTTTTAAAACACTGAGGGTGAGCGTACTTTAATTAAGCGATAATTATGAACGAGAAGCAGATATATATCAGGACAGGATTTTTAAATGGTTTTACTTTAATAGAGATTCTGCTGGTTGGCGCTATCACCATAGTCTTGCTGGGCATATTAGCAGCTACCTTGCTTCAATTACGCTCGACCTTTCAATCTGGCGATATTTTAATTTGTCTTCAGTCTGATGCGCGCCAGGCAATTGCTAGTTTAAGCAGCGATTTAAAAAAGACGGCGTTTAGCCAGATGTTGATAACCCAAAATTCTCCTAGCGCTGGTACAGATATGATTGTTTTCCGTCTGCCTGCTGATAGCGATGGCGACGGCTTGCCGGATTTAGTCGCTGATGTATTGCAATGGGATCCTACGGACATAACAATTAGTTTAGAGTTGGCTAATTCCCAACTGATTAAGACGTATGGTAGCACAATCAGCGTGTTAGCCAATAACGTTAAACGGATAAATTTTTTAGACCATGCGCTTGAGCCGTCTTTGAATATTGATGAATTAAAAGTGGTTTTAGAGCTTGAGAAAACAAATAAAGAAGGCAGAGTTTATAACTATACTTCAACTGCTATAATAGATATGCGTAATTAAATTGAAGATGGGAAAGATTATGAACAGAAAAGGCATTGTTCTGATTACCTCTTACTTGGTTATTGTCATTGTAGCGATCTTAGCTGCAGTTTTAATACAGCGCTCATTAAGCGAATTTAATTTAGCCAGGAGAAATAAGATTATCTCTGAAGGCACATATCTTGCTGAAGCAGCTATAGAACAGGCGGCGTTTGATTTAAGTTTCAGAGTGGCAAATCATCAGCCTGCCCCGGACACCTTCACAGATGTAGTAAATATATCAACGGATTTTAATGTAAACTACTCTTGGACTGCCTTGGATTCAGAACACACCACTTTCAATCCGTTAGGGATAGCAACTTTTATCAGGCATTACCGTTTAACTGGCACGGCTGTTGATGTTAACTATTCCATACCAATTACGGTTAATCAGATTATTAGCCTTAAGAAAACTTATACGTTTCAGCACGCGGTATTTTATAATGACGATTTAGAAATGCTGCCTGGCCCGAATATGACTTTATCTGGTAAAGTTCATGGCAATAAGGATATCTATATTGGCACGCATAATACCTTTACAATTGACTCTGATTATTTATATAGTGCGGGAAGCATTTATAATCAACGCAAAGATTCAAGCCTGGATATGTTAGGAAATGTGCGCATAAGAAAGAAAGACACAGGAAGTTATTTCTCTATGAAAGAACCTAGTGACCCAGAGCCGCTTGATTGTGACCGTAGCGACTGGACAGATGAGTCGCAAAATAGGTGGAATGGCACTGTTAAGAGTAGTGTTCACGGCATAACTGCTTTAGCTGTACCAGCGGTTGGCTCTATAGAGCCAACTGGATATTATGCCTCGAACGCGGATTTAAAAATAGTAGACTCCTTAGCCTATAATAAAGCTGGTAATCCTGTGATTCTGCCTCCCGGAACGATTACCACAAGTTCTTTTTATAACCAGAGGGAAGCTAAATTGATCGAAGCAACTAATATAGATATGACAATACTTAATACGTCGGGATTCTTCCCGGCAAACGGCCTTCTTTATATCACGCGAAGCGATGCGAGTCCTGGTACCCCAAATGGAATCCGCCTTAATAGCGCTACTGAACTTCAGGGCCCATTGACAATTGTTTCTAATGACCCTGTATACGTGAAAGGAGATTATAATAATATCAACAAGAAGCCGGCAGCAATAATTTCAGATTCTCTGAATATTCTTTCTAATAATTGGCAAGATGCTAACAGCAACCTTCCTTTAGCGAACAGAATTGCCTCTTCAACTACAGTTAACGCTGCTTTTATTGCTGGCATAGATACCACTACGCCAGGAAGCTATAACGGCGGTTTGGAAAACTATCCTAGATTTCTAGAAAATTGGACAGGTAAGACCCTAAGAATTCGCGGCTCATTCGTAGAGCTTTGGAATAGTTTGATTTCCCAAGGTGCTTGGGTTTATGGCGCACCGCAATATACTGCCCCTACCCGAGATTGGAATTACGATACAGATTTTAATGATAGCTCAAAACTCCCGCCTTTTACTCCATTTGCAGTTGAAACAGAAAGAGTTGCCTGGTGGAAAAGCTAAATACACCTCTTTTTAAATTACACTAACGCAGATAAACGCAAATCTAACGCAGATAATCGCAGATAACTTATCTGTCTCATCTGTTAAAAATCTGTGCTAATCTGTGAATTTTGCGAAGCAAAATAGAAAGGAGTCTAAATATGGTAACCATCGATGATTTTAAAAAATTAGAAATTAAAATTGCCAAGATTCTTGATGTCCAGGACCATCCGACAGCTGATAGATTGTATATTGTTAGAGTTTCTTTAGGCGATAAAGAAAAACAGCTCGTCGCAGGCATTAAGAATTCTTATAGTAAAGAAGAATTAATGAGTAAACTCGTTATAGTAGTTGATAATCTAGAACCTGCCGTTATCCGAGGCAAGGCCTCAGAAGGTATGCTCTTAGCAGCGAAAGATTCAAAAGGAATCACAGTTTTAACTACAGACAGGGAAGTTGAGCTGGGTAGCCCAGTGAGCTAAACGATATGCAATTTAAAGAGTTAAAACAGATTGTCCCAAAAGAGATTTGTTCTAAATGTGAAGTCTGTTGTAGATTTTCCGAACAGAACAGCGTATTTGCGCCCCACCTATTAGAAGCAGACTTAAAGATGTTGTTTGAAGCAGGCCTATCGCAGGAAATAATTGAAGGTTTTAGGTTCAAGCTAAGGGAAGAAAATTCTCTCTATCTTTGCCCTTGTTTTAAGAAAGAAAAAAACAGGTGTAAATTTTATAGCGAACGGCCGCTGGAGTGCAGGCTTTACCCGTTTTTGCTTGCCAGAAAAAATGATAAGATATTTCTTGCCATGGATAGTAAATGCCCTTGGGTTAACGAACAGATAATAAAGAAGAACACCAAATACATTAAATACCTTAAAGAGTTTTTAGAGAGAAAGCCTATCATAGAGATAATATCTGAAAATAAGTCTTTTATTGGCGATTATACTAAAGACGATGCAGTGGAATACCTCGAGGAATTAAAAATAGCCGATGCAAGAAATTAATATTAAAGATAAACCGTTATTCGATGAGTATTTTTCTAAGAACTCAGCAATGCTATCCACCCATTCTTTTGCCAGTATTTTTATCTGGAAAAGAATCTTTAAAATATTTTGGCAGATTATTGACGGTTGTTTGTGCGTTTTTGCGAGAAACGGACTGGGTTGTTTTCTCATTGTCCCGCC
Organism: Candidatus Omnitrophota bacterium; assembly: GCA_040753675.1. Taxonomy (GTDB): domain Bacteria; phylum Omnitrophota; class Gorgyraeia; order JAHJTE01; family JAHJTE01; genus JBFMEB01. The sequence continues at coordinate 60,638 of JBFMEB010000007.1, read as the reverse complement.
CCTAGGCAAGCCAACTTTAAAGGCAATAAAAGAGGCATTTAAAGTTATGGATAGCTTTAATAAGGATAATACAGTAAGCAGGATAGAAAATATTCAGCAAGACAGCATTGGTTTTTACAAAGACTTAAACCTTGAATTAGTTGATAAAGACAGTGAATATCTGTATACCCTCACCAAGTTGGCAAATCTTTCTGGCAGCAGTTTTAAGAGCAAACGTTCCAGTTATAATTTTTTTATTAAGCATTATCAATATAGCTTTGAAAGATTTAATGTGGCAATGGCGCCTGAGTGCTTAGCTCTTTATCAGCGCTGGATGGCTGAGCGAAAAGCCAAATATAACGATGAAATTTACAATGCCTGCTTGGAAGATTCAGAGACGGCCCAAGAGTTGGCTCTTAAAAATTTTAATCAATTGCAACTTGGCGGCTGGGTAGTTAAGGTTGATAACTATATTAAAGGATATAGCATTGGCTTTGCCTTAAATAAAGATACATTTTGTATTTTATTTGAGACAGTAGATTTAAGGCTAAAAGGTTTAAGCCAATTTATCTTTAAAGAACTCTGCCGGAATTTAAACGGTTTTAAATTTGTAAATACCGGGGATGACTCTGGATTTATGAATTTAAAGCAGGTTAAACTCTCATATAAGCCAGTAAAGTTATTAAGGTCTTTTATTGCCCAAAGGGCTACCACATGCAGAAATTAATAGACAAGGAATTAGTTATATTTGACTTGGAGACAACTGGTTTAGATCCGCAAGGAGGAGATCGCATCTGTGAAATTGCAGCAATAAAGTATAAAGATTTTCAACCCACAGCTTCTTTTCATTTATTAATTGATCCAGAGCGACCGATATCAACTGCTGCCTTTTTGGTTAACCATATCAGCGCTGATATGTTAAAGGGTGCGCCGAAAAATTCTCTAATCTTGCCAAAATTTTTAGAATTTATTAATGGTTCATACGTCGCTTCTTATAACATAAGATTTGACTTAAACTTTTTACAGAATGAACTAAAGATGTTGGGCAAGGAAGTTTCCGGCAATCAATTATTTTTTGATATCCTAACCTTGGCACGGCGGACAATGCCTCATCTGACAAGTTATTCATTAGCCAATGTTTCTTATGTTTTTGAAATTGCCAAAAAGCAGGAACATCGGGCTTTAGCAGACGTGGAAATGACCTGGCAGGTATTGGCTGGGTTACTTTCGCTTTTAAAAAAGAAGGGGATAAAGTCTTTTAGCGAGCTTTATACGCTTTGTGGATTTAATGTGAACCTGATTAACCAGGCCAACGAGCAGAAGGTCGCATTTATTTTACGCGCAATAGATTTCCATTTTGATATTTCAATTCGTTATTTTTCTAAGGGTCCGGCAGAGGTTACAGAAAGAAAGGTTACCCCAAAAGAGATCTACGAGGAAAATGGCAAGAAATATCTGGTAGGCTACTGTCATTTACGCAACGACGAGAGAAATTTTGCCGTTGATACCATATTGCATTTAGATGTCGAAGAATAATCTTCCGCCTACGCCAAATTGCTTTCGCATTTGGCTTCGACGGATGTTTCTGTATTATATATTACATGTCCAACATTTTCCCGTTTGAATATAAGCATTTAAATTCACAATTCGAATTTAGAGCGCCGATAATCGGTCTGGGAGCACAAGATAAGAGCTCCTTAGCGTTGGCCAAGAACAAGGAGGTTTATCTTTCTCGCTCATCTGGCAATTTAACCGACGCTTGCGAGTTTAAAGGATTTGAAAAAAAACTTAAATATTTTATTCGATATGCTACTGTTAGAGATTTTGCCTTTGATTTGCATCCTGATTATGTTTCTCGCCAACTTATCCATGGACTTTCACAAATTAATGGTAAGCATTCAAATCTTTTTGGTATTCAGCACCATCATGCGCATATTGCCTCCTGTATTTTTGAGCATAATATTAAAGGGGAAGTAATCGGCGTTGCCTTTGACGGAACAGGATTTGGCCTGGATGGAAATCTCTGGGGTGGAGACTTTTTTGTTGGAGATCTCAGAGATTTTAAGCGCGTTGCGCACCTTGACTACACGCCGTTAGTAGGTGCCGAAGCAGCGATTTTAGAACCAAACCGCATAGCCGCTAGTTTACTCTATCTAATTTACGGAAAAAGATTTTTAGGTCTGAAGATTGGTTTTGTTAAAAAAATTGATGTAAAGAAATGGAATTTTTTGAAAAAGATGCTTGAAAATAAAATAAATTCTCCATTGAGTTGTAGCGCGGGTAGGTTATTTGACGCAGTTAGCGCACTTTTAGGCTTGGTGGATGAAAGAATTGCCTTTGAAGCTGAAGGCCCGATAAAATTAGAACAACTGGCAAACAGGTTTACCCATAGGGACTTAAAAAATATGTATTATAATTATAAATTAAATAGGCAAACTGGATTTTATATTGTTGATAGCCGCAAGATAATACGCCAAATTGTTAATGATTTAAGCAAAAAGAAAGATTTAGAAAAAATAGCCTTCAAATTCCATAATACTTTAGCTGGATTAATTTTCGAACTGGCAAATATTATTAGACGAACCAGCGGCATAAAAAGAATTGTGTTAAGCGGTGGAGTATTTACAAATAAATTATTGAGTAGCCTGGCCAGGACAAAGTTAAAAGAAAAAGGATTTAAGGTTTTTGAGCATAAGACAATTCCTCCATCTGATGCGAGCATTTGCTTAGGCCAGATTTTAATTGCAAACTCAAAGAGGAATAAATAGCAATCCGCCTTCGCCAAATACTTATCGTGTTTGGCTACTGCGGATGTCAGTATATAGCAAGCACACATAGTAATGTGCTTGCCCATGGGGTGTTCCATGTGCTTAGCTGTGCCATTAAAAATTGTAGAGATACAAGATAAATTCGCTATAGCGAAAGCCGGCTCTCTAAAGCGAATGGTGAATATAGAGATGCTAGATAAGGTAAGGGTTGGAGACTATTGCCTTGTGCACGCGGGCTTTGCCATTAAAAAAGTAGATATTAAGCAGGCTAAAAAAACAATGCGCATATTAAACCAACTGGGCCATGGACCTAAGAGATAAAAGATTAGTTGCTTCTTTAGCAAAGGCGATTGCTGAAGTATGCAAAGGGTTAGCACATTTAAAAATCATGCATGTCTGCGGAACCCACGAATATGTTATATCCCGCTTTGGCTTACGCCATCTATTACCGGATAATTTAGAGGTAATTTCTGGGCCAGGATGCCCAGTCTGCTGTACGCCGGCTTCAGATATTGATACATTGGTGAACTTAAGCCTTAGGAAGAATGTGGTAGTGACTTGTTTTGGAGATATGTTGCGTGTAAATGGCAGCCAGATGTCTCTGGCTGAGGCAAAAGCAAGAGGCGCAAATACAAAAATAGTTTATTCTATCCTTGATGCAGTGGAATTTGCCCGGGAACACGAAGACTTAGAAGTAATTCATTCTGCTATTGGCTTTGAAACAACTGCTCCGACTACTGCAGCGGTTTTGACGAATTCCCTGCCAGGAAACTTTTCTATTCTTTCCTCACACAGGATTATTCCTCCCGCCATGGATTTTATCCTCTCGCAATCTGACACCTGCATCGATGGCTTTATTGCTCCTGGCCACGTCTCAGTTATTATCGGAGCAAATGCTTACAAATCTGTAGCGAAAATTTATAAGCGCCCAGTTGTTGTATCTGGCTTTGAGCCGGCAGATATTCTTTATAGTATTTATTTAATTACACGGCAAATTAAGAAAAAGCAAGCAAAAGTAGAAAACGAATATAGCCGCGCGGTTGACTGGCAGCCACAAAAGAAAGCTATTGCTATGATTAAAAGAACATTTGATGTAACAGATAGTTTTTGGCGCGGATTGGGCAAGATAAGGCAGTCCGGCTTGATATTAAGAAAACCATTAAGAAGATTTGATTGTTTTTATAAATTTAAATTAAAAAAAGCGAAAGAAGAGATAGTTGGTTTTAGACACTGCCGCTGTGCTGATGTTTTAAAAGGCAAAATTCATCCAGACGAATGTCCGGCATTTGGTCATGCCTGTAATCCAGAGCATCCTTTAGGCCCGTGTATGGTATCATATGAAGGCAGCTGTGCAATATTCTATTCATATAGAAACAACAAAAAACTTAAGGTTAGGGCAAAAGGCGTCAAAGCTCATGACTCAAAATTAGGCGGGTAATTGATTTTCTGAGCCTCTAGGGCGGAATATATTATAGCTAACGCAATATGAGAGAAGGAGACTGCGGTGTTTAAGATTTTACTCTGTTTTTTAATTTGTTTTTGTATTGTTAGCCAGAGCTATGCTGCGCCGTGCTATGGCACAAAAATGCCACAAGAGAAAAAAATTTTTATCGGGCTGCAGACACATTCAGTATTGAATCGGACACTAGAAAAGGAATATGGAAAAATTCGCAGTCTTCAGAATTTTTTCCTTTTATCATACGGAATCTTGGATTGGCTGTCCTTAGATTTAAAAGGCGGCGTGGGCAATATAAAGCAGCGTCCTGATACAGGCAGCGGGATAGATTATCATACTTATTTAGGGGGCGGCTATGGTTTTCGGGCAAGGATTTACCAAAAAGAGAAAACAAAAATTGTTTTTGGATTCCAGCATATAAGCATACATCCCCATACCGTATCTGTTGGCGTTTCAAAATATAAAGCCGTCTTAGATGATTGGCAATTTTCCCTCCTCCTATCACATGATTTTTTTAAACTTACTCCTTATATAGGTACGCGGTGGTCACGCATGGATAATATCAACTGGATAGATACTGTAAGGAATAGGGAGAAGTCTGATTTAGCTAAGAGCGTGGGCTTGATTATAGGAGCAGATATTCCTATAAGCAAAAAAGTTTGGCTTAATATAGAAGGGCAATCTTTTGATGCAACAGCTATAGCTGGGAGTTTGAATTTCGCATTTTAAACCGTAGAGAAATCGATATTGTTGCCTATTTGCTACTGACCCGTGCCTGCATCAGGCAGGGATCAGCCGTGGGCTAAAAGCGCTGATAGTTTGTTTTATGATTAACAAAAAGCGGCTTATTAATTTAACAAAGAAATTAATAGCTATAAATTCCGAAAATCCACCTGGTAGAGAGGAAAAGATCGCAAATTTTATCAAGGCCCGGATGAGTAAAGCAGGTATAAGAATTATAAAAACATATACCTTTGTAGCAAAAAGGCCGAATGTAATAGGGATATTAAAAGGGGGAGGCTGTAGACAGTCGCTTCTTTTAAGCCCGCATATGGATACAGTTCCTGCTGGAAAAAATTGGAAAACCAATCCTTTTGCGCCAGTTATTAAGGGTAATCGGCTTTTTGGAAGAGGAGCAACTGACTGTAAAGGAAACCTGGCTGTCTGCCTGGAAGTAGTTCAAAGCTTAATTGAAGACAATATAAACTTAAAACAGGATTTAATTGTTGCAATAACCGTTGACGAAGAAACCGGTAGCAAACAAGGCATTATTAAACTCTTAGAGAAAAAAATTTTAAGGCCGACCTGGGCAATAATCTTAGACAGCGATGATTTTAATGTTATCATTTGCCAGAAAGGCCTGATTCATTTTAAAATTGAAATTTTTGGCAAGAAAGCTCATGGCGCTTATCCTAAAAGAGGAATAAATGCTATTGAAATCGCATCCGAGATAATAAGCGAGTTAAAAGAATTAAAATTTGACTTTAAGCCGCACCACTATCTGAAGCCTCCCACTGTAAATATCGGGAAGATCTGTGGCGGAGAAAAGGTTAATATTGTAGCTGATTATTGCTTATTTGAGGTTGATTTAAGGTTTTTGCCAGGAATGCAGCCTAAGAAAATTCTAAGCCAAATAAAGACTCTTCTAAGGCTAAAAGCAAAAAATTTCAATTTACATATAGACTCTATACAGGCTCCTTATGAGATTTCTCCTAATCATCCTTTGGTAAAGAGATTGCTGAAATCAGACACCAGATTTAAAGTGGCAGGTAGCGAGGGGGCAACAGTTATAACTTTTTTTAAAAAACCTAAAATAAGTGCTATCGCTACTGGATTTGGCTCAAGCGGTGCTGCTCACATAACTGATGAATATGTAAATTTAGATAATCTTTACCGAGGCGCATTGGCCTTGGAACGGTTTATAAAATATTTACAAATTAGCACAAACTATTTTTAGTAGAGATAGGAGAAAAACTGTTAAATGGCTAAATTGTCAAATTGCTAAATTGTTTTTTAATGTAACAGTTTAACAGTATAGCAGTTTAACAATGACAGCTTAACAATAAATCTTTATGCTCGTTGCTTAAGAGATACCAGGAGGGTTAATATGACTGATGAAATTCAGGAGCAACTTCCCATTGGCGCGCCACTAAAGGTAATAAACAGCAAAACGATTTCAAAAAAAGCTGGTTGGTGGCTTGCAGTAGTTCTGGTGGATGCCTGGGGCAGAAAATTGATTAACGTTTATTTATGGCAAAAGAAAAAAGAAGGCTGGAAGAGAAAGCAGAAATTTAGCGTTCATAGTCCAGAGAGATGGAAAGAGATTTCGCAGGCAGTTAGTGAGTTTTTGCCCCAACTTTAATCCGACTATCGGGCAATTGACGCAGAGTGAATTTTATGTTATGGTAAACAAACGCCATGAATACTTATTGGAAGAAAAACTTTAGTTGGTCGAAATCCCGTCAGGGGCTTTGGGAAGATTGTCCTTTGGCTTACTATTATACATATATCGCCAGATACGAATATGACAATGAGGCTAAAAAAATTGAGCCCTTGCTTAAGTTGAATAAATTTTATTTTTTTAAAGGCAATATAATACATAGCGCAATTAGAAGCCAGATTACTCAGTATCGTTTAGGCCGGCCGATAAGCGAAGAGGCAGCAAAAAATTTATTATTGATAGAATTTAAGAAGATTTGCGATAATCAGGCAAATTATATCTCCGAGGCATATAACGGTTTTCCATGGCAAGAAGACATATTGCTTAAAGAACAGGCTGACTCCTTATCGCAGTTAGAAAATTTCTTTAAAGTCATCTGGCATAGTTATAAAAATTTAGAGTTTGTTAGGCATGAGAAATTGGAGCATTTCTTTTTAGAAAACATTAAAGTCTGGGTGCAGCCTGATTTAGTAACAAAAAATTCCCAGGGAAAACTTATAATTTCAGACTGGAAAAGCGGCTCTGAAAATAAAACTGACCCGGATAGTGATTTACAGCTTTCAGTTTATATTTTATGGGCAAGTATAAATTTTGGCATCGCTCTTGACAATATCGCAGCTGAACTAGTATATTTAAAGACGACCCAAAGCCTGCCTACCTGCCGTAATCAGCAGCAGATTGATAAATTAAAGGCGTATGTATTAAAACAAGCCGAGATTATGCTGGGTATTTGCGATAAAAAAGAGTTTATTGCCAAACCAAAATTTAATTTATGCAAAGGTTGTAATTTTTCTACAATATGTCCGGAAAGTGCCACAAAATAAAGGCTAATTATGAAAAATTTTATTAAAATAACCAAAAAAATTAAATTAAAAAACCCAATTTTTATAGCTGCCTGGCCGGGTATGGGCAATGTCGCGATTAAGACCGCAGATTATTTAATAGAAGCGCTTTCTGCTGTGGAATTTGCCGACTTAGATACAGGGGATCTATTTTATCCGGATCAAGCCTGGATTAGCGAGGGTGTAGTTGAGATTCCGCGTTTTCCAGAAGCTAAATTCTATTATTGGAAGAACCCCGCCACAAAGAGCAGCGGGTCCGCCAAGGATTTTGGCGGAAAAACCCAGGATAACGACTTGATTATTTTTATTTCCGAGGCACAGCCGGTTTCCGAGAAAGGGTATTTCTATGCAAACAAGATAATGGAGTTAGCAGAAAGCTTTAAATCGCAAAAACTCTTTACATTTGCCGCGATGCCAATGCCGGTTGAACATAATCAGGTTCCACAGGTATGGGCTGCTGCAACGGATAAGGCCTTAAGTTTACAGGTGAGAAAATTTAATGCCAAAATTATGGATACTGGTCAGATTAGCGGGCTCAACGGTCTTCTTTTGGCAGTGGCCAAAGAACGCGGCCAGGCTGGAATTTGTTTATTAGGAGAAATACCTTTATATACAATTCAGATTGATAATCCGAGGGCAAGTTTGGCTATTTTAGAGGTTTTGTCGAGGGTTTTGAACATTTCCATCAATTTAGAAGATTTAAAAAATCAAGCCCGGCTACAGGCGGAAGAGATAGACAGGCTTATTGATTATTTCCGAGGGGGTTTAGAGCCAAAAGAACCGATTGGAGAAGATGAGATTGAACGGATAAAAAAATCTCTGCAGGCCTTTACCAAATTACCTAATTCAGTAAAGCTTCAAATCGAGAAGTTATTTGAAGCGACAAAAAAGGATATTTCAAAGGCCCAGGAATTAAAAAAAGAACTGGATAAATGGAGTATCTACAAAGAATATGAAGATAGATTCCTTGATTTGTTCAAAGACAAAGAAAAACCCGAGAATCAGTAAAAACTACACATTTGGCTTTAGAAAAGCGCTCGGCCTTTGTTTAAAGTTAGGCAAAAAGAACCTTGTGGTCTTGCGGGCGAGGCGGGGATTTATTATGTGCGGATACCTTAACATAAAAGTAGCTGAAAAATTCGGCGAAGCAGCCTGTGTAGTTAAAGGCGTAAATAGTATTGAAGATTTATTAAAAGCGCCGATTTTTAATTTAACAAAAAAAGCTTATTCACTTGGCGTGCGTAAATGGATGTCAGGTAAAGAGGCTATATTAAAATTAAGTTAAACATGAACTGTCCATTTAAATTAATTATTTTAGATTTAGGCAATGTCCTGATTAATTTTAACCATTGGATAGCGGCAAATAAGTTTGCCAAATTTAGCCCAAAAAAGCTCGATTACATATATAATTTGCTTTTCGACTCTAAACTTACTCACAGATTTGAAGAAGGTAAATTAGAGCCGCAAGATTTCTTTTTGGCTGTGAAAGGGGATTTAGAACTGAAACTCGATTATAATCAGTTTATACCCATATGGAATGAGATATTCTTTCTCACTTCGGATAATGTGGGAGTTTATCAATTAGTCAAGACTTTGAAAGAGAGATTTAAAGTAGTTTTGCTTTCAAATATAAACCGGTTGCATTTTGAATATTTGAAAGATAATTTCAAAATCTTTGACCCATTTGACAAGATAGTTACTTCCTACGAAGTGGGCTTGCGTAAACCGGACGCTAAAATCTATCAATATGCCTTGAATCTTTTTTCCTTCTTGCCGTCAGATGCCTTTTATATAGATGATAGGTCAGATTTAATCGAGGAAGCCCGCCGTCTTTCTATCGCAGGAGCACAATTCAAATCCCTTGAGTCCCTCAAGCCTGTTTTAGAGAGCGTCTCTATATTAGAACCTCAAAAAGATCAGCTCGTAAAAAATAATCCATAATGAACATGGCTAAAGAAAAAATTTCTTTAAGCTACGGCGCAGGTGGTGCGCTGATGCACGAGCTTATTGATAAGCTTTATTTAAAATATTTAGCTAATCCTATTCTTAATAAATTAACTGATGCGGCAATAGTTAAATTAAAAAGTAAAGACGTAGTTTTTACTACTGATTCGTTTGTGGTCAAGCCCTTATTTTTTACAAGTTCTGATATCGGCAAATTAGCAGTAGCTGGCACAATAAATGATTTGCTTATGTTAGGCTCAAGACCTAAATATGTTTCCCTTTCCTTAATAATTCAGGAAGGTTTTTCGCTTAATTCGCTTGAGAGAATAATCCGCTCTGTTTCGGTAGCTGCTAAAAAGTCAAAGGTACTAATAGTGACAGGGGATACTAAAGTAGTAGATAAAAATTCCTGTGACGGGATTTTTATAAATACTTCAGGAATCGGCGAGAAGATTCCTTCTACTTGTCTGGATTATAGCCGTATTAGGCCGCGAGATAATATAATTATCAATGGCTTTATAGCCAGTCATGGTTTATCAATAATCAGCGCACGGGAAAATTTGAAATTTAATTTAAAAAGCGATTGCGAAAGCTTAGAGGATTTAGTCCTGCCAGTTTTAAATAGATTTAAAACAGGCATTCATTTTATGCGCGACCCCACGCGGGGAGGCCTGGCAACAACTCTAAATGAGATTGTTGGTTTTACCAAACTGGGTATTGTTATTGATGAGGAAAAGATACCTCTAAGTAAAAATGCACAATACGCCTGCGAAATATTAGGCCTTGATCCTCTATATATGGCTAATGAAGGAAAGGTTATCCTGATAGTAGATAAAAACATAACTGCTTCCGTGATAGAGTCTCTGAGAAAGAATAGATTAGGCCGGCACTCGAGCGTAATCGGAGAGGTTAATAAAAAATTCTCAGCAAACGTTGTTGAACGGACAAAAATCGGAAGTTTTCGTATCATTGAAATGCGTAGCGGCGATCCCCTGCCGCGCATCTGCTAAAAACAAGAAATCCCGCCTATTTTATATTTTTTTCAATTTAATAATCAATTTAGAATCCAAAGCAGATTTTCCGACGAGTTTTCTTAAATCTTTTAGTCAGATTTCTCAAATAGCACTTGACACTGCATTGTCAATGGTATAAAATTTTTTTATAAATGATTTTTTATTGCATCGGAATTTCAATATATGTAAACGAAAGAAATTCCGATGCAACTGTAGAGGGATTGGGAGATTGCAGGCAATCTCCCAAGGGGTGACAGCGAAAAAATGCGAATGATTAATGAGTATTTTTGAAGCGCCATAGGGGCGATAGCCCCTATGGACAAGATAGTGGACGAGTAAAGCGAGTGCCTATCTTGTTTTTTTGGAGGGTGCTTTATTAATTGGAAAAATTTTGGGGTTGATTATGGCGAAAGCCATTAGGGAAAGGGGACATACCTTTAGAAAGTTAAAGGAGAGCTGTCCCCTTTTTTCATTTTAGATTATGCAAAATACAAATAAAAGAAAAATAGTGGGATTAACTTTTGATATGAAAGAGGATTATGTCTTAAAACCTACAGATCCCCACGATAGATATGCCGAATTTGACTCCCAAAAAACAGTTAATGAGATTATAGAGGCTATAGAAGACAATGGCCATAGCGTAGTGCCGTTAGGCAATGCCCGCAAACTATTAGAGATGGCAAAACGACCCGAGGTGGATATTGTTTTTAATATTGCTGAGGGCGATGCAGGCAGAAACCGTGAATCTCAAGTGCCGATTATTTTAGAATTATTAGAGATTCCTTATATCGGCGCAGATGCCTTAACCCTTGGGCTTTCCTTGGATAAAATATTTGCTAAAGAAATTTTTATTTATCATGGCATCCCCACGCCAAAATTTTTCCAGGCAGAAAAATTAGAAGATTTAAAAAAACTTAAATTAAAATTCCCCTTGATTGTTAAACCGCGCTTTGAGGGTTCCTCTAAAGGCTTAAACGAAGATGCTTTAGTCTATGATTCATCGGCTTTAAAGAAACGTGTACAATGGCTATTAGAAACCTATAAACAACCTGCTTTGATTGAGGAATTTATCAGTGGTGAGGAATTTACCGTAGCGGTTATCGGCAATGACCCTGCAAAGGTTTATCGGCCAGTGCAGATTGCTATATCTGGTAAGCTTGATTTGGGAGATTTATTTTACACTCACGAAAATGTTACCTCAACGGATTTGGATTATGTTTATCCCGCGCCCATTAGCAAAGAGTTAGCTGCGCGGATTCAAGAACTTTCCTTGACAGCTTATAGGGCTGTTGAATGCCGAGATTGGGGCAGGGTTGATATCAGGACAAATAAAAAAGGCGAGGTTTTTATATTGGAGATAAATCCTTTGCCGTCCCTCTGCAGTGACGATGTCTTTCCTCTTATTGCAAAATATGAAGGGATGACTTTTTCGAGTTTGGTTGGCAGCATATTAAATGCAGGATTAAAAAGATATAATATGTTTGGCAGGGAAGAGAAAAATAATTTAACTACAAAAAATTTTAGTGCCGTATATAGATAATCAAAATGACTAATTGAAGATTAAACTTACCTCTCACCCTAAAGGGTTCGAGGTTCAATTCCCCATCGCCTATTAGGGTCGGGGGAATTGAAGGAGACTAACTTGCCACCGGTAGTTGTTGAACAAGATGTTTCCCGTAAATCTAGCCCTGAATCGCGGCGTTTTGAAATATTTAAAGACATAAGCGAGGAAGAGTGGGAAGATTGGCATTGGCAGATTAAAAACAGAATTCATACAAAGGAACAATTATCCCACTTTGTTAATTTAAGTCCTGAAGAAGAAGAGGGCATCCGCAGGTCTTTTGGCAGGTTGGCTACAGCCATTACTCCTTATTGGGCGACATTGATGGATCCTTCTGACACAAATTGCCCGATTCGCAGGCAAGCTATCCCCTTGGCTAAAGAATTCAAAAAATATCCTCACGAACTGACAGATCCTTGTGCTGAAGACAGAGATTCGCCTATTCCGGGTTTTGTGCATCGATATCCGGACAGGGTATTATTCATTGCCACTGAACAGTGTGCAATGTATTGTCGTCATTGTACGCGCCGGCGTTTAGTAGGCTCTAAGTCAGTTAGTCATTTTAGTAAGAGGATAGATTTAGCAGTTGATTATATTAAAGCGAATAAAAAGATTCGAGATTTGTTAATTTCCGGCGGAGATCCGCTGATGCTGGAAGATGAACAGTTAGAGGAGATAATAAATAAATTCCGCTCAATTGCCCAGATTGAATTTCTGCGCATCGGCACTCGCATACCTATAAGTATGCCCATGCGCATAAGCGAACAATTAGTCTCAATGTTAAGGAAATATAAGCCGATATGGATGAGTTTGCATATAAATCATCCTAAAGAGATAACTAATCGCGTGAGGAAAACACTAGACTTACTTTCGGATAATGGCATTCCTTTAGGCAGTCAGACGGTATTATTAAAAAGTATTAATGACAGGCCGTCAATTATGAAGAAATTAATGCAGCAGCTTCTTACTGTGCGGGTGAGGCCTTACTACATTTATCAATGTGATCCTGCCAAAGGCACAGCACATTTTCGTACGCCCATAGCAGCTGGTATAAACATTATTGAGAAACTCAGGGGCCATACCTCTGGTTATGCCGTGCCTACTTATGTCGTGGATGCGCCGGGCGGCGGAGGCAAAATTCCCGTAGGTCCGCAGTATGTCATTTCTCAAGTAAAAGGCAAGTACACCTTAAGAAATTTCCGCGGCAAAATCTATAGCTATATAGAGTAATTTTCTCTCCTTCCTATTTTGTTGACGCTAACCATCTTTTTTATTATAATAGTAACTCACGCCTTAAGCTAAATTCTAATTAAGAAATCGGGGGAAATAGAAATGGAAGGTTTTGATCCAAAAATGGTGCGCTGTATCACCGTGCTTTCTCATGCCCAGGCAGGCAAGACCTCGCTTTGCGAAAGTCTGCTCTTTAGTTGCGGCCTTACCTCTCGTCTGGGAAAACCAGAGGAAGGCAATACCTTAAGCGATTATAATGAGGATGAAATTGAGAGAAAGATTTCAATTAACTCTAGCATATTAAACTGCACTTATAATAATCATTATATACATATTATTGATACGCCAGGTTATGCTGATTTTGCAGGCGAAGTGTATGCCAGTATACCTGCTGTGGATGCGGGAATTGTCTTGATAGATGCAAGTTCTGGCATTGAAGTTGGGACAGAACGGGCTTGGAATCTTTTAGAGGAAGCGGGTTTACCTCGAATTATTTTTGTTAATAAAATAGATAAGGAAAATGTTAACGCTGATAATATTCTGAAAGAGATAAAATCAGGGCTTTCAAAAAAAATAGTTATTCTTGGCAGTAAACTTGATGAATCGGCAATAGAATCAATCGCTGAAACTGATGATGTGCTCTTAGAAAAATATCTGGAAAAAGGCGAATTATCCGATGAGGAAATAAGGCTTACTTTGCGCAAGGCAACCTGTCAAGGCAAGGTTTTTTCTCTCATTACTGGAAGCGTCCACAAACAAGAGGGCATTAAAGAACTTCTTGAAGCAATAGTGAATTATCTGCCATCGCCCTTGGAGAGGCCGGCAATTAAGGCGACCGATGTAAAGACAAAAGAAGAAAAAGAAATATCACCCTCTCCTGCTGGCCCGTTATCTGCTTTAGTTTTTAAATCAATAGCCGACCCGTATGTTGGCCAGCTTTCTATTTTAAGAATTTATTCCGGCACGCTTTCATCTAATACTTCATTTTATAATGTGACAAAAGATACTCAAGAGCGCTTTGGCCAGCTTTACGCTTTACAGGGCAAGAATCAAAAATCAATACCCATGGCAACTTGTGGAGACATCGTGGCTATATCAAAATTAAAATCAACCGCAACTGGAGACAGCATTTCTGACGGGAAAGTTAATGTTCTTTTTAAGCCGATTGTCTTTCCTGAACCAGCAATCTCCTATTCTATAAAACCGAAATCCCGAGCCGATGAGGAAAAAATTTCTTCTGCCCTGTCTAAATTAACAGCCGAAGACCCAACTCTCAAAGTAAGCCGTGACATCCAGACTAAGGAATTAATTATCTCCGGAATGGGAGATTTACATTTAGATATTATTGTTGCTCGGCTACGAAAAAGATTTAATGTGGAAGTAGAAATTGGCACACCAAAGGTTGCCTATAAAGAAACAGTAAGTAAAGTAGCCAAGGTGCAAGGAAAATATAAAAAGCAGTCCGGCGGCAGAGGCCAATACGGAGATGTGTGGTTGCAGATAGACCCGTTAGAGCGCGGAGGAAATTTTGAGTTTGTAGATAAGATTTTTGGCGGAGCCATACCAAAAAATTATGTTCCCTCTGTTGAAAAAGGAGTGCGCCAGTCCTGCCTTGAAGGAGCTTTAGCTGGATACCCGATAGTGGATATAAAGGTAACGCTTTACGATGGTTCTTATCACGAGGTTGATTCTTCGGATATGGCATTTCAGATTGCTGCTGGAATGGCTTTGCGAAAAGGCGTTTTAGAGGCAGCCCCTAAATTACTTGAGCCGATTATGGATGTTGAGATAGTAATACCGGATGATTATACTGGCCAGATCTCAGGAGATTTAAATGGCCGAAGAGGTAGGATTATGGGAATCGAAGCACATGGCCGTAATCAAAAGATTAAGGTCCAGGTGCCGTTGTCAGAGATGTTTAAATATGCTAATGACTTACGTTCAATGACTGCGGGCAGAGGAATGTATTCAATGCGGTTTTCTCACTATGAAGA
This sequence comes from Candidatus Omnitrophota bacterium, assembly GCA_040753675.1. Lineage (GTDB taxonomy): Bacteria > Omnitrophota > Gorgyraeia > JAHJTE01 > JAHJTE01 > JBFMEB01. Next base: position 45,411 of record JBFMEB010000007.1, on the reverse strand, counting down.
GGCTCCGGCAAAAGTTGTCCAGGCAGTTGTCGCTGCTTCTAAACAAGAAAAACAAGAAGCAGGGAAATAGAGGAAAAGGAGATTTAATATGGTAGAGGTTAAACGAGCCCTGATTAGTGTAACAGATAAAACTGGCATTGTAGAGTTTGCCAAGGGTCTTAGGGAACTAAAGGTAGAAATTGTCTCTACCGGCGGTACAGCGCGGATGTTAAAAGAAAACGGCGTCAGCGTTACAGAGGTAGAAGATTATACGGGTTTTCCAGAGATGCTTGACGGCAGGATTAAAACATTGCATCCTAAAATTCACGCAGGACTCTTGGCGCTACGCAACAACCCAAAACATATGCAGAGCTTGGCTGAGCATAAAATCGGCCTTATCGATATGGTGGTTGTTAACCTCTATCCTTTTGAGCAGGTGATAAAGAAAAAAGATATTGAGTTACCTCAGGCAATAGAGAATATTGATATCGGCGGACCATCCATGTTGCGTTCGGCTGCAAAAAATTATAACAGCGTAGCGGTAATCTGCAATCCAGCCAGGTACAATTCCATTTTAGAGGAGATGAAAACTCAGAAATGCTTAATTAGCGACAAAACTCTAACTCAGCTTGCCTTGGAAGTTTTTGAGCTGACAGGCCACTATGACAGTGCTATCTATAAATATTTAAAAGGGGTATTAACTCCAGTGCCACTTTTTGAGGGGTCCTTTCCTTTTATGCTTAACCCGGTATTTGAAAAGGTTCAGGACCTGCGCTATGGAGAAAACCCGCACCAGAAAGCAGCCCTTTATCGGCAAGAGCAATTTTGCTGGCAGGATAATTTTAAGCAATTACACGGCAAGGAACTTTCATTTAATAATATCTTAGATCTAAATGCCGCCCTGTTGGTGGTTAGAGAATTTAGCGCACCTGCTGCCTGTATTATAAAACACACCAACCCGTGTGGTGTTGCTCAGGATTATGATATTACTGCGGCGTTTTTGGCTGCCTATAAATGCGACAGCCTTTCTGCGTTTGGCGGGATTGTTGGTTTAAACCGCGAGTTAGATACCAAGACAGCTGAACATATAAGCAAGAGCGGTTTTTTAGAGTGCATCCTCGCTCCCAGTTTCGGCAAAAGGGCATTAGAAATATTAAAAACTAAACAAAATGTCCGGTTGATTGAAGTGCCGGATTTACTTAAGAATTATGATGACGGTCTTGACTATAAAAAGGTCATCGGCGGATTGCTTGTTCAAGAACAAAATAAAGAGGGTTTGGACAAAGAGAATCTAAAGTTTCCCACAAAGAAAAAGCCGACTGAGCAACAAATGGAATCTTTGCTTTTTGGTTGGAAGGCAATAAAACATGTTAAATCTAACGCGATTATTTTGGTTAAAGAGACACACACAGTTGGCATAGGTCCTGGCCAGACGTCTCGAGTTGATTCAGTTTATATCGCCATAAAAAAAGCAGGCAAACTCGCCCACGGCTCTTGTCTTATATCTGACGCATTCTTTCCAAAGGCAGACAGTATTATATTAGCGGCTAAAGCAAAGATAAAAGCAATAATTCAGCCAGGTGGCTCAATCTCAGACCAAGAAGTTATTCGCGAAGCTGATAAGCGCGGCATTGCAATGGTGTTTACCGGCATTCGTCACTTCAAGCATTAAAGATGGCATAAATTAACTTTTTCCTACCACATGGCCGTTGAGCCCTGACTCATTTATGGCCTATCCAGAAACTATCCAATATTTAGAATCCTTTATTAATTACGAAAAGATTGCATTCTATCCGTATAAAGATTCTTTAAAATTAGAGCGTATAAAGAATTTTTTATTTACAATAGGAAATCCCCAGGACACTTTAAAATGCATACACATTGCCGGCACAAAAGGCAAGGGTTCGACCTGTGCTTTTATAAGTTATATATTAAGACAAGCGGGATTTAAAGTTGGACTATATACCTCTCCGCACTTGTCGGATTTCAGAGAGAGGATACGGATTCTAAAACCGAGGAGCGAAGCCTGCCTGCCTACGGCTTCCCTCGGCTTCGCCGAGAGGCGAGCGCCGAGAGGCGAGCCGGCAAGGCAGGGACGAGGAGCGAAGGACGAGTTTGAAGGCATGATTGGCGAAAGGGAACTTACTGATTTGACTGAGAGATTGAAGCCAAAAATAGAAGATTATAATAAAAATTCAAAATATGGGGCACTTTCATTTTTCGAAGTCTATACTGCTTTGGCTTTTGTTTATTTTAAAGAAAAAAATGTCGATTTTGCTATTTTAGAAACTGGCTTAGGTGGAAGATTAGATGCAACTAATGTAGTTAAATCCTTAGTTTGTGCGATTACCCAAATAAGTTATGAGCATACCCAGAAATTAGGTAATACCTTGACAGAGATAGCGGTCGAAAAGACAGGTATTATTAAAAGTCAAAATGTCACAAAGTCACAAGGGCACCAGCTGATAGTGGTTAGCGCACCGCAGGAGAGAGAAGCCATAGAGGTTATCCAGAATCAATGCAGAGAAGTAGGTGCGCGGTTATATGAAGTTGGTAAAGATATAACATATAAAGGAACAAATGGTAGATTCCAGATAAAAGGTATTTTTAATTCATATCAAAATTTAAATATAAAATTAATTGGCGAGCACCAGATAACAAATGCCTGCCTCGCCTTAGGGGTAATCGAGGCCTTAAATTTTTTTAATATTAAGATTGATAGTGAATTTATCCGTAAGGGCTTGTCTAATACAATTTGGCCTGGTAGGTGTGAAGTAGTTTCTAAGATGCCTTTGATAGTTTTAGACGGCGCCCAAAATACTGCTTCTGCTAAGGCGTTAAAACATACGATTAAGTCTAACTTTAAGTTTAAAAGATTGATTTTAATCTTAGGCATTTCTAAAGATAAAGACATAAAAGGAATATGTAGTCAACTTTTTGAGTTAGCAGATTTTATATTTTTGACCAAAGCAAATAACCCACGCGCATTAGACCCAGAAACTATAGTTAATTATTTTTCTAATAAAAAAACTTTCCTAACTACAAATGTGGCTGATGCTTTAAACTTAGCTAAAAAAGAGGCAAAACAAGAGGATTTAATTTTAATTACTGGTTCTTTGTTTGTTGTAGGAGAATCGAGGGAAATTATTCTTCGCTAGCCAGCTCTTAGTGGTATAATTAAATCTATAAAATGGACAAGTTAAACTTAAACGATACCATTGTAGCAATTTCGACGCCAATCGGTGAAGCGGGCATTGGAATTGTGCGGCTATCTGGTAAAAATAGCTTAAAAATTGCTGATAAGATATTTAGACCAGCATGCAAAAACAATAAATCTCTTAAACCATCTCGCTTCAAATCTAATACCATTCATTACGGTTGGATTGTAGACAGTTTACAGAAAAGAAATAAAAAACGCCGTATTATTGATGAGGTGCTGCTGACGGTGATGCGTGCGCCATCAACATATACTCGCGAGGATATTGTTGAAATTAATTGCCACTCGGGAATTATACCGCTTAAAAAGATTTTGGATTTGACATTAGCTTTGGGTGTCCGCCTGGCAGAGCCAGGAGAATTTACTCGGCGGGCATTCATTAACGGCAGGATTGATTTAGCTCAAGCAGAATCCGTCATTGAAATTATCCGGACAAAAAGTGAAAATTATTATAACGCCTGTTTAGATCGATTAGGCGGCGGGTTTTCTCGAGAGATTACTAACCTAAGCGATAAGCTTTTAGATTTCATTGCTGAGTGTGAGGCGCAACTTGATTTTCCTGAAGAAGATACTAAGAAACCCCTAAGAGAGTTGCTTTATCAAATTGAACAGATAAAAAACTCCCTTTCTCAGTGTCTTAAAAGCACGCGACAGGCAAAAATTATGCGCGACGGCATAAGTGTGGCAATAGCTGGCAGGCCCAATGTAGGCAAGTCATCGCTTTTGAACGCTCTGATTAATGAGGATAGAAGCCTGGTGACTCCTTTTGCTGGCACAACCCGCGATACAATAGAAGAACAAGTTTGTTTTGACAGTGTTCCTTTAAGATTAATCGATACTGCTGGCTTAAGAGAGGCAAAGCACCCTATAGAAAGAGAGGCTACACGGCGCAGCCAGAATTTAATAGAGAATGCCCAGTTAATACTTTTAGTGTTTGATGCTTCGCAGCCAAATAACAAAGAAGATAATAAGTTTATTGACAGATTTAAGAGAGAGAAAAATGTTGTGGCAGTTTTAAATAAAACAGACTTAAAATTAAAAATAGATCAAAGAATAATTAAGAGGAGCTTTGGCAGGTATATTAAAATTTCAGCCCTAAAGCGGACTGGCTTGGATGAGTTAAAAGAGGCAATAGTTAAGCATATTTGGCAGGGTAGATTAGGCCAAGGTAATTGCCAAGTTATTTTAAATGTCCGCCAGGAGAAATTAATAGAAAACGCTTTATTAAAATTAACCGAAGCAGCCTCTTCTTTAAAATCATGGGCCACACTTGAAATTGTTGTTGAAGATTTAAAGGTAGCTTTGTTTTCGCTTAATAAAATTTCTGGACGCACTTGCGATATAGAAGAAGAGCTTTTAGATAGCATATTTTCGCAGTTTTGTATCGGCAAATAAACTTACGTTTATTTTCACAGATTAGCACAGATTGAGAAGCGACAGATGGGCACAGATAAAAATTAAAAATCAGTGATCATCTGTTCATTTATTAGCGATCATCTGTGTTCAGAACGGAGTGATGACATGGATAAGAAAAAAATTGAAAAGGCAGTTGAATTATTGTTAGAAGCAATCGGAGAAAATATTAAAAGAAAAGATTTAAGAGATACGCCCAGTCGTGTTGCTGATATGTATGAGGAAATTTTCTCTGGAGTAAAACAGGACCCAGAAAAGGCAGTCGAAGTAATCTTAGACCAGAAGCACGATGAGATAGTGCTTTTAAGAGATATACCGCTCTACAGCATTTGTGAACATCATATGCTCCCATTTATTGGTAAAGCACACGTTGCTTATATTCCAAAAAGTGGCAGGGTTACTGGCTTAAGTAAATTAGCCAGGGTGGTAGATATATTATCCAAGCGCTTGCAGGTTCAGGAACGCCTGACAACTCAAATAGCAGATATACTGATGCGTAAACTAAAGCCCCTTGGGGTAATGGTGGTGGTTGAAGCAGAGCATCTTTGCATGTCCATGCGCGGAGTTAAGAAACCCGGAACAGTGACTATAACCAGCGCAGTGAGGGGGATTTTTAAAGACAATTTCAAAACGCGTAGCGAAGCCCTGTCTTTGATTAATGCGCGCTAACTAGAGGGGAAAGTTTATGAATAAGATATTACTGATTTTTATTAGTTTTTTATTTTTTTTAACAAGCTGCGCCTCTGTTGAAGGGCCAATTTCAAAAAAACATTTTTCTTCGAAAGAAAACTTAGAGTATTTAGAGGAAGTTCTTTTATACAACAGAAAAAAATATGTCGAGCACCACAAGAATTTAAAACCATATATTAAAAAGGCAATTTTAGAAGGTAGAATTGTTAAAGGCATGAATAAGGCAGAAGTAAAGGCGAGTTGGGGGGAAGCGACTAATAGCTATCGCTCAGTAACTAACAATATCGTCATTGAACAATGGATTTACAAGGATAATATAGACCTGGCTACGTTGGAAAAACGAGATTATTATTTAAATTTTAGAGAAGGAATATTAAGAAGTTGGCAATGATAATTAATGATAAGAATTTTTTAATTTTCATTTTTTGCCTGACTTTGATTTTAGTCTTTGCTTTCTCTTGGCAGCCAGGATATTTAGACGACGACTCTATTATGTATGCGCGGGTTGCCAAGGAAGTTGCAATTTCTAATCAGTGGCTTTGCTTCAATGACCCAAGTTACGGCGGGCCTTTCTATTACCATTTCCCCCTTTTGATTTGGGTTAGCGCAATTGCCTTTAAAATTTTTGGCGAAAATGTCATCAGCGCTTCGATATTTTCTTTAGTTTCTTGTCTTGGTGCAGTAATCGCAATATTCTATTTTGGTAAATTGATAAAAAATAGTTGGGTGGGAGTTTTTGCCTCAGCAGTGTTTTTATTAATAAATTTTACTCTTCGCCTTGCAGTGCAGTGCAGGATGGATATGCCTGTAACTTTATTTATAATTTTAAGTCTATACTTTTTCTTAAAAGGGCTAGAGATAGAGAGGATAAATTATCTTTTGTTTGGGCTTTTTACTGGCATTGCGATTATGACCAAAGATGTAAATGGCCTTGCCCCATTGCCAATTGCATTTATATATTTAGTTATTACTAAAAAGTTTAAAGAAATTATAAATCCTTATTTTTTATTAGCGATTGTTTTGGCTTTTTTACCCGTGATTACTTGGATTTTACTTGAAACGCATTTTTATGGTTATTCAAACACTATCTTTAATAAATGGCTACATTGGAATTTTCTTCATTTGCTTTCTTCAAAACATTTTAAAGCACCATTTTATTATTATCCGAGAGAAATTATTAAGCGGTTCCCTTATTTTGCTCCATTTTTTGTTTATGGCGCATATCTTGCAATTCGAAAAGTTTTTAAGAAAGAATCAAACAACTCATTATTAGTTGTGGTCTGGTTTATTTTTATACCTTTAGCATTTTCTTTTGGCAGGCAAAAAATTCATTATTTTATTTATTCTATGTATCCCGCAGCGGCTTTGTTATCAGGAATTGCTATTGATAATTTATGTAATGAAGAAAAAAAAGAGAAAATTTTTAAGATTCTGATTATTCTATTGGTCCTTTTTGGGCTTTTTAGATTATGTTTTCCAGTCCGTTATGGTAAAAGATTTTTTACAGATATTGTGGCTATAGCGCCAATTGTTGATAGCATTTTGGCAAAAGCAGAGGATTTTGAATTTATTACCTATAATCAGGACGATAGTGCTTTAGTTTTTTATTCTAAGCAGTTAGAGAATACTCAAAGAATAAAAGATTTTGATTCGCTAAAATTTAAATTACAACAAGAATCTCAAAATAAAAAAAGATTTTGTTTCCTTAACAGCAGTGATTTTGAAAATTTAGAGGCGGCGATAAAAGTGCGTTGGCATGTTTTGCTGAAATTTGACGATAAAATACTTATTGCTGATAAATTACAAGAAAATTTGCCAATTGAAATATCAAAAAAGCAATGAAAGTCCTGACTGAACATTTATGGTTTAACACTAAGACAAAGAAGGCGTTTATTAACCTAACTAGCCAGATTGAGGAGTTGGTCAGAAAAAGCAAGGTAAAAGAAGGTTTATGTTTAGTTAATGCTATGCATATAACCTCAAGCGTATTTATTAATGATGATGAGGCGGGCTTACATCATGATTTTGATGTTTGGTTAGAAAAACTTGCTCCACATGAGCCAGTAAATCAATATCAACACAATAATGGCGAGGATAATGCTGATGCTCATTTAAAGCGCTCAATTATGGGCAGGGAAGTTGTTGTAGCTATCACAGATGGAAAGCTTGATTTTGGGCCCTGGGAGCAAATTTTTTATGGTGAGTTTGATGGTCAGAGAAGAAAGCGGGTGCTTGTTAAGATTATCGGAGAATAATGCCAAGAGAAAGAATTACAAGAAGACAGAAGGATATTTCGAGGCTATTAAGAGAGAGAAGACAAATTTATAAGGACAAATTAAAGACATTTAGAGGTAGATATGTGTACGACTTGTGCAGCACACAGAAAAAAAGCAAAGAAGAAAAAAAGAAAGTAGGCTTTTAAGTAATTTCTTCTATTGGAATAACAAATGCCTTGATGCCTTCTTTGCCTAAGGCCTTGCGCAAGTTTTTTACTTGCTCTAAAAGGCCAGGGATTTTTTTATCCTCAATTACAGTCATACATACATTATTTGCTCCAGGCCAAATAGTTGTATCTAAATGTGGCTCGCTAACTTTGCCCTTTCCTAACACCTTCTGCCATTTAGTAAAACTTTCTACAGAGCAGGCTTCTAATGATTCCATAACTTCATCGTCAATTGCCTCGTTGTAAACTATCAAAACCATTTTCATTTTACCAGCCCTCGCTTAATTAGGCCCTCTTAAATCTTGTTTTAAATATTGCATATAACACTGGCACGAGAACTAAAGTTATAAAAGTAGATAAACTCAAGCCCCCAATCATACTCACGCCTAATGGTCGCCATAATTCAGAGCCTTCACCTCTGCTTATGGCTAATGGGAGCATACCCAATAATGTTGTAATAGTAGTCATAAGAACTGGTCTTAACCTATTTTTCCCACCAGTTGTAATTGCTTGAGTCAAAGGTATGCCGCGTTTGGCTAAAATATTAATATAGTCAACCAAAACAATTGCATTGTTTACCACAATTCCTATCAACATAACTAATCCTAAGAATGATATAACGCTTAATGATATATTTCCTAAGAAAAGTCCAAAGGCCACACCAGTAAATGCGAAAGGCACAGAGAACATCACGATAAATGGCTCAAGCAGAGATTCAAATTGGCTAGCCATAACCATATATACTAAGATTGCGCCTAAAACCAAAAGTAAAAGCAAATCTCGGAATGATTTGGCCTGTTCTTCTATGTCAGAACCTAAGTTAATCACAACATCCGGAGGTATTTTTGTTTTAGCAATAATATTTCTTATATCCTTAGCAATTTCACCCAAAGACCTCCGAAAAGTATTTGCTTCGATTTTAATTATCCTTTCTTGATTTTGTCGCTCTATTGAGATAGGCCCGGTGCGCGGCACCACCTTAGCTATATTGTTTAACTTGATAATTTTGCCATCGGGTAAAATAATCGGTATGTAGTCAATATCTTTAATGCTTTGACGGTCAGATTCTTTTAGCCGTACAAATATGTCGTATTCTTCGCCTGACTGGCGGTATTTACTTGCGGTCTTGCCATAAAAATATGTGCGCAGGGTATCGGTTAAGGTATTCATACTAACGCCCAGAGAAGAAGCCTTAAGTCGGTCTACTTCAATTTGCAGTTCTGGTTTTCCTAATTCGCGCGATATAGTTGCGTCAACCACGCCTTCGATTTTATTTATTTCTGATTTTAATTCGTAAGCCAGTTTATCTGTTGCCTCAAGGTCATGACCTAAGATTTCAACTGATATAGGCTTGCCGCCGCCAAATAAAAGCCGGGAAAAGGGGCTGCCGGCCTGGATATTAATTTTTTTAACTCCCAGCAGTGAGCTAATTTTTGGCCTTATACTTTGCGAAATTTCTTTTACTGTGCGTTTTCGTTCATCAATCTTAGATAGTTTTGCGCCCACAGTAATAACATTAGAGCCTATTCTTTGCCCGAAGGCGCCAGCAAAGCGGCTGCCGCCTGATTGGCCAACCCGTGCAAATATGGTTTTTGCTTCTGGAACATAATTTTTTAAAATCGCCTCAGCCTCGTGGCTAACCTTATTAGTTTCTTCAACCCGCGTTCCCACGGGAAGTTCAATTTGAATACTTAAATCTCCAGTATCTTCTTCTGGGACAAATTCCGTACCTATTTTGGGAATTAAAAGGAGACTAAAGACAAAAATAATTGTTGCGATTAAGATTGTCAGTTTTTTATTTCTTAGGGTCCAGCCAAGAAATCGAGAATAACCGGATTCAAGCGATTCGAAAAATTTAGCACTTATCTGATAGAATCTTGCAAAAAGAGAATTTCCTTGTTTAAGTTTTTCTTCTGGTAAAATAACTAATAATTTTGAGCAAAGCATGGGGCTAAAAGTAAGGGCAGTAAAAAGCGAAGCGAGAAGAGTTATGGTAATCAATGCGGCAAGTTGTTTAAACATTACTCCGGTTATGCCGGTTAGGAAAACAAAAGGAAAGAATACTACCACTGTAGTTAATGTGGAGGCAGTTACTGCTAGGCCAACTTCAGATGCTCCGTAAATCGCCGCCTCTTTTGGTTTTTGGCCCCTTTCTCGGTGGCGATAGACATTGTCAACAATAACAATAGCATTATCGACTACCATGCCGATTGCAATGGCTAAACTGGAAAGAGACATGATATTTAATGTAAATTTAAATAGGTACATGAAAATAAAGGCGATTATTAGCGAGAAAGGTATGCTTAAAGCAATAATAATGCTAGGCCGAATTTGACGCAGGAACAGAAATACCACTAAGATAACAAAAATACCACCCCAATATATTGTTTTGGTGAGGTCTTTTATAGACTGGCTTATATGCTCGGAACTATCCATAAGTATAGAAAATTCTATATTAGGAAGTCGGTTTTCAATCTTTTTTATTTCTGACTTTATGCGATTAGCAACCTCTACGGTATTTGCTCCAGAGCGTTTCTGCACCATCAACATAACCGCTGGCTCGCCGTTGCTCCTTACGATCATAGTTACTTCTTTGAACGAGTCGGAAACATCAGCCACATCTTTTAGATAAACAATCTTTCCGCCTTCCTGATTAATAATTATGTCTTTAATCTGAGCAGGGTCAGTAAATTCACCCGGAACCCTTAAGTCGAAATCAAGATATCCGGTTTTTAAGTCTCCGGCAGGGAGTGTTATATTTTCTTGGGCGAGTCTATCTGATATTAATTGAGGGGAGATATTATAGGCCTCTAAGCGGGCTCGGTCTAAATTTATATTGATTTGTCTCTCTAAGCCGCCGATAATTTGTACAGCACCCACTCCTGGAATGCGTTTTAAATAATCCCCAACTTGTTTATCTACGAGATGGTAGAGCTGCGGATATACATCATCCGGAGCACTTACGCCGATAAATACTATAGGGATTAATGCAGTATTAAATTTAAAAACAATAGGAGTTTCTATCTCATCCGGCAAGAGTCTTTTTGCAAACTCTAATTTGTCGCGGACATCGTTAGAGGCCTCATCAAGATTAGTGCCCCAGTTAAAGCGGCAACTTACTGTAGATAAGCCTTCTGAGGAGCGAGAAGTGAGTTTATCTAAATTTGAAACCGTAGCTAAATTATTTTCAATAACCTCTGTAACTTTTGTCTCGACGTCTTCTGCGCTAGCGCCTTCATATACAGTTATAACTGAGATTACTGGCGGTTCAATTTCCGGCATAAGGTCTATAGGCAGTTTGGATAATGATACCCCGCCCAATATCAATATTGCAAAAAAAATCATTAAGTTTGTAATTGGAAATTTTACACCAAATGCCGGCAAGCGCATTTTAGCTCCCTAATCTTTTACAATTTCAACACTAGTGCCGTCTTTTAATCCTTGCTGGCCGAAAACAATAACTGAGTCTCCTTCGTTAACTCCCTCCAAAATCTCTATCCGGTTACTGTCTTGTATCCCAGTATTAATTTTTTTCTTCTTTGCTGTACTATTTTCTACAACAAAGAGATAATTTACTCCTAATTCTTTAATCAATGCATCTTGTGGCAGATAAAGCCTATCCTTAAGTACAGAAGCGATAATCTGTAAACGCGCGAACATTCCTGATTTAAGTCTATGGTCTTTGTTAGGTATAATTATTTCTATTGGCAATGTGCGCGTCTGGGTGTCGACAACCTCGCTAACCTTGGAAATTTCTCCTTGGAAATTTTCTTGGGCAAATGCATCAACTTGTATTTGGGCTTTAAGCCCTTTTTTAATATAGCCTATATCTGGCTCAGGGATATTAAGTTTAACGATCATCTCTTCCATATTCACGATTATAGCAACTGGCGTGCCAGAGGTTATGCTGGCAGTAGTTAGAATATTAGACCCTTTATCAAGCATGGTTCTTCCCACAATACCAGATATTGGAGATTCTACTGGGGCCAGTTCATATTTAAGCCCTGTTTCATCCCTATCCACGAGGGCAATTATTTGTCCTTTGGCAATGCTATCACCTTCATTTACGCTATATTGGGCTAATTTGCCAGTAACCTTAGAGAATACATTTATCTCATCTTTGGCCTTTATGCTGCCGACGTAAGAAAGGATAAGATTTAAATCACCCTTTTTCACTGTTGTAACCTTAACCCTTATCTTTTCTCCTTCAGCTTGCCTCTGGGTATGTTTTTGCACAGGTTTTGTAACCAGCCTTAAGAAAAAGATACAGATAAGAATAAAAATCAGTAAGAATAATATTTTTTTTGTGCTATTTTTCATTTTATCCTCCAGTTGCTTTCTCTAACCTTGCTTTTGCAATGATATAATCATAGATTGCCTGCGCCTCATTAAATATGGCAATATCATAACCCAAAGAGGCATCGCTTAAGTCTAAAGAGCTTATAATTCCCTGTTTATATTTTTCTTCAGCAACTGCTAGTTTATCTTTATAGACTTCTATATCTGCTTGGCTGGATTTTATTTTACTAATCGCATTTTTTAAATCCAGATAAGCTTTTTTTAGTTCTAATGCAATATCAGCAATAGCCTGTTCTTTTAGAAGGCGAGTCTCTTTTAAGTCAACGATTGCCTGTTCTACTTTTGCTTTTGTAGCCCAGCCGTCGAATATCGGCCAAGAGAAAGTTACTCCGACTATATTGTAATCCTGCCATCCTTTAGTCGGACTGAATGACAAAGATGTTCTTGAGCGGCTGTAGTAATCCCATGAGGCATATATATTCGGCCTGGTGTCGGCTTTTGCTATTTCAATTGCCTTTTTATCAGCATTGACTTGTGCTTCGTATTGCCTTATTTCTGGTCTGTTTTGCATCGCTTTTAGAAACTCTTCATCGTAGAGAGCTTGCGCAGGCTCATAAGTAAATTCTGCATTTGGTTTTATTTTGGTGTTTTGGTCAAAATATAAGAGATTGTTAAGCAGGGCTTGGCTTGTCTGAATCTGATTCGATGATACCTCATAAGCCTCTTGGACAGAGGTAAGAGATTGCTGTATTTTTAATATTTCTGACTGAGAGGCTTGACCGTTTTGATAGCTTACTAATACAAATTCTAAATGTTCTTTTGTATTCTCCAATATGCCTTTGTTTACATCTGCAAATTCATCTGCCAAGAGAAGAGTGTAGAAGGTCTTTTTGACATCCAGCGCAGTCTCTAATTTTGTTTTATCTAATAATGCTTGGGAGATCTCTTGTTCATATTGGTTCTGTTTTATGGTTTTTATAGTTTTGCCGCCTTTAAACAAATATTGTTTAACCGTAGCTTGGGTTGAAGTTTGGATTAAATCTTTCGAATAGAGACCTATTGTATCTGAAGTGGTAGCAGTAAAATTTAAAGTAGGAAATAATCCTGATTGAGCTTCCCTAACTTTCTTTTTTGATTTTTCAACCTCTTCGGCTTTCAGCAGAACATTCCGGTTTTGGCGAAGAGCAAAACCTATTGCTTCATCTAAAGTTAGAGAAATTTCGCCTTCTGCTTTAGTTAGAGTAGGTGTTAATAAGAAAACCAGGCTTAATAGGACAATAATTATGTTTTTCATTTTACTTGCCCCGTTAGAAAGCTATAGCATTTATGCGGGATACCCAAATAAAAGTTTAATTTACTGCCCCTTAGAAATTATCTATTTGCCTATAATATTTCTAACGGGGCGAGCCATTCTCCTTGCTTACTATTTCCTTTACCTTAGTAATAACTCTTAAATAATCTTGCCTGTCTTTTTCTGAAATTTTGCCAAATACTTTTATTACCATCTGACGCCTTTCCTGATTAATCCTTTTTAATAGATCTGCGGCTTTAGGGGTAATGCCTATTTTTATAACCCTGCGGTCTTGCGTCTCATATTTTCTTAAACAATAACTGTATTTTACTAATCTATCAATGATACCTGTCATTGCCGCGGGGGTTATCCCCATAAACTTAGCCAGGCTCGTCATGGTTGATTCACCTTTATGCTGTAAAAATTCCAAAATAAGAAATTGGGGGAGCGTGATTTTTCCTTTAAACAATTCATTTGCTTGTTGGCGCGCAAGTCCCCGCATCAAGATAGGAATAATTTCGTTTAATTTATCTGCAAATTCAGATAGGCCTATATTTGACATATTAAGCCTCCTTTAATGAGCACATAATTTATGGAGCATATAATGCGACATAAATTATATGTGCGAATTAAACCCAGCTCTAATTTTACTAACTAACTTTGATATTAAAGCAAAGGTTTGTGCACAAGATTAAACTTTTTATTATTATCTCAAAATTTTAAGTAAAATTAGGGCTGGGTCAAATTCAGACTTACAACTTAGCTTCACTAATCGTTCGCTAAGTTGTGTCTTTATTTGACCTCCTTAATATTTAAGTATATTAACTATTAATACTATTAAATATATAGCATAAATGCTTAGTTGTCAAGGCCAAATTGCTAAAACCAAGAATATTTTGCCTTAGAAAGGGCCAAGAATTACCTAGGAATGTTTAATAATCTTAAAGATAATTCCTATCTCATTCTCGTAAAGAACCTTAAAGTGGCGGGGGTCGTTTTTGACCTGGGGGTATATCAAGTGGTCTCTTCTGGTGAATCCATAAGAGACTTTAAATATTCTATCGAGTACTTCATAAGGTTTTTCTAACTTTCCGATTTGTAAATTGTTATAAATAGTAAAGATTCGAGGAAAATAATAAGACATATATATTGGGTCGCAGACCACTAGGTAATTATTTTTTGGATTTAAGCATATAAAGAATGGAGCATCTGACCACTTAGCATGGTATATAGTCTGACCGGATGGGATATTTCTACGCATATAACTTGCAGCATTTTCATAATTGATGCAAACTTTAATATTTCTTTCCAAAGTCTCACATATTTTTTTAAAATTACTAGGTAAGACTAAAATTGCAGAAAGCAAAAGTAGAGATGTAAATAAATTAGCCTTTGCAACAAAATTATTCAAATTCCGGCTTTCTCTTAAATCATTTAGATAGGAAGCGAAGAAAATAAAACATAATGCATTAGCAGGATACCAATATCTGCTGCTAAAAAAGGCAAGAATTAAATAAAAATTAAAGCACGCTAACCAAACCGCCGTTGGAAATTTAATTTTTTTACCTAACGAGGATGACCAGAGGAAGATATTTAACGCTAAAAAGAGAAGGAAGTTTTCCATAACTACTAATTTAGTTGGAAAGGAAAAGACCTCTGTCCCAAAATTTATTTCTACATCTTTTAGATAATACCAAGGCACTATTAGGCTATTCAATTTTATATAAATGAGATTGTTAGGAAAATTAGGATGTAGCAGACAGCCTAAGCAGCTGGCGATAATCGCAATATAAATATTCCTTATTATAAATTCCCTATGAAAAACGTATCTTAAAATTTCACAAATAAAAGCAAAAAAGATAAACAGGAAAAATGAAACATGCAAAAGCGGATATATTAATGATATAACAAATACCCATAATAATTTTTTCTTTATGAGCGCGTAAATACCTAAGAGCGTTAAAATATTAACTAAGGTTATACTTCTCAATTGCAGAAAGTAGAGCAAAAACATTGATGAAAAGAATGGCAACAGTAAAAAGAGACTGGTAAGAAAGTTAGAAAGATATTTTCTTAAAATAAATCCATATATAACAATAAATATAATATTGTGGAAGATAACAGCGAACTTTCCGGCTAAAACAATATTATTAAAAAGATATAGAAAAGGCACAATAGTTAAGTGAAATAAAATATCTTTATCTGCGAAAAAATCCTTCATAATTGAAAATTGTGTCCATCGGAATTGATAATGAAGCCCAGAGCTTTTTATAAAACTTGATAAGGCAGCATGATAGTAGCTATCTGGATCGTGGAAAGTGGGTGTTAGAAATTGTAGATAGCTAAAGCATATAACTAAACATGTGGCGACTAAAAATGGCATACAAGAAGATAATTTTTTAAGCGTTATGGTTAATAAATTAGCTTTATCAAGGTCGCTCTGATTTAGCACGATATCTTTTAAAAATTTTTCTATTGTCCTGTCCACAAATTCCGGTCGAGGCTTCTATATTGGATAGCCTCAGCAATATGCTCTGAGCAAATTTGTTCGCGTGCCTGCAAGTCAGCTATGGTGCGCGATACTTTTAGAATCTTATCATAACTTCTTGCCGAGAAACCCAATTGCTCTATTGCCATTTTTAAGAGATCTTTTGCCTCATTATCTAATGAGCAGAATTTCTTAAGTTGTTTCTGGTCCATCTGGCTGTTAGCATAGATTTTTTCCTGATTAAAGCGTTTTAGTTGTACCTCTCTCGCTTTATTTACTCGTTCTTTAATTGTCTTTGAGGGTTCGGCGGGGGTTTCTTGGGTTAGTTCCTTATATGCTAAACTTGGAACTTCCAGATGGATGTCAATTCTGTCTAAGAGCGGGCCCGAAATTTTTGAGAGATATTTCTGGATTTTTGGCGTGGTGCAACGGCAGGTTTTTTTGGGGTCAGTGTAATAACCGCAGGGGCAGGGATTCATTGCGGCAACCAGCATAAATTTAGAAGGGAATTTTAAGCTTTGGCTTGCCCGGGCTATTGAGACAAGTCCATCTTCTAAGGGTTGACGTAAGGCCTCTAAACAATCGCGGTGGAATTCAGGTAGTTCATCCATAAATAATACGCCATTATGGGCTAAGCTGATTTCTCCAGGTTTGGGAAGGGTTCCGCCGCCGACAAGAGCAATATCAGAACTAGTATGATGCGGACTGCGGAACGGCCTATGGATTACTAATCCTAATTCAGAAGGCACCAGCCCTAAAACGCTATGTATGGTAGTGGTTTCTAAGCTTTCCTCTAAAGTCATATCTGGCATTATTGTCGGAATGCGGCGCGCCAACATTGTTTTTCCTGAGCCAGGTGGTCCGATAAGGAGGCAATTATGGCTACCTGCTACAGCAACTTCAAGCCCGTGTTTTATTTGATGCTGGCCTTTAACTTCTGAAAAATCAAATGGATACTCACTTGTGTGTTTTAATAAATCATCTGTACTCACGGAAACGCTTTTAAGGTCTGTTTGTTCATTTAGAAAATTAACAGCTTCTTTTAAGTTGGTTATCGGGTAGACGTTTAGCCTTTTGATAACTGCGGCTTCAAATGCATTTTGTTTTGGCAGGATAAGTTCGCAGAGTCCCTTTTTTGCTATAGTCATGGCAATAGGTAGAGTTCCTTTCACCGGCCGCAGAGTACCGTTTAGGGAAAGTTCTCCGATAAATGCATATTTGGCAAGATTATCTTCGTTAATCAGGCCAGAAGCAGCTAATATTCCTAAGGCGATGGGCAGGTCAAGGCAAGAGCCCTCTTTTTTGATATCCGCCGGAGCAAGATTAATTGTTATGCGTTGGGTGGGGTATTTAAAGTCGCAGTTTTTGATTGCGCTACGTATACGCTCTTTGCTTTCCTTTACTGTGCTGTCTGGCAAGCCAACTACGTTAATTTGTGGCAGACCCGCGCTTATATCTACTTCTATATCTATAGGATAGGCTTGAATTCCTACGACAGAGAAGCTCTTTACTTTGGAGAACATAAATTTTAACGGCGACAAAATCCTTGCTTTTTGGCTTAAATTTAACTATAATTAATCTAACATAAGCTGAAGTTTACGTCAATAAAAAGGAAAAAGCGAGGCAAATATGAAAAAATGGGCTATAAGGATAGTTTTTGCCATTGCGGTAGCTGCGGCAATAAATTTTACCTGGAGTTATTTTTCTTTACTTAAGATAGCACAGAAGCTTAATTATGATTTGAATATGACTCGCGCCAGGGCAGTGCAGTTAAAAATTAAATTAGATGAGCAAATTATCTATAATAAGCAACTGGCTGAAGATAAATTAGTCTTAGAACGCGACCTCGCTTCTGCCCAACAGGAAATAAACAGGTCAAAAGAGGCGATTACCAAGTTAGAGCAGGATTTAAATGGTCTGAAAATCTATGTAAGCGCTCTTGAGCACAAGAATACCAGCCTTAATTTGAAAATAGATAAGTTAGTATTGGCTAAGCAGCAACTGGAAAATCAGATAAATGGCCTTAAAAAGGAAAAGGAAGAATTAGAAGCGCGCTTTTATTCAATAAGCGAGTTAAAAAAAGCAATCAAGTATTTAAAACAACATCCTTCTGAACAGCGAAAATACAGAGCCGATACTATTAAGAGTTCTTCCGACAACCAAGGCTATATTCTTAAAGAAGGCAAAACCACTTATAAACCCAACGTGGATATCAGAGTCCTGCCTGCTCCCTAAGATCGTTTTAAATGTCCAATAATTTTACCCAAGCCGTATTTAATAATGATGTACTTATAAGTACTCTCTTAGGCTGGGTTACTGCCCAGACAATAAAGATTTCCATGGGGGTGTTGCGTCAGAAAAAATTTGATTTCCGCTGGCTCATCCGTACCGGAGGCATGCCCTCTGCCCATGCCGCGGGAGTTTCAGCTTTAGCCACAACAGTTGGAATTGAATATGGCGTTGAATCTGGATTATTTGCTTTGGCAATCGCATTTGCGGTGGTGACGATGTTTGATGCCCAAGGAGTGAGGCGGGCAGCAGGCAGGCAAGCAGCTATTCTTAATCGGCTTATTTCTGAACACGACATAAAAGTTAAAGAAAAAAGACTTATTGAGTTGTTGGGTCATACCCCAATTGAAGTTATTGCTGGTTCGATAGTCGGGATTTTAATTGCTATACTCTGCGTAAAAATTTAACCTTGGGAGAGAGAATGAATAAAAAAAATATTATTTTATTAGCCATAATAATCATGTTAATTGTTTTTATTACTTTTTTAAGCAAAAAAGGCAAAGTCTCACTAAAGACCCAAGCAGTCGCTTCCGCCAGCGGTCTTTTTGAAACAGCAAAGAAAGCCGATTCAAAAGGTGATTTACTTGAAACAAAAAAAGCATATCAGCGGATATTATCAACTGCAACAGATAATAAAATTATAACTAAGGCCCAAAGCGCTCTTTCCGACGTTAATATGCGCATAATTTTTTCTTCCCTCGAGACTGATTCTACCCTTGTTTATGAAGTCCTGCCAAAAGATAGTTTACAAAAAATAGCCAATAAATTTAAAACTACAGTTGCTCTAATAAAAAGAAGTAATAATCTCTCAACCGACACCATCCGTCCAGGGCAGCATCTGCGACTTTGGAAAGGAAAATTTTCCTGTATTGTAGATAAATCTCAAAACATCCTTACCCTTAAATCTGACGATGAAGTGGTTAAGGTTTATAGAGTTGCCACCGGGAAAAATAATTCCACACCAGTAGGTAAATTTAGCATAACCAGCAAATTAGAAAACCCGGTTTGGTATAAACAAGGCGCAGTAGTCCTGCCGGGTAGCCCAGATAATATTCTTGGTTCGCGCTGGTTAGGATTTTCTTTGGCTGGCTATGGCATACATGGAACCACAGACCCGCAAAGTATCGGCCGGCAAGTAACTGCCGGCTGTGTGCGCATGTCCAATTCCGATGTTGAGGAGTTATTCGATATCCTTCCTTTAGGCACAGAGGTAACGGTTATTGATTGAGTGAGGACATAAGTTACGGTAGCATTAGCAACGTAACTTATTTGTCCGAACTCACCCAGCACTTATTTTACTAAGCAAGCTGGATAATAAAATTAAGATTTTATTCGAAGAAAATTTATTTTATTTCAACTCGAAGTCCAGCAGTAAAATAAGTGCTGGGTTAAATTCGCAGACGCTTTGCTATAACTTATGTCACTAAAGTTCCATAAGTTATCTGCTCATTTAACATGAACGGATTAGATTTTGAAAAACCGATTGTGGAGTTAGAAAGAAAGATTGAGGAGCTAAAGAAATTCGGCTCTGAAAAGAAAGTTGATCTTACCTCGGAGATAAAAAAGTTAGAGGATAAGTTAGATAAACTTAAAGAAGAAGTCTATGCCAATTTAACAGCGTGGCAGCGGGTTCAGATTGCACGACATCCAAAAAGACCCTATACAACTGATTACATACAACTTGTCTTGACTGATTTTATAGAGTTACACGGCGATAGGGCTTTTGCTGATGATTTGGCAATTATAGGGGGGTTAGCAAAACTCGACGGCCGTAAAATCTTAGTTATTGGTCATCAAAAGGGCAGAGATACCAAAGAAAACATATCGCGTAATTTTGGCTGTGCCCATCCAGAAGGATATCGCAAGGCAATGCGGCTTATGGAATTGGCAGAAAAATTTAATTTGCCAATTTTGACGATGATTGATACGCCCGGCGCCTATCCTGGAATCGGAGCAGAAGAAAGAGGCCAAGCCGAGGCAATAGCTTACAATCTAAAACGAATGGCTTGCATAAAGGTGCCGGTTGTAGTTGTGGTTATCGGCGAGGGGGGAAGCGGTGGGGCTTTAGGCATAGGCGTAGGCGATAAAATTTGTGTCCTAGAAAATGCATATTATTCAGTAATCTCTCCGGAAGGTTGCGCGGCCATACTCTGGAAAGACAGCGCTATGGCCCCGCAGGCAGCGCAAACCTTGAAATTGACTGCCAAAGATTTGTTAGAGTTCGGAATTATTGATGAGATAATTCCAGAGCCGCTGGGCGGCGCCCACCGCGATCCTAACTTGGCAGCCAAAGAATTAAAGACTGTATTAATAAGGTTATTTAAGGAACTTGAGTCAAAGGAAATAGATAAGCTTTTAGCCAGCCGTTACGAAAAATTCAGAAATATAGGTCATATCCAAACTGCCTAAACCACCAACCTTTAATCTGATGCATCCTCGCAATGATATTTTAAATCTTTCTCTGGATGAATTAAAAAACATTCTTATCGATAATTCATTTTCTTCTTTTCATGCCCGCCAAATCTTTTCTTGGATATTTAAAAAAAACCTCTGCGATTTTTCCCAGATGAGCGATCTTTCTGCAAATCTAAGGTCATTTTTGGAAGAAAAATTTACTATTTGTTCTGGAAAAATAAAGCAGTTTTTTACGTCGCAGGACGGTACAAAGAAATTTACTATTTTACTTGCTGACGGAAACATTATTGAGACAGTATATATTCCAGCGCAAGGCCGTGCTACCTTATGCTTATCAAGCCAAGTTGGTTGCAGATTTAATTGCAGATTTTGTGCAAGTAGTCTTTATGGCTGGGTTCGCAATTTAAGCTGTTCAGAAATCTTAGGACAAATTCTTTTAGTAAAAAGGGCTCTTTACCATAAAGAGATTACCCATATCGTATTTATGGGCGTGGGAGAGCCCTTGGATAATTTCGACAACGTAGAAAAGGCAATAGAGATAATTAATTCAAAAGAGGCATTTAATATCGGCAGGAGGCGCATAACTATTTCTACCTGTGGTATAATTCCGGCGATAAGACGCCTTAGTAATAGTAATTTTCAAGTCGAGCTTTCTGTTTCCCTGCACGCCGCTGATGATAAGCGTAGAGCCTTACTCATGCCAATAAATAAAAAATACCCCTTGGCAGAATTAATCACTGTTTTAAGGCAGTATCAAAAACAAACTAATCGCCAAATCACGTTTGAATATGCCTTGATAAAAGATTTCAATACCGGTTTAGAGGATGCCTTATTATTAAAAAAAATATTAGGCCAACTGGACTATAAAATTAATTTAATTGTTCTTAACCCGGTCGGCGTAACTAAGTTTTCGCCCGCTACAAAAGAGGAGGTAAAAAATTTTCAGATGGCATTG